>CAWGEQ010000037.1:0-69960 GCA_963821645.1 uncultured delta proteobacterium | reverse complement strand
CCCTGTTAAATTGGTTACGACTGGTCTGGATTCCCGTCCCCGATCGGGTCGAGGACAGGCTCTGCGCGGGAATGACGGACGCAGTAAAATTATCAAGGTGCATTAGAGCATGTATTAGAAGGTGTTGGAAAGGATAGAACCATGTCGAATGAACCCTATGAAAAATTGCGGGCCTACCTGGATCAATTACCCCTGGGATTTCCGAAAACCGAATCCGGGGTGGAAATTAAAATTCTCCGGAAATTGTTTTCCGAGCGGGAAGCCGAACTGGCCCTTCTGGTAACCCCCTTGCCCGAAGATCCCCAACAAATCGCTGCCCGAACCGGTGTATCCCTTGAGGGGCTGGAAGAAAAGCTGGAAGCCATGTCCAAAAAAGGCCTTCTTTTCAGGCTTCGCCGCCAGGGGAAGACCCTCTTCAACACCGCTCCCTTTATGATCGGTCTGTATGAATATTCCGTGGAAAGGATGGACCGGGAATTAGCCGAACTATGCCGGCACTATTACGATGAGGCCTATCAGGATGAAATGGGGGCCAGCAATGTACCGGGTTTCAAGGTTATCCCCATTACCCAGAAGGTGGATGCGGACCTGGTGCTCTTCCCTTTTGAAAGGCTCAAAGAGGAAGTGCGGGCGGCCAGGAAAATAGCGGTCGCCGAGTGTGTCTGCCGGAAAGAGACCCGTCTCATGGGCCATGGATGCGATTATCCCCGGGAGACCTGCTTAAGCTTCGGAACGGCGGCGGAATACTATATAGAGAACAAGACGGGAAGAGAGATCACGGCCGATGAGGCAATTCAAATTCTTGAAGAGGCCGATAAGGCCGGGCTGGTCCATGCCGGGGCCAATACCAAGCACCTGTCTAATATCTGCAACTGTTGTCCCTGTTGCTGCGCCTCGATGAAGGGGATGGTCTTAAAGGGCATGACCGCCAGAAATACATGAACGCCCTGTATGAGGCCCTTGTGGAACCGGAAGCCTGCCTGGCCTGCGAAGAATGCCTCAACCGCTGTCCGGTCAAGGCCATAACCATTGATGAAGCCGCCCGAGTGGACCGGGATAAATGTCTCGGCTGCGGTCTATGCGCCGGGGTCTGCCCTTGTGAGGCCATCACCATGCACCTGAGGGCCGACCGGCAAGAGCCCTTTAAAAATACCTTTGAATTGGGAATGGCCATCCTGAAAGGAAAAAAGGAGAATTATCAGGCTTCATACAACCAGGGGGCTCTCGCGATAACATGAAAATTGAGTGGCAGAATATCGAATATCCGAATAATGAATAACGAACATCGAAGGGAAAACCTAATCCTTCATGATTCGAAATTCGAAGTTCGATATTCATTATTCGTATTTTTGTACTGAAACCTCAAACAAGAAGTCCCATTCACGGTAGCCCCGCACCGGAGACCTTGACTTCGACCATTTCTATTCGCCCGCCGGCTTGAATTCTGCCCTCCCTGGAAATAGAAGGTCCTGACGTGCAAACAAAAAGGATACGGCGTTCCGGTCCGCCCAGCATACAGGCATAAGGTTTGGCCGACACCTTCACGTGATCGGTGATGGTGCCGCCCTCCTTCACACGGAAGACCTGACCGGGAGTCGGTGCGGCCACCCAGACGGCCCCCTCGGCGTCCAAGCAGATTCCGTCGGGATGAACCCCTTCCAGATGGGCCCACAGACGGGGGTTGGAAAGAGCGCCATCCGGTTCGATGTCAAAGGCCGTCAGACGATTGCCGAAGGTCTCGGCCACGATAAAGGTTCGGCCGTCGGGCGTGATGACACACCCATTCGGGAAAAACACGTCCTTGGCCACTACCCGCGCCTGACCGTCCGGATGGACCAGCACAATCTCGGCCGGTGAAATAGTCTCCTGGGCTGCATAATCGAACCCAAAGTTTCCGATATAGGCCCGGCCCTGTCGATCAACCACCATGTCATTGCAATGAAAAGAGGCCAGCCGGCTTAAGTCGGCGACTTCCGATAATCCTTCAGGGTCGAGTCGAAGCAGGCGGCGATCGATCATGGAAACCACCAGCAGTCTTCCGTCGGGGAGCCAACCCAACCCGGAAGGTGATGCCGGGACTTCCACGATTTGTTCCTTTTTACCGCTGAGATCAACGGTCCTGACCCAACGATCATGCATGTCGGAGAACCAGAGTTTGTCCTCATGCCAGCGGGGACCCTCAGGGAATAAAAGACCTTCCGTCAGAATGGTTGTTTCATAGATCATGGATCAATTCCCTCTCTCTCAACTATGATGGATTAATAAAAATGCGAATATCGAAGTTCGGAGAAATGATTTCATTTTTGACAACCTTGTGAATGGATTTCGACGAACGACGAACGCTAAACGCCGAACTTTTTTTCGTTTAAAGCCCTCATTTCCCCGACCCAGCAGGGCAGGGCTTAACACAGGGACGGCAGGGGGCGGCCAAAGGTGCGGGTGGTCTGGCGAAAAAGACCGTCACCATGGCCAACATGCTGGCCACGGCAAAGATGGTAAAGGCAATCCGGTAGTCATGGGTGGCATCGAAAATCAAACCGGCGATCAGCGGGCCGGAGGCCGCTCCGGCGGTTGAAAACAATCCGGCTAAACCGGAGATGGTGCCGAAAGAGACCATGCCGAAGCACTCCCCGAGAAGAAGGGACTGCATCATAACGATCCCGCCCATAGTCAAGCCGAAGGCAAAGGTGCCCAGGTAAAGGACCACCGTCTGACGGAAGTGCGATAAGGCAAGAACGGCCAGGCCCTGAACAAAGAAGCAAAACATGGCCACAAACCGCTTGTCCGAGCGGTCGGCGATCGATCCCAGGAACAGTCGGCCGATGATGCTGGCCCCGGCCGTAATGCTCACCGCCGAGGCGGCCCCCTGGGCGCCTAAAGTCTCGCTGAGAAACGATACCTGGTGAACGAGAAAGGCGATCTGACCGCTCAGGGCCAAGAGAAAGGAAGCCACAATGGCCCAAAAGGCGCTGGTCCGCATGGCTTCGGCCCTGGTCCAGACCCGCATTTGACTGTCATAACTTCTTCGATGACTTGAGGTCTTTTCGGAAAATGATCCTGGCGGCTCCCCGTCCGGGAATTGTCCCACATCCGAAGGACGTTGTTTGATGATGAAGACCGCAGTCGGTATGACGAACAGCCAGAATATGCCCCCGAGGATCGGCAAGGCCGTCCGCAGTCCGAAGTGGGATGTGAGGTAAACGGAAAAAGGGACCATGATCATTCCACCCAGGCTCAACCCGGTCATGGTCAATCCCATGGCAAACCCCCGCCTGCGGAAGAACCAGTTGGCTATCAGGGTACTGATGGGGACCAGGGAGGTTCCACTCCAGCCCACGGCCATGAGGATGTAAACCGCGAAGAACTGCCAGAGTTGGGTCACCCGGCTCAGAAGAATGAAACCGATTCCTATGGTCGCTGATCCGAAGATCAGTATCGGTTTAGGTCCGTATCGATCGATAAGTCTTCCGATGACCATCCCCATGGCGCCGGCAATGGCAAAATACATGGAGACGGCCATGGAAATGACCCCCTTGGACCAACCGTATTGGGCCCGCAAGGGATCCAGGATAGCGCCGTGGCCGTAGAAGCCGATCCCCGAAGAGACGAAGAGGATGGCCGTGCCTCCCATGATGATCCACCAGCCGTAAAAGCCCTTCATGGGAGCACTTGAGGATTGTGGGGACTCCCCTGTTTCTGAAGAATGGGGTTCAATATCAAATTCCTTATCTCTGGTTCGTCTTTTGATTTTATCTAAAATTTTTACTATACCCGGTATTCCCATCCAAAACAATATCAAATCTTTTCAACGAAACCCTTTTTCCTCTTGACCGGGTCGGCATTTTGTATTAAGGGATTGAGGCTCAACAGGTATCTTGAAGAAACCAAAGGAAAGAAGAAATGGCAGATCCCAATAACAAGGTCATGAGTTGTCAAAAGGCCATCGAACAATTTGTCCACGACGGAGACGAACTGATCATCGGCAATTACACGGTAGGCACCTGCACCGAGCTGGTCTATGAAGTCATCCGACAGAAGAAGAAACACCTTCTTCTCTACTCTCAATCGGGCATCTTAGACGTGGAAGTCCTGGTGGCCGGCGGCTGCGTAGACCGCTTAGTGACCACCTATGTCCTTCGCTCGGGGGGAAAATCAGGGGGGTCGGCGGTGGAACGGGCCCTTAAGGCCGGGACCCTGGAGATAGAGGATTACACCAACTTCAACTACAATGCCCGACTCGAGGCCGGCAAGCACGGTTTCTCCTTCATGCAGGTGTTTGAAGGGGTCATGGCCACCGATCTCTTCAAGATACGCGGTTTTATGGGGGAGGATAAATACCGGGTGATCAAATGCCCTTATACCGGTAGAGACATCCTGACAGTGCCGGCGGCCAACCCGGACGTCTGCATCGTCCATGTGCAGCGGGCCGACAAGTACGGGAACGCCCAGTATTGGGGCTCTATCGGCAGTGTGCCGGCCGCCGCCTTGTGCAGCAAGCGCATCATCGTTTCTTGCGAGGAGATCGTCGATCATGAGGTGATCCAGTCCAGTCCTCACCTGACCATTATTCCCGCTTTTCGGGTGAATGCGGTCGTCGAGATCCCCTGGGGGGCCCACCCGACGGAGGTACTCGGGTTTTACAATCAGGACCGTTTGATGTACGGGCTGTTCGTTAACTCCGCCGCCACTCAGGATGGGATGAAGGCCTGGATGGATGAATGGGTTTACCGCTGCGGGAACCGGGAGGCCTACCTGACGCACTATATCGAAAATTATGGAAGCGGGATCCTCGACAATCTCAGGGCCAAGCCCTATTACTCGGCACCGGCCAATTACGGGTCCGCCTTTACCTCCGCCTGGGATGATAACGGCCAGGAGCGGTCCCTGGGCATCACCCGAGAAGAGCTGGAACGGATCCTCAAGGAGAAAGGATTGTTATATGAATAACCCCTACACCCTAAACGAACTTCTCATCATCACCGTGGCCCGTGAGATCCACGACTACGATCATATCATCCTTGGAGTGGGGCTGCCGACAACCGCCGGGGCCTTGGCCAAGGCCCTTTACGCGCCCAATGCGGTGCTCATGATGGAGTCCGGGATCATCGATTTCGAACCCCTGGTTCCCTTGAATCACATCGCCGACGCCCATGCCTGCCGGGGTTTCTCCTATGCCACCGATCTCTTTTCCGCCTTCACCATGACCTACCGGGGTTTCGTGGATGTCTGTTTTCTGGGCGTTGCCCAGGTGGACAAATTTGGGAACGTAAATACGACGGTCATTGGAGATTATCATAAACCGTCATTGCGGCTAACCGGGTCGGGCGGGGCCGCCGATTTCCTTTCTTACTCCAAACGAACCATCCTGACCATGCGGGGCGGGCAATTCGTGGAGAAGCTCGACTATCTCACCTCTCCGGGGTATCTCGACGGGGGCGACAGCCGGGATCAGTCGGGGCTCTTTCCGCCGGGCACCGGGCCAACCATGCTGTTATCCACCAAGGGGGTCTTCAAGTTTCACCCGGAGTCCAAAGAACTCTATCTGGCCCAGGTTCATCCGGGGGTCACCGTGGAAAGTGTGCGTAAGGATGTGCCCTGGGACCTCCAGGTCGCCCCGGACCTCGGCGAAACCGAGCCCCCCAGTAAAGAGGAGATCGATTTTATCCGGCACTTTGCCCCGGCTGAAGTGCTCGGCAGGGAAATTCGCATCGAGCTCGGGCTGGCCAATCTGGCCAGAAAGGCCGAAAAGTGTCTCAGCAGGTGACCGGCCTCTTATCGGCCTTTCCTGTCCAGGGCCAGCCTTTCTTTTAACCAGACTTTTTCGGAGACCTTCTGCTCCACCCGGTCGGATTGATCGAAATAAATACAGTGGGCCAGGCAGACGTTATCGGCACAGGCCGGGATCAGGCCCTGGTCCACCCGGTGATGGCAGAGGTTGCATTTGCGGGCCAGCCCGGCCTGTTCATCAAAAGCAATGGCCTGATAGGGGCAGGCCTCGACGCAGGCGGCGCAGCCGCTGCAGGCCGCTTCATCCAGAATAACGAGGCCGTCGTCCCGCTTGGTGATCGCCTCCATGGGGCAGGCTTCCAGGCAGGGCGGGCTGTCGCAGTGGCGGCAGAGATTGACCCGAAAGACAAAATCAAGTTTCCCGTCGACCATCTTGGGGCCGTCTTCCGAAACGGAAATATATTTGATCCCCTTGGGGGCCCGATTTTCCTGCTTGCAGGCCACCTCGCAGGTTTTACAGCCCCAGCAGGCCTTTTCATCAATAATCATTGCATATTTATTCATAAGAAATCACCTTTTGTATGCCTATAGCCCGTTTCACTTCGAATATCGAATAATGAATAATGATATCGAAGAAGGTAAAAAAATCACTTCATGATTCGAAATTCGAATTCGAATTTTCATCTCATCGGCGACGGCATGATCCTTTAACCTTTAATCTTTTCTACCTTCCGGATAGATCTTAACCAGCAACGTCCTGATGCTGCTGGCCCCCATGGCCGGATCCATGGTTTCATAGGCGTTGTCGGTCAGGATATTGATGTTCGACTCGTCCCAGCCATGGCCCGGATCCTTTTTTTCCGGAAACCACCAGGCATGCTGGGCGGCGACTACCCGGGGGTCCATACCGGCGAAGAGTTTGGCCCGTTGTCTGATCCTGCCCCGTAAAGACTCGATGATCACCCAGTCCCCTTCCCGTATGCCTTCTTTGGCGGCCGTATCCGGATGGATCTCGACGGTGGGGTCCGGGTGAAGCTCTCTGAGCCAGGGCACCTGCCGGTTTTCGGTGTGAAAAAATCCCGGCTGTCTGGCGCCGGTGATCAGGATATAGGGGTATTTCTCATAGAGCTGCGGTGTGCTGACCGGGCTCTCCGGCGGTTCCCTGAATTGCGGCAAGGGATCATAGCCCATCTTTTCCAGGGTGGTGCTTGAGAGCTCGAACTTCCGGGTAGGGGTGGAGAATCCAGCCTCTTTATATTTCTCGTAGGCAACCTCTCCCCGGATGCAGTCCATTTTTTTAAATTCCTGCCAGGTGATGCCCATGGGTTTCAGGATGTAGTCCAGGCCGCCTTCGAAGGTGTCCCACCAATATTCCCCCTGACCGATACGGTGGGCCAGGTCGTTGAGCATCTCGTGGTCCGAGCGGCACTCCCCGACCTGGACCACCTTGCGCCGAGGCAGGAGACGGCCGTGACGCTTCCAGAAATCTCCGATGTAGTCCATCTCCAGCCAGGTGGCCGCCGGCAGGACGATGTCGGCCAATTCCGCAGTAGGGGTCAAAAAGAAATCGGCCACGGCCATGAAGTCCACCTTCTCCAAGGCCCGGTAGACCTCGCGGGCATTGGCCCTGGTCATAAGCGGATTGGAGCTGATGAAAAAGAGCATCTTGACCGGATAGGGGTTTTCGTCGAGAATAGCGTCCCAGACCGCCTTGGGCTGAATGATGGCAAATCGGCCGGCCAGACGGAAACGGTCCCCTCCCAGGCGTTTGGCCGCCTGCTCGGGAGGCAGCATCCCATGGGCCCCGAATTTTCCCACGTTGTGTATGGGCGGCGTCTTAAAAAGCACCTGGCCGCCGGGTCTATCGATGTTGCCGGTGATGCCCATGAGGCACATGAGGACCCGGTCGTTGTCGGCGCAGGTATTCTGCTGCTCGATGGCCACTCCCCACTGGATGGCCGCCGGCTTGGTTTGGGCAAAAAGACGGGCCGCCTGGACGATCTTTTCTCGGGGAATCCAGGTGATCCGTTCCACCTTCTCCGGGGGATATTCATTCACCCGTTTAACGAACTCATCCCAGCCATGGGTATAGTTCTCGACGAATTCCCGTTCATAGAGCCCTTCGTTGACGATGACCTGGGCCAGACCCAGGGCCAGGGCCGTGTCCGTCCCCGGACGGAGATTAAGCCAGATGTCGGCCCGGGCCGCGGCCCGGGTCAACCGGGGATCGACGACGATCAATTTCGCACCGGCATCCAGGGCCACGGAAAAAGGCTCACCCTTGTAACAATCGGGGTTGCTGATGACCACATTATTCCCCCACATCAGGAGACACTTGGGGTGATTTTCATAATCGACGATGGGATTGGTGCCGCAGGTCAGGATGCTGGTGGCGATCCGGGGTCCGTAGCAGAAATGGCCGGCGGTCAGCACATTGGGAGATCCCAACAGATTGGCGATCCGGTAGATGACCGCTTCGTTCTCCCGGCCGGTTCCGTATCCGAAAACGATTGATTCGGCGCCGAACTTCTTTTTATATCCCAGTATCCGCCCGGCAATCGTCTCCAGGGCCTCGTCCCAGGAGATGCGCTCCCACCGGCCGCTCCCTTTGGGACCTTTTCGTTTCAGCGGATAGGTAAGCCGGTCGGGGTGATAGACGAGCTGGGTGGAGGCCAATCCCTTGCTGCAAAGGGTCCCATGACTGATGGGGCAATCCGGGTCTCCGGCTATCCTGGCGATTTTGCCGTCCTTGACATAGACCAGGACCCCGCATCCTCCATGGCAGTTCCGGCAGTGACTCTTGACCACCCCATCGTAGCCATAGACCTCTATCTCCCGGTCCACATTGGAATACTTAAACTCGACCATAAAGACGTTTTTGTCTCCTTTCCATTCTCTCTTCGGACTTATTCATAGCGATAAACTCCAACCGTCACCACACGGAAAGGCCGGGAACCAGAACAGAAAACCGGCATTCCGGCTTCGGCCGGAATATAAATAATGGTGCAATTCGGATTTTTTCAGTGATGGTATAATAAAAAATTCATTTTGTCATTCCGAATGTCGGCTGTTTGAAGTTCTGCCTTGACTATTAATCCCCAATTAGTCTAATGATCAGAACTCGATAAGGAAAGAAACCTTGAATAGGCATAAACCGGTCCCGATGTCTTTTCCAATGAAAATATTCTTCCTGTTTCTGTTGGTCTTCCTTTTTGCCGCCCTGAGCGGTTGTGCCAAGCCTTCGGTGGTCTTCAGGCCGATCCCGGAGAAAGTCCCCCAGGAACCCCTTGCCCCGGAGCCCGGGATAGAGGTCATCGTCAACGGGCAAAGGGTATCCCCTCTGGTCCCAACCCTCTTCCTGCTCCCGGAAGAGTCCTTATTGGTCCACGTCCGAAATTTTTCCGTCTCCCTCTCGTCAGGCCCAAAGACAGAATCCTGGTCGATGTTGTTAAGCGGCCAGTCCATGACCGTCCAGGGGAATAATCTTTTTTCCGGGATAGCCCCCAAGGAACCGGGCCTTTATGACTTGGAAATAGAATGCCGGCAAGGATGGTCCAAGGCGTCGGCTTCTCCAAACTCAAGGTCAGAAGAATGGGAAGAGATTACCAGGCAACCCTTGTTGGTCATTGTCCTCCACCCATTTTCACAGCTTAAGGACGGGTTCATCGACCAATTTCCCATGGGATTTTACCCGAATCCGGAAGAAGCCCAGGTCAGGTCCGTCCAAACGGCCCCTTCCCAATATCTTCCCCCCTTAGGCTTTATAGAAGTGACCCCTGAAAATATAGGGGTGATGGTTTCCAAGCACTATTGTCTGAATGATTTCATCTGTCACTTCAAAACGCCCTTCCCCCATTATATGGCCCTTTCCCCGGCGCTACTGCTTAAGTTGGAATTGTTAACCATAAAACTCCGGCAAAATGGAATACCGGAGGCCCGATTGACGGTCCTCAGCGGTTTTCGTACCCCCTGGTATAATCAAACCGTTTCCGGGGCAAAATGGAGCCGGCATATTTACGGTGATGCCGCCGATATCATGCTCGACACCCCGGCCCCGCCCGGTTTGCCGGAGGACATGAACCTCAATGGCCATCAGGACCGGAATCATATTAGGCTCATGGCCGGGCTCATTGAAGAGATAGAGGAAGAAACCGGATTAGTGGGGGGGCTGGGGGTATATGACCGGGATACAAAGGTCAATCAGGTTCCTTTTATCCACATGGATACTCGTGGATTTAAGGCCCGCTGGTAGCCCTGAAAAGGCCAAACTGATCGGGATGATCCTGTAAATCCTGTCTAAACTTTTTTATTAACAGCACAAGGGTGTTGACAGATATTCCATGATTTTGTAATCTCTAATAATCATATTTTCCTGATAACGTTAAGGAGCAACACGAATGCCTATTTATATCCGGGGAACGGGAAGCTATGTACCACCGAAAATCCTACACAACCGGGATATTGAAAAGATCCTTGATACTACCGACGAATGGATTACCCAAAGGACGGGGGTACGTGAAAGAAGAGTGGCCGACCCGGAGGTGGTTACTTCGGACCTGGCCCTGGAAGCCTCCAAAGCGGCCCTGGATATGGCCGGGTTTAAAATAAAAGACCTGCCTTTAATTATTCTGGCCACCATTACCCCCGACACCCATTGTCCGGCCGGCTCCAATTGGCTTCAGGCCAAATTAGGGGCGGATAACGCCGTGACCTTCGATGTCACCGCCGCCTGCTCGGGCTTTCTTTTCGCCTTGAATGTCGCCGAGCAGTATCTGAAGGCCGGGACCTTCGCCAACGTCCTGGTAGTAGCCTCGGAGATCATGACCCGGACCTTAAACTGGACGGATCGCTCCACGGCCATTCTCTGGGGAGACGGGGCCGGGGCCGTTCTTCTCTCCCGGGAAGGCGGAGGTCCCGAGATCCTTTCCAGCCATATCCATACCGATGGGGCAGGGGGGGCCAATCTGCTCATGCCCGGCGGAGGCTCCAGGACTACGCCCATCTCTCATGAGAGCGTGAACAAGGACCTCCATACCTTGAAAATGATCGAGGCCAGTGCTTCGGTCCGGGTGGCGGTGAAACACTTTGCCGATTCGTGCGTCGAGGCCGTCGAGGCCAATGGGGTTACTCTGGAAGATATCGATTGGTTTATCCCCCATCAGGCCAACTTAAGGATGCTGCAGGCCGTAGCCAAACGTCTGAACGTGCCTTTTGAAAAATTCTATATGACTGTCCATAAATACGGGAACATCTCCTCAGCTTCCGTTTCCATCGCCCTTGATGAAGCCGTTCGTACCGGTGCCGTCCAAAAGGGCCATCTGGTCTTATTAACGGCCTTCGGCGGCGGTTTAACCTGGGGGAGCGCCCTTATTCGATGGTAATCTCGTTTGAAAAAAAAGATTCTCCGGTTCATTCATTATAAAAAGCAGGAGGTGGAATCATGAAAAAGATAGCCGATAAAGAAAAAAATAAATCAATAACCGTTAAGTCCGTCAAGCGATCTTCTTCATCAAAAACTGCCGGAACAAAGAAATACGTCTATTTTTTTGGAAAAGGTCAGGCCGATGGTCAGGCTGACATGAAAAATCTGCTTGGCGGCAAAGGGGCCAATTTGGCGGAAATGACCAATTTGGGCGTACCCGTGCCCCCGGGATTTACCATCACCACCGAGGTCTGCACCTATTATTATCAATACAACCAAACCTATCCCCGGGAACTGAAAAAACAGGTGGAAACGGCCCTGGCCCGGGTTGAAAAAATCATGGGACGGAAATTTGGAGATCCGGACAACCCTTTATTGGTCTCTGTCCGCTCCGGTGCCAGAAAGTCCATGCCGGGCATGATGGAAACCGTGTTAAATGTCGGATTGACCACCAAGACAATTCCCGGCATGATCAAAAAAACCAATAATGATCGTTTTGTCTATGATGCCTATCGGCGGCTGTTGGTGATGTATTCCGATGTGGTTATGGAAAAGGCCGCCGGGCTTGAGCCGGCCGAGGAGGAAGGAATCCGTCAGAAACTGGAAGTAATCATGGACCGGATGAAGGAAGGAAAAAGAGTCCTCCACGATACGGACCTGGAATCCGATGATCTTAAACGGTTATGCGAAGAATTTAAAAAGACCATCAAGGCCACCTTAGGCCGGGAATTTCCCGATGATCCTTATGAACAACTCTGGGGGGGGATCGGGGCCGTTTTTCAATCCTGGATGGGCAAGAGGGCAGTCTCCTACCGAAAAATTGAGGGGATCCCGGAAGACTGGGGTACGGCGGTCAATGTCCAGGCCATGGTTTTCGGCAACACCGGAGAAAACTCCGCTACCGGCGTGGCCTTTACGAGGAACCCGGCCACCGGGGAGGATAAATTTTTCGGCGAGTGGATGTCCAATGCCCAGGGAGAGGATGTGGTCTCCGGCATCCGTACGCCTAATCCGGTCAACAAAGCCGGGAAAACCGCAGACACCAGGCATCTTTTATCTTTAGAAGAGGTCATGCCTGAAATATATTTGCAATTAGACGAAATCCAGAAGTCCTTGGAAAAACATTATTCCGATATGCAGGATATCGAATTCACCATCGAGGACGGGAAACTCTGGATGCTTCAAACCCGGATCGGCAAACGGACCGGGCAAGCGGCCATCCGGATGGCCGTGGATATGGCCATCTCCAAGATAATCAGCCGAGAAACGGCCTTGCTCCGGGTAAACCCGGAACAATTAGATGAACTCCTGCATCCCAGCGTTGATCCGGATGCCGAAAAAAAGGCCCATGCCCTGGTCAAAGGACTGCCGGCCGGTCCCGGCGGGGCCAGAGGACGGATTGTTTTCACGGCCGATGATGCCGAAGCCTGGGCCAAACGGGGTGAAAAGGTCATCCTGGTTCGGAATGAAACCTCTCCGGAAGATGTCCATGGCATGCATGCCGCCCAGGCCATTCTAACGGCCAAGGGAGGCATGACCAGCCATGCGGCCCTGGTAGCCCGGGGTTGGGGAAAATGCTGTATTGTCGGGGCGAATGCTTTGAACATCGACGTCCATACCAAAAAGGTCATGGTTGATTCCAAAGTCCTGCGGGAAGGGGACTGGATCACCATGGACGGCTCTCGGGGCCGAGTGTTTGAAGGACGGTTGAAATTATTGCCGGCCGAACCGGCCAGCAACTATTGGTATGCGGAATTGATGCAATGGGCCGATCAATATCGAAGATTAAAAATCCGGACCAATGCCGACCGCCCCCGAGATGCGGAAATCGCCCGGGGCTTCGGGGCTGAAGGCATCGGGTTATGTCGAACGGAACACATGTTCTTTGAGGCCGAACGGATCCGGATGGTTCGGGAAATGATCCTGTCCGAGACGATTGAAGGGCGGAAAAAGGCCTTGGCCAAACTACTACCAGTCCAAAAAGCGGACTTCAAGGCCATCTTTAAAGCCATGGTAGGACTGCCGGTTACGGTTCGCCTTTTGGATCCGCCGTTACATGAATTCCTTCCGAAGACAGATATCGAGTTGGAAGAGTTGGCCCTGGATATGGGAGTACCCTTTGAACAATTGAAGGCCAAAAACAACTCCCTCCATGAATTTAATCCCATGTTGGGTCACCGCGGCTGTCGTTTGGGGATCACCTATCCGGAGATCTATGAAATGCAGGTTCAAGCCATTATGGAGGCGGCCTGTGACCTGACCAGGCAGCATCTTAAGGTCATCCCGGAAATCATGATTCCTCTGGTAGGGGACAGCCATGAACTGGCCGTAATGCGTGACCTGACCATTCGTATCGCCGAAGAAGTCCAGAAAAAATATCAGGCCCGGGTAGAATACACGGTGGGGACCATGATTGAACTCCCCAGGGCCTGCGTCACCTCCGATGAAATTGCTCCCCTGGCCGACTTCTATTCCTTCGGCACCAATGATTTAACCCAAACCGTTTTTGGCCTTTCACGGGATGATTCGGGCGGTTTCCTTCCTTTTTACGAGGAACATGGAATTCTCAAGGCCGACCCCTTTACCACTATTGACATTACAGGGGTAGGAGCCTTTATGCAGATGGCGGTTGAAAAGGGACGGAAGGTCAAGAAAAATTTAAAGATCGGCATCTGCGGGGAACAGGGAGGGGAACCGAAATCAGTTGAATTCTGTCACGCCCTAAAGTTGGATTATGTCAGTTGTTCCCCTTTTCGGGTGCCTATCGCCAGACTGGCGGCCGCTCAAGCGACCATCAAAGAAAGAATGGAGAAGAGGAAGAAGAAATAACCAGGCGAGAAACGAACCGGAGAATCGGTGAGTCGGAGAATCGGGGAGTGAGTGAATCGGAGCAGTGGCATAGTCTCTCCATCCCCGATTCACCCCACCCCCGTTTCGCTTTAGTTACTATACTAAGTTCCCATCTCCCAGGAAGAGAGATATTTTTTCTGTTCCGGAGTCAGGCTGTCTATTTTGATCCCCATGGAGGCCAGCTTTAGCCGGGCGATTTCGTCATCAATTTCCTGGGGGACCCCGTAAACCGTCTTCTTTAAGGCCTTGGCCTTATGCACCAGGTATTCGGCACAGAGGGCCTGGTTGGCAAAACTCATGTCCATGACACTGGAAGGGTGGCCTTCGGCGGCGGCCAGATTAATCAACCGTCCTTCTCCCAGGACATTGATCTTCTTCCCGCTCACCAGGGTAAACTCTTCCACAAACTCACGCATGAGGCGGCGTTTTTTGCTGATCTGTTCCAAACCCTTCAAATCCAGCTCGACATTAAAATGCCCGGAGTTGGCCACGATGGCGCCGTTTTTCATCTGGCTAAAATGTTCCTTCCGAATCACATGGATATCGCCGGTCAGGGTACAAAAGAAATCCCCCACCTTGGCCGCCTCGGCCATGGGCATCACCCCGAAGCCGTCCATCACCGCTTCCAAGGCCTTCAAGGGATCCACTTCGACAATAACCACATTGGCCCCCATGCCTTTGGCCCGACTGGCTACGCCCCTTCCGCACCAGCCATACCCGCAAATCACAAAGATGCTACCGGCCAGCAGGCGGTTAGTGGCCCGGATAATCCCGTCGATGGTGCTCTGTCCGGTGCCGTAACGGTTATCAAAAAAATGCTTGGTTTTGGCGTCGTTGACGGCCACAATCGGGTAGGCCAGTACCTTTTTTTCGGCCATGCTCCGCAAGCGGATCACCCCGGTGGTGGTTTCTTCCGTCCCTCCCAGGATACCTTTCAAAAGGGCCCTTTTTTCGGAATGGATGGTGGAGACCAGGTCCGCCCCGTCATCCATGGTCAAATGGGGTTTTAGTTCCAAGGCCCCATAGATATGCTGGTAATAGGTTTGGCTGTCTTCCCCTTTGATGGCAAAGACCGGGACCTGGTCTTGACGGACCAGGGCAGCGGCCACATCATCCTGGGTACTTAAAGGATTGGAGGCACAGAGGGCCACTTCGGCCCCTCCGGCCTTCAGGGTTCGGACCAGACTGGCCGTCTCAGTGGTTACATGCAGACAGGCGGCTAAACGGACCCCCTTTAACGGTTTATCTTTTAAAAAGCGTTTGCGGATACTTTCCAGGACCGGCATACTCTGGTTGGCCCATTCGATCCTTAAGGCCCCCTGAGCGGCCAGATTCAAATCTTTGATGTCGTAGTTCAATTTTTAAGTCCTTTCTCTGATAAAATAATGGTGCAAGGTGCAAGGTCCAAGGTTGTAAGGAAAATCCTTAATCGCATCCTCCACGCCTTATACCTTGTACCTTGCACCATTTATAGATTATTTTTTCAACCCCGACCGTTCCCGGAGGATGGCGGCCTTATCGGTCTTTTCCCAGGTAAAACTTTCTTCGCTGCGGCCGAAGTGACCGTAGGCCGCGGTCTTCTTGTAGATGGGGCGCAATAAATCCAAATAGGCAATCACGTCGGCCGGCTTAAAACTAAAGGTCTGGCGGATGATCTGGTTCAACTGAAAGTCGGGAATTTTTCCGGTCCCCCGGGTGTCGACAAAAATGGAAAGAGGCTCGGCCTTGCCGATCGTATAGGAGACCTGGAGCCGGCAGACATCGGCCAGGCCGGCGGCCACGACATTTTTGGCCACATGGCGGGCCATGTAGGAAGAACTGCGGTCCACCTTGGAAGGATCTTTTCCGGAAAAGGCCCCGCCGCCATGGCTCCCCCGGCCCCCGTAGGTGTCGGCAATGATTTTCCTGCCGGTCATTCCGCAATCCCCCATGGGTCCTCCGACCACAAAACGGCCGGTAGTGTTTATAAGATACTGGGTCTTCTTGGTCAGCAGTTTGGCGGGGATCACCTTTTTAATCACCGTTTCAATAATGCCTTCCTGGATTTTTTTATAACTCACATCAGGACTGTGTTGAGCGGCGATGACCACGGCCGGTATGGAAATCGGTTTTCCGTCCTGATATTCCACGGTCACCTGCGTTTTTCCATCGGGCCGGAGGAAATTAAGGATCTTCTTTTTTCGAACCTCAGCCAGTCTCCTGGCCAGGCGATGGGCATACCAGATGGGCATGGGCATAAGGTCTTTGGTCTCGTTACAGGCATAGCCGAACATCATGCCCTGATCCCCGGCTCCCTGTTCTTTTTTCTCTCCCAGACTATTGACCCCCTGGGCGATGTCCGGAGATTGTTTATCGATGGTGGTCAGGACCGCGCAGGTTTCCCAATCAAAACCCATGGAAGAATCGTTGTAGCCGATATCTTTTATGGTTTCTCGGACGATCTGGGGCATATCCACATAGCAAGAGGTGGTAATCTCCCCGGCGATCATGGCCAGACCCGTGGTCACCAGGGTTTCACAGGCCACCCGTCCCTCTTGGATCTTCGGCCAAAATGGCATCCAAAATAGCATCGGAAACCTGATCGGCCACCTTGTCGGGATGTCCTTCCGTTACCGATTCCGAGGTAAAGAAATAATTCGCACTACTCATAAGAAGATCCTCCTTTAAAAAAATTTTCTTATCATAAACCTCACATCATTTTTGTCAAGTTAATAATAAAAAACCCCTACCTCTCTATTGAGAAATGGGGTTCTATAATCAGGCGGTTCCTTGTTTCCGGATTTACTCTAATTTAAATCCCTGTTCCCTGAAGAGCCTGAGGCAGACATCCACAACTTCGGGATCGTAGAGAAGGCCTTTGTTTTGAGAGATTTCATCCAGGGCCACATCAATCCCGTGAGCCGCGCGGTAAGGACGGTGCGAGGCAATGGCCTCGACCACATCGGCTACCATTAAGACCTTGGCTTCCGGGAGTATTTCCTGGTCCTTAAGACCCAAAGGATAACCCGAACCATCGATCCTCTCATGATGTTGGGAAACAATCCGGGCAATGGGCCAGGGGAAATCGATATCTTTTAATATGTCATAACCGGTTTGGGGGTGGACTTTGATCAGGCTGAATTCGAGAGCGGTCAGTTTGGTGGGTTTACCCAGGATCTCGGCCGGTATGGATATCTTTCCTAAATCATGGACCATTCCGGCCATGCGGATGGCCTCGACCTGATCTTTGGTCAGTCCCATTTCCTGGCCGATGGAACGGGCCAGGTTGGCGACCCGACGCTGATGGCCGGCAGTGAAAGGGTCCCGGGTTTCCACGGTCAGGGCCATGGCCTGGATGATTCCGCCCATGGCTTTATGGAGTTTATCCAGGCTTTGTTTGAGTTCCTCTTCCTTTTTTTTGCGCTCGGTGATGTCGCTTAAAGCCCCGATCCATTTATACGGTTTCCCTTTTTCATCCCAAAGGCAAATGCCTTGACTGAGCAGGTCGAGGATGTTTCCATCCTTCCCGATGAGCCGATATTCCTCCCGAAACGGTTCCCGGCTCCAGATATGTCTTTTGACCTCCCCCACAATGCGGTCGCGGTCATCAGGGTGGATCATTTTTTCATAAGCGGTTTCAGTATGAGGGATTTCTCCTAACTGATCTTTCAATTTTTCAATCGCTTTGCCGAACCATTCCAATTGACCCGTCTCGAAATTCTCCTCAAAAATAAAATCATTGGTGCTTTCGGCAACGACCCGAAACCGTTCTTCGCTCTTTAATAAGGCCTCCTCGGTCCGCTTACGTTCGGAAATGTCGATTCCCATGCCGATAAGGCAATCTTTCCCCTCGATGTAAATCTTATGCCCGGTAAAATAATAAGGGGTCCTCTTTCCGCTCTTAGCGATCAGTTCCGCCTCCGCACCAGAGACGCCGGCAACAAAAGTCTCCTCAATCCTCTCCCGGATCAAGGCCTTATCGGGGCCGACAAACAGGTCGAGCGGATGCATTCCTTCAATTTCCTCAGGAACATACCCGATGACCTGTTCGAAATTCTTATTCCAACGGAGGAACCTCCCGGTTTGATCGAAAAGATAAAAAATGCCCGGCAGGCTGTTTATCATTACCATTACAGAAATCCCGTTCGCACAGAATCACTTCCGTTGACTTGCGCAGCTCGGCTGTCTTTATCGCTACCTGGGTTTCGAGACTTTTCCTCAACCGGCTCAATTCCAGATGGGTGCGCACCCGAGCCAAGAGTTCTTCGCGTTGGAAGGGCTTGGAGATAAAATCGACGGCCCCGAGCCCAAAACCTTTCACCTTGACCTCGAGGTCGTCAAGGCCGCTGATGAACAGGATTGGGATTTCGCGGCTTTCTTTTTGTCCTTTGAGCCGTCGACAGACTTCCAATCCGTCCATGCCCGGCAGATGGACATCCAGCAAAATCATCCGGGGCGGCTTGGCGGCCACGGAGCGAAGTGCCAGTTCTCCGGTCTCGGCGCTTCGCACCTGGAAGCCTTCGGCCGAGAGGATATCCGTAAGCAGCTTCAGCACTGCCGGGGCGTCATCGACAACCAATATCTCATTTTTCTCGGCCATGGTTCGGCCCTCCTTAAAACAAAACCCCCGCCACTCTCCTGAGATATAGGGTCTTTTCTTTCTTCCATGGAGACTTCCCTCAACATAAGGGTGTTCCAATAAAAAAAGTCGATTAAATTATATTGAAATTTCTACTTGTTAATGGGTAAAGAGTCAACAAAATAGTAGTCGCCAAGCCGGTCTATTTTTCGGGTTCCTGATCATCTTGCCAGGCGAAAAAGCCTAAGACCCTTTCTTCTTATTTTTCATTGTATTCAAGGTTGTTTTGATGTTAAAAAGGTGCAGTGAGAGGAAATGGGGCAGGCGTCGGTTAGATTCTCTCAATGGGTACGGTTTGGTCTTGATTTTAATGTAGTGTTTACCTAATGCCTTTACAATTTCGATCCCCATTACAACCTTCGAGGGCAGGCTTGATCCGAAATCCAGTCTTTTTAACCTGTATTCCCGCTTTCGCGGGAATGACGGCAGTGAGGACGTCGTTAATGTGAATTAGAGACACTGCACTAACGATTACGGGAGCAGCTCTTAAGGAAACACCATAAATGGCTTGTCAAATCACCACTGAAGGGGAAGTTACCCTCCATAATCTGGCCCGGTTCCAGGAACAGCTTCTCTCCGCCCTGCGGGATTCCGGAGAAGTCACCTTAACCTGTAAGGACTTGACTTACTTAGACACGGCCGCTTTTCAGCTCTTAGTGGCCTTAAAGAAGTCCCTTGGAAATCGCCCCCTTGTTTTCCAGGACGTCCCTTCTGCCATCCTGGAATCGGCCGACCTTTTAGGGCTGACCACTTTTCTTAAATTACGAGGATAAAAAATGGATAGGCATATCCTGGTTGTGGATGATTCCCCTACTCTACGGACCTCCTTAACCTTCTGTCTGGAAAATGCCGGCTACCAAATCACCCAGGCCGAAAACGGCCAGGAAGGTCTGGAAAGCCTGAAGAGGCTGATGGCCGAAGAAAAATCCTTATCGCTCATCATCACCGATATCAACATGCCGGTTATGGATGGGATTCGTTTTATTCAGGAAGTCAAAGCGACCTCTTTTCGATTTGTCCCTATTCTGGTCTTGAGTACCGAAACCGATAGAAGCTTGAAAGATCGGGCCAAGGAAGCCGGGGCCGCCGGTTGGCTGCTTAAACCGTTTCGTCCGGAACAACTGCTCTGGGTCATTAAAAAATTTATCAGGTAATCATTCTTGGAAAGTAACGAACTTTTAGAGATTTATTTTTCTGAAGCCGAAGATCTTCTCCAAAGAATTGAGAAAAATTTGCTCGCCCTGGAAGAAGCACCCGACGATCCTGCTCTGGTCCAGGAGGTTTTTCGGGCCGTTCATACCATGAAAAGCAGTGCGGCCATGGTGGGTTTTGATCACCTTTCAGAGTATGCCCATCTATTGGAGAACCTCCTGGAACGTGTGCGCAGCGGTCGACTTCCTACCTCCCGGCCCCTTATATCCCACCTTTTGACCGGCCAGGGATTGTTGCGAACCATGGTCGAGAAGGCCTCCCGGGGAGAAGAGTCGATCACCCCTGTTGAACTTTCGGCCCACAAAGAACAACTGGCCCGCTTCATGGGCCTTCAGGGTCCGGAAGAACCTTCCCCGGTCTTGCCTTCCCTTCCTCCCCTGGCGGCGGAAGGAGAACAATTTTATAAGATCTCTCTTTCTTTTAAAAAGGATTTATTTTTTTCCGGTCAAGACCCCCTGATGCTCCTGAAGGAACTTCAGGATCTGGGAGAAATTATCCAGAAAAAAGCCGATTGCTCCCGGGTTCCGGGGATTACCGAAATTGATCCCTTTGCCCTCTATCTTTCCTGGAAAATAATTTTTCGGACCCGGGAACCCCGTGCTGCTATAGAGGAGGTCTTCTGTTTTGTCATTGACGATAATCAAGTAGAAATTGAGGATGTTACCCAGGAGTTTCCAGAGGGGATCGACCGTTCCCTGGCCGATAAGCGGCTCGGAGACATCCTCCTTGAAGATGGGGTCATCGACTCGGAAGACTTACAGGAAGCCTTACAGGATCAAAAAAAAATTGGCCAGGTCCTTTTGGAAAAAGGAAAGGTGAATCCAGAGACCCTTTCCCGGATTATGGTCGGGCAAGAAAAAAGCCGCACCCTCTTGAGGAGATCGACCGTACGGGTCGATACCCAAAAATTGGATCACCTGGCCAATTTAGTCGAGGAGCTATCGGTCAATCATTCCCGGGTATCCCATGAATTGGAAAAGAGGGGGCTCTACTCTTACCGGATCGTACAGGAAGAGATGGAACGGGTAGAACAGAATTTAAGAGAAATTCGGGAACAGACCATGCGGGTTCGGATGTTTCCACTGGAGGGAACTTTCCAGAGGCTCCAGCGGATGGCCCGCGATTTGGCCCTGCAGGAAGGAAAAGAGGTCAAGGTTGAGCTTCAGGGGGCGGAGACCGAATTAGACAAGGACCTGATCGAGCAGATCACCGACCCGCTGAAACATTGTATCCGAAATGTCATCGATCATGGAATTGAGCCACCGGAAGAAAGGCAAAAAAAGGGGAAGGCTCCTCAGGGATTTCTGTCAATCAAGGCCTTCCAACGGGAAGGCAAGGTCTTTATCCAGGTTGAGGATGACGGCCGAGGTCTGGACGAGGAAGCCATCTATAATAAAGCGGTGGAAAACAAACTGATCCCCCCGGGAGTCAGACCCGCCTCGGCTGAACTGTATCGCCTTATTCTTCTCCCTGGTTTTTCGACTGCCCAAAAGGTCACTGATTTGTCCGGCAGAGGGGTCGGCCTGGATGTCGTCCGGGAGCAAATTTCCGGTCTGGGCGGCCTTATTGAGATTTCCTCTATCGCCGGACAGGGAACGGCCATCACCTTCAGCATCCCTTTGACCCTGGCCGTACTGGAAGGTCTTCGGATCGGGATAGGAGAAGAATCTTATATCATACCCTTGCCTTCGGTCCTGGCCGCCAGGGCCATTGAGGACCATGACCTCAAAACCATTGAGACCCGGGAAGAAATGCTCCGTTTTGAAGACCTTTATATCCCTGTTGTTCGCCTGGAAAACGTATTAAAAATTCCCCGGGGCAGGATCCAGGGACATAAAATCGCCCTGATCCTGGATAGTCACAAGAGGAGATTCGCCCTGCTGACCGATCAAATTTTGGAAACCCGCCAAGTGGTTATTAAAGGCCTGGAGACCCATTTTCGCTCCATCCCCGGCTTTGCCGGGGGCGCTATTCTCGGAGATGGAAGTGTTTGCTTAATTCTGGATATTTACGGATTAGACCGCATGATCTTTGGGGACTGAGTCCGGTATCCAAAATCCGCATTCTAAAATTGCGATGGGGGAACTATGAACCTAAATCAGATAAAAAAATTTCGAAAAACCCTGCGTTTTAAGATTATGGTTATTCTGGTGATTACCATTGGCGTGCTCATGGGGTCTTTAATTTTCTACTTCAACAATGTCCATTATCATTCTCTGATCTCCCGGTATTCGGACTTTGGACACCAGATGCTCTTAATTTCCAGGGCCGCCATTTTAAATCCCATGTCCAAGGGTGACATGGAAGGGGTCCGCAGTCAATTGGAGGTCCTCGGCACCACCACCCAGAACCTCAACGGATATATCTTCCACCCCGATGAAACGGCCGTTTATTCGGATAAGCTGGAGAATCTTAAAAAACCCCTTTCCAGTGTGATTTCCGATCCGTATCTTTATCAAAAATTTAAGACCTCCCTCTCCCAGGGTGCTTTCTTCAATGAAGGTTTCCTGACCAAGATAAAAGGAAATTTGTATATCGCCTCTTTTGAACCGATCCTGAACGAACCTTCTTGCTATAAGTGCCACGATTCAAAAAAGAAAATCCTGGGAGGTTTGTTGATTACTCAGGATATCCAGAAAGATTATGAAGATGTCCGTTCTTCCTTTCGTAAGGTCGTTTACCTGGGCCTCTCCGGGATGGTAGCCGTTATTGTGATCATTTATTTTCTTCTCTATAAGTTAATGTCGCAAAGGATCCGAAGGTTAAGCCATCAGGCCGGAGAAATCGCTCGAGGGAACTTAACCCTGGAGATCCCTGTTCAAGGGGAAGATTCTATCGGGCGATTGGCCACTAACCTGCGCATCATGGTTCAAAACCTCAAAAACCAGATAGAATTCGCCAACAGCCTGAAATTCGGCATTGCCGACCCTTTCTTTATTGTCGATCCGGAAATGACCATAACCTACCTTAACCCGAGGGCCGCGAAAATTTCAAGATTTTCTCCCCAGGAGGTGGAAGGAAAACTGAAGTGTCATGAGGTTTTTGGTTCCGACATCTGCCAAACGGATTGTGCCGTTAAAAAGGCCCTCCAGACCGGCGAGACGACCTCCGGGGTCAGCCATTCCGTCACCACCAAGAGCGGTAAGACCATGTTTATAATGGTTTCAGCGGCCCCCTTGAAAGATTCCCGGGGAACCATTTTGGGTGCCTTTGAAATCTTTAGAGATATTACCGAAATTGAAAAGGCCCAGACCTTGATTAAAGAGACGGCCCAAAAAGAGGAAGCCAATCGCAAATATCTGGAAGAAGGGGTTGAGAAACTCACGGCGGTCTTGCAAAAAGCAGCCGAGGGCGACCTTTCCATCCATGCCCCGACAGAGGGGAAAGAAGATATCATGGACAAAATAGCCGTCAAGACCAATGAGACCTTTGAAAAAATGGGCAAGCTGATAGCCCAGACCAAGGGCGCGGCCATGGGTGTGGCCCAATTGGCCACCCAGATATCCGGGGGAAATCAAGACCTTTCCCAACGGACCCAGCAACAGGCCAGCACCATGGAAGAAATCAGCGCCACGATGGAAGAGATGTCCGCCTCTCTTCTTCAGACCGCTACCAATACCCAGCGGGCCGATCAAATGGCCAGGGAAGCCGTTAACCTGGCCCAGGAAGGGAGTCAAGTCCTCGATAAAACCTCTTCTTCCATGGACCAGGTAACTCAGTCCAGTCAAAAGATTTCCGAAATTTTGACCCTGGTCAATGAAATCACCTTTCAGACCAATCTGCTGGCCTTAAATGCCGCCATCGAGGCCGCCAGGGCCGGGGAACACGGTCGCGGATTTGCTGTGGTCGCTCATGAAGTCCGAAGTCTGGCTCGTCGCAGCCAGGAGGCGGCCAAAGAAATTCACGACCTCATTCAGGACAGCCTGAACAAGGTCTCTTCGGTCCATAAATTAGTGGGAGAAACCCATACCAGTCTGGAAAAGATCCAGGCTTTAATCCAGAGACTTTCCGAGCATATTTCTCACGTGGCCACGGCTTCTCAAGAACAGTCCAAAGGCACGGAAGAAATCAATCAGGCGCTGTTAGAGCTTCAAAATATTGTTCAACAAAATGCCACCTTGGTAGGAGACTTGGCCCACTCCAGTCAAATGCTGGCCAATAGTGCCGAAGGGTTACAGTTATCCACTGAAGAGTTCATCCTTCCCGAAGGGACTCAGATACAAATTCCGGACCTTCGTTCCCCTGCGCACAACCCAAAGGGCTTTCAAAAACAGAAAGATCGCCGAGGATTCCAACCCCCTGTCCACCGTCGTCTCCAGGAAGACCTGATGAGGACCAGTATTCAAGACGAAAAGCCTCTATCGGCGAATGACCTGGATTTGGAAGAAGGATTCGAAGAGTTCTAACCTTCGGGGGAAAAACAATGATAGACACGATCATCCAATATATCACCTTTTTTCTGGATCAGGAAGAATATGCCCTGGAATTGCTGAAAATCAAGGAAATCATAGCCTTTCGACCCATGACCCGTGTCCCCAGAATGGGAGGGTTTATCAAAGGCATCTTGAACTTAAGAGGCGTGATCCTGCCGGTCTTTGATCCACGGGAAAAATTCGACCTTCCTCCCCGTCCCTATGACCCGCATACCATGATTCTGATCCTGGAATTGGCCGGGAGATTGGTCGGGCTGATTGTCGATACGGCCAGTGATGTCATTGATCTGACCCCGGAGGCCATACAGCCCACCCCGGCCTTCTCTACACCCATACAAAGTGATTATATCCAGGGTATCGGCTCCATTGAAGATCGCTTGGTCATCCTCCTCAATGCCGACCGTCTCTTAAATGCCCAGGAAATAGAAGCCCTGGATAAAACAGGTTGAGGGATCATGGGCGACCTGGCTGAGTCCTTAAGCGATAACGAGTTTAAAGAACTAAAAGGCCTTATCAGAAAAGAGGCCGGCATTCAGATTTCCGATTTTAAAAAGTTCTTTCTCATTGCCCGGCTTTCACCCCGACTTAAAGAACTGGGGTTCCCTGGTTTTAAAGAATATCTTCGGCTGTTGCAAAACCCGGAATCTAAAAAAAGTGAAATAGGCCATCTGATTAACCGGATTACCACTAACGAGACCCGATTTTTTCGGGAAAACCATCACTTTGAGTATTTAAGCCGGACCTATCTTCCCTCTTTAGTCCGGGCCGATCAAACCCCAAAGAAAATATGTTTCTGGAGTGCCGGCTGTGCTACCGGTGAAGAGGCTTACAGTCTGGCTATGGTCTTGTCCGATTTTAAAAAGGACCATCCCTGGATACAACCCCGCATCCTGGCCACCGACATCGATTCCGAAGCCTTGAACAAGGCCCGGGCCGGGCTCTTTCCGGAAAAAGCCGCCGAGCATATTCCCCCTCCGTTCCTCAAAAAATACTTCCTCAAAGGGGTCAAGGAACGGACCGGCTGGATAAAAGCCCGTTCCCTCTTAAAGGGGCTGATTACCTTTGAACATTTTAACCTCCATAAGTCAGGAGATTTTTCCTGGGGACCTTTTGATGGTATCTTTTGCCGAAATGTCCTCATCTATTTTTCTCCCGATTCACGGAAAAATATTTTGCAGGTTTTCTACCAAAGCCTGATCCCCGCCGGGTTCCTCTTCCTGGGGCACAGCGAACATCTTTTTGATAAGGAGGAGGGCTTTAAATCTTTGGAGCGAACCATTTACCAAAAGATCGGCCGAGACAATCCATTTCATGCAGACCGGATATAGCGACAGATATAAACTTCCTATCCATTTCCTGAACCCCGGGGAGTATTATGCCACCGATCGAGCGGAGATCCTGGGCACCGTGCTTGGCTCTTGTATCTCGGTCTGCCTGATCGATGAAAAGAACAAAATAGGAGGGATGAACCATTTTATGCTCCCTGGGTGCATTTCCACCAAAGAGATCTTGATCAGCGAAATCGGCCGATACGGCCTCTATGCCATGGAACTGCTGATCGGGGAAATCATCAAAAAAGGAGGAGACCGCAAGACCCTCAAAGGAAAGTGCTTTGGGGGAGGATCGGTATTACGGTTCCGCCAATCCGATGGGGATATTCCGGAAGCCAATATCCGGTTTATTCGAAAATATTTTGAATTAGAAAAAATCCCCCTGATTACCGAGGATCTGGGAGGAGACCAGGGACGGAAAATCTATTTCTTTGTTCCCGAAGGACGGGCACTCCTCAAGCGACTGAAGGATGTCCAGGAGGACCTGATCCTGAAGGAAAATGCTTATAAAGGTTCCCTTTTCCGAAAGAGGATGACGCCTCCAATCCCGACCAGGGGTTAAAACAGAAATTTTAGAACGATTTAGATCAACTTCTTAACGATAAACGGCGTAAAATGAGGAGCCGACCTTGAAAAAGATCGCTGTCCTGGTGGTTGACGATTCCCCTCTGATGCGGGCCTGGCTGGAAAAAATACTTTCAGCCGATCCGGCCATCGGGGAGGTGACCACGGCTCAGGACCCCCTGGAAGCCAAGGTTTCTTTGCAAACGAAAAGACCCGACGTCATTACCTTGGATGTAGAGATGCCGGGGATTGATGGAATATCCTTTTTGAAAGAGATCATGTCTACCCATCCCTTGCCGGTGGTCATGGTCAGCGCCTACACTCAGGAAAATGGTCCAACCACGATCAAGGCCCTTTCCTTGGGGGCGGTGGATTTTATTCCCAAACCGGGACCTGGTTCAAAAGAGGAAAAAGAAACCTTTCCGCAGAGGCTTCTGGCCAAGATCAAAGAAGCGGCCCAGGCCCGGACAGTGCCTTCTCTGGTCACACCGGCCCCTCCGGTGCTTCAACGAACGGACCTTGAACCGGAGAGACCTCCTTCCCGGGGAGTGCCGGGACTGGTGATAGGAATAGGGGCCTCCACCGGAGGCACCCAGGCCCTGACTTATCTCTTTTCCCAATTACCCGAAGATATGCCCCCGATTATCATTGTCCAGCACATGCCCCCCCAGTTTACCACGGCCTTTGCCGACCACCTGAATCAAGTGTCTCGCTTAACGGTTAAAGAAGCTTGGCCGGGAGACCGCCTGCAACGAGGCCAGGCCATGGTCGTTCCGGGGGGCAAACATGGCCTGATCCGAAAAGATCAGCAGGGTTTTTTCCTGACCCTTAATGAAAATCCGCCGGTCAACCACCATCGCCCCTCCGTGGATGTCTTGTTCCATTCCCTGGCCGAAACCGTTCAGGGAAAAGGAATCGGCATCCTCCTGACCGGCATGGGAGAAGACGGGGCCCGTGGGCTTTTGGCCATGCGAAAGCAAGGGGCCAAGACCCTGGCCCAGGATGAATCGACTTCCACTATTTTTGGAATGCCCCGGGCAGCCATAACCATTGGGGCGGCCCAGGAGGTGGCTCCATTGACGGAAGTGCCCGCCTGGTTAACCAAGATTGGGAGGGCTAAACGGCCATGAGTAAAATTCTGTTAATTGATGACAGCCGTCTGATCTCCCAGTTCGGGAAAAGCATCCTGGCCGGCAAAGGTCATGAAGTCTTAACCGCTGATTCCGGGGAAATGGGCCTGGAACTGGCCCTCCGGGACCACCCGGATTTGATCCTCTTAGATGTCATCCTTCCGGGGATGGACGGCTATCAGATCTGCCAGCGCCTTAAGGCAACGCCTCAGAGTCAGGACATTCCGGTCATTATGTTGACCTCCAAGGCCGAACCGGCCGACAAGATCAAAGGGCTGGAGTTGGGGGCGGTAGATTATGTGACCAAACCCTTTGATGCCGGAGAACTGATCGCTCGGGTCAATACCCACCTGCGGATGAAAGAGCTTTACGAAGCCCTTCAGGCCAAGAATCGTCAGCTTCAGGAACTGGCCGATCGGGATGGACTGACCAATCTGTTTAACCACCGTTTCTTCCATGATCACTTGACCCGGGAAATGGACCGGGCGAGACGATACGGCGGGATCGTTTCCTGTGTCATTGTGGACATCGATTTCTTTAAAAAGGTCAACGATACTTACGGACATCAGACCGGAGACCTTATACTTAAAGAAGTGTCCGGGCTCCTTCAGAAGGGGATTCGAGACAGTGACCTGGCGGCCCGTTATGGGGGCGAAGAGTTTGCCCTGGTCCTTGTACAAAGCGACCCCGAAGTGGCCGTCCTGATTTGTGAGCGTATTCGCTCCCAGATAGCCGCTATGCCCTTCCTGTCTGCGGATTCACCTATACACATTACAGCCAGCTTTGGAATAGCCTCTTTCCCTTCGGTTGGAATGAAAGAAGAAAAAAACTTGATTGAAGCCGCCGATCAGGCCTTGTATCAGGCCAAGGAGGGAGGCAGGAACAGGGTGGTGTCGTCTGAGAGAACCGGCTTGCCCACATAGGCACCGGCAGGCCCGGCTACCCTCGGGTTAAATGCCGGTACTTGATCCGGTGGGGCTGATCGGCAGCGGTCCCCAGGCGGGCCTTTCGGTCGGCCTCATACTCGGAGTAGTTGCCGTCAAACCATAAAACTTTACTCTCTCCTTCAAAGGCCAGGATGTGGGTGACGATACGGTCCAGAAACCAGCGGTCGTGGCTGATGACCATGACGCACCCGCCGAAATTCTCCAGGGCCTCTTCCAGGGCCCTCATGGTATTGACATCCAGATCATTGGTCGGTTCATCCAAAAGAAGCACATTGGCCTCTTCCTTTAATATGCGAGCCAGATGGACACGGTTGCGCTCCCCGCCGGAAAGGAGTCCCACTTTTTTCTGTTGATCGTTACCGGAGAGGTTGAAACGGGAAACGTAGGCCCGGGAATTGACCTCCCTCGTGCCCATTTTAATAGTATCCTGTCCGCCGGAAATCATTTCCCAGATGGTTTTTTCCGGATCAAGCACATCCCGGCTCTGGTCTACATAAGCCAGTTTAACCGTTTCTCCGAGCCTGAGTGTGCCGGAATCCGGTTTTTCCTGGCCGGTAATCAGACGGAAGAGGGTGGTTTTCCCGGCCCCGTTGGGTCCGATGACCCCCACGATCCCCCCCGGCGGTATAATAAAAGAAACCTTTTCCATGAGGATATTGTCGCCATAGGCTTTGCTCACCTCTTCGGCTTCAATGACCAGGTTGCCCAACCGCGGCCCGGGAGGGATATAGATTTCCAACTCCTTGTCCCTCTTCTCACTCTCCTGATTGACCAGGTCTTCATAAGATTGGATACGGGCCTTGGCTTTGGTGTGCCGCCCCTTGGGTGACATGCGGATCCATTCCAATTCGTGTTGAAGGGTCCTCTGGCGCTTGCTTTCACTTTTTTCTTCCAGGCGCAACCGATTCTGCTTTTGCTCCAGCCAGGAAGAATAGTTTCCCTTCCAGGGGATCCCCTCCCCTCGATCCAGCTCCAGGATCCAGCCGGCCACATTATCCAGAAAATAACGGTCATGGGTTACGGCAATGACCGTCCCGGCATAGCGCTGCAGATGTCTTTCCAGCCAGGCCACGGATTCGGCGTCAAGGTGGTTGGTGGGCTCATCCAAAAGAAGGATGTCCGGTTTTTGAAGCAAGAGCCGGCAAAGGGCCACCCGCCTTCTTTCTCCTCCGGATAGGACCTGGACCGATGTATCGCCGGGAGGACAACGCAGGGCCTCCATGGCCATATCCAGCCTGGAATCCAACTCCCAGGCATCCAGGGCATCCAGTTTCTCCTGCACCCGACCCTGGCGTTCGATGAGCTTGTCCATGGCTTCATCGGACATGGGCTCGGCAAACTGCTCGTTGATCCGGTTGAACTCATTTAACAGGTCGACTGTTTCCTGGACCCCTTGTTCCACGATTTCCTTGACGGTCTTGCTGTCATCTAATTGAGGTTCCTGCTCCAGAAAACCCACGGAAAGCCCCTGGGAAAGGATGGTCTGGCCGTTAAATTCCTGGTCGACGCCGGCCAGGATCCGAAGAAGGGAACTCTTACCCGACCCGTTGAGACCCAGGACTCCGATTTTGGCCCCGTAGAAATAGGACAGAGAGATATTTTTCAATACCGGTTTCTTATCATAATATTTGCTGACCTGAATCATCGTATAGATGACTTTATTCGGTTCTGTAGCCATTCGTTTAAACGCCTCCTGGTTAGGGCAATTCCTCCAAAAGCGGGACTGACCTGTTTTATTTAAAGTTCATTAAAGGGGCTCATCCTAAGCTCTTATGCCCGCCTAAAGCGGGCACCGACGAAGCATGAAAATACGCCCCGTAAAAACCACTATAACCCGGAGAATGATTTTCAGGCAAGGAGATTATGTCCGGAAAAAATTCTTTCACCTTCTCCTATTTGACAAACCGGATGGAAAGTGATAGAAAAGTTTTCAGATTGAACGATCGATGTCTGTCTTACCGGACAGGCCAATATGGGTAAAAGGAGTCACTATGAAATTGAAATGGATCGGATTGATGGGGTTGGTGTTTTTGGCGACACCGGTCTTTGCCGCGGAGAACGGCGCGCTGAAAAGCCAGAAAGACAAGCTTAGCTACACCATCGGAGTCAATGTGGGCAGAAACATGAAACAGTTGCCGGCGGAAATAGACCCGGAACAGTTTACGAAGGGGTTCAAGGATGGCCTTTCCGGAGCCAAAACCATGCTCTCCGATGAAGAAATGCATACGGTCATGACCGCTTTTCAAAAAGAAATGGAGGCCAAACAGGCCGAAAAGATGAAAGCCGTCGGCGAAAAAAATAAAAAGGAAGGGGAAGCCTTCCTGGCCGCAAATAAAAAGAAAGAGGGGGTCAAAACCCTCCCCAGCGGTTTACAATACAAGATTATCAAAGAAGGCACCGGGAAAAAACCCAAGGCCACCGACAAGGTGACTTGCCAATACGAAGGCACCCTCATCGACGGAACCGTATTCGATTCCTCATACAAAAGAGGAGCGCCGGCCACTTTTCCGGTCAACGGGGTAATCCCCGGCTGGACCGAAGCGCTCCAAATGATGAAGGTCGGCTCCAAGTGGCAACTGTTCATACCTTCAAAGCTGGGTTACGGTGAACGGGGAGCCGGACCTCAAATAGGCCCGAATGCGGTCCTTATTTTTACCGTAGAGCTCATCTCGATTTTGTAAATTCGGACCCCCTACACCTTTCCACTGGCTGCTATGGATCAAAAGGGGATTTCCTGACCGGAAGTCCCCTTTTGATGTGTTAAGGTAAAAATATGAAAAAGACCGGAAGATTCCATGTCCTGACGGATACCCGGCTTCAAACCCGCTTTTCTCATCCCAAGCTGGTTGAGCTGGCCATTGGCGGCGGGGCCGATACGATCCAGTTTCGTCAGAAAACCGGGAGTACCAGAGAGATGATCCTGGTCGCCAGACAGATGCAGGCCTTATGCCGGAAGGCCGGGGTGACCTTTATCGTCAATGACCGTCTGGATGTGGCCATGGCTGCCCAGGCCGATGGGGTCCATCTTGGGCAGGATGATTTTCCCATCCCCTTAGCCAGAAAACTCCTGGGAGAAGAGACCGTCATCGGCGGATCGGCCGGCACCCTGGAAGAAGCCCGCAAGTGTTTCCTGGAAGGTGCGGACTATATCGGTTTCGGCCCTGTCTTTCCGACGACCTCTAAGGAGGACGCCGGCCCGGTGAGCGGACTTTCCCTCCTGGAGCAAGTCGTCCAGGAGATCCCTTTGCCGATCATTGCCATCGGCGGTATCACCCCAAATAATATCCTTCAGGTGATGGAGGCCGGGGCCTATGGTATTGCCGTGATCTCGGCGGTCTGTTGTCAAAAAGATCCCAAGGAGGCCGCCGAATCCTTTCGATGCTTACTCGAATCCGACCGAAAGGTTTGATGTGTATTTTCGAACTTAGTTGAGGTCGTCATGTCTGAGATGATAAGGGATATTGGAGAATTCGGGCTGATTCGGAGAATCAACGATCTCCTGATCAGGGAAGGCATCCGGTCCGAAAGGGTAACCCTGGGAATCGGCGATGACACGGCCTCCTTTCTTCCCCGCCCCGGATATGAAATTTTGGTCACCTGTGATTCCCTGGTAGAAGGCCGCCACTATTTGCCCGGCCATATTACACCCCTGAATTTAGGGCGCCGGGCCATGACCCTCAACATCAGCGACATCGGGGCCATGGGAGGCCGGCCCCTTTATGCCCTCGTTTCTCTTGGGTTAAAGGCCGACTTTCCGGTCCGGGATGTGGAAGAGATGTACCGCGGATTCCTTGTAGAGCTGAACCCTATGGGTGCCTCGATCATCGGGGGCAATCTTACCCGATCGGGCAATGGCCTGTTCATCGACATCACTTTGATCGGGGAAGTCGAACAAGGGAAGGGGGTTCGCCGCTCCGGGGCCAGGCCGGGGGACGTCATCCTGGTTACCGGATTTCCGGGTCAGGCGGCGGCCGGGCTTAGGCTTTTGCTTCAGTCACCAAATGACCCCAAAATACGGGAACACCCATTGGTCAGGATCTTTAACACCCCTTCTCACCGGGCCTCTACTGGGGGCGACGGTTGCTGAAGCCGGTTTGGCCACGGCCATGATCGATACCAGCGATGGACTTTTAGCCGACCTGGCCCATATCTGCCAGGAAAGCCAGGTGGGGGCCGATTTAGGCCAAGAAAAACTCCCCATCAGTGAAGCGCTTTGCCGGGCGGCTGCCCTGTTAAACCAGGACCCGTACGAATTTTTTCTGGGCGAAAGTGATGATTACGAACTGGTGATCACCTGCCGGCCGGAAGATGTCGCCTTGCTTCTTTCCAAAAGCGCCCAATGCTGCCCTGTTCCCGTAACGGAAATAGGCAGGATCACCGAACGGCCCGGAGAGATCGCTTTGCTTATGTCTGACGGCCAAAGGCGCCCGGTTAGGCCCTCGGGATGGGATCATTTTCGTTTATAGACGATAGACCCTGATTTATTAAGAAGAGCCGACTAATAGATTGCTTTTCACCGCAGAGACGCCGGGGCGCAAAGGAGAATAGAGGCGTATGTTCAACCAGGAAATGGCCCGGAAGGCCGCAGAAAATTTGAGAGATGTGCGTGAAAGAAGACCGCTGGTCCACAACATTACCAACTACGTCGTCATGAACGTTACCGCCAATGCCCTTCTGGCCTGCGGTGCCTCGCCGGTCATGGCCCACGCCGCCGAAGAGGTGGAAGAAATGGTCTCTTATGCCGGGGCCCTGGTGCTCAATATCGGCACATTGTCCCCTCCTTGGATTGCGGCCATGCTCAAGGCCGGGAAAAAAGCCAACGCCCTTAAAATTCCGGTGATCCTTGATCCGGTGGGTTCCGGGGCCACCAGGCTGCGCACCGAAACGGCCAGGCGGCTCATTGAAGAGATCTCCATCGGGGTGATTCGCGGCAATGCCTCGGAGATCCTCTCCCTGGCCAAAGAAGGTCCTGAGACCGCCACCAAAGGGGTTGATTCCGTCCATACCGTGGATCAGGCCACCCAGACGGCCATGGCCCTGGCCGTGGAGCTGAAGACCGTCCTGGCCATCACCGGGGCCGTGGACCTGGTCACCGACGGGAAGCGGGTCGGCCGGGTGATGAATGGGCATGAGATGATGAGTAAGGTTACCGGAACGGGCTGTACCGCCACCGTAATCATAGGGGCCTTCTTAGCCGTCGATCCCGATCCTTTCCGGGCAGCCGCCACGGGATTGGCCTATTTTGGTCTGGCCGGTGAGAAGGCCGCCGTCAAGGGACTGGGTCCCGGCAGCTTTCAAACCGAACTTTTAGACACCCTTTTTCTGATGAAGGAAGAAGACCTGAAGGCCGGGGCCAAGATTCAGGTTTGAGGGAATCTCGGAAGACCCGTCCATGAGGTCAAAATTGATCAAAAACTTCAAACAAAGAGGAATAGCGATCGTGAACGATCACAAAACCTGGTCTTATGAAAGGAGAATTTTATGAACGAAAAACTGATGGAATACTTCAACAAGCAGCCGCGTCTGGGCACCCTGAGCACGGCCGGTAAGGACGGCAAGGTCAACGTGGCCTATTTCGGCTCCCCCCGGATGACCGATCCCAAGACCGTATTTATGGGTTTGGGGAATAACCGTACCTTAGCCAACCTGAAGGAAAACCCCTGGGCCGCCTATATGATCATGGAACCGGGAAATACCTTGCCCGAATGGAAAGGGGTTCGACTTTATCTGAAGGCCACAGAGATCGACATGGAAGGGAACAAGCTGGAACAGATCCGGGCGCTCATCGCCGAAAAAGCCGGCCCCAATGCCGCCAAAATAATCCAGGCGGCCGTAACCTTTGAGGTGCTGGAGATTAGACCCCTGGCTGACTTTGGGCAGGGCTGGGAAAAATCCATTTAGATTCTTTTTTTGCCTCTTATGCCGGAAATTTTCAGGGTTATATTCCTTATTCTTCCTTGGTGTCAATCCGTTTCGCCCTTTCCGGCCCCTTTCCGGCATTGATTGCTGATCTGAATCCCCCTCTCAGGGATTCAGATCAGACAGGTTTCTCTCTGAGTCCTCGGCGATCTCGAGCGAAGCGGGCGAGAGTCGGTAATAAATATCAGGTTTCATAGCAGGCCAGTATCTCGCCAAAGTAAAGGGTGTGGTAATCCTTTTGTGGATAAAGAGAGGACTCATAATTTTTATCCAGATAGGCCGGATCCATGGCGGACTTGTAGACTATCTTGCACTCGTAATGATGCCCGGGGGTTTTGATAATAGGTGAAACAACTCGACTACCGCTGATTATTTCCAGGTTGCACATTTTAAACTTGTCCAGGTCCCGGCCGGATTTCGTACCGCAAAAGGCCGTTTCTTTGCCCAGATCACCCGCCGGCACGGAAACGGTAAAATCCTTCGCTGCTTCCATAATACCAAAGGTATGCCTCGAAGACCGTACCGCGACCATCATGATCGGCTTTTGCCAGATAAACCCGAAGGTAGCCCAACCGATGGTCATGGTGTTGAGCGCCTCGCCGGCTTTTACCGTTAAAAAGGCCCCTTTTCTGATTTTTTTGAGGTCATCCTCAGCAATGCTCATATAATCTAAATCTTTCATGGCAATCTCCTTAGGTTTAAATGACCCTATGTTTTTTTAACTTTTTTCTTTTTACTTTTTATTCTCGATGAATTCCGCCGCTTTCTCGAAAATAAGTGCCGCATCGTTGTCCAGGGTAGCCACATGATAGGAGTTCTCCAGCCAGAGCAGTTCCTTATTCTTCGAGCCGAGGTTGGCCACGATGGTTTCGGCGTTGACCGGCTCCGGCACCACGTGGTCCTCACGGGAGGCGATGACCAGGGCAGGGACGTGGATGCGCGGCAGGCCTTCCCTGGTCACCTTTAATAACCTGGTCAGCTCATAGGCGGCGGCAACAGGTACCTGGTCGTAACACGATTCCTCGGCCTCCGGCTTCTTGATGTCGCTTCCCACTCCCGGCCTTGTCTTCAGCAGATATTTGAGTATGGGGGTTAACCGCAGCAAGGGCTCGGTGATGACCAGGGCGTTTACAGGAATGATGCCATCGATCTTATCACCGTATTTGGCTGCCAGGGTCAGGGTGATGGTGCCCCCCATGGAGAGGCCGGTTACGAAAACCCGGTCGCACTGGCCACGCAGTTCTTGCAAGGCCCGCTCCGCCTCACCGGTCCACTCGGTGTACTTTCGGAAAGCCATGTCTTCCACGGTGGTTCCGTGCCCGGGCAGGCGTGGTCCAATCACCGTGTAGCCCCTGGCCGCCAGTGCTTTCCCGTAAGGCAGCATGCTCTGGGTGCAGCCGGTGAAGCCATGGATCACCAGGACCCCCGTGGAGTTCCCCCTGAAGTAAAAGGGTTGTGCGTCGTCCCAAACCTTTGGATCGGCCATTTTATCGCCTCTGCCATTAGGATTTAAAATAAAAAGTCAAAAGGTAAAAAGCAAAATTGATGAACGCTGAAAGAGTATAAGGCAAGAAAAAGACTGGGGCAAGGAGAAAAACAGGAGAAAAGCAGTACCGGCCACTGGCTTATGGAAGAACATCCGGTGGAAAGAAAAGAGACCCTGAGGCGGTTTTTTGGCAGACAGCGCTTGAGGAGCGTTCATACCCGGTTACCTGAGATCATCGTCACCAGGTCAAAGCATCCAAACTCAACCTGATTTTCTTTTGACGAATGACTCCTGAAACGTTACACTGGGGGCCGATTAACGCCCCCGGGTCATACTGAAGGGAATGAGACCATTGAAAAAGATACTCGGTCTGGTGGCCTCTCATCGAAAACTGGGTAACGGCGAGATCGTGGCCAAAGCCGTGGCCCGGGAACTTGGCGAAGGATGGGAGTTGTCCCTGATAAGGCTTCCTGAACTTCGGATTGAACCGTGCAAGGGCTGTTACGCCTGTCTTCTGCCCGGCAAAGAATGTAATCTCCAGGATGACGTGGAATGGTTGTTCAAACGGATCGATGAGGCGGACGCCGTTATTTTCACGGCCCCGAACTATGTCCTCGGCCCCGTGGGGATGGTCAAGATGTTAGCCGACAGGGCCCTTCAAGCCACGGCTTACGCCGAAAGCTTTAAGCGCAAAAGGACGGTTACCGCCCTGACCATGGGGAGGGAGGAATTCAGGGGATATGCCGACACCGTTCTGGTCAGTCAGGTTTCCGCTATCGGTCTTAAGGTGGGAGGGGTGGAAATTTTTTATGGCACCCACCCCGGTGAAATCGGTTTGAAGGAAGAATTCAAGGCTAAAATAGAATATCTGGCCCGGTGTCTGACCAGCCCCGTTCCCTTGGCCGAGGACCGGCCCGATCGCTGTCCCCGATGCCGTTCCGATTTGTTCCGCCTTGGCCCTGAGGGGCTGGAATGTGCTTTATGTAAGGCCCTGGTCAATCTGGAGAACGGCCGATTTCGATTTACCCGCTTTCATCCTCAATTTTCAGAGGAAGGGTTGAAAGAGCACCTGGAGTGGCTGCTTCAAAAGAAGATGGAATTTTCCATGATCAAAGATCGATTAAAAGAGGTCCGCGAGGAGTACCGGGAGGGCACCTGGTTGTCTCCAACCTCGGGCTGAGATAATGTCGGCCCAGCCGAGACACCGGCGATTTGGGGCGCGCGACCGGGTTGAAGCCACCGGATGAAAAAACTCACTTATATGGAAAAGGCAAGGGACAATCAATCAAGGGGAGGACTGAAATGGGCAAAAGGATTCTGAGGACCAAACTCTGCGATATTCTGGGTATCGAATATCCGATTCTCTGTGCCGGCATGGGACCCAGTCTGGTAGGCGAAAAAACAGGGACTCCGAAAGAACTGGTGGTGGCGGTTTCCGAGGCCGGGGGGCTGGGTGTGCTGGGCGCCTCGGGCTTCTCCGTGGAGGAAATGCGGGAGGAGATCCGGGCCATTCGGAAATTAACCGACAAACCCTTCGGCGTGGATTTGCTGCTTCCCAGCCAGACCGTCAGCGCCGGCGATCAGGTCCAGAAGGGGCCCCAGGAGATCCCCCTGGCCGAGCTGATCAAGACCCTGCCCAAGGCCCATTACGAGTGGATCATGAAAGTCAAGGAGGACCTGAAATTACCGGAAATCCAGGCCATGGTTAAACTCGATTCAACGGTCTACCGTCCCCATGCGGCTGTAAGGGTTTGCATAGAAGAAGGGGTCCCCCTCTTCTGTTCCGGTCTGGGGAATCCTGGTTTCATGGTCCTGGACGCCCATGCCGTCGGCATGAAGGTCCTGGGCATTGCCGGAAACACCAAAAACGTCAGGAGAATCGCCCAGTCCGGCGTTGACCTGGTGGTGGCCCAGGGGTATGAAGGCGGCGGTCACACCGGACGGATCGGCTCCATGGCCTTATGGCCTCAGGCCGTTGACGCGGCCGCGCCCACGCCGGTTCTGGCCGCCGGCGGTGTCGGAGACGGTCGAGGCATAGCCGCGGCCCTGGCCGTCGGGTGCGTGGGCGTCTGGGTGGGTACCCGGTTTCTGGCTTCGAAGGAGGGCGGGGCCTTAGACATCCAGAAAGAGACCATCCTCGCAGCCACCGATGAAGACACCCGGCGCTCCTATCTTTACACCGGCAAGACCTCCCGGGCCATCTATAACCGTTTCCATGATCTCTGGGAGTCCTCCGGTCTGGAGCCGCTCCCCTTCCCGGTCCAGGTGATCTTCTCCTCGGCCCTGGCAGACATGTTCAACAAGGCCCGAAAAAAGGAGTTCATGGGTCCTTTCTCTGGCCAGGTTTCGGGGCTCATCAAGGAAATCAAACCGGCCGCCCAAATCCTGGAGGACCTGGTGGAGGAGGCCGTGGACGTGCTGACCCGGAGGCTGCCGGCCAGCGTCATGGCCCGCTGAGACCGGCATCGTCGCGGCGGTGGGGGCGGATTTAAACTCTATTTATTTTTGAGAAGAGGGTGACTATGGGACAATGGATGAATGGCTATCTGGAAAGACTTTATGAAAATCGACGGGAGAATGTCGAAGGGGGAGGGAAAGAACGGATCAAGGTCCAGCACGGACTGGGCAAGCTGACCGCCCGGGAACGGATCGAACGCCTGGCCGATCCCGGCTCTTTTGAAGAAATCGGTTCCCGGGTCAGGGAATTTCGCGTCGGCTTGGCCGGCAAGGAGAGCCCGAGTCCTTCGGACGGGGTGGTCATGGGCACAGCCAAGGTGAATGGAGGGACGGTCATGATCTACGCCCTGGACTTCACGGTCATGTCCGGTTCCCTTGGAGACCAGGGCGTCTGGAAGATTGCCGAGCTCGTCCAGATGGCCGGACAGGAGCAGGTCCCCATCATCGGTCTCTTCGATTCGGCCGGTTCCAGGATCAGTTTTAAAAACGGGTTCGTAGGTCTTCATGGAATGGGTCGATTGGTCCGGAACTATTGTCTTTATTCCGGGGTCATTCCCCGGATCGCCTTGCTTTTGGGGCCCTGTACCGGTCCCCTGGCCCAGGTGCCGGTCCTGTCGGACTTCCTGATCATGAATCGAAATACCGCCTTTCTGTGGCTGGGAGGAGAGAAGAAGACAGCCGAGGCCGGCTCGGCCGAGTTTCACATGGAAAAGAGCGGCCAGTGCGATCTGATCGCTGATACCGATGAGGAGGCCATTTTAGCAGCCAGGCGAATCCTGGGTTTTATCCCTCAAAACTGCTGGAAAAAAACGGTGATCATCCCCTCCGACGACGACCCGGAAAGAAGGGAAGAGGCTTTGCTGGACGTCATGCCCGACGACCCCAAGTTCCCCTACGATATGCACGAGGTCATCGACCTTATCGTCGATGACGGCGAATTTTTTGAATTGAAGGAAGATTATGCCCCCAACCTGATCATCGGTTTTGCCCGGTTTGACGGGATGGTGGCCGGCATCGCCGCCAGCAATCCGGATGAGCTGAGCGGTATCATGGAACCGGATTCCTCGGATAAATACGACCGGTTCATCATGTTTCTGGACGCCTTTAATATCCCTCTGGTGACGATCTCCGACACCCCGGCCTTCCCCCCGGGAGACCGGTGGGAGCGGATGGGGGTCATCCGGCACGGGGCCAAGAACCTGCACGGCTACTCCCACCTGACCAACCCCAAGGTCACCCTGGTGCTGAGGCGTTCCTACGGTGGGTCGAATATCGTCCTGGGCTGCAGCAAGATGGGTCCCGATTTTATCTACGGCTGGCCGCCGGTAGAGTTCGCCCCCACAGGACCGGAGTCCATCGTCCAGGCCGTCTTCCATAAAGAGCTGACCAAGGCCAAGGAAGAAGGCAATTATGACCAGGTCTACAATTTCTTTCTGAGCATCCTCAAAGAGCAATTCAGTGTTTTTAACATGGGCAAGCTCTTTACCACCTACTACACGGTCCATGAAATCATCGATCCGAGAGAGACCCGACCCAGAATTATCCAGGCCCTTCGAGCCACGGTCGACAAATCGGAGAAGGTTCCGGAAAAGAGACGGTTTATTAAACCGGCGTAAAACAAATTATTAGGTACAGGGTACAAGGTACAAGGTATACGGCTTAAACCTTAAACCTTAAACCTTAAACCTTATACCCTGAACCTTGCACCTTGAATCAGGAGGAGTTATCAATTATGGGCAAGAGAATGGAAGAAGCCATCAGAAAATATCAGGCCGTTCAGGAGAAAAATCTCCTGGGGGGCGGTGTCGAGCACATCGAAAGGCAGCACCGTCGGGGCAAGCTGACCGCCCGGGAAAGAATCGATTGTCTGATCGATGCAGGAAGCTTCCAGGAGTTGGGTTCCTTTGTGGGCACTACGGGCCGGCGCATCGACGGGCGCATACCCGATGCCCCCTGTGACGGGGCCATCATCGGGACCGCTCGGGTCCATGGCCGCCCGATCATGATCCACGCCACCGACTTCACCGTCCTTGGCGGGTCGATCGGTATCCAGCACCTGGTCAAGTTTGCCAAGCCCTTAGAGATGGCGGCCCAGTGGGGGATCCCCATGGTCAATCTTCTGGATTCTTCCGGGGGACGTCTGGGGTATTCAGATGTGGCCGCGGCCGGTTTTGATTGGTATTTTCGATCACAATCCCTGTACTCCGGCGTCATTCCCCAGATCACCATTCTCATGGGACCCTGCATCGCCGGCGGGGCCTATCTGCCGACCCTGTGCGATTTTTTGCTGATGAGCCGTATCTCGGCCAACATGTGGCTGGGCGGTCCGCGCCAGACCCAGGCGGCCACCTCGGAGATATTTGACCGGGAGGTGGGCGGGGCGGACTATCACATGAAATTCAGCGGCTCTTGCGATGTGGTCGCCGACGATGACCAGGCCACCATTCGGAAATGTCGGGACCTGCTTCGTTATCTACCCCAAAACTACCGGGAAAAACCTCCCGCCTGGGAAAAGACCGATGATCCTGACCGGGAAGTCGGTGGTCTTGCGGACCTGGTCCCCGATGACTTCGAACAGACCTATGATATGCACGAGGTCATCAAGGCCATCGTCGATGACGGGGAATTCTTTGAGATCAAGGATGAGTACGCCAAGAACCTGATCACCTGTTTTGGCCGCTTTAACGGCGAAGCCGTGGGCCTGGTGGCCAACAATCCTCTTTATCCGGGAAGCATCCTGGAGATTAATTCCTGCGATAAATACTACCGTTTCCTGCAGGTCCTGGACGCCTATAACCTACCCTTTGATAAACCTGGTGGACACGCCGCCCATGGTCCCGGGTGAAGCAGAAGAAATCAAAGGATTGAACAGACACCTGGGCAAGATCACCGATGTGTATGCCACGGCGACCGTCCCCAAGATCAGCGTCATTCTGCGGGAATCCTATGGCGACGCCGGAAGCCTGATCATGGGCGGGGTGAAGGGCATGGGCCCGGACCTGACCTATGCCTGGCCCATCGCCAGGTTTGCCGTGGAGGCCTCCCAGGCCGATTACCGGGATTTCTACGGGAAAGGCATCGAAGAGGATGCCTACGAGGCCTATCTCAACCGCTCGCGAGAGAAGATTGATGTCTTTGATGTCGCCTATGCCTGGACCAGCCAGATGATCGACGAGATCATCCTCCCCAAGGATACCCGAAAAAAGATTATCGTGGCCCTGGATATCACCAGACACAAGAAAGAGCGACTACCGGAAAGGGCCAAGATACACGGCGTGCCGCCGGTCTGATCCCTTGCGGAGCTAAGTGATGGGACCGTCTTAAGCTGCTTCCGCCCTGGGCGTTTTGTAGAGCGGTTTACTGAAATCTTATACGTTATATAGTTTGTAGTATTAGACAGCGAAAGGTTGGAAAATCTTTTGGATAGAAATTATAAGGAGGGAGGTGAATTTGAATGAAAAAGATGATCATTTGGACCATGGCTTTGGTATTTGCCCTGTCGGTTTCTATGGCTTTTGCCGCTGAGGAAAAGGCCGGCGAAAAGGTTGAAAAGGCAGCCGATAAGGTTGGGGAAAAGGTTGAAAAGGCGGGTAAAAAGGTTGGCGAAAAAGTTGAAAAGGCTGAAAGAAAGGTCAAGAAGAAGATAAAGAAAGCCAATAAAAAAGTAGAAGAGAAGATGGATGAAAAGAAAGAAGAAAAAAAGTAATCTTCTTATCTTATTGTTCGACAAAAAGGATGAAACCGGGTTATCCGGTTTCACCCTTTTTGAAGTTCCAACCAAGGCTCCGTGGGCCTTCATTCAGCAAAGGCCCACGGAAATGATGACCATGGAAATGGTGTTAATAAATGTTGCGGGCCGGCCAGACGCCCTGTTTGACTACCTTGCCCTTTTGCAATTGATCGACCCGGACCTTATCGACCCCTTCGATCTTGCCCGGCCCGTAACTGATGTGCGTACTGCTGATGCCGCCGGTGTCTAAGTTTTTGATCTGGAAGAAGCCGTAATTCAATACGTCAACGGGTTTGAGCTTCTCCAGTGGCATCTTCTGCATGGCCAGCCTTAAGGCCTCCACCTGGATCATGGCCTCCAGGAAGCCGCCCATATATTGGCTGTGGCTGACCCATTTGTTGGGGTGATATTTTTTCTGTAGTTCCGTCTCAAATTTTACCCCGGGGCTCGGTTCATCCCAGGGAGGGAAGCCGCCGGCAACGACAAAACCGTCGCCCAGGGTCCCCATGGCCGCGGCAAAGACCGGCAGGTGACTGGGCAAGGCACAGCCGAGAGTCATCTTATAGGCCTGATAAGGTCCCATGCCCAGCCGGACCATTTCCTTGACGGTCGGCTGTGAACCGGGATTGACCATAACCCCCAGGGCCAGGTCCACCTTGTTTTCCTTCAGCCACATTAACTGGGTGGTGGGCGGCGAAGTGGGAATAAGCGGCACATACTGAATACCCACAAATTCATACCCCACCTTCTCCAGGTAGGCCTTCATCGGGGGGATCTCAATCGACTTGCCCATGGCATTATCGGCGGTCAGATAGGCCACCCTCGGTTTTCTGTTTTCTTTCCAGTGCTCTTTGTACCAGTCGGCGACGGCCGCCAGGCTGTCGGTATAAAGCGGGTAATAGGTCAGGATGGTCCCCGGCGGTTTCATGAGATAGGGTCCGGTAGCCATACTGGTGGCCCCGAAGCCGTCCTGTTTGAGCCGATCCTTCAAGGCCAAGGCGATCGGCGAGCCTGAGATCCGGTAGACCAATATCCCCTTGGCCTTCAGTTCTTCATAGATCGACAGGGCTTTAGCGGGCTTCAGTTCATCATCCCGCCAGAGCAGCTCGATGTTGACATCGGCCGGCCATTTGTCCTTGCGCCACGGGGCCAGGTTTTTGGTCTCGTTGACATATTTAACATAATCCTCAAAGGCCGCCAGGATAGCCGCCGAATCTTCGGCGTAAGGGCCGGTGAGCGACATGGTGCCGCCCACATAGACCGTCTTGGCAGCCGCGATGCCGGCCGGGAACAAGGATAGCCCCACCAGCAGCATCATCACGGAAGCTATTAATGCCCATCTGATTTTAACCATTTCTTTTCCTCTCTTAGTTAGGATTAAGATTTCTGAAATAACCACTCTAAAAATTATTCTTTAACATTTTTTAATCTCAAAATCAATCGTCTCAGGCAAAAAGGTCCCGGACCTATCCAGCATCTTCGGAAACGCATCCCCCCTTTCATCATGATTCTTCATGAGAAAAAGGCCAGAGTTTGAAATAGGCCTTGATCATCCCCCAGCGGTGATCGAGCCCCCGGGGCTCAAAAATAAGAAAGAGGATGATGATCAATCCCCGGGCAATGAGCGCCAAAGAGGCGGCGGCCTGGGCGGCGACCTCGGCCGATAAGATCGGACCGACGATGGTGACCAGCTCATCGAGCAGCGTCAGGGACACCGCACCCAGGATGGCTCCCGGGATGCTGCCCATACCGCCGACAATCAGCATGCCCAGATACCAGACCGAATCCATAAAGGGGAACTGGTCGACACTGGCGAACCCATAATAGTGAACCAACAAGACCCCGGCTACACCGGCATAGACACAGCCGATAAAAAAAGCCTGCAGCTTGTAACTAAACAGATTAATGCCCATGACTTCAGCCGCCAGGTCGTTATCTCTGATGGCCACAAAGGCCCGTCCGGCCCTGGTCCTGACGATGTTGACCGCCAGGAAAGTAGCCAGACAAGCGGTGATCATGACCAGGTAGTAGTAGCTGGCTTTCGAATTGAAGACGAAGCTGCCGATCTGCGGTTTGGGTACGGCTAATCCGTCGGCCCCCCCCGTCGTACTTCGGAGCTGGAGCACAAACCAGATGATGATAAAGTGGGCGGCGATGGTGGCCATGATGAGATAAAAGCCCCTGATCTTCAGGGAAGGCAGGCCGAAGATTAAACCGGCCATCCCCGCGGCCATGGCCGCACAGGGCATAGCCGCCCAGAAGGACCAGCCCAGCTTGGCGGTCAGGATGGCGGAAACATAGGCGCCAACCGCCATAAAACCCACATGCCCCATGGAGATTTGGCCGCAATAGCCGGTGAGGATATTAAGACCATGGACACTGATGATGGCAATGCCGATCATGGTCATGATCGTCAGTTCCCGATCACTGGAAAACAGCGGACAGATCACCAGAGAGGCCAGCAAGGCCAGGAGCAGCCCCCACTGCATTCGGGTGCGGATGAGGGCCATATCCTGCCCATAGTTTTCCAGAAAGGTCCCGACACCTAAACCCATGGCTTAAATCCTTTCTATCCTGACCAGACCAAACAGACCGTGGGGCCTGAAGACGAGCACGATGAGCATAACGAAGAACGGAAAAACCTGAGCCAGCCCGCCGCCCGGTAACAGGGGGTCCAAATACGCGGCAGCCACATTTTCCAGCACCCCCAGGATGATCCCGCTGACAATCGCCCCGCCGATGGAGTTTATCCCGCCCAGCAGGACCACGGCAAAGGCCTTCAATCCGATCGAGGCCAGGGGGATCATCACCCCGGAGACACCTCCTAAGAGAATGCCGCCGATCACCCCGACGACACTGGCAATCACCCAGGAAACGGCATAGACCATAGTAGCCCGAATACCCAGACTCTGAACGACCTTGAGGTCTTCGGCCGTGGCCCGCATGGCCAGTCCGATCTTGGTATAGCGGAACATCAGCAACAGCAGCGTCACGGCCACCACCGAGACCATGAGTCCGATCAACGACTCCGGGGGTACGGATATCTTGCCAACCTTGAGGGTCAGCGTGGGCAGCATGCCGTGGTAGGTCTTATATTCGCCGCCCCAGATCAGGGTGGCCAACCCTTCCAGGACCACGGCCAGGGCGATGGTCATCATGATAATGGCCAGTTCGGATTGACCGACCAGCGGACGCAGGGCCAAACGTTCGATGAGTAAACCCATGATGGTGGCCGCTATCACCGCCAGGACCAGGGTGGCCCAGATGGGCAGGCCGAAGGTGACCAAAAAGGTGTAACCCAGATACCCGCCGATCATGACGAAATGTCCCTGGGCGATGTTGAAGGCATTGGAGCACTTGAGAATGACGACAAAACCGATGGCGATCAAGGCATAGATCATGCCCAGGGCAAAGCCGGTTACCGCTAATTGAAGAATAAAGTTCATACGCCGGTCCTTTCAGCAGACATGATGCGAAGAATCGTCTTGATGGTTCCCGTCTGCCCATCCCGGTGCTTGACCGGGGTTTCTATCTGCGCCTCGGTCTTGTCGGTATAGAGGGCTTCGATCAGTTCCCGGTAATGCTTCTCCAGAACGGTTCTTCTCAAGTTCATGGTCCGGGTCAATTCGTCCTCGTCCGGGTTGAATTCCTTGTGAAGATGGACATATTTCATCATTCGGGAACCGGAGGGCAAGGTCTGGTTGACCCGGTCGATATCATTTTTCACCAGGGCGTAAACCTCCGGTTTTTGAGAAAGCTCGGCCAGGGTGCTGAAAGCGATTTTCCGCTGTCCGGCCCATTGGCCGACGTTGGTATAGTCGATGACGATGACCGCCGAGGCATAAGCCTTATCCGGTCCGGCCAGAACCCAGGCCTCCTTAATAAAAGGACTAAACCTCAGCCGGCTCTCCACCAACTGGGGAGCCAGTTTTTGACCGCTTTTCAGAGCAACCAGATCATGAAGCCTGTCGATAAAGACCAGGTGCCCATCCTCCCTCAGATAGCCGCTGTCTCCACTGTAGAACCATCCCTCTTTGAATACTTCAGCCGTCTTCTCCGGGTCTTGGTAATACCCCAGACAAAGACCGGGATGGCGAAAGGCCAACTCTCCCCGGTCGGATATTTTTATCTCTACACCTTGGAGAAGCGAACCGACCGTATCCGGGTTCAGGTCATCATTCTTAGCCCCGCTGAGGGGACCTGCCTCGGTAGTCCCATAAAGGCTTTTAACGGGCAGGTTCAGGGCCTGATAGAAGCGCAAGGCCTCGGGGCTTAAGATGGCCCCCAGGCTGTAGCAGATCCGGGCATTAGCCAGACCCAGACTGGTTCTCATGCGGCCCAGCAAGATTCTATCCGCCAGGATATAGCCCATTTTGAAAAACAGACCGGGGCTTTTCTTTTGAAGCTTCCCCTCGGCCATCTTATAGCCCACGGGCATGAGCCGGGCAAAGGCCCATTTCTTCAGGGCCCCAACCCCGAGGATCCGCGCCTGAACCGCGGCCGCCTGGGATTCCCAAAGCCTGGCGTTGTAGAAGACGATGCTCGGTCCGGTTTCCCGGATGTCCCTTTTGAGGGTCTCCGGTCCTTCGGCGAAATTCAGGCAACAGCCGGAAAGGAGGTGACAACCAATCCCCAGCGCCTGTTCGCTCATCCAGACCGGCGGCAGGTAAGGGACCACATTATCTTTTTCTTCCCAGGGGTCCAAATAAAGGTAGCGGTCGGCCGCGGCCTTCATGGTTCTGAAGGTGTGCATTGCCGCCCGGGGTGCGGCCATCGTGGTTCCGGAGGTGTAGACCAGGGCGCAGACATCATCGGCAAGGCCTTCGGCCACCTTCTGTTCAAAGAGTCCGGGATGTTCCTTTTCAAAGGCCTGCCCCAGTTTGCCGACCTGGCCGTAGCCCAGCAGAATCGGGTCGTTATAATGGGCCAGGCCTTTGGTGTTCCAGTAAACGACCTTTTCAAGCCAAGGGAGTTGATCCTTGATCTGGAGAAGTTTATCCACCTGTTCCTGGTCTTCTACCACGGCATAGCGGGCCTGGCAATCTTCGGCCAGTTTTTTTATCTCCTCGGGCAATAGATCGGCGTAGACGCCTACGGAGATTCCCCGAACGGCCTGGGCCGCCAACGCGGCATAATACCATTGGGGGGCGTTATCACCGATGATGAGAACCTTGTCTTCAGGGGAGATGCCCAGGGCCATCAATCCCAGGGCCAGGGTTTTGACCTGGTCGTAATAGTCCTTCCAGGTAGAGGGCTGCCAGACGCCGTAGTGCTTATAACGCATGGCCTTGCGGGTGTCCCCGTATCGCTCCGAGTTATGGCGGAGCACCTTGGGCCAGGTATCCCCTTTTTCCCCAGGGACTTGCTCCGCACCTCCGGTCATTTCTTCTCGCCCTTCCATCAAGCCAGCCACCTTTTTTTCCGCCGGTAATGTTTGACATCCCGGTAGCTTTTTCGGGAACCCATGGCCGACAGCCCCAGATAAAATTCCCGAACATCCTCGTTATCCCTTAACGTTTCGGCCGGACCGCTTAGGACCACCCGGCCGTTTTCCATAACATACCCGTAATCGGCGATCCCCAGGGCGGCGCCGACATTTTGTTCCACCACCAGGATGGCCATCTTTTGCTCGGCCCTGATTCTCTGAATATTTTCATAGATTTCTTCGACCATCAAAGGGGCCAGACCGAGGGATGGCTCATCCAAGAGCATCAGCTTGGGACGAGCCATGAGGGCCCGTCCGATGACTAACATCTGCTGTTCACCCCCGGACAGATAGCCGCTCATTCGGCGGCGGAGGCGTTTGATGTTGGGGAAATAATTGAAGACGATTTCCAGGTCCTTCTTGATGCCGGCCCGGTCTTTGCGGCAGTAGGCGCCGACGAGCAAATTTTCCTCAACGCTCAAATGTTCCAGGACCCTTCGTCCTTCCATGGCCTGACTCAGACCCATACCGGCAATCGTTTCCGGGCCAAGATGGTCTATTCGCTTGCCGGCCAATTCGATGCTGCCCTCGGTGACCTCTCCTTCCTCGGTCTTCAACATTCCCGATATGGCTTTCAGTGTGGTCGTCTTGCCCGCGCCGTTCCCACCGAGTAAGGCCACGATCTTCCCCTCCCCGACCTCGAGAGAAACGCCGCGCAGCACCTGGATGACCTTCATATAAACCACTTCGATATTGTTGACTTTCAGCATCGGTCTAAGCCTTTTTCCCTTTACCCAGGTAGGCGCTGATGACCTTGGGGTTGCGGCTGATTTCGGCCGGGGTGCCCTCGGCAATCTTCTGTCCAAAATCAAGAACGACGATCCGGTCGGCAATATCCATGACCACGCCCATGTCATGCTCGATGAGGATGATGCACCTGATGCCATCCCTTAAAACAGGGGTGTCGGGATAGGTGGCCCCCTGTCCTTCAAAGACATCGATGATGAACCGGGCCATATCCTCTTTTTCCTCCAGGTTCATCCCGGCCATGGGTTCGTCCAGGAGCAGGACCTTCGGCTCCAGGGCCAGGGCCCGGGCCAGCTCCACCCTTTTACGCATCCCGTAAGACAGGAGGCTGACGATCTTCTTCCTGACCGGGGCGATTTCCAGGAAGTCGATAATCTCCTCGACCACCTGGCGGTGCCGGATCTCCTCTTTAAGTGCCCGGCCGAAATACAGGGCGCCGCTGACAAAGCTTTGCTTCATCAGCACATGCCGGGCGGCCATGATGTTGTCCTGGGTGCTCAATCCGGTGTACAGTTCGATATTTTGAAAGGTTCGGGCAATGCCCAGCCGGGCCAGCTTATCCGGCCGCAGGCGGGTAATCTTTTCCCCTTGGTAATAGATCTCGCCCTTTTGGGGTTTGTAGAAGCCGTTGATGCAATTGAGGAGGGCGGTCTTGCCGGCGCCGTTGGGTCCGATGATGGCCAGGATCTCTTTATCCCTGATGTCCAGGCTCACGTCCGCCAGGGCATGGGCACCGCCGAAGCTGAGAGAAATTTGGTCTACCCGTAGTTTAACCGTTTCCACCCGGCAAGTCCTTTCAAAAAGTTTGATTACTATAACCAGTCCAAAAGGTCAACACATAAAATATCAAATTGCATACTATTAATTTATTAATGTTTGGGTGGAAAAAAATTTCGTGCCCCTGCTTTCATTATTCGGGGTTCGATGGCGACGGCTGTTCGAGATGGCGGTTGGTCATTATCGCTTCCTGAACTTCTTCTACAAACTCTGCCGGACGGGCGACAAACCGAAATACGGTTTTTTTCGTTCCGCTATGGACAAGAATAATTTTTCCGAAATTCAATATGGCGCCTAATGAAGGCTGATAACAATTTGCATAGGTGATTGTGTCAAGAGGTATGGCATAGGACCTCTTTAATGGAAGACCTACATTAATCAATAACCGATTATTTGTCAATACGATATTGAATTGCCGTAAACGCAGGTAGGAAAAAGCCCCCCAAATGAAACCAGAAGCGATAAGAACGGCTGACGGCAGCCCTTGGGACTTTAAGGACAGCCAGCCTATAAAAAAAAGGAAGGCCGGCCCAAGAAGCACCGCCCAGCGGACCCTGGCCTGGAAAATGATCTTTTCGCCTGGTGGAAGGCCTTTTTCGAGAGCCCCCATTCTCAAACTCCTTCCCCGAACAACGAATGCTGAATGGTATTCACCTGTCCGTGTCCGGTCACTTCCCCATCAGATAATTCGGCAGCCAGGTGGCGATCCCGGGGAAGAGAAACATAATCGCCAGGGCGACAAAAAGAGCGGTCAGAAAGGGAACAACGCCCTTATAAATCGTTTTAAATGGGAGTCCGGTGATATTGCCCAAGATAAATACATAGATGGCGATAGGCGGAATGATACCGCCGATCATCAGGGTAATGCAAATCAGGATGCCGAACCAAATGGGATCATATCCCAGTTGAACAACGGTCGGGAAAAATATCGGTGTGGCCAGCACCATAAAGGCCAGATCATCCATGATCGAACCGCCGATCAGGTACATGACGATGATGATGATCATGATCAGAGTCTTTGAAACAGGAAGTGAGGCGGCCCAGTCGGCGGTAATCATGGGGATTTCGGTAATGGCCAGGAAATGTCCAAAAATGGAGGACCCGGCAATCAGCATCAGAACCAGAATGGACGTTTTCAACGATCCACGGAATGAAGTCACCAGCATTTTAAAATTTATCTCTCGCCGCGTTAAGGCCAGAAGAAAAACGGCAATCGTGCCTATGGTGCCGGCCTCTGTGGGACTGAAAAACCCGCTGATCATCCCGCCTATAACGATGCCGAAAACAATCAAAATAACTAAGGCGTCCGGGATGGCCGCGACCCGTTCTTTCCAGGTCGATTTTTCGGCCCTGGGCGCTACTTCAGGCCGCAAACTGACCCATCCGGCTATAACGGCCATGAAAAATAGAGATATCATCAGCGCCGGGATTATTCCCGCCAGGAAAAGCCGGCCGATGGATTGCTCGACTTCAAGCCCATAGATGATAAGCACGGTGCTGGGGGGCAGGATCATACCGATGGTGCTGACCGAGGCCACGGTGCCGGCGGAGAGTTCCTTGCTGTAACCATAACGGTCCATTTCCGGGATGGCCAGCCCTGAAAAGGTGCCGACCGTGGCCAGGGTTGAACCGCACATGGCTTTGAAGGCCGTCGCGCCCACGACGGTAGTCATGGCCAACCCGCCTGGTATGTGCCCGACCCACTTATGGGCCCCCATATAGAGTCTCTTGGCAATATTTGAGTTTTGGGCCAGCTCCCCCATCATAATAAATAAAGGGATGACCGTATAACTATAGGTGGTAAAGGTATCGAAAAAGTCTTTAACCACCAAATTAGAGGCCGAGGCAAAGGACATCAGAAAGGTGAATCCCACAAACCCCACCAATATCATGCAATAAGCCATTTCCAGCCCCGTTAAAAAAAGGGCCAGAAGTATGATGATACTGTATATTCCAACCGCGACGTCACTCATTTTTTTCTCCCTGGATGGTTTTCATTAAGTCACAAAATATCGTCAGACTCTGGAATAGAAAGCTGATTGCGATGGCAAAACAAAAAGGATAGTAGGGGATTTTAAAACTGGCTGTCAGCTCACCGGTTCGTTTCACATCCAACCCATACATAAAAAAATTGATGGCGACGAACAAGAACAAAACAATGCCTACGCTTCGGGTAATGGCATTCAAAATTTTTTGATTTCTTGGACTAAGCTTCTGCGTTATCAAATCGACGATGACTTGAGCCCCCGTCCAGGTAGCATAAGGAATCGAAAAACCGAAGACGATGGAACCGCCGTATTGAATAATTTCCATGGATCCGGTGATCGGATGACCAAAATTCCTCAAGATCACATCACATAAAGTCAAAATAATCATGAAGGCCAATACCGTCCCGGCGATACTGTATAATACGATGTCTCCCTTAACCACTGCGGTCATCAGACGTTTCATTTTGGGTCTCCGAATTTGGATTTAGGCATTTGGACAGGATAAACTGGATTAATCCATGTCTATCCTGTCCAAAATTTCCTGCAATTCCTATTGATGTGTTTTTAAATAATCCAGACAGAATTTCAGCGCTTCGTCTCCCGGCAGTCCCTCTGGATTTGGTCATTTTAACATAGTCATCCAAGACCGGTTTCATCTTTTCGGCGGTCAGGGCCTGGTCTTTCTGAGGAATGGATAAGAAAGTCACCCCTTTACTCGAGGGCAAATTCCTTGGCCTTGCTGTCCAGCTCGACCCACTTCTTGGCGGTTTTCTCATTATACTCATCGTTGATTTTCTCGATAGCCGCTTGATCGGCCGGGGAGAGCATGTTCCATTTGGCTTTATTCATGACCACATACATGGAGGTCATATAGGACATTCCATAATTTTCCAAAACGGTCTTGACCACTTCGCCGATTTTAAAACCCTGCAGGGCTTCAATAGGGAAAAGGGTGCCATCGATAACCCCTCTCGACAGGGCGTCGTAGGTTTCACTGACCGGCATGGTGACCGGAGCGGCCCCCAGATTCTTGACGATGTCGGCATTTTCCGCATTGGCTTTAATTCTGAGACCTTTTATGTCGTCCATGGATTTAACCGGCTTTTTGGTCATGATAAAGCCCGGAGCGGCCCCATGGAGAAACATGACCTTTACGTCGTCGAATTCTTTGGGCTTAAATTTTTTATAATAGGCATTAGCCAGCTTGCTGGCCTGGTAGCCGTTTTTATACCCCAGGGGTTGTTGTAGGACCTCGGAAAGAGGCAATCGGCCCGGGGCGTAAGCCAATAAACTGGCGGCGATATCGACGACCCCTTTAACCGTGTTGTCATAAGCCTGCATCGGGGGGGTCAGCGTATTACCCGGGAATAAGACGATCTTTATCCTGCCCTGGGTCGCCTTTTCGACATCCTTGGCCCACTCCCCGGCCAGTTTAACCAATCGGGTGTACCGGCGGCCAAATGAGCGAATACCTTAATTTAATCTCTTCCCCGTAGGCCTTAAAGGGTAAAGCCGTAACCAGTAACGCCGCCATGGTCAGACAGGCCATGCCAATAACTCCAAAATTTTTTTTCATCGATTTTCCTCCTTATTTTAGGTGTTCTGTTTTTTAATGGGGACAATTTATTTAACGAATTTCTGCCTAAGCTGCCTTTTCAGGATTTTACCCGTCGCGGACTTCGGAAGATCCTTTACTTCGATATAGTCCTTGGGCACCTTAAAGGCGGATAAACGGGCTTTTAAAAAAGCCTTCAGTTCGTCAGGAACGACGGAGCATCCCTCTTTCGGGACGATACAGGCTGTCACCCGTTCACCCCATTCCCGGTCAGGCACACCGATAACCGCACACTCTTCCACCGCGGTGTAGGTATAAAGGACCTCCTCCACTTCTCGAGGATAGACGTTTTCCCCGCCGGTGATGATCATGTCCTTAAGCCGGTCGACGATAAAGAGGTACCCGGCAGGGTCGAACAAGCCGATGTCTCCGGAACGGTACCAGCCGTCCTCCCAGAAGGCGGAACGGGTCGCTTCGGGGTTATTCAGATAACCGTTCATGACATTGCGCCCCCGGACACAGATCTCCCCTTCCCGTCCCTGAGCCACTTGATTTCCGGACGCATCCCTGATCTGCACTTCCATCCCGTGAACCGGCTGTCCCACCGAACCAACCACATGGCGGTAATAATGATTGTAGGTGACCGGCATGGATTCGGTCATTCCGTAAGACTCGGCAATGGTCAAGCCGGTCCGTTCTTTCCATTGCTTAACGATTTCTCCGGCCAAGCTGGCCGCGGCCGAAAAACTGTAGCGCAAATTGCCTAATTTTTTTTCCAGGTCTTTGAGGCTCAAGAGACGAATATAAATGGTGGGAACGGCATAAAATTTGGTGATCCGGCCGGATTCCAGGGCCTCTAAAATCCTCTCCAGATCAAAGGCCGGCAGGACTTCCACGCAACCGGCACTGTAGATCGTGGCGTTCATGATGTGAATCTGGCCGAAGACGTGGTTGAAAGGCATGAAACAAAGGGCCCGATCGGTTTCGTTGTTACGTTCGAAATTGGCCACCAGATAGGCGGCCGTGCTGATGTATTCATGAGGCAGCATAACCCCTTTGGGAATTCCGGTAGTGCCCCCGGTATAAAGAATAGCGGCCGTCTCCCGACGGTCCCGGTCGACGGTCCGGAAGGTCCCGCTTTCCTTATCCATCAGGTCCGAAACGGTCAAGTCGCCGCCAGGGCAGATTATCTTTTCGATCCCGGCTGAAGTCCTTAGCAATTTCACCGTCTCCAGTTTAGAGGCATCAATATAGATAAATCGGGGTCTGGAGTGGTTAACCAGCAGGGCCAGTTCATCTCCGGTGAGTATTCCGGAAAGGGTAACGGCCACGGCCCCGGTCTTGAGCACTCCGAAATAAAAGCTGATCCACTCCGCTGAATTGGGGGAACAGAGACCGATAAAATCTCCCGGTTTGACACCCATCCTGCAGAGACCGGCAGCGATTTTATTCGCTTGTTCGTTTAATTGCCGATAAGTCAATTCCATCCCGTCCTGACGAACAGCCGGGCGGTCGGGAAAGAAATAGGTCGATCGTTCCAGATTATAGGCGAGATTCATAAGGTTGACGCTCGTTATTTGATAAATTTTTTCCGGAGTTGCCTTTTAAAGAATTTTTCCGCGGCCAAGCTACGCGTTAAGCAGTCATGGCCCGTCAGGGACATGACACCTCCGAAGATGAAAATAGCTTATTGGGACTCTAAACCCAATTTTCGCACTAAATCAAGCCCCCTTCTTTGAACTCTTTCAGCTTTGAAGGTCCATAGCCGAGATATTTTAGAAAGATGTGCCCATTGTCATAGCCGGCCGGCCGGCACACCCATTTGATCCTTATCGGCGTCTCCGTCATCTTGTGCTGCGCCTGCGCGACCATGACTTCCCCAAAGATCGGATCTTTCACCGGAACCAAAACGCTCCTTTGCACCCAGTTCTCATCTTTCATGGCTTCCATTGGGGAGCACACCGGAGCCACCACGGGCGTGATGGGAGCCAGACGCCCCTTCTTGCCGTATTCAATAGACATTTTCACCAACTCCTCATTGGTGTATTTGCGAGTCTCGGCGAAGACCAAAGGCGCCCACTTCAATTGTTGCTCCTTTTTCGTAAAATAGGTTAAATCATCCCAACTGCCCGCATCCCATTCATCCCATCTCCCCACCATGTCGGCGAAGGCCTGCCACATTTCCAGCCGCAGTCCGCCAAGGAAGACGGCGCCATCCGCGGTTGGCGCGAAACAGTAAAGCCATCCGCCGGGAATGAGACTTCCAAAACGTTCAAGAACAACACCTGCACCCTCGTACCAAAGCTGGCCGTCATTATCGAAACGGGAGTAGGCTTCGTTTGTGGCGACGTCCAGCGCCTGTCCTTCTCCGGTTACAAACCTCCAATGCAACGCGGCCAGAATGCCAACCGCCATGAAGGTCGCCGGTTGGCACCAACCTATCCAGGGACCTGCCTTGGTTGGCACGGCCCAGGGGCAATCATCGTAGCTCTTTCCCTCGGGCATGACCTCCCCGGTGGCCGCCTGTATGCCTGACCTCGCCTGGGCTATGTTATCGTAATCGGGCATGCGGCTTTGGCTCAAAGGACCAAATTGTCCGTTGGCCGTAATCGAAGCAAATATCAGTCTGGGGTTGATCTCTTTCAATTGTTGATAGCCGATACCCCACTCATCCATGACCCCGGGGCTGAAGGTTTCTATGAGCACATCAGCCTGACTCACCAGACCCCTCAGAATTTCCCTCCCTTCCGGCTCTTTCAGGTTCAGCGTGACATGAAACTTATTTCTGCCCTCGGTCAGATAGTTCAGACCTTCGCCCTTATACAACATTCCATAAGGAGTGCATGTTCTGATGAAATCGCCCTCCGGAGGCTCTATCCGTATGACCTCGGCGCCAAACTCCGCTAAAAGAGACGAGCAATAGCAACCGGCAAAGCTCTTGTAACTCAAATCCAGCACGGTTAGGTCATCCAACGCCTCCGGCTTGGCGCGCCCGGCCAGAGGATCGCTATTCTCTCTCACCCAGTCAGTCCAGTTTTGTCCCTTTTCCATTTTACGCCATCCCTCCCTCTTTCCTCGCCATGATAAGCCCGCTCTTGCCATCCCAATCAGAGGGAGGTTTGCGCCCCCGGGAATCAGCCCATTTGCCCACGGCGCCGCAATCGTACAACTGCTTGATCTCGTCTTCGGTTTTGCTGAGGTGATGCATCAGCACATATTCGTTATCGAAGCCCACGGGTCTTACCCCCCACTTGACCCTGGGAGGGGTTTTGGACATCATTACCGGAAAACCGCCGTCACGATATCGACCGAGAAGAGGATCATCGATCTCGGATATATAACCTCGTTCCTGGCTGTGCCTGTCCTCAATCACATCCATGGCGGTCTTTACGCGAGCGGCGGCGAAGCCGTGCTTTTCGGCTAATGCTTCGATCTCCCCGGCGGACTTGGTTCTCGCCCAATCGGCGAGAATTTTAAGGATCGCAGTCGCGTTTTCTTCCTTCAACCGGGTCAGGTGATCCCTGAATCGGGGGTCTTCCGCCAGTTCCGGTTTCCCCATTGCCGCGCATAGCCCTTTGAACTCTTCGGGGGCCGGAGCGGCCAGCGCCAAAAAAGCGCCGTCGCCGCAATAGAATGTATCAGCCGGACATATGGATACGTCCCTGTTTCCCGAGGGCATGGCGGTCTTTCCCGTAATCTGCTGGTAGGGCCAGACCCAGGACATCAGTCTCATGATGTTCTCCGTTTGCGCCAGATCGATAAACTGACCTTCGCCTGTTTTGTTCCGACGATGGAGGGCGGCCAAAATCGCCACCTCACCCATCAATCCGCCATAATCATCACAGGGGTAGATGCCGCTCTTCAGGGGCGGTTGGCCCGGAAAACTCGACATCCAGGCATATCCGCATAGTCCCTGAGCCGCGCCGTCATTGGAAGGCCTGTTTTCTTCGGCATAGGGTCCCCACTGGCCAAAGCCGGTTTTCGAAAGATAAATGATGCGAGGATTGATCTCCTTCACATGGTGGTAACCGACATTCCATTTCTCCATCACACCCGGGCGGAGATTGGTCTGAATAACATCAGACCTGGCCGCAAGCTCAAGGAAAATCTTCTGACCCTCAGGCTTATGCAAATCGAGGCCGATCCAGTATTTGTTGACATTGATATGTGAAAAAGTCGGGGGGAAAGCCTCTTTAAAGAGATACCCGAAAGGGGTCATGTTGCGTGCGGTATCTCCAACGGGCGGGATTTCGCATTTTATTACTTCGGCGCCCATCATGGCGGCAAAACCCGGCCCGACCGGACCCAAGAGTAGGGTACCCACCTCGAGCACCCTGATTCCCTTTAATGGTAAGGGTTTTAAGCGCCTCTTTTCCTTATAGTCCTTCCATGTTTCCTCCGCCATCGGCCCAGTCATCCCTTCTTTCCTGAAGTTTCAGGCTCAAAGGAAGTCGCATACTCAGGACGGCACATTCCTCATCGCCAAATGATTTTTTCGAACTCCATTCAAAAGCGAACAAAGCTCAAATATCACAAAAATCTTAGGTTGCTAAATAGTTACTATATGACACTAATAATCAGAGTTTTCCCAAGCACTAAAAATTTTTTTTGGCCTTATGTCAGCAGTGTAAACTCCTTAAGGGTTAATTTCAAACGGACTTCCAGTCAGGATAAAGGATCTCTATATTTTCATTAACCGTTTTCAACGACAGACCGCCGGCGGATCCTAAAACCAGGCCTCCTGCTGAAAATACTTTTTCCGCCAAAATAATATTTTGGTGAACCTGCTCCCGAGTCCAGGAGAGCAGATCAACATGGCCCATAAAGGTGATTTTGTCTCCGAAATCCCGTTTCAATTCATAAAGATCCATTCCGGCGGGGGTATCGACCGGATGAAGGCAGTCAAATCCGCCCTCGATCAAGAGGGGGATAATTTTTCGGATATCCCCATCGGAATGGAAAAAGGCCGAAAGACCTTTGCCCTTTATAATCTCGATGATGGTTTTATAGATCGGCCAGACCTCGTCTTGAAAATAGGTCGTTGAAAAAAAGAGCCCTTGATTACCGGCGATATCGTCCGTGACGGCTATGGCCCGGAGACCGCTGGTTTTTGCTTGTTCAACCATTTTTTCCGTCAGACCGACCCATTCAGCGGCGATCCCGGAGAATAAAGCAGGATTGTTTTTGGTGCTCACCATGGCCTTTAAAAATCCGACCTCTGCGATTAATCCGGAAACCGGTCCGTCCAAACAGCCGACGGTATAAAAAGTCTCGAGGACCTGGCAGTTTTTTTCATTTATGACAACGGGTGATGTTTTATTATTCAGTTCAATCCCGACCAAAGAAAGATCCAACCGCTCGGCCGCTGCGGCCAGTTGTTTCAGATAGTCGCCTTGATAACGGTTGAAATAACCATCCAGAAAATCCCGATATAAAAACAGTTCGCCGCGGGGTAAACCCTTTACCGGTCGGTGCTGGAGAGCTCGAATAACAGTTCTCAAGAGACCGAGGCACTTTTCAACTTTCGGAAATAAGCCGTATAGCGCCTGGCCCGGGGATCGCGACCTAATAAAAGATCGGCGGCCAGGATGGTCGGTTTCATCCGGGCCGCATCGACAATCGCACAATTCAGACCGGCAGAAATAGCCAGAGAAAGAAAAACCGAATTAATGATGGTTCTTTTGGGCAGGCCGAAAGAGACATTACTGGCCCCCAATACCAGATTGAGGCCCAGTTCGCCTTTTAATCCGGCCATGGTCTCCAGGGTAATACTGACCGCCTGATCACTGACCGCACTGGATTCCGCCACACAGTCAACCAAAATATCTTCTCTTGGAATCCCCAAGGCTTCAGCCCGCTTCAAAATTCCATTGATAATGTCGATCCTCTTTTGAGGTTCCCTGGGAATACTGTTTTCATCCGATGCTAATAAGACCACAGCGGTATGGTAGGTCTTAACCAGGGGCAGGATCTGCTCTATCAGTTGTTCCTCTCCGGTGACTGAGCTGATGATCGGCTTGCCGCATCCCAATTGCAAGGCTTTCTCCAAGGCCTGGGGATTGCGGCTCTCCAAGCAAAGCGGCACATCCACTGTTTTGATGACCGCCTCCGTCACCCGGGGGAGTATGGCTTCTTCGTCCAGGCCGAAGGCGGCCACGCTGATCATCAGGATATCGGCTCCGGCCTCCACCTGCCTTCGAGCCTCCTGACGGATGGGCTCCATATCCCCGGCCTTCATGGCGTCTTTAAGGATGCCCTTGCCGAAGGGATTGATGCGCTCCCCGATCAGGACCGTAGGGACGGTTATCGCCGATGATGACTTCCTTGCCTTGAGGACTTAAGAGGCGTGTTTCCATGCTTCTTTTTATCTCTCCTTGATCAGGTTATTCCTGAACCGTTGGGTTCTCAAATTTCGAATCATGGGTAGCACAGGCGCCCTCGGCTGTGACCAATGCTGACAGGCGAGGGCGCCTGTGCCACATAAAAGGCCCCGAATCAGGAAAATTGATTTCACCGAACTCCGAACGATTAACGCCGAACAGTACTTCAATACACCCCGTATTCCCTGGTGAAATCAAACATGGCCCGCACATTTTCCGGCCGGGCATCGTCAAGGCCGGTGGAAGCGTCCATGATATATCCGCCGCCTTGGCCGACGGTATCGATCAATTTCTTGCAGCAGGCCCGGACATCATCCGGAGTACCCGTAGCCAGGATCGAGAGCGGTACATTACCCCGGATACAGACGGTGTCGCCGAGAATTTCCTTGGCCTTGAACAGGTCTGTGGCCTCGAAGGCGTAGCAGGCCTTACCGGCCGGGATGTCCTTGATGACTTCCAGCCGGGAGGTGCAATTGCCTTCCCAAAGCGGGCAGGGGGTCAGGCCTTCGTGGATCAGGGCCACCATCAGCTCCCGGAGGGTGGGCCAGAAGAATTTTTTAAACTGGTCCATGGACATAAAACCGTCCAGGCCTTTATGGATGGGAATAAAGACCCGGGGAATCCCCGAGGCCCTGGCGGCATTCACCCCCATCTCGACCATGATGGGCAGGAGTTTCTCGCAGGCCTGAATCACCTTTTCCGGCCTCCGGTACATGTCGAGCATCTGGCCCCTGGTCCCCCGGAAAAAATCGCCCAGCGTATCGAAAGGGGCCTGGCAGAGGCCGCCGACCTGAATGGGAAATCCCAGGTCCTTGGTTCTCTGGACGTATCTCCGGGAATAGGAGGCCACCTGGGCCGATTTCTCCCCGGCCTTCTTGAGCGCTTCCAGGGCCTCGATCAGTTCCGGGGAGCTGAAGGGGGCGAAGCCGTGAGGGGTCCCCATATAATAGGTAATAAAGCTATGGAGGGGTGGAATTTTTTCAAAGGCCTTCAAGGCCCCGTAAATACGCGGCCAGAACCGTCTGACCATAAAATCGCTGGGGTCGAGCAGGAAGTGATCATACTCCTCGGCCTTCATATATTCCCCTTCGACGAACTGGTAGGTGTCGTTGGAGGAAAGCCCGTGACCGGGCCAGACCAAGGCCTTGAAATCGAGAGCCTCCAACAAAGGACCCAGGAAACGCAAAGGAAAGGGATTATGGGCCATGTCCATGGGAAAGTCGGTCAAGACTTTCTCCTCGGACTCCCAGAGTTTTTCCGGATCATACATGACCTCTTGGACGGTAAAGCCGGCATATTTGGCCGGAAAAAATCCGAAAAAAAGCAGGAGAGGTATCCGGTCGGGCATTTTAAGGGCGATGGTATCCCCGACCCTCTTTTCCCTTTCCAGGTAGAGTTCTTCCGGAGTTTTCATAATGATGGCCCTCCGATCCACTGTTTACAGAGGTTGACGGCGGCGCCGGCATCCTTCCCGTAGGCATCGGCCCGGGCGTACTTCCGGACTTCGTCATCCATTTGACCGCCGCCGATCATGATCTTCACCTTGTCCCGCAGGCCCGCTTCTTCGATGGCCTTGACGGTCTTTTCCATGGAATCGAAGGCCAACGTGAGAAAACCGCTCAGAGCCACGACCTGGGGCGCAAATTCCTTGATCTTGTCCACAAAGACCTGGACCGGCACGTTGATACCCAGGTCCAGGACCTCAAAGCCGTTCACATCCAGCATGAAGGTGACGATATCTTTGCCGATGTCGTGGATATCCCCGGCCACGGTGCCGATCAGGACCTTGCCCTTTTTTTGGGAAGCCTCCTCTTTTTTAAGGAGGGGTTTGACTTTCTCCGAGATGGTTTTGAGGATCTCACCGGCCAGGACCAGGTCGGGGATAAAGTATTCCTCGGTTTCAAAACGCTTTCCCACGATCTCCATGGCCGAGCGGGCCTGGTCCAGGATTTTCAGGGGGTCGGTCCCCTGGTGGATTAATTCTTCGACCAGGGCATAAGCTTCTTCTTCCTTCAGGTCGGCCATGAGGTCAATCAGTCGGTCGTTCATCAGGGAGTCTCCTTGAAAAGTGAGGCTATCAGCGATCAGCATTCAGCAAACAACAGTTGAAAAATTTGCTTAAGCTGACGGCTGACAAGCTGATCGCTGTCTGCTCCATCCGGAACCAGGAGCTTCCGGATGACAATTGGTTTATTTATTCATTGGTATAATGATTAATTGAACTAAAAAATTATGTCAATGAAAATTTTTTATTGAAAAATTTTTTTTATTTTCTATGCTGCCTGGGAAAAGAGAAGGAAATCATGACGAAATTTAAGCCCATAAAACAGATGCGGGTTTCCGAGGAGGTGGCCGGGCAACTCAAAGAGTCCATCATGGTCGGCCATTTCAAGGCCGGGGATCGTCTCCCTCCCGAACGGGACCTGGCCGAGTCCTTTCAGGTCAGCCGGGTGGCCGTTCGCGAGGCCCTGCGATCATTGGAAAATTCCGGTTTTATCCAGACCCGCCAGGGAGCGACCGGAGGGGCCTTCGTTACCGATCTTAGTTTCAAACACCTGTCCAACGCCTTTGTCGATCTCTTCCTATCGGAAAAGATCTCCATCCCGGAGATGTACCAGGTCAGACTGCTCATCGAGCCCGAAGTGGCCCGGCAGGCGGCCCAAAAAATGACCCAGAAATATGCCCAACGACTCCGGGCGGCCATCGAGGCCGAAGAGCAGCCCATCACCTCTTTGAAGGAGGATATGGAACGGAAGACGGCCGTCCATTTCATCCTGGCTGAAATGTGCGGCAATCGTTTCTTTGAGGCCATGATCCGCTCTTTTGTGGAGCTGACCTTGAGGGTCGTTCAGATAGCGGCCGAGCCTGATTTTCCCTATATCCACCCGGCCGGGATGCATCGGCCTATCGTCGAGGCGGTTTTGTCCGGTAACCCCAACAAGGCCGCTACGGTCATGAAAAAACACGCCGTCGAGTTCGGCAAGATCCTGATGAAGATGGAAAAAACCTTCCGAAAAAAGAAAGCCACCGCATCCTTTTGAAGGGTTTGTGGCCGCAGAGATCCTCAAACAACAAATCGCTTCATGGCGTCCGAGGGGGCTTTACTATTTCCGTGACCAAAAGGGATTAGAGTGCCGATTTTATCGTCCCGGCCATGACCAAATCCCGTGAACGTCTGGCCGAAGCCAAGTCCGGCTATACGATCAACAAAGTCCTCGTTCATCGCGAAGGGAAAGGGTTGTTTCCTGCTACGGCTTTGAAAGGCGGTGTGCAGGCCATGCCGGTGAGCTGTTTGGGGGCCGTTTTGGGCGGTATGAATAAAAAGCATTAGCTCAAAACAGCTTGCGCCTTTGGGTCAAGCCGAAAGGTCTCTCCCACCGATCTAAAATGGAAACGGTTAAAACAGAGGGGATGATGTGGCTATTAGAAGGGCATCATCTGATTCTCATGGAGATGTGCAAACGCATTAGGCCTTTTTAAGGCCATGGCTACGAAGAATCCTATGAGTGCAACGATGGTTACGATGAGGATTGAAACCTGGTAGGTATGGGTTTTCGTTAGGGCGGTTGAGCCAAAACCAACGCCCACCACTCCACCGATGAGGCCCAACCCCATCGACATTCCGCCCACTTTACCCGTAATATGCTCCGGATAATTCTCGGCTATAAAGGCCATGATCGTGGCTATACCCTGGCCCATGAAAAAAGCGGTTATAATCATGACGAACAGTAATAGAGGATTAGGGCCATGGCCGGTTACCCCTGAAAACTTAACAAAGAAATAGATGCTGGTCAGGATAAACGCCACCATGACCTGCAACCGGGTATTGCCTTTGTAAACCTTATTATTAAGCCAACCGCTGACCAGCGAACCTACCATAAACACAAACTGGAAGATCATCATCAATTGCCCGGCCACCATAGGTCCCCAACCAATACCCACCGGTGGCTGAACCGCAAAGTAGCCCGGAGTCAGGTCATTAATACCTTGTATTAACCAGTTGAAAAAAAATACATAGACCACACACAGATAAATGATAGGCTCCTTTAGGGCCAACTTAAAATCGTTGTCGGCGGCATGGGGGTCTGCGCGTTCCTCGACAATCAATTCCGGTGCCTTCGGACCAAAAATCATTATTAACGTCAAAACTAAAAAAATGATTGCCGGAACGGCCATCCAGGCCATGGTTAACGGCCAGGATCGGGTAACACCAAAGACCGCTGGTGAGGCCCCAAAACCGACGAATACTCCCAAGGCAGTGGACATACCCTGAACCCCGGTTATAAGCCCGCGCTCCTTCAGCGGGAACCATTCCGCCGCCAGACGGGAAATGGTCGTAAGGATCGGCCCGGTGCCCAGTCCCCCTATGAGCCGAAGGACAATGACAACCGGTAAATTCGGGCCGACCAAAGGTATGAAGACGGCTGACAGGATCAGCAGCACTCCGCAGACCAAATAGACTTTGACGATACCTATCCGGTCGACAATAGCCCCGCCGATAATCGCCCCCGAGGCAGACCGTCACTGTCCATAACCCCATGACCGTAAAGGTCACCAGGCCCAGATCCCTGTTCAGATATTTGCCCACCTCGCCGATTAAAGGGGCAGGGGCGATCATGATCACCCCCTGGGCCATAACTCCGATGGTCATCGTCACCATGACAAACCAGCGGAATTTCGGATAAATGGGAGCATCATTGATATTCATGCTTTAAACCTTACGCCTTTCAAGATTCGGCAAAGTGCTTCCTGACTTCCCTTCTCAATATCTTCCCTACGGATGTTTTGGGCAATTCGTCCCAGAATTCTATTTTCTTCGGGCATTTGTATCCGGCAAGCCTGGACTTGCAATGAGTGATCAGTTCCGCCTCCGTGGCCATCTGGCCGGTTTTTAAGACGACCACTGCCTGGACTCTTTCTCCCCAGCGGTCGTCCGGGGCGGCGACCACGGTGCATTCCCTGACTACCGGGTGTTCGTAGAGGACATCCTCGGTCTCCTTGGGATAGACGTTTTCGCCTCCGGTTATGATCATATCGGCTTTCCGGTCTAATAAATAAATATAACCATCCTCGTCGACGGTCCCTACGTCCCCGGTATGGAGCCAGCCCCCCCGCAAGGCCTTGGCCGTAAGCTCGGGGTTTTTCCAGTAACCCATCATTACATTTTTACCCCTTACAACCACCTCTCCCACCTCACCGGGCTTTAAAGGCCTGTCCTCATCGTCCACAATCCGGGCTTCGACCGGAAGACCGACTTTGCCCACACTGGAAAGAAGTTTCATCCTCGGCCCTTCGACCGCATGATCCTCTTTGAACAGGACGGTAACAATGGGAGCGGCTTCCGTCAATCCGTATCCCTGGGTAAAAATGTTTCCAAACTTGGCGATACTTCTTTTCAATACATCTACAGCTATAGGACTTCCCGAATAGCCTATAAGACGAAGGCTGGAAAGATCGAATTCATCGATTCGGGGATCATCGAGGAGCCACGTCAAAAGGGTCGGTACAAGATTAATATGAGTGCATCTCTGCTGGTGTATTGATCGCAGGATCTCCCCGACATCCGGGCGGCGGAGAATGACTGTCTTCCCTCCTACCATCAGCAGACTTAGAATGGGCCACAAGGCGATATGAAATAAAGGAAGTATGAAGCAGGTGCAATCTTTGATCGTGAAGGAAAAACCGATAATCATCCCGTACATGGCCGTCATGATGTTCCGATGAGAAAGCAAGACACCCTTGGGAAGGCCTGTCGTGCCACCGGTATACATCAGGATCGCCAGATCATTCTCATCTACTTCGACCATGGGTTCTTGGTCTGGGCATCCCGGAGGAGGTCTTCATAGAAAAGAAAGCCATCGCTTTTATTATCCAGGGATATCCAGTGACCGATATTTTTAAGATTCTGCATGAAACCGAGGGTGCGTTCTTCGTATCCATCTCCAGCAAAATAGATCGTTGCCTCACTATCGTTGGCGATATAATCGATTTCTTTATCGGACAGCCTGAAGTTGAGGGGCGTAACACTCGCCCCAAGCTTTGCCGCGGCAAAGTAAACCTCCATGTATTTATAGGTATTCTCGGCCAGTATGGTCAGGCGACCTCCTTTTTTGAGTCCAAGGGCAATCAGGGCCTGGGCTAACCGATTGACCCGTTCGTCCAAGTCCTTATAGGTGAGATTCAGGCCTTCAAATACCAGTGCGACTTTATCCCGGTATAGGGCCCGTCCTTTTCGTGGTATATCTCCCAAAGTGTACATAAGGCATTTTTCTCCCGAATTAAGGTATTTTTCACAATTTTACCCTTCGTTTCGAAGCATCAATACCCAAAAGTCCAGCCAGGTTCCCCCCAAAAATTTTCCTTTTGTCTTCATCGGAAACCTCCGGATACCCGTACTGCTCCTGAAGGTCCTGGGGCATTTGAAAATCCCGGAATCCCCGAACCGAGCAGGCCATTTGTAAATGCAAGGCCGGATCATCACTGCCCCAGATGATCTTATCAGGACCGACCCAACGCAGGGCCTCGCCGAGCATCTTGGCAAACTTGCGCGGGGAGGATACGGCCCAGGTGACCACAAGGCTTATGCATACATAAACATTCTTATGGGCCATGGCTACCATATTCAGGTCGTCGCAATAAGGATATCCCATATGGAAGGCCACGATTTTCAAGTTTGGGAAGTCGCGTGCTACATCGTCCAAATACATAGGTAAACCGTTGCTGAATTTTCCCGGAGCACACCAGCCGAATCCGGCATGGATGTCGAGAACGATATCCAACTCTTCAGCCTTTTTATAGAAAGGCCAGAGATCCGGATCGTTTATATAGGTATCTTCCGGAGGATAGAATTTGAAAATCTTGGCCCCCTTTTCCCTTACCCAATATTCAAGCTCAAAGACGGTATTCTTTACTCCCTTATACTTGATAGGAGAGATATTCGGTTGATACATGAAGCGGTCGGGGTTCGAATCAACCACCTTGGCCATCTCCCCATTACTGCAAAAACGGCCCGTATAGCCGGTGGTATCCATCATCGATTCCGGCAGCAGGCAGGCGATATCCACCCCGTACTTGTCCATAGCTGCCAATAACGAGGCTGGATCCGCATCTTTTTGCAGTTCATAGGGTTCAAGGGTCTCCATAAACGACTTCGGCACTCCCAACATCATGGGGCGCTTGATGGCGGCGATGGAGTGCCACCACAATTTTACGCCAGGAAAATACTCAAAGGGTTGGCTGTCTCCCACCAGATGGGCTTCCGGATCAATTTTGAAATAATCGTCTTTATTGAATTTATTTGTCATTAGAATTCCTTTCCTTGAACCTATACGGGGGAAAATTTCTCAGGTACTACTTTCTTGGGCCGGGACCCCGGAAGGCTCTCCAATGTTCTTCCAGTATAGGAATTTCTTTCTTCCACCAAGGTCTCTCCAATGCGGGCATCGGTGCATTCATTACACCTTTCATTAGGATGGACTCATGTTTCTGTCGTGCCCCGAAACCATAATCGGGATTGGCATATTCTCTGCCGAGCCACGGATTGTTCGGACATTCGGGGGTGATCCCGGAAAGACAGCGCATCAAACAAATATTGCATCTTTTGCAACGGATGATTTCATCCTGACGACCTTCCATAACCTTATTGGCATATTCAGGGTCACTGAAGAGCTGGCGCGCCAGAGCAGAGACATCGAATTTGCCTGCCCCTATATCGGCGTCGGCTTTTACCGGATCATGCTGGGAGGCAACGATAACGGGAACTTTTAAGGCCTTCTTGAAGTCCGCTCCGGCCCCGGGGATATGCTCGGCCGCCTCAGCGGTCCCTACGAGATGGCTTGTCTCTTCGTAACCCCCGCCATCGGAGAGACTTATAAAATCTGCACCCCGGGCCTCCAGGTCCTTGGCCAGATCGATCATTTCTTCGCGGGTCAATCCGCCCTCCATGTGTTCTTCGGCACTTATGCGCACACCTACGGCCACGCCCGGACAGGCATAGCGGACCTGTTCCATGGTGTCATTGAGCAGACGTTTCCTGTTTCGCCATTCCCCGCCATACATGTCGGTTCGTTTATTGCTGAGCGGCGACAGAAATTCATGTTCCAGATATCCATGGGGTCCATGGATCTCGATCATATCGAAACCCGCGATCACCGCAAGCTGGCAACTCCGGGCATATTCCTTTTGTTCGCTGCGAATCTCATCGATGCTCATCTCCCGCGTCATCTGACCGACCAGGAACCCGCGGGCACTTTCGCTCTTTTTAAAGACATTTTCGAGACCCTTTGTCTGGGTATTGAGGGCTGCTTCATAAGGGAGTCCTGCCGTAGGGGCTGGTGCAAGTTCATGCTCGTCATAAGAATGTCCCTGACGGCCGAAACCCATGCTCATTTGCGCGGAAGCCAAGGCACCGAAGTGGTGAATGTGCGTTGTCAGCATTCCCAGACCCTGAAGGTGGCCGGCATGGAAGCAAAACATGTTCCGGCCCCAGACAAACCGTGAACCGAGTCTTGTGGCCATGATGGCGCCGGTTGTGACCAGTGCAGTTCCGCCTTTGGCGCGAGTGCCATAATAGCAAACCTCCTGCATGGTACACTCCCCGTTGAGACCGGCCATGGTCTCATTCATGGGTGCCAGGGCGATCCGGTTCTTCAATTCGAATGGCCCGATCTTGATCGGAGACGTCAAGTTCTTTAAAACTGTTTTTTTACCCTCTTTCTCCTTCATTGGATGATCCTCCTGATTTTTATTTTTTGCTTTCCATGATCAATAAGACCTTGGAAGGCCATAATACTCGGCAATAAAATTGCGCACCATCTCATTGGAGATGGGCGAAAAGGTGCATTGCCGGGAATCCCTGAAATACCGCTGCATATCATATTCGATAGTGACGCCGTATCCGGCCAGGACATCCAGCCCTCGGGTGGATGCCTTAAAGGCCATCTCGGAGCTGACCAGCTTGGCCATGGCGGCTTCCAGATGACAGGGTTGTCCGGCTTCGAGTAGCCAGGTGGCCTTGTAGGTGATTAGTTTGGCGAACTCAAGCTCCATGACCGTATCGGCTATTTTGTGTTGAATGGCCTGATATTGCCCGATAGGTCTGCCGAAGGCTTCCCGGGTCTTAGCATATTCAACCATATCTTCCAGTGCCGCCTGACCTATTCCGTTGGTCAGGGCCGCCACCATGATTCTCTCATGGTTGAGCGTTTTCAGTAGTTCATACCAGCCGTTATTGAACCCACCCAGCATATGGGAAACGGAAACCCTGGCATCATCGAAAAAAATCTCGCAAGCCGAGGCGCCTTTGATCGTAATTTTCTTCAGGGGAACGATCTTTATGCCTGGATTATCGCGTACAGGGATCAAGAACAGCGACAGGGCCTTTGTTTTTTTGATCGTTTCCCTTTCCGTTTTTACTAGCGTCAAAAGGTAATCCGCCTTATGGGCGTTGGTAATAAACACCTTCTGGCCACTGACCAGAAAATCGTCCCCCTCCCGCCGGGCAAAGGTCCTTAAGGCCCCCAGGATGTCCGTACCGCCGCTTGGTTCGGTCACCGCCATGGCAAATCGTATCTTCCCCTCGGCTATTTTAGGAAGAAAGAACTTTTTTGCTCTTCGTTGCCGCTGAAAAGGATGGCCCTGGCGCCGAAGCCGGTGGTCGCCCCGGAGGACATGGCCACGGCAGCGGAACCCCGGGCGAATTCCTCGTTGATGATCACGTCATCCATAAAAGTCCCACCTATACCGCCATATTTCTCCGGTACGGCCATTTCGAATACCCCGAGGTCTTTAATTTTCTTCCACATAGCCTCGTCGATGAACATCTTCTCAGGATCTTCATCCAGATCTCGCGCATACGCTCCTTTGATTTCCTTATTGACAAATTTCCTTATATTGTCCCTGAGCATCTTTTGCTCTTCCGTGAATCCGAAATCCATAATCTTATCTCCCGAGTCCTTTTGATAAAGGATCGCTTCGCTTGAGGAGCACTTGGTTTGAGGGAAGAGGCAACTGCCTTTAGCCTCAAGTTCGTCGAAGACGAACGCTTCCTCAAGTAAAACGCTCCATCTCCTTAAAGTCTTATTTAAACTTCGGCGGCCTCTTTTCTAAAAATGCCCTTACCCCCTCTTGAAAGCCTTCACCTTCCGAAGCCAGACTGGCCGCCCCTCTCTCTCTATGAAGAGAGCGGCATCCATGCCCGATACTTCCAATCCGTAGGTCAAGGCCTTTTTGGCCAGTCTTAAGGTATAGGAAGACTTATCGGCAATCTTTTGGGCTATTACAAGAGCCGCTTCATAAGCCTGGCCTTTAGGTACGACCTTATTGACCAGACCCCAGCTTTTCCGCTTCCTGGGCATCAATCCTGGCCCCTGTATAGATCATCTCTTTGGCCTTCCTGGCGGGGATGGCCCGTCAGCAGGCGGGTTGTGCCGCCCCATCCGGGTATCAGGCCGATATCGATCTCGGCCAATCCAAAGGTGGTATTTATTGTTCCGCAATGATGAAATAACGGCCAGGGCCAATTCGAGTCCGCCCGCCAGGCAGTGACCGTTTACCGCAGCGATAATCGGTTTTTCTATCCTCTCCATCAGCAGACGGGTGATCTCCTCACCGGCGACCAGCCAGTCATACCGGGCCATCGAATCATTGGCCAGCTTTTCAAAGAACATGGCAATATCACCGCCGGCACAAAAAATTTTTTCTCCTGATCCGGTGATGATGGCTACCTTGGTCTCTTTATCTTCCTTAAAGTCTCGTAGGGCCTCAAGCAATTCTGTGGCCATCTCCTGATTGATAGCGTTTCGGACGTCCGGTCGATTAAGGATTATCGTGGCGATCCGATCTTTCTTCTCATAGTGAATGGTCTCGTAGGCCTTTTTTTCCATCTTCTCTTCTCCTCGGGTCATTCGTGAATCCTTTCAGTCGGCTCATCACCCGGGACCGCGGTTATAAGGGTAACCTGTCGTAAAGGAATCTCATAACGGCCAAACTCCGATTCAGCGGACAGACGGGTATTGCCGTCAACCGTCAAGGTGATGGATTTTCCATTCTTCATCTTCAAATTAATTAACGAAATGTCCCTATCGCCTTCCAAGGACATAGAGACGATATTCCTTAAAGGAACCTGAAGTTCTCCTTTTCCAAAATCGCCGGTAAGAAAGCTTTTTTCATTAAAGCTGAGGTTGCAAATATGTAGGCTATTAT
>CAWGEQ010000036.1:0-63872 GCA_963821645.1 uncultured delta proteobacterium | reverse complement strand
TCCGGTAGCCGATTATAAGACGATTCGTTTAATGAAATCAACCTAAAGGTCTTCGCAACTGGATGAAAAGGGATTGAACCACAACGACATAGAGGAATTGACGGATGGATATCCTGATCGCGATCGTCTTGGGCATTGTGGAAGGCATTACGGAGTTTCTCCCCGTTTCCTCCACCGGCCATTTAATCCTGGTGGGTCACCTTTTGGGCTTTACGGGCCGGATGTCCGAAACCTTTGACGTGATTATCCAACTCGGGGCCATCCTGGCCGTGGTCATCCTCTACCGCCACAGATTCATCGGCCTTCTGCCCAAAAAGGGGTGGATGAATTGGTCCAGAAGCAACGCAGGACTTTCTGGTTTCCAGGGCTGTTTCTTATTGGGGATGACGACCTTACCGGCCCTGATCGTCGGAAAGCTCGCCTACACGACCATCAAAACCCATCTTTTTAACCCCGTCAGCGTAGCCGTGGCCATGGCCGTAGGGGGAATCGGCATCCTGATTGTTGAACTCCGGCGCACAAAACCCAGAACCGAGTCTTTGGACAGGATAAGATGGCCCCAGGCCCTGACCATAGGGCTGTTTCAGTGCCTCTCCATGTGGCCGGGGACATCGCGGGCCGCAGCGACCATCGTCGGCGGACTTCTGAACGGGTTGGATCGAAAAACAGCGGCCGAATATTCTTTTTTGGCCGCCGTTCCGGTGATGATCGCCGCTACGATTTATGACTTGTATAAAAACTGGGTCCCATTTCAGGGGGGAGACTTCCTGCTTTTGGCCATCGGCTTTTTGGTCTCCTTTGTGGTGGCCTACTTCACGGTGGCGGCCTTTATTCGAATCCTTCAGCGCTGGACCTTAAAGCCTTTTGCCTGGTACCGCCTGGCCCTGGCCCCGATCATTCTCCTTTTTTGGCCTGATTGATGATGAAGGATTCGAAAAAATGACCGGACCTGATTTGCTTTTCCCGGCAAATCGTTCTATATTGATTCCAAAATCTTGGTAAAGTGTCTTATGGAACCAATGGAAAAAACAGTCTTGGAAATGAACTCCGATTTTCTCATCGAGGTCGAAGAAAAAAGCGGCGTCAAGGTCTCGGCCTGTTATCAGTGCCGGAAGTGCACCAACGGATGTCCGGTGACCTTCGCCATGGACCTGTATCCCGATCAGGTGATGCGCTATATCCAACTTGGTTTGCGAAAAGAAATTTTAGGGAGCTCGACCATCTGGGTCTGTGCCTCTTGTGAGACCTGTACCACCCGCTGTCCCAATGAGGTAGACATCGCCCGGGTCATGGACTATTTAAAACAAACGATAGTCAGAAAAAAAGCCAAAGCCGCCGAAAGAAAAGTATTGACCTTCCATCGGGTCTTCCTCGACTCTGTCCGGAAAAGGGGCCGGGTATTCGAAACCGGTCTCATGCAAAACTATCTGCTTAAAAGCGGAGAGTTGATTCGCAAGCTGAAAGATCAAACGCTCATGGAGGAATTGCGTCTTGGTTGGACCATGGTTCGAAAAGGACGGTTGAATCTGCTTCCCAGGAAAATCAAAGGGAAGAATGAAATAAAAAAGATGTTTGAACACAGGCCATAGGCTAAAGAAGGATTATATGCGACTTTCTTATTATCCGGGATGTTCCTTGGAAGCCACGGCCAGGGATTATCAGGAATCTTTGGCTTATGTCTGTAAGCAGTTAGGAATTGAACTCGAAGAAATCCCGGACTGGAGTTGTTGCGGAGCCACGGCCGCCCACAGCACCGATGAATTCTTGTCCCTGGCCCTGCCCGCCCGGAATCTGGTCTTGGCCGAACAGATCGGCCTGGATATGGTCGTCCCCTGCCCCATGTGCTTTAATCGGTTAAAGACCGCCGGTCGGGAATTAATAAAAGGGTCTGTCGATGGACTTGACTTTACCTTTTCCGGCCGCATCAAAATCTGGGACCTCCTCGACTATTTAAGCCAACCAGTCTGGCTTTCCCAAATTGAAGCCAAGATAAAACAACCGCTAAAAGATTTATCGGTGGTCTGTTATTATGGCTGCATGGCCAATCGGCCGCCGAAGATCACCGAAGCTGGTCAACCTGAAAACCCCCAAAACATGGACGCCCTCTTAAAAGCCCTGGGGTCCACGGTTCATGACTGGTCTTATAAAACCGATTGCTGCGGGGCGAGCCACACCGTGGCCCGGCCGGATATCGTCCATACCCTGGTCCAGCGTCTCTATGAAAGGGCCATGGAAGCAGGCGCCGAGGCCATTGTCGTTTCCTGCCAGATGTGCCAGGCCAACCTGGATATGCCCCAAGCCAAGATCGCCGATATTTTTCAAAAAAAATACAACCTGCCCATATTCTATTTTACGGAGCTGATCGGCCTTTCCTGGGCCGCACCGGAAGCAGGCACCTGGTTGTCCCGCCATCTGGTCAACCCCGAACCTCTTCTGAAACAAAAAGGCCTGATTTAACTTTCAAGGTTTAGATTGCTTTCCGCCGCAGAAAAAGCAGGACAAAATCATTTCCGTAATTGTCCGTGCAGGTCTGTGGCTAAAAAATCATCTCATCCTTGCAAAATAATCGGAAAGGTTTTTCCCCTTGAAATCAGACGTTGTCATCATCGGAGGCGGTATCGTCGGAGTTTCCATCGCCCAGGCCCTGGCTAAATACGAGATTAAAGGTGTCCTCCTGGAAAAGGAGGATGAGCTTTCTTTCGGCGTCTCCAAGTCCAACAGCGGCATCGTTCATACGGGATTTCAAAGCGATTACCGACAGCTCAAAACCCGTCTGGCCGTGAGGGGAAATGCTCTCTACCGTAAAATGGCCGAAGATCTGGACTTCCCTTTTATCCCCACCGGAGAACTGGTTGTGGCCTTTCCCGGAGAAAGAGTGGCCTTGGAAGCCATCAAGAGAAATGGGGAAAGGCTTGGAATCCCCGGACTTGAAATAGTGGAAAAAAGTTGGCTTAAGGAAAATGAGCCTAACCTTACCGGCGAAATTGAGTGCGCCCTTCTGGGACCCACGGCGGCAGTCATCAATCCTTATGAAACGGTTTACGCCCTGGCCGAAAATGCCCAGGCCAACGGACTGCGGATATTCTGCAATCAAGAAGTCCTGGCCGTCGAACGAGGTCCGGACACCTGGAGGATAACCACAACCGGAGACACCCATGAAGCCCATTGGGTCATCAACGCCGCCGGTCTTTACGCGGACAGGATCGCCCGGATGGCCGGGATGGAGGTCCCCGCGATCATCCCCCGAAAGGGGGAGGAATTTATTCTGGATAGACATGCCGACCGGCTCACCAAACGGGTCATCTTTCCGGTGCCCCAAAGGCACACCAAAGGGATCCTCATCATACCCACGGTCGATGGCAATACTATGCTCGGTCCAACCGCCGAGGAAACCCCGGACCGGGAAGACCTGACCACGACCAAATCAGGCAAGCAATTCGTCATCAATCAAATCCAACGGCTCGTTCCCTCGGTCCGGGAAGGCCAGATCATCACCTCCTTTGCCGGAATCAGGCCCACCACCAGGGAGGGTGATTTTTATATCAAGGAAGACCGGGAAGGATTCATCAACCTCGTCGGGATCCAGTCTCCGGGACTGACCGCCGCCCCGGCCATCGCCGAATACGTGGCAAAAATGCTCTCCGGGGAAAGGCCTTTTAGATCCAAGATAAATTACCAGGCCACAAGGAAAGCCATACCCCGCTTCCGCCGTCTCGATCATGAGGAAAGGAATGCCCTCATAAAAGAGGACCCGGAGTTCGGCGAAGTGGTCTGCCGCTGTGAGCTGATCACCAGGAAAGAAATCAAAGAGGCCCTCCGCAGAGGGGCCCGAACCATGGACGGGATCAAGTTCCGCACCCGCAGCCAGATGGGACGCTGTCACGGAGCCTTCTGCACCATGAAGATCATAGCCATCATGGCCGAAGAACTGGGCCTTCCTTTTGAAGCCATCACCAAAAGGGGGAGAGGTTCCGAATTGATAAAAGAGCGTTAACAGATTGCTGAAAAAGGTCCATCTACTGTGTTGCCCTCATCCTGCATCATTGCGACGTACTTTTATGTACGTCTCATTTCTCAGAATGTCGGGCGCCTTGTACCTGGGCCTTTTTGAACAATCTGTAAGAAAAATTTTTTCACATCCTATTAACTGTTATGGAAAATGAACATTACGACTTGATCGTCATCGGCGGCGGCCCGGCGGGCATGGCCGTCTGTGTTGGGGCCTCCTCGGCGGGTCTTAAAAAAATTCTTCTCCTGGAGAGGCATCCGAAGCTCGGCGGCATCCTCAACCAGTGCATCCATGTCGGATTCGGGCTCAAGGTTTTCAAGGAAGAGTTGACCGGCACCGAATATGCCGCCCGGTACAAAAAAATATTTTTGGAAAAAGAAATCGAAGTCCGGACCTCCTCTTTCGTCCACGCCATCCATCCCCGAAAAGCAGTCACCTTTGTCAGCCCTCAAGGAGAGCGGATCGTTTCCGCGGAAAATATTGTGGTGGCCACCGGCTGCCGGGAGCGGACCAGGGAAATGCTCACCGTCCCCGGCACCCGTCCGGCCGGCATATTTACCGCCGGCCTGGCCCAAGAGATGGTCAATATCTACGGTCTCCTGCCGGGAAAAGAAGTGGTCATCGTCGGTTCCGGCGATATCGGCCTGATCATGGCCAGGCGGATGACCCTGGAAGGGGCTCAGGGTCCGGGCCGTTTTTGAAATCCTGCCCCACCTTTCCGGACTCATCCGGAACAAAATCCAGTGTCTGGACGATTTCAACATACCCCTGTTCCTGGAGCATGAGATCCTGGAGATCATGGGCAAGAACCGGGTGGAAGCCGTAAGCTACCGGGACAACCGCACCGGCAGGGAAAAGGAGATTTCCTGCGATACCGTCCTTTTTTCCGTGGGTCTCATACCGGAAAGGGACCTGCTCATCGATGCCGGCATCGAACCGGGTAACGGCCTGTATCTCGCCGGGAATGCCGATTATGTGCATGATACGGTGGACCGGGTGACCAAAGAAGGGGAAAAATTGGGTCGGTCCTTGGCTGCAGGTTAGGACAGGTATAAAACACAAAATCGTTCGACAGGATTGACAGGATTTATAGAGTACACCGAGTAGAGGTTTTGCATTTGCCTGGGAAAAGCGGGCAAATGCAAAGAGCTCTTTTTGCTTTCCGCCCTCTCAGCGGAAAGCAAAAAATTTCTTCTCGGCGTCCTTTGCGGCTCTACGGTAATAACAATCTATTTCGATGATCCTGTTAATCCTGTCAAAAATAATTGTGTCTGTTAGAAAAATATAAATGGAAAAGAAACCAAAAAAGAAGAAAAAAGAAAAACCCCCGGTCGTCTTTTCCGGGCCGACCCAAAAATACGTCTGCATCACCTGCCCGAATTGCTGCACCCTGGAAACGGACGGCACCCAGGTCGCCGGCGCCCGATGTGAAAAAGGACAGGCCTTTGCTTGTCAGGAATGGATCGAGCCCCGGCGGGTCCTGACCACCACCGTGCGAGTTAACACGGATAAAGGGGCTCACATCCTGCCGGTGAAGACCGCCGTCCCGGTCCCCCTTTCCCGGCTCCAGGCGGTCATGAAAGAGATTAAGTCCCTTCGCCTCAAGGAAGTGCCGCCTTTGGGCTCAAGGATTACCATAACCGATCTCCCTGGGCCATTGGAGATCATAGTTACCGGGGAGTGAAAAAGGATGAAAAGGATTCTATTTTCGTTATAATTCCCATGCCCCACCTGAGACGGTGCACCACGAAGCATGAAAATACCTTTGGATCCGCCCGTCCGCTGGATGTGGACTTGATTAGCGGGATAACAGGGATAATTGCACCTGGGCGATATTCCCAGGAGCAACTTCGTTGACCCAGTTCCGCGTGGGGCGGAATGGGGCATAAGAGTCCTGTCAAGTCCAGGTAGTCAAACGACCAGAAGGAGCGGGCGGTTAAAAATTATATTTTCGTACTTAGCTTTTAGACCGGAAGATACGAAGGCTTGCGGAACACCTTTCGCTTGGAGAGGATCTTTGACTATTCTTGATCCGGATAATTAATAGAATCCTGAAAAACTCTTTTTTTATGTTAGGGGACCTTCTGAAACCCCATTCCTACTTGAAAAAAATGCTGGTCGCCGGTGAGTATGTTTTTTATTCCCATTTCCTTCATCAAAACCATGGATGTCAAATCCGTAAAGGAAAAATAGGGGTTTTCCTTAAACCGCCGTCTCAAATGCCAGGCTTGGTCAAAGTGATCGGCTGAAATTCTTTCTATCTTAATATAGTTCAGAACCGCTGAAGCTAAAATCCCCTCGATAAAATCCACAGCCTCGGTGCTGTTTTCCCGGCGAAAGAGAAGGGTGATCAATTCATCCAGCACATAATCACTGGAAACAATTTCCGCCTTTCGTCGGGCAGCCTCCTGGTAGAACCGGACGATTTCCCGATGATGGGAATCCTTTTTATGCCCCAGAGCAACCCAGCCCCAGGTATCGACAAAAAAACGTTCTCTCATTTTCTGGATTTACCGTAAAGGGTTTCCTCAATTTCCTCAGAGGATAAAGAATGGCCGCTCAATCGACCGATCACCTTTAGGAAAGGATCGGCTTGTTCTCCACTATCCCTTTTTCGAGATTCGAGGCCAAGGAATCGTTCCAATTCTTTTTCTCTGATTCTCCATAAACGTCCGGCCTTGACTCCTTTAATTTTTCCTTTTCTAAGCCATTCCCGGATACTCCGGGGACTAACCGAGATCCGAGCGGCAGCTTCTTCGGGGGCTAATAAGATATCCATAACATACCTCTATGTCTTTTTATGTACATATATATCATTTATTATTTGTTTTTGTCAAATTTTTCTCTCAATCCGAGAATCTCCCGAGGGCAAACCTTCCTTGCTACGCAAATTTTATTTTCGCCGCAGGCGGACAGCGTCTTTTCTCGGCACAAAGTCGTACTGAGAAAAAATAAATGTCCCGTAGTTGTCCCGCCTTGTCACTTGACCGCCAGGGATATTAGTGACCAAAGGGAACGGGTGGCAAAAAATCTATTTTCCCTCATGTTTCCTTCAGCTTTTTCCTTGGCTGTTTTGATGTGAGGCGATGGCGGAGGAGGACATAAGTTGCCCCGGCGCCGCCGTCGTAGGACTGTGCGCTGGTGAAGGCGATGACCCATTTCCGCCAGTGACTGCGCGTCAGCCACTCGCTTACCTTGTTTTTCAAAACCGGTTCACCGGGTGAAGAGATACCGCGTCCGTGGATGATCAGAACAGCCCTTTTCCCCGACCTAATAGCCTCATTAAGGAAGTTTTCGAAGGCCTCCTTGGCCTCCGCCACACCCAAGCCATGAAGATCGACATGAGCTTGTATGGAAAAATCACCCCGGTGCAATCTCTCAGCAAACTCCGGGGGGATATCGCGGCCTGTTCCTTCCATGTATTCGGGCGTTTTGGAGATAATAAACCCCTCACCGTATTTCACCAGATTGTCGAGGCATTGCCTGACGTCCTGCTCCGGTTCATTGGCCGAGATAAGTCGGCGGGCAGGCCAAAGGGGTTTTCTCTGCCCGATATTTATCCCTTATTATCGGCTTGACGCCTTCCATGGCCTCCCGAAAGGCGCTTTCTTCGCTGACCGGTTGGGGAGCTTCAGCAGGCTCCGCAATCGGTTTTTCTACGGACACAATCGGTTTAACGGGCACCGGGCGCAGAACCGCCTTAGCCTTGAGGAGCATTCCCAATTTTTCGAAGGGATTTTGTTTTAGAGGGCTTTCGGAATCGTCCATAAGACTGTTTCCATCTGTCAGGTAGATTCTACCATAAATTTATCCGTCTCTCATCCGTAAATATATCGATTCCGTATTTCTCCTTTACGAGGATGGGTCTGTCCTGGCCGGCACCTCGTTCCCCGTTCCTCATTCCTTTCGCCTCTCCCCTCTCACCTATTGCCTCTCGCCTCTCGCCTGTATTTTTCATTGACTTTAACCTAATGAAGGGGTAGGAATTATTTAAAAAATTATCAAGGTTTTTTTTTGGCAATCCTTAAAGAGGGAGACCCGATGGGAAGATAACAGACCCCACTTCTCGAATGAGAGGCGGGTTTTTTTATTTTCAGTCGGCATCTTCCAGCGACGCCAGCCAGGCCATTGGACGCCGATGGCCCTTGCTTGCCTGGTCCTCCGGCCTCGCAGCAGCGGGCCACTGGCCAACGCCGCATTCGCCCCATGAGGAAAGATGAAATATAGCATAGAGTTCAAGCCAAGGGCGGTTAAAGACATAAAGGCTGTTCCTTCCGATACACAGGCCCGGATCGTTGAAAAAATTGAAGAAATGAGCGATAATCTAAATGGAGACGTGAAACGACTTACCGATTCGACACCTGAGTATAGATTGCGCGTCGGTGAGTACAGGGTTCTATTTGAAATTGAAGGATTATCAATCGTTATTTATCGCATTCGGCATCGCCGAGAGGCATACCGATAAAATGGAGGGTGAAAAAATGGTTCCCCTAAATGCCCAAATCATAAAAAGGGAAGGGAAAAAGGAATATGCCGTAATTCCCTATGAAGAATTCTTGAAGGTCAAAGAAGAACTTCAAAACTACGAGGACCTTCGTTGTCTGAGGGAGGCCAAGGAATTTGAAAAGAATGCCCCGACTATTAGTATTAACGAGCTCAAGAAGAAGATAATAGGGCGAACAAATCGTTCCACCGGATCGGCCAAAAACCGGGCCTCCCGGTGAACTTCCCGTTGGCGTCGCAGGCGGCACTAACCAGGCCATTATACCCCTGCGTGCCTGGGCCTTCGGCTCCGTAGCGGCGGACCACGAGGCAACGCCGCGTGGGCATACAAGGAAGGAGAAAACATGAATGAATTCCCCCTGTTCAAAAATATGATGTTGCTCACGGCAGGTATAGATGCATGCATCGAGAAGAAGGCGATTACTCCGGCACTCATCCTTATCTACTCCGCTATTGACACAACTGGTTGGCTCGATAGCACCGAGGCATTTTCTACCAGAAACGATTTCATGAGTTGGGTGGACAGGTATCTTCTCAAAGCAAAACCGCTGAGATGCACGTCGCTTGATCTATACGCGGCCCGTTGTGGCCTGCTGCATACTTTTACTCCGGATTCTCAGCTTAGTTCTTCCGGAAAAGCCCGCGTCATTTGCTATGCTTGGGGAAAGGCCAAAGCTGAGGATCTGCAACGTACAATCGATTTCAAAAACAAGTCGAATGAGTTGGTTGCTGTACACGTATATGAACTGTATGAAGCTTGGAAATCAGGCCTAGTACCATTTGGAGAAGATCTGGATAAAGACCCTGCCAGAAGCACGAGGGTTCTGGCCAAGGCCGGAAAATTCTTCGCCGAACTGGGCGTAAAGACTATGTCCGAGATACTTTCTGCTATCGACACTAAACAGCCCTGATTAAGAGAAAGGGTAGAGACATTGCCCAACCAGGCGTTCCAACGGATCGCTTACGCTCCCGGTGAACTCCATTTTCGTGCCGCCTGCGTCGTCGTCAATGCGGCGAAGAGATTACCGGCTATCCGTTCAGAGGGGGCGGTCACATAAATCTGTGGCTGCGCTTGGTTATTCATTCGCCGTTCAGTGACTCTCCACACAGGTGCATTTCCCCTGCGATAGCTTCTTTCTTCAGCAGAAGCTTTTGAGTTACAAGGTCATTGAGAGAATCCTATCCTTATTCTATGGCAGCGACTGATATGTTAACCTGGGACGAGTAAAAAAATCCGATGAGTACCTTCGACTTAGAATACAAGTTTATTGAACTCCACAGGACCTTCCATGAGCTATCGCAACAAATTATCGAAAATGACGACATAGATATTAGCCGGGTTTTCCATTTCAGCGAGCGCCTCTGCTGGCCCGACCTTATCAAAGAATACCGCCTGATCATTTTATCCGAGGCTGGCGCGGGCAAAACTTTTGAAATCCGCAACATTGCGCAAAATCTTAGGGAACAAGGAAATTCTGCATTTTTTCTTCGCCTGGAATATATCCCCATAGATTTCGAGAATGCCTTTGAGGTAGGAACTTACGAAGCCTTTGAAGAATGGAAGGCGGCCGGCGAGGAAGGGTGGCTTTTTCTGGACTCGGTGGACGAAGCGCGTCTTCGAAATCCCGGTGACTTTGAACTCGCAATCCGTAAGCTAAGTAGGCGAATCAATACAGCCAAAGACCGGACGCATATCGTTATCACAAGTCGGACAACAGCGTGGCGGCCTAAGACAGATCTTACCTTCTGTACCGCTCATCTACCTTATGCGGTAGCTGCCACTTCGAAACATGATTTACAGAATGAGGATGAAGGCCCTGAAGGGAGCTTACATACCAAAACTGACACCCAGGGGGGGGCTAAGCCAGTTTTTAAGATCATAGCGCTTGATGATCTCACGCCTGATCAGATTTCGGTGTTTGCAAAGGCCCGAGGCGTCAAAGACAGCCAGGCTTTCCTTGATGCCGTGGAACGAGTAGATGCTTGGTCTTTCACATCGCGCCCTCAGGATCTGGAGGAACTTACCGAATTCTGGATAGATAAAGGTCGAATTGGAACTCGCCTTGAGATCATGAGAAATAGCATCGAAAGAAGACTGGCTGAACGTGACCAAGGTCGGGCCGAAGCCCGCCCACTTTCGGCAGAGCGTGCGCGTCAGGGATCGAGACTTTTGGCGGCAGCTACTACTTTGGCCCAGGACCCGACGATTAGGATTCCCGATGGAGCGGAGAACACAAAAGGGACCGCAGTTCAATCCGTGCTACCCGATTGGGATGACAAGGATCAGTCGACTTTATTGTCACGGCCCATATTCGATGGGGCGATTTATGGCGCGGTTCGCTTCCACCATCGCTCGGTACGAGAGTACCTAACAGCTGAGTGGTTCGCTGAACTGCTTAAGCGTGAAACATCACGCCGAACCATTGAAACGCTATTCTTCCGCAATCAGTACGGTCTGGACATTGTCGTACCCACGTTACGTCCGATTTTGCCTTGGCTGGCAATTCTGGATGAAAAAATCAGGGAGCGTGTTCGTAAAGTTGCACCCGAAATTATCTTTGAAGGAGGTGATCCTAGTCAGCTGCCTTTAGAAGTTCGCCGTTATATATTACGCGAAGTCTGCGAACAAATGGCCGCTGATAGTGCCACTGGCAGCTCAATGCGCCACTATGCAGAGATTCAGCGCTTCGCAAATCCTGAGCTGACTGACGATGTTCGCGCGTTGATGCGACAATATTCAGAAAACGACGATCTGATGGCATTCCTGCTACGCATGGTATGGCTCGGGCAGCTTGCGGGTGCACTGCCCGAAGCCATGGAAGTTGCCCTAAAGCCAACTGCTGAACAATACACCCGTACAGCGGCATTCCGGGCCATCAAGGCGATTGGTTCACATGAAGATCAAGATCATATCCGTCAAAGTTTTCTGGCAGAGGCATCCATAATTAGGCGGGAGTGGCTTGCCGAACTTATCAAGGGTATCCAACCGACAGAAAGAACTTTGGTCTGGCTCTTAGCGTGTTTGGAAAAAACCGAACAGAAGGAGCGCTTTAGTGTAGATCGTCTAACGGAGGTCGTAACAGAATTTGTTGCCATCGCTGATATAGAGCTACTTCCACGGTTTGTTACCGGCTTGAACAGGCTACTTAGCCTTCCACCGGTAATAGAACGCCGGTATTGCGAATTATCCGAGAAGTTTCAGTGGTTGATGGTGCCGGCATCAAAAGCCGTCGAGCGAATGATTTTATCCCATCATCCGGCATCGCTCCAATCAGATGCAATTGCAATCCTGCACAAATTCTCTGCTGCGCGTAAATATGGGCGAGATGAACTGACTGAAGTCAAAGCCGAATTTTCAAAACTCGTTCCCGCATGGCAGGAGCTGAACCGGACGTTGTTCTGGTTTGAGGTACGAAGATCTAGGGAGGCCCTTGACAAGAGCCATGGAGAGCGGCTAACTGAATTTTGGCAAACTACGTTTTTCGGATCATTATGGCGGTTTAAAGAAGGTGATTTTGGGTATGTATCTGAAGAGATTTCTCTCCAAGCATTTTTGGACGACAAGTTGGTCGCCTTGTCGCTGGCCTTTGAACTCTACAAATCGGCTAATCGGCCGCCCGCATGGCGTGTGCAACTGAAGAGAATAGCCGCAGGCAACGATGAGCTGTCCGAGCGATTTGATGCCTATTTAAGACCGCCCGCTCAAAATAAGATTTCGCGTCGTTTGAAGCAGCAGGAAGCCAAATGGAAAAAGCAGGACGAAGCCGCTCGTAAGAAACAAGAGAAATACCACGATGGCTGGAGGAAACACCTCAAAGATAATCTTGATAGGGACCGAGCGACTCTCCACGAAAAGCCTGGGACCATCACAAACTCCATGCTCTATCTTTTTAATCAGACTCGTGACAGGAAGATAACAACGGGACGGTGGACCGAGTATAACTGGAAAATATTGATACCGGATTACGGAGAGGAAGTCGCACGCTTCTATAAGGATGGTGTAGTATCCTTTTGGAGACATCATAAGCCAAAATTGCGTTCGGAAGGTGCTCCATTTAACCAAACGACCTCGGCCGTTATTATAGGGCTCACAGGTCTTGAGATCGAATCAATTGAAACCCAAGAATGGGCGAAAAATCTAAGTACTGCAGAAGTCGAACTAGCGTGCAAATACGCATCATTTGAGCTGAATGGCTTCCCCACTTGGTTCCCAAAGCTTTTCGAGACACACCCTAAGATTGTGTGCGATTTTCTTATGAGAGAAGTCCGTTACGAGTTGTCCATAGAGAAGCCAGAGACAGAAACAAACTACATCATAGATGACGTGAGTTGGTCGGGTCAGTGGGCTTGGGACCAGATCGCACCTAGAATCTACGAGATCCTGAAGACAACGGAGCCGAAGAAGCTGTCCAATCTGGATAAACTTCTGAAGATTATTCAGGGATCAACCTTACCGGATGATCTGATTGAAGAACTGGCGTCTCAAAAATGTAATACATTAAAGAAGCTGGATCATGTGGCTTGCTGGTTTTCTGTATGGACAGGTATTGCTCCCGAAGCCGCAATTGCCTCTCTAAAAGCCAGAATTGAAAAGATAGCTCCCCGGAAGAAACGAACTTTGTTTGCGATGACTTTCGTAACCCAACTCTTGGGTGGTCGCAGAGAAGACGGAACTGCTGCGAGACAAGCGTTTAAGACGCCGGAGCATTTGAAATCGCTCTTCCTACTAATGCACGAATATATCCGACGCAAAGAAGACATAAACCGTACCGGAATGGGCGTTTATTCTCCAGGATTACGCGATCACGCGCAGGATGCGCGAAACAGCCTATTGGTTTTACTTAATCAGATTCCAGGCAAAGAGTCATTTTTAGCGATGATGGACATAGCTAAAATGCATCCTGAAGAAACGTCTCGGCCTTGGATGATGGTTCACGCAAAGGCAAAGGCCGAACAGGACGGCGATATTAAACCTTGGTCGCCTTCTCAGGTAAAGGATTTTAATGAGAAGCTGGAACGTACACCTAACAATCACAGGGAATTGGCAGAACTTGCGATCCTGCGTTTCCTTGATCTCAAGGATGACTTGGAAAACGGTGATAGCAGCGTCGCTGGTATCCTACAAACCGTTACTCAGGAAACCGATATGCGCAATTACATCGGAAGGGAACTACGCGAGAAAGCATTTGGACGTTATTCCATTCCACAGGAAGAGGAATTTGCCGATGCCAAAAAGCCAGACCTTCGATTCCATGGGGTAGGTTTTGATGGGCCGGTCCCCGTCGAATTAAAGCTCGCTGATAAATGGACCGGCCCAAAATTGTTCGAACGCCTCGATAACCAGCTTTGTGGTGATTATCTACGTGACAACCGCTCAAATCGGGGCATTTTTGTGCTTGTATATCAGGGACAGAAGACTGGCTGGGACGTGCCAGGTAATGAAAATCGCGTGGATTTTGTGGGATTGACTGCCGCACTTCAGGATCATTGGCAGCGGATTTCTCCGAAATTTCCAAATATAGACGACATAAAGGTTATTGGAATAGATCTAACGAAGAGATCTAGCTGATTAGATCATTCGAATGTGAAACCCAGCGGGACATTATCCACTGAGTTCACAAAATACTTTGTGGAAAAATCAAAAAGGGGGAGACTTCCCGCACTTTCGAAATGTAAATGGGGGGGGGCAAAAAAGGCCTAGGCCTGATATCGGAACCTTATCCAGATATTTGAAAGAAGTTGGCCTAAGTCCGACCTAATTTAGCGCGGGCAGAGATATCGTCGATAAAACCGCTACTTTCCCTGATCTTGGTTATGGCAACCATTTTCTATTTCCACCCTTTGCCCAATTCGATACACCGAGCTCCCGTATCGTTATGCTGGGGGATTCCATAACCGCCCGGGGGAACTGGACGTCTCTATTGAGCCAACGGGATTGTTTGGAACCAGGGCGTGGCCGGGGACCGGACCGGTGACGGCCTGGCCAGAATGGAGAAGGTGTACCGACTCAATTAGGAGAAACCATGTAGTCTAATTATCTTGACAGGAAATAGGAGACCCCCTATAAAAAAGGCTTCACCTTGGAGGATTATCATTGATCGATCATCATCACATTGATTCCGGGAAAAAATAATTTAATGAGTGAAGGGCAATAAGAATGCACAAGCTGCAAGAAAGAAGCAATCCTGATAAAAATGTAATCGGTAGGCTGACTATCCCTTCGAGTTATGTCGGTCCCCCGAAAATCGCTAATGGGGGTTATGTCTGCGGTTTAATGGCCAACTTTATCGATGGTCCGGCTGATGTGTTAATTCGGATGCCGACACCGGTTGATCATGAGATGGAGGTGGTCGCACCGGGTGACGGCTGTTATTATCTAATGGACGGAGAAAAAGTCTTGGTTCAAGCCAAAGCGGCTTCCCTTGAACTTGAAGTACCCAAACCCCCGAATTATAAAACAGCGGTCGAGGCGGCAAAAACCTCAATCGCTTTAAAGGAGTCTCCCTATCCCGGCTGGAAAACCAAAGGCATTCACCCCTTTTGTTTTTGTTGCGGAGCCGATGATTATGAAGGGAAAGGGCTGAAGATACATCCTGGCCGTATCAACGGATCTGAAACTGTGGCTGCGCCTTGGATTCCTGCGCCTGAACTGGGTAATGAAGCGGGTTTTGTCCGCCCTGAATTTATTTGGACGGCCCTTGACTGCCCAGGGGCCTTCGCCATCCTGGAATCAACCGATCATCGGCCGGGCATGTCAGGCCGACTCATCGGAAAGATCGACCTTCCGCTTTCCGTCGGGGAGCCCTGTGTGGTAATCGCCTGGCCTGTGGCCGTTGATGGGAAAAAATTATTTGCCGGAACAGCCGTCTTTAATGCCGAAGGACTACTGGTAGGTCGAGTACTGGCGACCTGGTTCAGCCTTCCGTCTCAGGGCGGACTTCGTTTTTCACCGCCGGAATAGTCATCTCATCGATACTGTCTTGGTTGGCTTGGGTGGTAGAGCATCTAAGCTCAACATGGATGGTGACGAATATTGGCCATTTTGACCCTCAAAAGCGGCAGAGGTTGGCCTAAGCCGGCCCCAATTAAGAAAACCCGCCGAATGTGGCACCAATGAGGCTATTGGACCCCAATGCCACTTGATCGCCTAAGCCTTCTGCTCTCAAGCGATCTGTCAATAACCCGCACTCAATTATATTTTCCACTCTTTAAAAAAGCCCTTGCAATTTAATTTGAACGACTTAAAATGTATTACAATTAAATACAACGGAGGCAATGTATGAGCAAAGCCTTATCAATAAGGGTCACAGACGAACTCGCCTTAAAACTATCTGAAATTGCAAAAGAAACAGAGCGGCCAAAGTCATTTCATATTCAAAAGGCTTTGGAAGCCTATTTGTCTGAAATTGCCGACTTACAGGTCGCCTATGATCGTTTGCATGACACGACTGATCCTATAATCACTATTGGAGACCTGAGGAAAGAACTTGAACTATAGGATGGCTTTCAAGAAATCCGTCTCCCGTGATCTCAAGAAAATAGCCAAGGAACAGGTTAGAGGAATTTTAAAAAAAATTGAGGATGAACTCCCTCAAAAGGCTGAGTCTTTACCGAATTTAACCGGTAAATTTTCAGGTTTAAAAAAATTTAGAGTGGGTGACTTCAGGGTAATCTTTTCGATAATAGGAGATACGGCTCTCATCTTAAGAATACAGCACCGAAAAGAAGTTTACAAGTAAACCACATCGCCGCCGTAGCGACACCAACCAGGCCATTTTACGCCGAGGGTCCTTTTTTGTCTGGTTTCTCGGCCCCCATGCTTCGTGCCACGAATCATACCCTTAGGGGGATGTGATGATTGAAATAACTTTGACGGAAACAGCGAAGATTAAACTTCTCAAGGTATTAGAAAATTATTCTTCCAAATCTATCCGTTTAATTCAGCAAGGCTTTGGTTGAATTGGCCCCGTATTGGGAATGGTTCCGGATGAACCGAGAGAAGGCGATGAGACGGTGCACTTAAAAGGTATAGATTTTGTCTATGACCGGCGAGATGAGGATCTTTTAAATCAAACGGTTATAGACTTTAAAGACTCCTGGGTCGGTGAAAGATTTGAGGTCTGCTCTCCGGCCTCCGAGCCATGTTAGCCTTGGCTCCAAGTCTCATTGTTTTTAATGAGGGGTCGGACCCAATGCCGAATGGCGTTAACTTAGGCCTTCTGCCCCCGCAAGCTGCTGGCATAGGTCAACGCCGCGTATATTCAGATGGGCCGCGAAAAACTATTATTATTCATAGGTGCGCTGTTCAACAATTCGCACAACGAAAGGAGTAAATATCATGGATGAAGAAAGAACGGGCAGAGTTCACAAACACCCTGCCGGCGGCGGCACAACGAACCGAGACTGGTGGCCGAACCAGTTGAAGCTCGATATCCTGCACCAGCATTCCTCCAAGTCCAATCCAATGGGCGAGGGCTTCAACTACGCTAAGGAGTTTAAGAGTCTCGACTTGGAGGCCGTGAAGAAGGACCTCCGTGAACTGATGACGAAGTCGCAGGACTGGTGGCCGGCGGACTTCGGCCACTACGGACCCTTGTTCATCCGTATGGCCTGGCACAGCGCCGGCACCTACCGCACCGGCGACGGCCGCGGCGGCGCAGGCAACGGCAGCCAGCGCTTTGCACCCCTCAATAGCTGGCCCGACAATGCGAACCTCGACAAGGCACGCCGACTGCTCTGGCCAATCAAGCAGAAGTACGGCCGGAAAATTTCCTGGGCCGACCTGATGATCCTCACCGGCAACGTCGCTTTGGAATCGATGGGTTTCAAGACCTTCGGTTTCGCCGGCGGCCGTGAGGACATCTGGGAACCCGAAAAGGACGTCTACTGGGGCTCCGAGAGCGAGTGGCTTGGAGACAAGCGTTACACCGGTGACCGGGAACTCGAAAATCCCCTCGCCGCCGTTCAGATGGGCCTGATCTATGTGAACCCGGAAGGCCCGAACAGCAACCCGGACCCGATCGCTGCGGCGGGGGATATCCGCGAGGTCTTCGCTCGCATGGCGATGAACGACGAGGAGACGGTGGCCCTCATCGCGGGCGGCCACGCCTTCGGCAAGACCCACGGCGCCGGTGATGCGGCACTGGTGGGCCCGGAGCCGGAAGCCGCCGGCATCGAGGAGCAAGGCCTGGGCTGGAAGAGCAAATTTGGTACGGGCAAGGGCGGTGACACGATCACCAGCGGCCTGGAAGTCATCTGGACCACGACGCCAACGAAGTGGAGTAACAATTTCTTCCATAACCTGTTCGGCTACGAATGGGAATTGACGAAGAGCCCGGCCGGTGCGCACCAGTGGAAGCCGAAGGGAGACGCAGGCGCCGGTGCCGTGCCGGATGCGCACGACCCGTCCAAGCGTCACGCGCCATCGATGCTGACCACGGACCTCGCTCTGCGGTTCGACCCTGTCTACGAAAAGATTTCCCGGCGCTTTATGGAAAATCCGGATCAGCTCGCGGACGCCTTCGCCCGGGCGTGGTTCAAGCTGACGCACCGCGACATGGGCCCGCGCGCACGCTATCTCGGCCCGGAGGTTCCGGCAGAAGAGCTCATCTGGCAAGACCCCATCCCGGCCGTCAATCACAAACTGATTGATGCACAGGACATCGCCTCCCTCAAGGGCAAAATCCTGGCTTCCGGCCTGTCCGTGTCGGAGCTGGTTTCGACCGCCTGGGCTTCGGCGTCCACCTTCCGTGGCTCCGACAAGCGCGGCGGTGCCAATGGGGCCCGCATTCGTCTGGCGCCGCAGAAGGATTGGGAAGTCAACCAGCCTGCCCAACTGGCGAAGGTGCTCAAGACCTTAGAGGGCATCCAGAGCGCGTTCAATAGCACACGGTCCGGCGGCAAAAAGGTATCACTGGCTGACCTGATCGTTCTGGCCGGTTGCGCGGGCGTCGAGCAGGCTGCGAAGAATGCTGGTTACGAGGTGACGGTTCCTTTCACACCGGGACGCATGGACGCCTCGCAGGAGCAAACCGATGCGGCCTCCTTCGCCGTGCTCGAGCCGATCGCGGATGGCTTCCGCAACTATCAGAAGACCCGCTATGCCGTATCGGCCGAGGAGTTGCTAATCGACAAGGCGCAATTGCTGACCCTGACCGCACCCGAAATGACAGTGCTCGTGGGCGGCATGCGGGTTCTGAAGACCAACTTCGGAGGGTCCCAGCACGGCGTCTTCACCAAGCGGCCAGAGGCGCTCACCAATGACTTCTTCGTGAATCTGCTCGACATGAGCACGACCTGGAAGGCAACCGTGGAAGACGACGGCGTATTCGAGGGTCGTGATCGTGCAACGGGCGCACTCAAGTGGACCGGCACCCGTGTCGACCTGATCTTCGGTTCGAATTCCCAACTCAGGGCCTTGGCGGAAGTCTACGGATATGATGACTCTCAGGAGAAGTTCCTGCACGACTTTGCAGCGGTGTGGAACAAAGTAATGAACCTTGACCGTTTCGACCTCTCCTGGCAGCTACACGTATAGGTCACGCACAAGGGTCTGAACAAAATAAAAGGTCGGCCTAAGATAAACAGATTCATACAGGAATTGGTTCGGCCCCACGTAGTTCGGCCAAATCTGGAATCGGCTTACGTCGAGATGGCCAAAGACAAAAAGAGAGAGAAAGAGGCCATGGAATGGGCCGAGGCCACTTTCAGGGATGGTGCATCGGGACAACGGTATTTCCGTTATCAATCCTTTTAAATCTTAAACCAATCGACTTTCGAGGCCGGTGGAGGGCCTGGACCAATGGCAGAGAAACTTTCCGGGAAAAAAGTAGTTATGATCGTAGCGAACGAATTTGAGGATATCGAACTCCTGTATCCATTACTTCGGCTGAGTGAAGAGGGGGCCGAAATTGTCGTCGTACCGGTGCAGATGGGTAACCATCCGCGTCCCTGGATCGAAAGCAAGCCGGTCACCGGCCGCTTTGGTCATCCGGTTCCCATTCCCGTCATGCCCGAGGGGAGACGGCACAGCATTCGAAAAATCGAAGAGCTCAAGGCCGCAGAGATAGATTGTCTGCTCTTCCCCGGCGGATTCTCCCCTGATGCCTTGCGCCGGCACCCCGAGACCCTTGAACTGACTCGCCAATGCCATCAGCAGGGTAAACTGATTGCAGCCATTTGCCACGCTCCCTGGATTCTGATCTCAGCCGGCCTGATGAAAGGCAAACGGGCGACCAGTTTCGCCGCCGTTAAAGATGACCTGATCAATGCCGGGGCTGAATTCGTAGATATGCCGGCGGTAAGAGACGGCAACATCATCACCAGCCGCACCCCCCTTGATTTGCCCGAGTTCTGCCAGGAGATTATCCGGGCTCTGACGGAATGAGCCGGGGCCCCACGAATCATGAAAATAGGATTCAAGGGGCCGAGGGGTCCAGGATTCAAGTGAAAGGTTTGGAATTTAAACCCTTGAACCCTGGCATCCGAGGGATGCCTCTTCTTTAGCTCGGCGAAGCCGAGCGGCTGAATCCTGGAATCCTTCTCTTCAAACTGAATTTCCGGAGGTCCTATGGCTAAATACATCGCGGCCGTCGATCAAGGCACCACCAGCAGTCGCTGCATCCTTTTTGATCACGGAGGAAACATCGTTTCCGTGGCTCAGAAAGAGCACCGTCAAATCTATCCCCGCCCCGGTTGGGTGGAACATGATCCCCTGGAAATCTGGGCCAACACCCAGGAGGTCATCCAAGGCGCTCTGGAAAAGGGGAAGTGTTCTTCCAAGGACATCGCCGCTGTCGGCGTGACCAACCAGCGGGAGACCACGGTGGTCTGGGAAAAATCCACCGGCAAACCCATCACCAATGCCATTGTCTGGCAGGACACCCGCACGGACCTGATCTGCCAGGAACTGGCCAGAGAAGGAGGACAGGATCGTCTGCGAGGGAAAACCGGCCTCCCCCTGGCCACCTATTTTTCCTGCCCGAAAATCAGATGGATTTTGGATCATGTGCCGGAGGCACAAAAGAGGGCTGAAAACGGTGAGCTGCTTTTCGGTAACATCGACACCTGGGTCATCTGGAACCTGACCGGGGTCCATGTCACCGATGTGACCAATGCCTCCCGTACGCTTATGATGAACCTGAACAGCCTGGACTGGGATGACGGGATATTAAAAATGCTAAATATCCCCAAGGCTATGCTGCCGAAAATTGGTTCCTCCTCGGAAATCTATGGGTCGGCCAAGGGTGCACTCGATGGGGTGCCGGTGAGCGGTGATTTGGGCGACCAGCAAGCGGCCCTTTTCGGTCAGACCTGCTTCAACCCCGGCGAGGCTAAGAACACTTATGGCACGGGCTGTTTTATGCTTCTGAACCTGGGCGAGCTGCCGGTTCCCAGCACCAGCGGTCTTCTGACCACCGTGGCTTACAAGATCGGCGATCAGAAGGCCGTCTATGCCCTGGAAGGATCGATCGCCATCACCGGCGCCCTGGTCCAGTGGCTGCGGGACAACCTGGGACTGGTCCGGAATTCCGCCGAAGTGGAGACCCTGGCCCTTACGGTCGAAGACAACGGCGGCATCTATTTCGTCCCGGCCTTTTCCGGACTCTTCGCCCCTTACTGGCGCTCCGATGCCCGGGGCGTCATCGCCGGCCTGACCCGTTACGTCAACAAGGGACACATTGCCCGGGCCGTCCTGGAAGCCACGGCCTATCAAACCCGCGAGGTGCTTGACGCCATGGAAAAGGACTCCGGCATCCGGCTCAAGGCCCTCAAGGTGGACGGCGGCATGGTCTTCAACGAACTGTTGATGCGGTTCCAGGCGGACCTGTTGAACGTGCCGGTCATCCGTCCCAAGGTGGCCGAGACCACGGCCCTGGGTGCCGCTTACGCCGCCGGTCTGGCCGTAGGTTTTTGGAAAAACTTCGACGAACTGCGCCTCAACTGGGGCCGCGATAAAGAGTGGCACCCCCGCATGGAAGCGGCCCAACGGGAACGTCTTTACGCCGGCTGGAAAAAAGCCGTCACCCGCACCTTTGACTGGGTGGACTAAAAATAGCGTTGGCGGAATATGGCCGGACGGTCACGTCCGGCAACAAAACCCCCAAGAAAGACCTCGCGGTGAAAGAAAAGGTCAAACGGACCCCGAAGGATAAAGTGGGATCATATCAAGCCAACTAAAGGAGGAACAAATGGATATAAAACAGAATGAACCTCAATCGGTAAAGATCAACACGGGAGACGAATTGTCCAGGGGTCGCTACAGTAATACCATGCTGGTCGCCCACGGCCCGGAAGAGTTCGTCATGGATTGGTTACTTCAGTCGCCCAACGGTCCCCATCTGGTGGCGCGCATCATAGTAACCCCGATGCATATGAAACGAATTGTCAAGGCCCTTCAAGAGAACGTCGAAAATTATGAAAGAAACTTTGGAGAAATCAAGATCATGGAGCCTCCGACGACAACGACCCAGTAGACGGAAAGTCACAAAAAATCCGAACGGTATTTCCGCACTAATCTTCCATCCGTCCCGCCTTTGGAATTTTTAATAAGAGGATTAAGCCGAAAGAAATGACCATCGACACGAAGAAGACCATAAAGACTCTTTGATAGGCCTCCAAAGGGTAAGCAGAGCCGGTTCTGCCCACGGCATCCATCAAGAAACCGGTGAATGGTTGAAAAAGGGCCGTAGCCAGAAAGGCGGCCGGGTTCATCAAACCCATGGCCGTCCCGGTAAGCCGAGTTGGAAAGATTTCTTTCACCATGGTCATGTACAGAGAGAGGGCACCCCAGCCGAAAAACCCAAAGATAAATAGCATGGGGATGATAAGACCGGGATGCGGCTTACCGCCGGTCAGAAAAAAAACCGTCCAACCGGCTAGAGGAAAAAATAAGGATATAGCCAGGGCCCATTTTCGTTCCATGTTTAACCGATCGGCCAGAAAGCCGATCAGGGGAGCACCGATGATCGATCCCAGAGGCATGACCATCAATAACCCTCCGGCCTGAAGACGGGAGTAACCGTAAATATCCATCAAATAGGGAACTGCCCAGAGCCCCTGAAAGGTAAGACCCGGCCCGCCGAAAAAAAAGTAGGAAAGGGTGATGAGCCAGAATCCCCAACTCTTTAAAATGAGCCCCAAGCGCTTACCCGTTGACATATCCTCCGGCAGAGGCCCTGTCTGGGTTGAAGACAAAGGGTGCGTATCAATGATCGGCGGCCAGCCCTTGTCTTCCGGCCGGTCCCGAAGAATAATCCAGGCCAGGACCCCGAAAAGCAGGGAAACGCCCCCGATGCCGACAAAAGAAAGACGCCAGCCTAATAGGAGCACCAGGTAGGTCAGGGGAAGGGAGCCGGACAGACTCCCGGCGCCGCCCAGTGATAAGAAGAGTCCGGTCACCCCGGCAAATTCTTTCGGTTTGTACCAATTGGAGAAGATCTTCAGTCCGGGCACAAAAATGCCGCCCACACCGATACCGATCAAGGCCCGACCCACACCGGCCATGAACATATTCGTGGCCAGCCCGAAAACCAGACACCCCAGGCAGGAGATAAGCGTAAAAATAGTCACCACCCGACGGGGCCCGATCGTATCGGACAATAGGCCGACAGGGGGCTGGATGGCCGCATAGAGGTAGAAATAGGCCGAGGCCATGAAACCGAGGGCCGTGGCATCGGCCCCGAATTCATTCACCAGATCCCGAGCGATGACCGTGGGGGATATGCGGTGAATACAGGCCAGGAAATAGATCACTCCCATGACAGCCAGCATCCACCAACGATAGCGAACAGGATCTTTAAAAAAAGATGTCATGAATGTCCTACCCGAATATTTTTCCGCAGTTGACCGTGCAGGCCCCGTGGCTGATTCATTTTTCTCTTCTACCGAAGATCTTTACATCGATTGTTTCCATTTGACAACGGAAAATGAATCCAGCCCAATTTTCCAAACGCCGACGGGAAAATTATGGAGATTCCCGAATGCCGATGGTATAAGATAAAGGGAAACGGAGAAATTCGGGATACCCAATGAAATGGATAAAATTGATCACCCTGGATAATCGATTTCAGGCCGATCTTCTCACCGATGCCCTTGAAAGAAGCAACATCCCTTTCCTGGTCAGAGAATATAAGGATACGGCCTATGACGGTCTGTTTGTGAGCCAGAAAGGTTGGGGGACCGTAATGGTAGACGCAGCCAGAAAGGAAGAGGCTAAAATAATAACGGAAGAGCTTTTCGGACGACCATGAACCAATCGGGCCTTGCCGCTTCCTTCTCGGACCGACTGCTAAAACGATTCCAAATCGGCTTGGATTGGATTCACACCTGGACCAGCGTAATCAAGCCGTGTCGTTTCTCTCTGATCATGGTCGGTGCCGGGGCGTTTTTTTTGCTCCTGGTCCCGCAGGGCCAGGACCTTTTGCGCGGCCAGGCTGAACGCACCGGGAAAATTCTGGAGATTCACGAATGCCGATGGTATACTTATTCTTATTAAGCCTACATGCGCCATTTCGGGCGCCACGAAACGATGAAAATCCCCCCCTCCCTCACCCTCCCCCTCGGAGGGGGGAGCAATTGTGTTGGGAGTCAAGCAAAAATTAACTGGTTAAGCACCAGGGAGTTTGATTTTTTATCATGACATTTAAGATAATGATCATCTTATGCATACAGGCCGTCAGGCCACTTTATGTTCTTTTCCAGCTTTGGTCAGGCGTTCATAGAAGGCACGAATAACCGGATTGCAACGGGTGGCCGCCAGGTGGCCATATGGGACAGCCCGAACTCGGGCGCCTCCCCAAGCACCGTTGCCTCGAAACCGGCCGCTGTCACGGTTTAGCACGCCTACTAAAGCCCCAACAGCTTTTCGGTTTAGGATCCCAGTTCCGCAATCGGACAGAGGTCACTGTATATCGGTCCGGCCCCGGGAGCTGCGATGATCCGATTATTTTCCCGAAACTGAGGTGCTTCTTGAGCGATTTATTGATTCCTGGAGTTTCTTTCAAAGCTTTTTCCAGATACCTGATGTGTTCCTGGATCTGGAGGCGGTCCGTTTTGGCGCCCAAGCGGTTTTTCTCCGCGGTAATCATGTCCACGATCTGCCGTCAGCGCATGTCAGGCCTCCAATTCCTGACCTCTGGTGATTTGGCTTCCGGTCGTTAGCTTCCCCAAAGAGGCCAAGACTCTAGCATCAAGGGATCCGACTGCAATTCCCTTGCCTTGGCAAAGTCCCGAACCTGTCAGGATTGCCACCGCCGAAAAACCGGCAGACGTTAGTCCTTCGACCGCCTGTTTTTCTAGCCTCCTGTGGCTTCTAAGCGATCAGAGCAGAGCCGCCGATCAGGCAGAGATCAAGGTAGCCACCCCTTCTCCCGTATTAGGAGTAGTTTGCGTTCACCGTTTGATAAAAAAAGACTTCCAATTCGTCTTTGTAAACATCGATGCCAATAAATGTTTGGAACTCATATCCAGTCCTTCTTTTCCCGTCCTTGCGATACGGCTCTTCCGCCCAGCAATTGTTCGGTTAATGGGAATCTTGGCATCTGCTCCCCACGACCTCAGAGAGTCAGGGTTGGGGCGTCTGCAGTCCAGAGTATAAAAAAAATTGAATATCATTTACTAACCTCTTATTCTTATACTTATCTCTACCCTTAACATACAGGAAGGGGGGTACAAAGGTTATTTTCGAACTAATTTCAGAAGATAGGGAAACGATAAATTCGGGATACCCAATGAAATGGATAAAATTGATCACCCTGGATAATCGATTTCAGGCCGATCTTCTCACCGATGCCCTTGAAAGAAGCCACATCCCTTTCTTAGTCAGAGAATATAAGGATACGGCCTATGACGGTCTGTTTGTGACCCAGAAAGGTTGGGGGACCGTAATGGTAGACGCAGCCAGGCTGGAAGAGGCTAAAACAATAATGGAAGAGCTTTTCGGACAACCATGAACAAATCAGGCGTTGCTGCTTCCTTCACGGACCGGCTGGTAAAACGACTCCAAATCGGCTTGGATTGGATTCACACCTGGACCAGCGTAATCAAGCCCTGCCGTTTCTCTCTGATCATGGTCGGTGCCGGGGCCTTTTTTTTGCTTCTGGTCCCGCAGGGCCAGGACCTTCTGCGCGGCCTGGCTGAACGCCTCGCCGGAACCACGGTAGACAATTATCTGCGCTTGTTTTTCTTCTTGAGCGCCCTCTTCTGGACCGTTTCGGCCTGGTATTGGTCGCGCGTCATGCTCTTCCTCAAGTTTCCGGGCGTGCCGGCCAATATCCCAAGATTTCACCCTTTCCGCACCAAGGCCCCGCGCTATATCGGCTTCTGTGCCGCCATGAGCATCGCCGCCGCACTGTTTCGAGCCTCCTTCGGGTACGATGATCCGAATGACCCGGGACGCCGCCTCCTGTTGGAGTATGCCCTGGGGGCCTTTCTGGGAGCCTTTGTCTTTCTCTATTGTGTCACCAAGCGGCGCAAGTGGATGGCCGTCCTGTATAAACGGCTAAGGTCAAAAAGTCCCCGGCGCCATCCCATCGTCACCCCTTTCGTCAAACTTCTTAGTATAACGCCCAGTGACGATCTCGAATACGGCGTCTCTGCCGTTCGAGACCTTCCCCGGCGAGTAAAAATCTTTGCCGGAGGAACCCTTGCCCTGGCCTGCTTCCTCTTTTTTCTGTTCTGGCTGGCACCCCAGCAGACGGCGCCGCTCATCGGGGCCGCCGCGATCCTGCTCCTTGCAGCCGCCGGCTGGATCGCGGGGGGCAGCATCCTGGACTTCGTCGGAATGAAGCTCCGCATCCCGGTCCTATCTGCACTACTCATCCTGGCCATTATCTTCAGTCTCTGGAACGACAACCATGGGGTCCGAACCCTTCCAACGCCTCCACCCCCCCTGGAAAAACGACAGAATGTCCGCGAAGCCCTTATGGCCTGGCACCAACATCAGTTGCTGCGTCCTTCTCCGACCGGCCATTATCCGCTTTTCGTCGTGGCCGCCGAAGGCGGCGGCATTCGAGCCGCCTATTGGGCCGCCAGCGTGCTCAGCCGGATCACGGACAAAAATCCCTGCTTTCCCGATCAATTGTTCGCCATAAGTGGCGTTTCAGGCGGAAGTCTCGGTTCAGCCGTATTCATGGCTCAGTTGGCCGATGCCCCGGTAACCGCCGACGGCTTTTATGGCGACCGGGAAGGTCTCCGGCCCCTGGGCGCGAAGGATTTTCTGCCGACCACCAAAAAAATCCTTAGTGAGGATTTTCTGGCGCCGGTCGTGGGGACCATGCTTTACCCGGATCTTTTTCAGCGCTTTTGGTTCTGGCCAATGCCCAGTTTCGACCGGGCCCGGACTTTGGAAGGGGCCTGGGAGAAAGCCTGGAGCCAAACAATAAAAAATGATCGGTTCTCTAAACCCTTCGACAACCTTTGGGAAAATCAAGGGCAGAAATGGCTGCCGGCCCTGTTTTTGAATTCCACCTGGGTGGAAACCGGCAAACGGCTGATCGTCAGCAACCTGAGGCTAAGGCCCGAAGACTTCAACGACGCCGAAGATCTGAACAATTTCTATACAAAGGAATCGTTACCCCTCAGCACCGCCGTACACTTAAGCGCCCGTTTCACCTATGTCAGCCCCGCCGGAACCCTTGAAAAAGAGGGCCGAATTTACGGACGGGCCGTGGATGGCGGCTATTTCGAAAACTCCGGGGAGACGACGGTCCTTGAAATCCTGCAGGCTATCGACGCCCTGGCTGATAATGATCCGGCCTGGAAAAAGGTCACGCCTGTGGTCATCCACATCAGCAATCAACCGGTCGATCCTCGATATAAAAATATCCGTCTGGCCACAAAAGACAAGGACAAGGCCTCCAGCCCGGGTCTCTTTCTCAGCGAAGCCCTTTCCCCGGTGATAACCATGTTGAACACCCGCAATGCCCGGGCCGTTTATGCCCGCGAGACCGTCATGTGGCACGTGGGCCAGGAAAACTTTTTGCACTTCGGGCTAAGCAAAAACAAAATGGGCTTTCCCCTCGGATGGGTGCTGTCCGACGCTGTTCAGAGGCAATTGGATAACCAGCTTAATAACAACACTGCGGCTTTTGACAATCTAAATAATCTAAATGAGGTCGGTTCTCTTCTAAAAAATCGCTATGGCGGTGCATCCTCAAAATGATAAACAGGCCGACTGACAAGGAAGTCTCTAAACTTTATCGATCGGAACCCGTGATTTTGCCCTGGTGGCCCGGAAAATAAAAGCGGTTCAAGGTCCAAGGTCTGAGGTTTAAGGTTTTAAAACCAGATACCCACCAGCGAAACATGAAACGGGTTTTTCCGAACCTTGAACCTTGTACCCTGACCTTATACCTTGAACCGTATTTCCCTCTTAAATTATCGGCCTTTTGATGATTCGGAATACGGCTTGGCCGTTGGCCAACAAAGCATGGTGGGAATCCGTGATTTCAGCCCGCAAAAAGGCCATTCGGCCGGTCCGGTGGGTTATCCAGGCCTGACATTGGTAGGGACCTTTATTGGCCGGGGCCAGATACTGGATGTTGAGGTCAATGGTGGAACAGCCGTGGCCCGGCTCCACCACGGAGAGTACGGCCCAGGCCATGGTGGTATCCATGGTCGTAAAAAGAACGCCCCCGTGAGGCTGGTCTGAAAAGGGCCAGCAGACTTCTGGCCGAGGGTTCAAGATGGTGCGGGCCTTCCCGCCGACGGCCTCTTCGAGGCGAATGCCCATGGTCTGGTATAAAGAATTCTGATTGCCCTGTTCAACGATGATCGGCGTGATTTCCAAAGTGCTGAACTCCTTATAACCCCAGATAGGCCCGGCAGACGTGGTCGTTCTGCATCAGGTCCTGGGCCGGGCCGTGCATGACGATTTCCCCGTTTTCCAGGACATAGGCCCGCTGGGCCATGCGCAGGGCATGATGGACGTTTTGCTCCACCAGAAGGATCGTGGTCCCATCCTTATTGATTTGCCGGATGATGTCGAAGATGGTCTTGACTAAAATCGGGGACAGGCCTAACGAAGGTTCGTCCAACATGAGGATCTTGGGCTTGGACATCAGGCCCCGCCCGATGGCCAGCATCTGTTGTTCCCCACCGGACAAGGTGCCGGCGGTCTGCTCTTTTCTTTCCTCCAGGCGGGGAAAAAGATTATAAATTTTTTTCAGGTTTTCCGCCTTGTCTTTACGGGCCTTGGAATTCAAGGCCCCCAATTCCAAGTTTTCCAAAACCGACATGGAGGGAAAAAGCTGCCGGCCTTCGGGGATCTGGATGATCCCCATAGCGACAATATCTGAGGTGGAACATCGGCTGATGGACCGGTCGTACCAGGTGATGGAACCGCTGCGGGCCCGGAGCATGCCGGAGATGGTTTTGATGGTCGTGGACTTCCCGGCCCCGTTGGAACCGATGACGGAGACGATCTCTCCCTCGGCCACCTCCAGAGAAATACCCCTCAGGGCCTGCAAGTCCCCATAAAAGACATCGGTGTTTTCAACCTTCAGCACGGTTTATAATCCTCTCCCAGATAGGCCTCGACCACCAAGGGATTTTGGGTCACCTCTTCCGGCAATCCCTCGGCGATCTTTTCCCCGAAGTTGAGGACCGCAATCCGTTGCGACAAGGCCATGACCCCGCGCATGACATGCTCGATCAAAAGGATGGTCACCCCCTTTGCATTGATCTCTTGAATCAGCTTGATCAGGGTATCGGTTTCCGTGGGATTGATGCCGGCCATGACCTCGTCGAGCATGAGGAGGGTGGGCTCAGTGGCCAGGGCCCGGGCCAGTTCCAGACGTTTGCGATGCGGCAAAGTCAATTCATTAGCCAGGGCCGTCCGTTTATCATCCAGGCCCACAAATTCGATGACCTCTCGGGCCTTTTTGTTTGCCTCGGCCAACGAGGGCAAACGATTATAAGCGGCCACGATAACATTATCTATAACCGTCAGTTCCAAAAAAGGCTTGACGATCTGGAAGGTCCGGACCATCCCCAGGCGGCAGACCTGATGGGGTTTCAAACCCAGCACCGATTGCCCCTGAAAAGAGACCCGGCCCTTGTCCGGTGACAGAAACCCGGTCAGGCAGTTGAATAAGGTGGTCTTCCCGGCGCCGTTGGGGCCAATGATGGCCACTATTTCCCGGGAATTGATCTGGAGGGAAATATCATTCAAGGCCCGCAGGCCGCCGAAACTTTTTCCAACGCCCTCTATGGTTAATAGATTCACCGGCCGTTCCTCTTAATAGAGAAAATCTCCCTGAGTTAACGAGTTCGGAGCGGAGAAAACCATTTCCTCATGTTTAGCAAGGCGCTCCTTGGGGGCATGTATTTAGTTTTAACAAAAAACGGTTTAAAGATCCTGTTTAAAAAAGGCATGACCCCCCTGGGGAAAAAGAAGACGGCAAAGATGAGCACAAAACCGTAAATGACCATGTGCATCCCGGGCCGGCCCACCTCCGACAGATAGGCCCTGGTCCATTCGGCCGGCAGGGTGATCAAAAAGGATCCGACGATAGGCCCCAGGACCGTGCCCATACCGCCGATGATCGGCCGCAGGATGATCTCAATGGACATGCCCATACTCATGACCCGGTCGGGGCTCAGATGAAAAATCCGGTTGGCGTCGAAGGTCCCCCCCAGGGCGGTCATAAAGGCACTCAAGGCAATGGCCCACATCTTGTACTTCAAGGTATTAACTCCCAGGCTTTCGGCCGCCTCCTCATCCTCCCGGATGGCCACCAGATAACGGCCCATCTTGGAGACTTCCAAAGCCCGGACCACAATCACCGAAAAGAGGACCAGCCCTAAAGAAATGTAATAATAGGGAAGGTTCCCTCTGAACTGCATGTTCCAAAAGCTCGGTTTAAAATCGATAAAAAGCCCCATAAAAGAACCCAGGCTTTCCATGTGCAAGGCGATCAACCGGCCGAGCTCGGCAAAGGAGATGGTGATCAAAACGAAATAGACCCCTTTGAGGCCGAAGCGGAAACCCAGATAGCCAACGAACAAACCGACGGCCATGGCCAGCAAGGCCCCGATAAACATCCCGACCCAGGGGCTCAGGCCAAAGACCATGGCCAGGCGGACGGAGGTGTAAGCCCCGATTCCGACATAAAGGGCATGGCCCAGGGAGATGTTGCCCGTATAACCGGTCAACACATTCCAACATTGTCCCAGATAGGCATAGTAAAAAATGAGGATAAAGATCTCCAGCCAGTAATTGTTGAGCACCCCGGGAAGGAAGAGCAGGACTGCTAAAACAAGGGCCAGGAAGATATACAGTCTCCTCATCCCTTACCCCCAAAAAGCCCCTGGGGCCGGAAAAGAAGGATAACGATCATAATCGTAAAGCTGACCGCCTGCTTCATGGAGCTGGGCAGAAAGACCGTGCCCAGGGATTCGGCGACCCCGATAATCAACCCTCCGACCAGGGCTCCGATCAGGCTCCCCATGCCGCCCAGGATGACGATGACAAAAGAGACCATGGTATAAGGGGCGCCCATGGTGGCCTTGGCCGGCATCAAGGGCACCAGCAAAGCCCCGGCGGCCCCTACGCAGGCCGTGCCGATTCCAAAACAGATGCCGTAGAGGCGGTTAATATTGGTTCCGATAATCAAGGCCCCGAAACGGTTGTCGGCGGCGGCCCGGATGGCCTTACCGATGGTGGTCTTCTTCAAAAAGATCATGACGATCAAGGTAATGATAATGGCTAAAACAAAGGCGATAAGACGAGGGACGTCAATGGTCAATGATCCCAGGCGGATGGAGGACAGGGCCAGGCTGGTCTTGGGGCTGATGTCGCTTCCCCCCCAGATCATCAAGGTCCCGTTTTCAAAGATGATGGCCATGCCGACCAGGACCAGGACCTGCATGGCCTCGGGCAGGTCCAATATGCGATTGACGAAGACCCGTTGAACCAGATACCCGATCCCGAACATGACGGCCGCACAAATCGGCAGGGACAGATAGGGATCAAGACCCAGTCCCAGGAGAAGGGTAATGCTGATGAACATGGCAAAAACCATCATCTCGCCGTGGGCAAAGTTGATGACCCGCATGACCCCGAAGATCAGGGAGAGGCCCAAGGCGATCAAGCCATAGACCCCTCCCATCAAAAACCCCTGCACGGCCAACTGCAGAACCAGATCCATATTCATGATTGGTCACTCATAATATTTGGAATTTCTCTGTTACGCGTTACGCTTGTTGATAGGGAAAAGATTAAGGCCTCCTTGATTTCCAACCCGTAACCCGCAACCCGTAATCCGATGTTCTATAGGCTCCCCGTTCCCAGAGTTGTTTCCAGGGAAAGACGTAAGGGGCCTGGGCCGCTTCCTTGGGCAGGACCACCTTGACCCGATCGTCCATATTGGGATCGGGCAGGACCTGGACCATGGCCGTGACGGCATTGATATTATCCCCTTTTTCATCAAAAATCACCGGACCGCCGACCATGGGATTATCTTTGAAATTGGTCTTGCGCAAGGCCTCCCGCAGGGCCTCGGGATCGGTTGATTTGGCCCGTTCCAAAGCATCGGCGATGACCAGTACCCCGGTGTAGGAATACCCGGAATTGGTATCCAGGTATTTCCCGGGATAAAGTTTTTCAAAACGGGCATTGGCTTCCTGGAATTTTCGGCTCTTGGGGTTGACCCAGGGCACATTATCCAAGACATAATAGGCCAGCTTGTCCATGTCCCTGACGAATTCCGGCTCGTACCAACCCGGGCTGCCCGGGCTGATGATACCCAGCAATTCCACCCGCTGTTTATAGAGTTCCCGGATCAGGAGCTTGGCATCGCCGGGCCGGGCCACGGGACAAAGGAGGTCCGGTTTGGAAGCCTTTAACTTAGCGACCTCGGCTGAAAGATCCTTAACCCCCAGGGGATATTCGATGTGCTCGACGATTTCAAAGGGCATTTTTTTGTCCTTGACAAACTTGATAAAAGACGCGCCCTGTCCCCGGCCGAAGGCATCGCCGGCATTGGTCACGGCAATCCGTTTAATGGTCACCTTCTTTTCTTTGATGATCTGGTCCAGATATTTGCCCATACTGGTCATGAAGAATTCGGTCTTGGCAAAGCAACGAAAAACATTTTTGTACCCTTTGGCGGTAATGGCGTCCAGGGCGGCCACATCGATAACAAAAGGAACATTGCGTTGTTCGGCCAAGGTGGCGATGGCCATGGCCACCCCGCTTAAAAACGGCCCGACCAGGCAAACCGCTCCCTCCTTGATCTGCCGCTCAGCAACGGTACGGCCCACTTCTTCCTTGGCTTCACAATCTCCCAGCAAAAGTTTCAACTTGGCTCCGCCCATGGACTTGATCCCCCCCCGGGCGTTAATTTCGTCGACAGCCAATTTATTAGCCCGCTGCATGGCGATACCGATATCCGGCAAGGGACCGGTAACCGGCTGGATGGAGCCGATGATGATCTCCTTAGGTGCGGCCCCGCGTAAGATGGCCGGAAAACCGGTAATGGTGGCGGCCGCTCCCACGGCGGCCGAAGTCTTTAAAAAATCCCTTCGACTGATTCCTGACCCTTCCATTTTTTTCTTTTCCATGGCATCCCCCTTCGGTAAGATTTTATTTTATGATTACTTTTTCTTTCAAGATAATATAAAGAGGATTAAAAGAATTCCTTCGGACTCCTTTAAATCTTACTTGTACCAATAAATCGGAAAATAATCCAGTTTTCTAATAAATTTTTTTTAGGAGAAAAGAATCGATAAAGTCAAGTCCGACTTCAATTTTTCTGAAAAAATGCTGGTAGCCAACCAATGGCTTTAGGGTAAGGTCCGGGGTCAATGCAACAAAAAAGGGCGGCAGGGTCTGCCGCCCTCGATAATGGTTGTGAATTATCGATCAAGAATTGAGGATGACCTTGGCCCGCTCATCCATGACGTCGGTGATGAAAGGTATTTTCGTTTCCCGTTCCGTTTCCCTGTTTGCCGAGAAGACGTCTTCCCTCGAAATATCCTTAAGGCTGAACTTGCGCGCCCCGGCCATCAATTGCTGGAGGCCTCCCGCCAGCTTGTCGGCCAGGGTCCACATGGCTATTGCGCCGTAAGGGATATTCTTCATCTCCTTCGGGCCCACCTTCATCTTCACGTCGTAGTAGCCGGCGAATATCTCCTCGGCCTTGGAGCCGATCTCCTTCACCGACGGCGCCAGGGTCTCCCAGTTGCCGCTGACCTGCTCTCTCCGGCCCGGGTTGAGGGCCCCTTCGATGTTGGAGCCGAGGAAGCCGGGAATCATGGCCGCCCTTCCCATGCAGATCATCTTGGTAAAAGGGGCGCCGAGGGCCAGGGCCTTGAATATATGATCTTCCCTGGCCAGCCCGCCGGCAAAGGCGATATCGACCACCTTCTGGCCTTGCGCAGCCAGGATTGAGGCATATTCATAGGCCTTTGAATGGAGAAGCAACGAGGGAACACCCCAGGTTTCCATCATATTCCAGGGGCTCATCCCTGTTCCGCCGCCGGCCCCGTCTATGGTCAGCAGGTCGAGCTTCGCTTCCGTGGCGAACTTCATGGCCATGGCCAGGGCTTCCATCCCATAAGAACCGGTCTTCAGGGAGATTCTCTTGTAGCCGAGCTTACGCAGATAGGTGACCGATTTCATAAAGGACTCCCGGACCTTGTCGGCCGAGTACAGGTCCGTGTAGCCCAGTCTGCTGTGACGGGCGAAGGACTTGATGGCCCCGTGCCTTAAAGGCCTCCTGGACTTCGGACTTTGCCGGGTCGGGATCCACCACGTAGCCCCTCTCTTTCAGGAAGAGGGCGTAGTCGAGGCTGTCCACCTGGATCTCCCCGCCGATGTCTTTTGCGCCCTGCCCCCACTTCAGCTCGATGATCGCCTTGTCCCCGTATTTCCCGATCACGTATTCGGCCACGCCGTTTCTCGTGTCTTCCACGTTCATCTGGACGATGATGGCGCCGTAGCCGTCGTAATATTTCAGATAGGTTTCGATCCTTCGGTCGAGTTCCGGGGCCTTTTCGATTTTGGCCTTCTTCGAGCCGTTGCTGATCACGGCTTCCCTGTCGATACCCACCACGTTCTCACCGACGACGATAGGGATGCCGATCAGTGCCGCCCCGATGGAAAATGAGTTCCAGTATTTGGCCGCGATGAACGTGGAGCCCAGGGCGCCGGTCATGATCGGGATCCTGCACTTGGTCTTGACCTTACTACCGAACTCCGACTCCATGCTGACGTTGGGAAAGATACAATCATCGGCCGATTTCGAAAGCCCTTTGGGAAGGCCCTTGACGCCGTAATTGTAGCCTTGGATTCTCAAGGAGTTGTAACAGACGCCCAGGTGGGTCGTATTCGAGCTTCCTGCGGTAATCGCTCCGAAATCCCTCGGGTAGAGTATCTTTCTGCCCTTCAGGCTTGAAAGCCATGTTTCACATTTCCCTTTGCAATCCGCTCGACACAGCGTACAGAGTCCCGATTCAGCAGGATTGCCGCGGTTTACCGTTCCTATTGCATCGTTTGTTTTCGACCACTCAATCATGGTAGTTCCTCCTTAATTATTTTTTTGGTATTAAATTGCCATTAAATAGGAAATATATTGCCAATAATATGGCCGATTGTATTTAACAAACAGAACAGAAAATGTCAAGAAATAATATAATAAAGTGCAATATAATAATAAATTTTGTTTTTGAAGCCCTATTTATGAAAAGACCATCATATCGGCAAATTTTCCAATTTTTTGTCATATAATACGGCAATTTTGCCGATATTATTTTGGCATTTGACAAGAACGACCATAAACGAATAAGATTAAAAATGTGATGGAAAAGAAAAAAAAGAAAGAGTTGCAGATCCTCGGAGTTCTCAAGAATGCAACGGTCCCCCTCTCCAGCTCTAAAATTGCCGCCGAGATCCTGCTGCTGGGGCATGAAGTCAACGAGAGGACGGTGCGCCTCTATCTCAAGGCCATGGAAGCGGACGGCTTGATCCTGAGCAACGGGAAACGAGGCCATCAGATAACGGAGCGGGGTTTAAACGAATTTGATACCTCGAAGATTATCGAAAGGGTCGGTTTTTTATCGGCAAAAATCGACCAGATGACCTACCGCATGAACTTTGACCTGAACACCACTTCCGGAACCGTAGTGATCAACATGACCCTCGTCGATCCCCGGAAATTTGCCAAGCACATAGACCTGGTCAGTCAGGGTCTACCAAGATGGGTATGCCATGGGTCACATGCTCACTTTCCTTGAACCGGGGGAGACCTTGAATCATGTCACTGTTCCTGAAGGAATGATCGGGGTGGGGACAGTCTGCTCCATCACCATCAATGGCGTCCTGTTGAAACACGGCATTCCCACTACCTCCCGGTTCGGAGGACTCCTTGAGCTTCACCAGAGAAAACCGGTCCGTTTTGCCGAGATCATCATGTATGAGGGCACGAGCATCGATCCGCTGGAAGTATTTATCAGAAGCGGCATGACCAACTATATCGGTGCGGTCAAGACCGGGACGGGCAGGATCGGCGCCAGTTTTCGTGAATTTCCCGCTGATAGCCGTGAAATGGTGGAACACCTGGCGGGGAAGCTGAAGCGTATCGGCCTCGGAGGGCTGCTGACGATCGGAAGGCCGGGACAGGTCCTGTTCGACGTGCCTGTTAACGAGGGAAGGATAGGGGCTGTTGTCATCGGTGGGCTAAACCCTATGTCCATCCTGGAAGAAATGGGGATCAGGGCCTATTCCCGGGCGCTGGCCGGTTTGATCGATTTTAGCAGGTTATTCCGATATGAGGAGATGGAAGCGCGGATTAAGACTTACCTCTGAGGCGGTTGTCTTCATAGCCATATTCGATTCACTCTATCATCCGCCCTGCCTTACTTTGCTTCATCAGTCGTATTCGCCATATCTCTTTTGCTTTCAGTGGTCAGGTTTTCCACAAAGTCCTTGTGCCCGATGCCGGCTCTAAGGTTTAATCGGAAAGAATCCTGCCGTTTCTCCTTGACCAGGATAATGGCTTGTTATATAAAAGAAATAGATAATTCGAATTCCTGTTTTATGGAGAATGATGATTTACGGCATCGGGGTCGATTTGGTTAAAATTTCCCGGCTCCAAAAGGCCATGGAAACCTGGGGAAAACGATTCCAGGAGAAGATCTTTACCGAAAAAGAGCGCGCCCTTTGCCTTGGCAAACCCCGTCCTACGCGCTACTGGGCCATGCGTTTCGCCGCCAAAGAGGCCTTCTCCAAGGCTATCGGTCTGGGGATGCGGCAGGGGATCCATTGGAAGGATATCGAAGTCACCTCCAATACCTTCGGCAAACCGGAACTGATCCTCCATGGCCGGGCCAGGGAAATCTGTCTGCAGTCCGGGATTAAAAACAGCTTTTTGACCCTGACCGATGAAGATGGATATGCCTTGGCCGTGGTGGTGCTTGAGGTTTAGTGCGAAAATAAAGATTAACGGTATAAGGTCCAAGGTGTAAGGTATACGGTTTTCCTCTGTACCTTGAACCCTGAACCTTGAACCCGATTTTACTATGATCCTGACCACAGCCCAACAAATGAGACAATTAGATCGACAGGCCATTGAAGATTTCGGCCTGCCCGGACTGGTCCTGATGGAAAATGCCGCCCGGGGAGCGGTACAGGTCATCCGGTGTCTGTATCCCAAGGCCCGGTCGATAGCCGTTTTTTGCGGAAAAGGGAATAACGGCGGGGACGGATTGGCCATGGCCCGTTATTTCCAGTCTCTGGGCCTTAAGGTCCGGGTCTATTTAGCCGGTTCGAGGAAAGGACTCAAAGGAGATGCCGCCCATCAAATTGGCCTGGCCGACCGATTAAATATTCCCTTGACTGAGTTGGACGAAAAGTCAAACTGGTCCTCCCTGAAACAGGAAGTCTCCGGTTTCGACCTCCTGGTAGATGCCCTTCTGGGAACGGGGATCGATAAAGAAGTTTCCGGTCTTTTCCGGAAGCTGATCGTTCTGATCAACGAAATTCCCATTCCCAAGGCCGCCGTGGACATCCCTTCCGGTCTGTCTTCCGACACCGGACGGCCCCTCGGTCTTTGTGTAAAGGCCGATCTGACCGTCACCTTCGGCCAGCCTAAAATCGGTCAGGTCCTTTTTCCCGGCTGCCGTTTTGTGGGAAGGCTTTTCCTAATAGACATCGGGTTTCCCCCGGACCTTTGGCCGGCCCCCAGGGAACGGGTGGAATTATTGGAAAGAGCTTTATTGGCCCCTTTACTGGCTGAAAGAGACCCTGAAGGCCACAAGGGTTCCTATGGCCACGTCCTGGTCCTGGCCGGATCCAGGGGAAAAACCGGGGCCGCGGCCCTGACCTGTTTAGGGGCTTTGAGGGCCGGGGCCGGTCTGGTCACCCTGGGCATAGCGGAAAGTTTGAATCCCATCATGGAAGTCAAACTGACCGAATCCATGACCGAACCCCTGCCGGAAGGGGAACCGGGGCATTTGGGTCCTGAGGCCCTGGGGCCCATCATGAGGCTATTGGAAGGCAAAAAAGGCCTGGCCATCGGACCGGGGCTTTCCCAATCACCGGGGACATCTTCTTTAGTGCAATCTTTGTTGGGGCAATTAAAAAACATCCCGCTGGTGATCGATGCCGACGGATTGAATGCCCTGGCCGAGTCACCGGAAAGTTTAAAGAACCTGGCCGGCAGGGCCGTCCTTACCCCCCATCCCGGAGAAATGTCCCGGTTATCAGGCAGACCGGTTAAAGAAATCCAGGACGACAGGATTGAGGCTGCTCGGGCCTTTTCCAAAAAATACGGGGTGGTCGTCGTCCTGAAAGGGGCCAGGACCGTTATTGCCGATCCCGAAGGGCCGGTGTACCTGAATCCCGTGGCCCACTCGGTTTTGGCTGCCGGGGGCACCGGGGATATCTTAACGGGTTTGATCCTCGGTTTTTTATCCCAGGGAATGTCCCTGATCCAGTCCGCCTGCCTGGGGGTTTTTCTGCATGGACAGGCCGGTGTCTGGCTGGCCCGGGAGCGCGGCGGCCAGGGGATTCTGGCTTCCGAATTATTGGATAAAATCCCCGTCCTGATTTCTCAAAAAGGCGATTGGGAAGGGATGGAAGTAGAAACCATGCCGTTGATACGGGAAATAAAACTGTAACCGGTCTAAGGTTCAAGGTACACGGTTTAAGGTCTAATGGTTATAGTTCCATGACAGAGGAGTGATTTGCCTCTTTGCTTTACACCTTGAACCTTGAACCTCAAACCGTCTTTTTAATCATTTTAGGAGCCTATCATGACCCTGGCCAAAGACATCATGACCCAGAAAGTAATTACCGTTCAGGAATACACGTCCATTGCCGAAGTCGCTCAAACCCTGACCGACAACCACATAAGCGGTGTGCCTGTTTTAAACCCGAGCAAGGAGATGGTCGGGATTGTCTGCGAAAGCGACATCATTGACCAAACCAAAGAATTCCACGGGCCCCCGGTGGTTAATATAATGGGCACCATCGTTTTTCTGGAAAGCGGAAAAAAATTTGAAAAAGAATTAAAAAAAATAATGGGGGTAGTGGCCCAGGATATTATGAGTTCACCGGTTAAAACCGTAACCCCTGAAACCCCGGTAGAGGAAATAGCGACCTTGATGGCCGAGCACAATGTGCATTCCATTCCGGTACTGGAGGGAAGAACCCTGGTTGGAATAATAGGCAAGAAGGATCTCGTCCGTTCAATGGCGCGATAAGAGGTCAAGGTCTTGGAAGGGTTCATCCTTGAGCAGGTGGTTGAAGGTGAACAGGCCACTATGCTGCTGGGCCAGAGGTTGGCTTCCCTGCTTAAGGCCGGGGATGTCGTTGCCCTCTACGGGGAACTGGGTGCCGGCAAGACCTGTCTGGTCCGCGGCCTGGCTAAAGGACTGACCATAGCCGAAAGACAGGTGGCCAGTCCTTCCTTTTCCCTGATTAACGAATACCCGGGGCCCCTGCCCCTCTTTCATATGGATTGCTACCGGCTCCATCTGGATGAGGAGATAGAGGAACTCGGGCTGGAAGAATATTTTGACGGGCCGGGAATCACGGTCATTGAATGGGCCGAACGAATTAAAGATTTACCGGAAGATCGGCTGGACATTGTATTCACGATTCTGGACGAAACCGGACGGCATATCCAAATAAGCCCTTATGGAAAAATGGTCCAGCGGATGAAGATGATGAAGCCGTTATTTTAGATAAGGAGGCATGTTCATGTCTTTGATTGTTCAGAAATATGGGGGGACCTCGGTCGGCTCCATAGAAAAGATTCGAAATGTGGCCGAGCGGGTCATCGCCATGAAGAAGAAAGGCCACGATATAGTGGTCGTTCTCTCGGCCATGTCCGGAGAAACGGACAAACTCATTCGTCTGGCTAAAGAGATGACGGAAAACCCCGATCCCCGTGAATTGGATGTCCTGATTTCCACCGGAGAACAGATTTCAGTAGCCCTGTTTAGTATGGCCGTCCAAAGCCTGGGTTTCAAGGCCACCTCTCTTTTGGGCCATCAGATCAAAATTGCCACCGATGATGCCTACGGTCGAGCCCGGATCAATGAGATTGATACCCGGCGAATAATGGGGGAGATACGAAACGACAAAATTGTAGCCGTGGCCGGTTTCCAGGGACTGGATGAAAAGGGGAATATTACCACCCTGGGCCGGGGCGGTTCGGACACAACCGCCGTAGCCGTAGCCGCGGCCTTAAAGGCCCAGGTCTGTGAAATCTTCACCGATGTGGAAGGGGTTTATACGACCGATCCGAATATCTGCCCCAAGGCCCGAAAGATGAAAAAGATCTCTTATGAAGAAATGTTGGAAATGGCCAGTCTGGGCGCCAAAGTCCTGGAGATTCGTTCGGTCGAATTCGCCAAAAAATTTAAGGTCCCGGTACATGTACGGTCAACCTTTACCGATAAGGAGGGAACGATGGTAGTTCAAGAAGATAAGAGCATGGAAAAAATCTTGGTTTCAGGAGTCACCTATAATAAAAACGAGGCCCGTATTACCATTACCAAAGTGCCGGACCATCCTGGTATCGCTTCCAAAATTTTCACCCCCATCTCCGAGGCCGGGGTGGTGGTGGATATGATCATCCAGAATACCAGTGCTGAAGGGTTAACCGATCTGACTTTTACGGTTCCCAAAATCGATTTTAAAAAAACCATGACCACCATCAAAAAAATTGCCAAGGAGATCAAGGCCGAACGGGTCATGGGAGACGAAAATATCGCTAAGGTCTCCATCATCGGATTGGGCATGCGCAACCACGCCGGCGTGGCCACCACCATGTTTGCGGCCCTGGCCAAAGAAGGAATCAACATCATGATGATTTCCACCTCCGAGATCAAAATCTCCTGTGTCATCGATGAGAAATACACCGAATTGGCCGTCCGTACCCTGCATAGTGTCTTTAATCTGGACAAGGAACCGATAAACCGATAAAGCACAAGGCTTAAGGTGCAAGGTACACGGTGTAAGGTTGAAATGCAAAACATCTCTACCATTATGGAAGACCTTGTACCCTGAACCTTGTACCTTGGACCGTGAATTGAACACCCTGTACTAAGACCATTGAAACCATATGAAGCCCATAGAAATCTATGATTGTACCCTTCGGGACGGAACCCAGGCCGAAGATTTCAATTTATCGGTAGAAGATAAAATCCGAATTGCAAAAAAATTGGATGAACTCGGCTTGTCTTACATTGAAGGGGGCTGGCCGGGCTCCAATCCCAAGGATGTGGAATTTTTTCAAGCCATGAAGGGAGTCTCCCTGAAACAGGCCCGGTTGGCGGCCTTTGGCAGTACCCATAATCCGAAAACCCAACCGGAGAAAGACCCTAACCTGAAGGCCTTGCTCCAGGCCGAAACCCCGGTCATCACCATCTTCGGCAAGAGCTGGGACGTTCATGTTCGGGATGCCTTACGGGTGTCTTTAGAAACAAACCTCCGGATTATCGAAGATTCCCTTTGCCTGGTCAGGCCTAAAGTCGGTAAGCTTTTTTACGACGCCGAACATTTTTTCGATGGTTATCAGGCCAACCCGGAATACGCCCTGGCCACTCTAAAGGCGGCGATGCGCTCCAAGGTGGACTGCCTGGTCCTTTGCGATACCAACGGCGGGACCTTGCCCGGCCGTTTGATCCCGATCATCCAGGCGGTAAAAAAAGAAATCAAAGGCTTTCCCCTGGGGATCCACGCCCACAATGACTGCGACTGTTCGGTGGCCAATGTCATGGCCGCCGTGGAATCGGGGATCGCCCATGTTCAGGGGACGATCAACGGCTTCGGAGACCGCTGCGGCAATGCCAACCTTTGTTCCATCATCCCCAACCTGCAATTGAAACTGGGGGTCCCGGTCCTGAGTCCTGATAGTCTCAGGATGATCAGCGAGGTCTCGCGGTTTGTAAATGAGTTGGCCAATGTGCGCCACAATAAATATCAACCTTATGTTGGGGCCAGCGCCTTTTCTCATAAGGGAGGGATCCATGTCAGTGCCGTTTCAAAAAACCCGGAAACCTACGAGCATATCCGTCCCGAATTGGTGGGGAATGTGCAGAGGATCCTTATTTCGGACCTGGCCGGCAGGAGCAACATCCTTTCCAAGGCCAAGGGGTACGGCTTGGATGTCAGCAGCAAGGATCCGGCGGTCTTAAAGATCCTGTCCCAACTCAAGGTCTTGGAACATCAAGGCTTCCAATTTGAAGGGGCCGAAGGCTCCTTCGAGCTGCTCATGAATCGGGCCCTGGGGACCCAGAAAAGGTATTTTCAATTATTGGGATTTCGGGTTATGGACCACAAGGTCAAAGAAGATCAGCCGCCCATAGCCGAGGCTACCATTATGGTCAAGGTCGGTGGCCGTGTCGAACATACGGCCGCCATCGGCAACGGTCCGGTCAATGCCTTAGACAATGCCCTGCGCAAGGCCTTGGAGCGCTTTTATCCGGAACTGAAGGAGATGCGCTTAGACGATTATAAGGTTCGGGTCCTCTCCAGCGTGGAAGGAACCGCCGCCCGGGTCAGGGTGCTGATCGAATCAGGGGACCTGGAGGACAAATGGGGGACGGTCGGGGTCTCCACCGATATTTTTGAGGCCTCCTGGCAGGCCCTGGTGGACAGCATTACTTACAAATTGTATAAGGAAGAGAAAAAAAACAAAAAATGAGTTCGGAGTGATTAGTGCGAAAATAGGGTTCAAGGATTCAAGGGTTCGAGGATTCAGCCGCTCGACGTCGTCGAGCTATAAAAAGGTTCCCCTCCTGGGAATCGGTGGTTTTACTTCCATGCTTTTCACTTGAATCATTGCCACCGTGACCCCTTGAATCCTTACTCAAAAAACTTGACTATGTCATCTATTCCTGTGATTGAAACCGAAGACTGCGTGGGCTGTGGAAGTTGTGTGGAGATCTGTCCCCAGATCTTTGTCTTAAATGAAAGCCTTGAAAAGGCCCAGGTAATCAACTTTTCCGGTTGCACGGAAGAAAAAATAAACGAGGCCATAGAGACCTGCCCGGTGAGTTGTATTCATTGGGAAGATTAACCAACACAGATACTGGTGCTGGATACCGGATAAAACCAAGATTTCTATATCCAGCATCCGGTATCCGATATCCAGTATCAAACTTTGATTAAGCCCGAAATTCTAATTTGTTTAAAATGCTAAAAACTCCCAAGCACAACCCCATTCCTCAATTAACCCGGGCCCAACAAAAAGGACTCTTTCTTTTCTCGCTGTTGATTTTTGTTTTTTTAGGTTTTCAATATTGGAGATTAAGCCAAAAACCAGGCTTGGCGATCAATAATCCAAGGTCCGAAAAAGGGATAACCATTGAACTGAATGGGAAGATCAAAAGGCCGGGTCTCCTCAGCTATTCTCAGCCGCCGACGGTTCAACAGGTGATTCAGGATGCCGGGGGCCTTATTCAGGGCCGGGAACTTGCCGCGGCCGCAGCAACCATGGTCCTTATGAACGATCTGTCCCTCACGGTACTTCAAAAAGAGAACGGAGAAGTTTGCCTCCAGCAAAGTCCCCTCTCGGGGAAAGCCCTATGGATTCTCGGTCGACCCATTCCACTTAACCGGGCTACGGCCGAAGACCTGGGCGGGCTCCCGGGAGTCAGCCCGACCTTGGCCGGACGCATTATCGAATATCGGGAGGCCCATGGCGGGTTTTCATCGTTGGATGAATTAAAGGAAGTAAAAGGCATCAAGGAAAAGACCTTTGAAAAAATAAAAGGGCATTTCGCCTTATAGCTTTCGGATTTTAACTTACAGCTCATTGAATACGAGGAGGTTTTCTATGACTTCACCAAATATTAAGAGGATCGGCGTAATCACCAGCGGTGGAGACTGCGGGGGGCTTAATGCCGTCATCAAGGGCATCGCTCGCGAGGCTTATTTCTTGGGAATCGAATCGGTGGTTATCCCTAACGGTTATGCCGGACTGTATAATTTGGTGGATATGAGCAAGGTGGTCTTGCTCGACGCCGAAAGGGTAAGCCGCATCGAGGCCTCCCTGGCCGGGTCGGAAGCCGGTCATTCCCGGGTCAAGATCAGCAAGATCAACGATCCCAATAAATATGAGCGGATAAAAGAAGGTCTTAAAAAATTCGCTATCGATGCCTTGATCATCAGCGGTGGAGACGATACCGGCAGCGTAGTGGTGGATTTGAACTCCCGGAATATTCCCTGTGTCCACGTCCCCAAAACCATGGACCTGGATCTTCAACCCTACAGCGTGGGGGGGGATTCTTCCATCAACCGGATTGCCATTCTGGCCAGGGAGTTAAAGACCACCGGCCTGAGTCATAACCGCATCCTGGTCATCGAGGTCTTTGGACGCTATGTGGGGCATACGGCCTTTCGGGGCGGCGTGGGGGCCGAAGCCGACTGCATCCTGATCCCGGAAGTCCCTGTTGATTTTGATGTGGTCTATGAACACATGTGGAAGACCTATTGCGGCCGTATCGAAAGAAGCGATGTCAAGGCCGGAACCTATATCATCATTGTAGCCGAAGGCCTCAAAGACGCCAGCGGCCAGCTCCTTTATGATGATTCAGCCGGGGTAGATGCCTTCGGACATAAAAAACTGGCCGGGGCCGGGAGATATGTGCGACAACAATTGGAAAAACGCTTGAAAAACGATCCCGAGGTTATCGAGTTTATGAAACGGGTCGGCATGTATGCCCCCGGTGTTTATGAGATACCCGAGGTGAGGGAAGTGACTCCGGGTCATCTGGTACGGTCGGGACAGTCATCGGCTTATGATGTCAACTTCGGTCAAAAAGCCGGCGCGGGCGCTGTCTTGCTCTTATTACAAGGGAAAACCGGGACAACGCTGGTTAGTGTAAACGGAAACAAGATCAATTACATGCCCACATCAGAGGCCATTATAAGACGAGAAGTCGACATTAATGAACTGGCCCTTTTTGAAAGCCTGGGAACTTGTTTTGGAAGAAAACCTCAAAAATTTGCCTATCACTTCTCTAAACAAAAAGACACCATAGACAGGCATCTTTAAACAATACAAGGTTCAAACAGGGTGTACGGCTAAGGATGCAAGTGGCAAGAAAATAGTAAGAACAGTTTCTGTCCTGCGTCTTAACCCTTGTACCTTGACCCTGAACCTTGTGGCCTGCGGCCCACATTATACTTTTATGATAATTTTAGGTATCGAAACTTCCTGTGATGAAACCGCGGCGGCGGTTTTAAAAGACGGCCAGGAAATCCTTTCCAATGTGGTCTATTCCCAGATTGCCCTTCACCGCCCCTACGGCGGCGTAGTCCCGGAGCTGGCTGCTCGAAGACATTTAGAAAAAATCGTTCCGGTTGTCGAAGAAGCTCTTTCTCAGGCCGGAGTCGATTTAACCGCCATCGAGGGAATTGCCGTGACCCGGGGCCCGGGGTTGGTGGGTGCCCTCTTGGTAGGTTTGTGCTTTGCCAAATCGTTAAGTGCGGTCAGCCAGGTCCCTCTGCTCGGGATCAATCACATAGAAGGCCATATCTGTTCCATCTTCCTGGAAAAGGAAGTCCTCTTACCCTTTTTATCTCTGACCGTTTCCGGTGGACATACCAGCTTGTTTCTGGTAAAGGGAATCGGGTCTTATGAAGTTTTGGGCCAAACCCGCGATGACGCCGCCGGCGAGGCCTTTGATAAGGTGGCTAAGCTGTTGAACCTCGGCTATCCGGGCGGCGGAATCATTGAATCCCTGGCCGAAAAGGGGAACCCCAGGATCAGGTTTCCCAGGGCCATCCCCTCGGCCGATTCCCTGGATTTCAGCTTCAGCGGGATTAAGACGGCGGTGGTCAATTATGTTAAAGGGTTCACCGGACATCCCCCCGGTCAAGATGGGGTGTCCGTAGAAGACATTGCCGCTTCTTTTCAGGAGGCGGTGGTGGATATGTTGATCAAAAAAGTCATTCAGGCCCACAGAAAATACAGGACTGAACGGTTGGTTCTGGCCGGAGGGGTGGTTGCCAACAACTATCTGCGCCGCCGCTTCCAGGAAATGGCTCAGGAAGAGGGATTGGACTTGTATATTCCCTCGTCCCATTTATGTACGGACAATGCGGCCATGATCACCTGGGTGGGCAATCATTATCTGGAAAGAGGGAGACGGGACTCGCTCGACATCGATGCCTTATCAAGATGGAAAGTAGGAGAATCTTTAAATTCAGGATAAAAATAATCTGGAGGTAAACCATCATGGAAAAATCTGAACTGAACGAATTAAAAGAACAACTGGAAGCCAAGGGGATAAAATGGGAAGAGGCGGCGGAAAAGATCAAAGTCAACGTCCACTTATTAAATCTGTATATAGCCTCACCGCCGGTGCCGATCAGCGTAACCAACCCGCTTAAAAAGTTATTGGAAGCCGCCTAAGTCAATTCGGAGTCTAGACCGAGGCCTTAGGATCAAGAAGATTCTAATAAAGAAGGCACGGGCGTTTCATTAGAAAATGAATTTCAGGGCAGGCAATGGAGATCGGCAGGCCTATCCACCTCAAAGGAATCATGGGCACTTTCGATGACTTGTATAGTATATCCGAACTCCAGGGCCCTGATCTGCTCCAGCTTCTCGGCCGATTCCAGGGGGCCGGTGGGTAGTCTGGCAAAAGTCTGAAGGAAGGACATGGTATAGGCATAAATCCCGAGGTGCTTATAATAAGCCTGATCTTTCCCGCCGTCCCGGTAATGAGGGATCGGAGACCGGGAAAAATAAAGGGCCTTTCCCGAATGGTCAAAGACCGTTTTTACATGCTTGGGATCGGGGATCTCCGCCGGATCGGTGATTCGATAGATAAGGGTGCTCATAGGCCAATCCGGATGGGCCTGATGGCGGGTAATCAGATCGGAAACCGCCTCGATGGGTAAAAAAGGCTGATCTCCCTGACAATTGACAATCAGGGTTTCAGGAGACAGGTTCAATTGCCCGGCCGCTTCAGCTACCCGATCGGTTCCCGAACGATGGTCCGCACGGGTCATGACGATCTCGGCCTTAAAGGCCAAAGCCGATTCGGCGATCCGCAGGTCATCGGTAGCGACCACAACTTGAGATACGCCGGGAATCCTTCGGGCCCGAAGGATCACCTGCCCGATCATGGGCAAACCGTGAATTTGGGCCAGGGGTTTTCCGGGGAAACGAGAAGACTCATACCTGGCCGGTATGATGATGACTGCTTCCATTTTATTGGTTCTTCCCATTTATCCGGAACAGGTATTCCTTCACCGGCTTAATAACAAGATGCCGGATACTGGATACCTGATGAATAAGAATGGGGATACATCCAGAATCCAGCATCAAGGTTCCAAAATCTTTTTTATAGACGCTCATTGACTTCCGAAACCAATTCTTCGGCCTTGGCAAAAACCCCTTCATCCATCTTAACATTGATGGCCATGACCAGCAGACGGGCCATCCGTTCGTCGGTACGGGAAAGAAGATTTTGGGGATATTCCAGTTTCCGGGACCCCTCTTCCACCCGGAAGGGCCAACCATTGTGGCTGGCGGTTTTTTGGAGAAGCAGGTGCTCCCAGTTGCGATAATAGTGCCAGTTGTTTTCAAAAAAATAAATCAGTCCCAGGCCCACCTTTTTACTTAAATCCTTTATAGCCCTGGCCTTCTCCTGATCGGGCAGGGAAAAGGCCAGAAAGGTGGCCGTGTCCCCCTCCGGGTCCACCAATTCCTGAAAACGGATCCCCTTGATACCCGACAGGATCTTCTTTAGACGGTTTTTATGGTCCTTTTGCCGGGCGATCATATCCTTCAACTTAGACAACTGGGCCAGCCCCAAGGCCCCTTGAAGTTCCATCATCCGAAAATTAAAACCGACGAAACTTCTTCCCTCCAAACCCCGGTCGGGTCCGATGTGATCGTGACCGTGATCGTGATATTCCGAGGCGCGGCGATACAACTCGGGGTCATCCATGATCAGCATCCCACCTTCCCCGGTGGTCATGGTCTTTACCGAATCAAAGGAGAAGGTCCCGATGGCCCCGAAGGAGCCTAAAAATTTCCCCTTGATAAAGCCGCCACTGGCCTGGGCCGTGTCCTCAATCACCGGGATATGATGCTGATCGGCCACGGCCATGATTTCCGCGATCCGGGCTTGAGCGCCAAGCATGTGGACCGGAATGATGGCCTTAGTCCGCGAGGTGATCTTTTCGGGCAAGGCCTTGGGATCCAGGTTCAAGGTGTCATCAATCCCAACAAAGACAGGTACGGCCCCGCATTCCAAAATCGCTTCCCAGGTGGCCACAAAGGTAAACCCGCTGGTAATGACCTCATCTCCGAAACCCACCCCCAGGGCCGCCAGGGCCACTTTAAGGGCCGCACTGCCCGAAGAAACCGCCAGGGCATGTTTCCGGCCGGTAAATTCGGCAAACTTGTTTTCAAATTCCTCAACCTTATATCGCCCTTTTCGCTGGGCCGGAAAGCCGTAGCGAAACAAAACCCCGGTTTCCAGGACCTCCATAATCTCTTTTTTTTCTTCTTCTCCCCAAACTTCATAACCAGGCATGATAATCTCCTTATGGCGAATATAGAATCCAGGAGTCAGAATTCAGAATGACGGAAGGATTCTCAAAATTGTCAAAATCAATCTAATTTGGTGTCTCTAAATCACCTTTACAACGTTCCTAATGCCTCGACCCCTCGCCTCGAGCCTCATACCTATTTTTATTATGATCACCTTAAATCGTTTTGGTTCAATGCCATACTTATCGATCTTATAATTGATGATCCGCTGGGTAATACCCAATTCTTCCGCCGCCCGGGTCCGGTTCCCATTGACTTTTTTTAGGGACTCGATAATCAATTCCTTTTCCACGGCCTCAACGGCCTGATCGAAGGTTAATTTGGTCTGGGTATCGGAACTTTCGGCGGTCTGCAGTGTTGGCGGGAGATGATGGGCCTTGATCGCCTCTCCCTCGCAAATAAGGATGGCCCGTTCCATGCAATTTTGAAGCTCCCGGACATTGCCCGGCCAGTGATACTGCATCAGCATATCGATGGCCGGCGTGGAAATACGCCGGATATTCTTCTGATGTTCTTTATTGAATTTTTCCAGGAAAAATTCGGCCAGCAAAAGGATATCGGTCCGCCGTTCCCGGAGGGGCGGAAGATAGATGGGAAAGACATTCAACCGGTAATAAAGGTCTTCCCGGAATCGTTTTTCTTCCACGGCCTTTTCCAGGTCCTGATGGGTGGCGGCGATGATCCGCACATCGGCCTGAATCGGCTGACGGCCTCCCAGTCGGTCGAATTCTTTTTCCTGAATGACCCTGAGCAGCTTGGTTTGGATACTGGGGTTTAAATCTCCTATTTCATCCAGGAAAAGGGTGCCTCCCTGAGCCCGCTCGAACCGACCCAGCTTAAGGGAAGTGGCCCCGGTAAAGGCCCCTTTTTCATAGCCGAACAACTCACTTTCCAGGAGTGTTTCCGGCAAGGCGGCACAATTGATTTTGATAAAAGGCTTACGGGAGCGGAGACTTTGATAATGGATGGCGTTGGCCGCTAATTCCTTCCCTGTGCCGCTCTCTCCCCGGAGCAGGACCGTGGCATTGCTCTTGGCCACCTTATGGATCATTTCATAGACTTCCCGCATGGGGCGGCTGTTGCCGATGATGTTTTCGACCTGATATTTTTCGGTCAGCTCTTTTTTTAAACGGAGATTCTCATCTAAGAGCTGTTCCTTCTCACGATTGAGATATTGTACTTTTTTGACCGTCTCGGCAACCAGGGCGGCAATAATGGTCAAAAACCGCAGGTCTTCTTCCAGAGCGATCTCATTGGAGAACAACCGGTCCACACTCAAGGCCCCGATGGTATTTTTGCCGATTTTTATGGGCACACAAATAAAAGAGATGTCCTGCTTGTCCAAATCCTTCCGTGTCCGGGTACGGTTTAAAAACATGGGCTCTTCGCTGATCTTGGGAATAATGGCCGGTTCCCCGGTTTGGACCACCCGGCCGGTAATCCCTTCACCCAATCGGTACTTGCCCCGCCGCTTGGCCTCCGGAGAAAGGTCGTGGGCCACCTCGATGGAAATTTCCGAGGTAACCGGATTAAGGATGGTCAGGGTGGCCCGCCGCATCCCGAGCAGCTTGGCAAGGATACTCAAGATATCCTGCAAGGATTTGGTCAGGTCCAGCGAGGCATTCAGGGTCTTGGCGATTTCATAAAGACAAAAGACCTCCCGCACATATTGAGAGTTGTCGATCTCCTTCATTTTTAAAAATGGGTCTTTCAATGAATTCCTCCTTTAATTCCGGGCTACCTTAGCACAGCGGTTATGAGAAAACAACATTTTTGTAATAAAAATCAGAAGTCCCTTTCTTTTATATTCCATTAGACCTTAATGAAAATTTTTGGTATAAATTTTCTCCTCACTTCTTTTCTATCTCTCTGAGGGAGAGGGAACCGAATTAACTTCCTCCCCCTTGATGGGGGAGGATAGAGGTGGGGGTGGTTACCTGTTGAGATTATCCTGAGATGGTCTCGTAAAAAGTCAAAAAGTGCCTTTTCCTGTCATTCCGGCGGATGCCGGAATCCAGGGAATTCAACTGGTTCTGGACCCCGGCTTTCGCCGGGGTGACGAACAGAGGGACTTTTTACGAATTCATCTCCTGAGACTGTTAATATGAACATAAAATCAGCGCAAACCGGCGCCATAAAAAAAGAGAGCGCCCCTTCCGCAGAAAGCGCGGCGGTCGTAGCCGGCATCCTTTTAGTAGCCGGCATTTCCAGCCGGATGGGTTTTCCCAAACCCCTGCTGCCCTTTGGAGACCAAACGCTCTTGGCTCTTCTTCTCGAGCGAATACTAAAATCTGATTTGGCCCGGGTCATCGTTGTCCTTGGACCCAAGGCCGAAGAGATAAAAAAGGAGATCCGAAAGGTTAAAGATTCTCCCAAAATGAGTCTCGTTTACAATCCTGATTTTAAAAAAGGATTGAGCTCTTCCATCTCCGCCGGGTTGACCCAAATAGACCCTCAAATTTCCGGGGTCATGTTCCTCATGGGGGATCAACCCCTGCTGACAACCGAAGTGATTAATAAACTGATTCGGGAATTCAAGAAAAGTCCTGCCCCGATTATAGTGCCTCTCTATGGAAAGATCCCTGGAAATCCGGCTGTCTTCAGGACATTTCTGATCCCCGAATTACAGAAGATAACCGGGGATACCGGAGGACGGGAATTAATCAAAAAATATTGGGACCAGGTCCGGACGGTGCCCATTCGACATCAACGCATCGGCTGGGATATGGATACCTGGGAGGATTATCAGAGAGTTTTAAAATCTTTCCGCCCTAAAAATATCATCCCCCGCAAAACCGCGCAAAGAAGACCAATTTTATTTTAAGCCTCTCCGGAGAAGAATTAGTTCGAAAATAAAGTTCGGAGTTAAGAGTTCGGAGTAACCCTATTTTCATAATTGGTGGTGCCCGCTTCAGGCGGGCAGGAAAAAGGTTTGGTTAGGAAATCGAAATATGCAAAAAGTGAAGGTTCAAAAAGCAGTCGGCATGGTCCTGGGACATGACCTGACCCGCATCATACCCGGAAGCTTTAAAGGCGTTGCCTTTAAAAAAGGCCATATCATCCGGCCCGAGGACATCCCTGCCCTGTTGGACTTGGGGAAAGAAACCATTTTTGTTTTAGACATCCCTCCGGGCCAACTCCATGAAAATGATGCCGCTGAACGCCTGGCCCAGGCACTGAGAGGAGACCATCTTACCCTTCAGGGGCCAGCGGAAGGAAAAATCAGCCTGATCTCTCAAATTTCCGGTCTGCTCAAAATCCGTGTCGCCGATCTAACCCGGGTTAACCTGATCCCCAACATCATCGTCTCCACCCTTCATAACCATACCGCCTGTCAGGAAGGCGATACGGTCGCCGCCACCCGGATTATCCCCTTGACCATCGACGAACGAAGCATCGTCCGGGCGGAAGCCATCTGCGCCCGATCAGGGCCCATTCTTTCCGTTAAGCCCTTCCTGAAAAAAAAGGTCGGCGTGGTGGTGACCGGTTCGGAGATTTATAAGGGCCGGGTTCAGAACGGCTTTGAACATTGGGTAGGCGACAAATTGATCGCTTATGGCTGTGAAATCATCCAAAGGGCGACTGTGCCGGATAAAGCCCTTCGAATTTCAAAGGCCATCAAAGAAATGCTGGCATCCGGGTGTGACCTGATCGTCACTACCGGGGGGATGTCCATCGATCCTGATGATGTCACCCGGAAAGGAATCCGCCAAGCCGGGGCCAGGATCATTTTTTACGGCACGCCTGTCCTGCCCGGGGCCATGTTCCTCTATGCCCGGATTGGAGATATTCCTCTGTTGGGATTGCCGGCTTGCGTCTTTTATCATAAGGTCACGATGTTCGATTTGATCTTGCCTTTGATACTGGCCGGCGAAGAACCGGCCCGTAAAGAGATCGCCGCTATGGGCCACGGCGGCCTCTGCCGCAATTGTACCGAATGCCGTTACCCGGTTTGTCCTTTCGGTAAAGGGGCTTAGATCAAACCGGATTCCGATCTAACTTCATGATCCTAAGGCCATCACGGCATCAACTATGAGTTGGAGTCAACGGAACATAAGTGTTTTTCTCCGACTCTGAATTCTCACCCTGAATTCTGAATTCCTGGATTTTGAATGGCGTGGTGAACCTAAAGGAGATGAGGACTTTTTATGAAACTAACCGATCTTACCATCCTCATCCGCGGCGCCGGTGAAATGGCCAGTGGGGTGGCCTGGCGGCTGTTTCAATCCCATTTTAAAATCCTGCTTAGCGAAATTCCTCAACCTTTGGCGGTACGCCGGGGCGTTTCCTTTTGTGAAGCCGTTTATGAAGGCCGAAAAAATGTGGAAGGGGTCGAAGCCGTCCTGATTTCTTCTGTCGAGGAAGTCCGAAGAACCTGGGATTCTAACCGTATCCCTTTAATCATCGATCCGGATCTAAGCCATTGTTTAACTCTGAAACCCCAGGTGTTGGTGGATGCCGTTTTGGCTAAAAAAAATATTGGTACTCGATTGGAACAGGCTCCTTTAGTCATTGCCCTCGGGCCGGGTTTCAAAGCCGGACCCGATGCCCACATAGTCGTAGAAACCAACCGGGGTCACAACCTCGGCCGGATACTGACCGAAGGGGAAGCCGAGGCCGATACGGGTATTCCCGGCAATATCGGAGGGTTTACCATCGACCGGGTCCTAAAGGCCCCGGCAGAGGGGATCATAACCACCCGCAAAAAAATGGGCGATCCGGTTGTAGCGGGTGAGACCGTGGCCGAGATAGGTGGCGTCCTGCTCCAATCAAAAATCAAAGGGGTCCTCCGAGGTCTGATTCGGGAAGGAACATGGGTGTCTGTCGGTTTAAAAGTAGGCGATGTGGACCCACGCGGAAATTCGGCCTATTGCTATACCATCTCCGAAAAAGCCCGAGCCATCGCCGGCAGTGTGTTAGAAGGGATCATGCGGTATTATAATCAGGATAATAATAGTGACGGATGAAAGCCAGAGTTAATCTGGCAGATAGGGTATATGATTTGTGATCCAGTACTCCTTTTGACCTAACCCGGGAGGGCTTAACTGAGCCTGTTGATTCAGACCTCAGAACTTGGAATGGGAGAATTAACGGTCACCAATTTCTGGAGAGAGAGATGCCCGGAGGAAGTTACTCACTCGGTGTCTTGACGGCGTTCATCTTTTCCAAGGTTTCCTCATCAAAATATGGCAAAAGATTATTTTTTTTGGTTAATAGGCCCTCTTTAATCACTTCGTCTACACCCTCGACGGTGATGGCGAACTCTCCCGTTTCGACTCGCTTTATCCACCCCTTTTCTTTGAGGTACCAGATATGAAACGCTGCCTCTTTATCTGGAAGATCAATCAGCCTTCCTATCTCATAGAGTCCAACTCCGGGTTTGTCGGAATCCCGCCTGCGTACGAAATAGAGCATCAAGAGAATGGCCTGGTATAATCCGGTCTCCCCCTCAGCGGTCCCAGATCGTGGGGGGTTGGAAAAGACATTGTCTTGATAAGCACTCGCCGCCTGAAGGTCGTCATCATAGGCACCTCGCTCCTTTGGGTCAGAGAGGATACGATATGCGGTAATAAGGTCTTCAAACTTCTTAACGTCTCCCGTTTCTAAATTATCCGGATGGTACCGTTTTGCCAGCAGTCGGTAGGCCCGTTCTATCATCTCCTGGTCTGCCTTTGAATCAACCTGGAGAATTTTATAATAATCAGCAGGGGTCTCTTTTTCCATGGCCTTATCTCTTCCCATCAATCAAATTAATTTACTGCCTTCTTGGAAACATTCCGGTTTTCTGGTCTTTTGCGTCCTATAACGGGTTCTTATATTAACGCCCTCCGAGGACTTAGTCAAAAAGAAAATGGGGATGCCCTTATTCTCCTTCCATCTTTGATAGGTAAACAGGAGAAATTTGGGAGTGAATCGGAATTATCGAAAAAATAAAAGGGTTATTCTTATAATGTTATTTTTGAATTTTGAGGCGTCCTGTGGGATTTCAATGGGGCTCCTTGGTCTGATCGTTTTTCAGTATTTCCAGCTTTCGCCTGAAAGCACTTGATCCATTTTGGGGGCCGCTATTATGATTCATATCTTAATTGAACAACGACAAACTGGTCTGATCCGGTTCGGTATTGGATAAAATTAGAATATAAATCGAACCTGAAGTCCACCAATCCACTCCTTGTTGGTGTCAAGTTTAGAGGCAACTTCCAGTTGATTGCTCCAATCATAATAAGTAAATACCGGAATTACATAAAAAGCGTCGGTTACCCTGTAGTCGATGCTGGCACCGTACATCATCCGGGTAATATCGTCGTCTCCAACCTTCCACTCGTTGTTATTCTTGGCATTCTCATGGCCTAAATAAATATGAGGGGTAGCGGGACCGAAGGTGTGGGCTAAATCGACAAATCCATGTGTACCAGCGGTATTTTTGATCCTTCCGGAAGTATCCCAGAAATAGCCATAAAAGGACCTTTGAAGGGAAAAGAGGCCGCCACCCCCATCCTTGCTATTATAGGCCCAGACGGTTGCCGGTGGATACACTGGCGGTAGCCCTTGCTGGGCAGTCTCCTCCATCGTCATCTTGAAGAAGGGATGGAGCAGGGCATTTACTCCGGGGAGGACCGCATTATAATCCGGTCCACAGGCGGAAGATGGTTGGTAAAACGCGTGCGGAAAGGGACTCTTCTCAGGAAACCATGTCTGGGATACCAATTCGCTCCCCTGGACACTCCAGGCAGTCCAAACCACCAAGACTAACACGGATATCATTATAAATGGCTTCGATGATTTCATATTCCTATCCTTCTCAAAGCGACAAAAGGGAATTCCACCCCATTTCGCCTTTTGGTGCTTCTTTTTTAAACATTAGACACAAAAGGATCTCCTAAAGTTAAAATATCTGTAATCAACGGGAAAAATCGATATCTTTGGTGGACAGAGACTACCCCATAATATAAAATATTCTTAACCCTTTCTTTGGGAGGTTTTGTCATGATTGAAACTATCGATTTAAATATCAATCATAAACCCGTCCGACTGCAGGTTGACGGCAACCGGCCCCTCCTCTGGGTCCTTCGAACGGACCTGGGCCTTACCGGCACCAAGTACGGCTGCGGTGAAAGTTACTGTGGGGCCTGTACGGTGCTCATTAACGATAAGGCCGTCCGATCATGCCAGACCGACGTGAAAGACGTGAAGGGTAAGGAAGTAATGACCATCGAGGGCCTGGCCGTAAACGGAAAGCTCCATCCCCTTCAAAAGGCCTTTTTGGAGCACGACGCCCTGCAGTGCGGCTTCTGCACGCCGGGAATGATCCTCACCGCTTACTCCTTTTTGAAAGAACACCCAAGACCAAGCGAGGCCGACATCATGGGGGGCATGAATGACAACCTCTGTCGGTGTTCATCCTATGGGCGCATCGTCAAGGCCATCCAGAGTGCGGCCCGGGCCATGGCGACAGGGAGGGTCCGATGAAAAACAATAAGAAATCCACACCGGGGCTCGACGATCACCCTCAGGGTTTTTCCTTAGACCGGCGCGATTTTCTGAAGGTCGTGGGCGGCGGCATCTTGATCTTCTTCTCGGCCGGTGTGCTGCCCGCGCAGGAGGGAAGCCGGCATTTTCCCGGCAGGCAGTCCTTGCCCACCGACTTTAACGCCTTCTTGAGGATCGGCGCCAATGGCCGCGTATCCTGTTTCACCGGCAAAATCGAAATGGGCCAGGGCATTGTGACCTCCCTGGCGCAGATGCTGGCCGATGAACTGGACGTATCCATCAAGCAGGTGGACATGGTCATGGGCGACACGGACCAATGCCCCTGGGATATGGGCACCTGGGGATCGCTCAGTACCCGCGTCTTCGGCCCGCCGCTGCGTCAGGCCGGGGCCGAGGCGCGATCGGTACTGCTGGCCCTCGCCTCCGAGCGCCTCAAGGTACCAATGGACCGACTGACCGTAAAGGACGGTATGGTCACCGCCCAACAGGATAAGACCAAACAGGTGTCCTATGCTCAACTCTGTGGGGGCAAGGTAATCCAGAAACACCTTCAGACCAAGCCGCGTCAGAAGCAACCCACGGAATTCAAGCTCATGGGCACCTCCCCTGCTCGTTTAGACGGCCTCCAGAAGGTGACCGGAAAGGCCCGATTTACGGGGGACATCCGGCTACCCGGTATGCTCTACGCCAAGATTCTCCGGCCACCGGCCCACGGTGCCGCCTTGAGACAGGTCGATATTTCCGCCCTCAAGAAAAATAAGGAAATCCTGGTGATTCAGGATAAGGACCTGGTGGCGGTTCTCCATCCCCTCCCGGATGTGGCTGAAAAGGCCATCTCTCTCATCAAGGCCCAGTTCGAAGTGACCCCTAACACGATCGACAACAGCACCATCTTCTCCCATCTCCTCAAAACGGCGCCCAAGGAGGGTCAGGTCTTCGGAGAAGGGGGCAACCTGAAGGAAGGCGAGGCCCTGGCAGCCACCACATTTGAACATACCTACTACGATCACTACGTGGCCCATTCCGCCATGGAGACCCATACGGCCCTGGCGAAATTTGAAGGCGATAAGCTCACCTTGTGGGCCTCCACGCAGAACCCCTTTGGGCTCAAGGAGGAGATGGCCCGGACCCTCGACCTGCCTCCTCAAAAGGTACGGGTCATTACGCCCTTTGTGGGCGGCGGGTTCGGCGGTAAAACCTTCAATCAGCAGGCTGTCGAGGCCGGCCGTCTGGCCAGGCTGACCGGAAAACCCGTCCAGGTCATGTGGAGCAGAAAGGAAGAATTCTTTAACGATACCTTCCGGCCCGCAGCCGTCATCAAGATCAGGTCGGGAGTAACGGATGCGGACCGGCTCTCCTTCTGGAAATATGACACCTACTATGCGGGATCGCGGGGTGCGGAGCAGCTATACGCCGTGGCCCATCATAAGGAAACGGCCTATGGCGGCTGGATGACCCCCAATGCGGGAGGCCAACTCTTCAGGACCGGCGCCTGGCGCGCGCCGGGGAACAGCACGAACACCTTTGCCCGGGAATCACAGATCGATATCATGGCGGCAAAAATCGGCGCCGATCCCCTCGAATTCCGCCTGAAGAACCTCACCGACAAACGCATGGGTGCCACTCTCAAGGCTGCGGCGGACCTTTTCGGGTGGAAGAAGGGCATCAGCCCAAGCAAACGGGGGCAGGGCCTGGCCTGCGCCGTTGATGCCGGGGCCTGTGTGGCCACCATGGCCGAGGTCGAGGTCGATCGGACAAGCGGGAAGGTGCGGGTCAAACGGCTGATCTGCGCCCAGGATATGGGTTTGGTGATCAATCCCCAGGGGGCACGCCTGCAGATAGAGGGCGCCCTGACCATGGGTTTGGGCTATGCCCTCTCCGAACAGGTGGAATTCAAAGGCAGGCAGGTCCTCACGCAGAACTTTGACACCTATGAGATACCCCGCTTTTCCGCTCTGCCGAAGATCGAGACCGTGCTGGTGGAAAACCGCGATCTTCCGCCACAAGGTGGAGGAGAGCCGGCCATCACCTGCGTGGGGGCGTCCATTGCCAATGCCATTTTTGACGCTACCGGCGCCCGTCTCTTTGAGATGGCCATGACCCCCGAGCGTGTCAAAGAGGCCTTAAAGACGGCATAGGTCATTCCCGTTCCCGACAGCAGACGCCCCCGTCCTCTTCTTCCGTTCCTTTAATTCTTCTTGATACTGTCCCCTTCATGTTTTATACTCTTCTTGTCAAAAAGGAAATTTTATCAGTCGTTGGAGATAGGTCAAGAGACCTGCCGATGTTATGTTGAGACCGAGAATCGGGGTGGAAACAATAGTTATGGAGGTGGGCGAAGTTAACGAAACCCACCGTTCCACTTAAGGGGAAAAGATGGGAAAAATATTTATTGATACTGCAAAGAGGGCAAAGACTGTTGCCGGAGAAAAGAGGCCACATCTTTTTGCAGCTAAGCGGACTGCCAAATTAGGTACTGAAAAGAACCCCGCCGTGGTTCATGTCCAAACAGAAGAAAGAAAGCGAGAAATAGGTTCCATATTTGAAGAACACGGCTGGAAATATCAAATTAAATTGGAACCGGATAACCCGGAGGATATTACCGGTTTAGAAGAATTGTTGAATCCCACAAGACCAAAAACAGCCGAAAAGAAAATCGGACGCAATACGCCCTGCCCCTGTGGAAGTGGAAATAAGTATAAAAAATGCTGTGGCCAATAACAACGGCCTCTTGGAAAGTCCATCAACAGGCCGAGGGCGAATAAGCCATACGCATCTCCACAATGATTTGTCTCTCCTAAGGTTTTCCTTATTTAACCTCATCTTTTAGGCTGTAATACCGGTTGAGATGCCAAGCCAGAGGAGTCAGGGATTTGTTCACTTTAAGATCCACTGCCTCGACAAGGTACACGGTGTAAGTGCTCACGGGAAAGGAAGTGATCACATTACATTCGATGGCGGCAAAGGAACCTTTGAGGATAGGGGCTTCCCCCGTTGTGGCCTTTTCTGTTTCGATGCCGAATTTCTTAAATTTATCCACCTTCTCGCCATGGGTGGCGCCCAGGTTTTTGGCGAGCTTTACCTGCCCGGTGGAAGCTACGTTCAGAACGAATCGCCCCGTCTCTTCGATGAGGGCATGAGTCAGGTGACCTCGGTCGACGCTCACTACGAATAAAGGTGGGTTTTCGGAAACGAACATGGAAGTCGCGGTCATAACATCCATCTTCGCCCCGTTCCCGGTACTCAAAAGGACTACGGAGCAGGGTAACAGGTAGCTCACGTCGGACATCTCTTTCTTCATAACAGCCCCTCCTTTTTGGAAAAGTTATAAAAACTTCATTGTTTCCAGCTACTCATTAGAATAAGTCATTATTTCTCAATGTCAACGAGGGAAATTGTTCTATTACCAACCATAGCCTTTTGGATCTTTATGATCGTCGCCCTAATCGACGAAACTGCGTTTTGGATCCTTTGTTGAATAATACTATATTCCCCACGCAAAAATACAGGTTTTCCCCTATTCACCTGTTTCATGATCACTGGTAGTCTAAAAATGTCCCTGATGATTCGGCCTTTGCCCTGATGTCTCGGGTCTGCGGTATCCTCGGCCTTGGCCATGTTTAGGTTCAGGTTTTTAAATCGGACCGATGGCGCGCCCTGTAGTGGGCGCTATCGACCGCGCCGGTAAAATCAACCCGTTCACCAGACCGCAGTCCGGCGGCGGCTCCGGGTGACCACATCAACAAGGAGGTTTGTGATGGCTGAAGCAAAGAAGCAAAAAGGCAAGATGGACATGCAGACGATGATGAAAATCTACACGAAAGTGGGCACTCCGGGCGCGCCCCACAAGCGGCTGGCTGCTCTGGCGGGAAGTTGGATTACCAAGACCACGGCCTGGATGGAACCCGATAAGCCCCCCATGGAATCCAAAGGCACCTGCAAACAAAAAATGATCCTTGACGGACGATTTCTGCAGCAGGAGTATACCGGCGACATGATGGGGAGTACCTTTAAAGGCATCAACCTCATCGGATACGACAACCATACCAAGAAGTATGTGTCGATCTGGATCGACTCCATGAGCACCGCCATCTATTATTTTGAGGGGACGGCCAGCCGGAATGGTAAGACCATTACCCAGGAAAGCTGCTACGACGACCCGGCCCGGGGTCCCATGAGCTGGCGTAGTGTCTCCAAGGTCGTGGATGATAATACCATGGTCTATGAAATGTACATCACCGCCAAAGGGGGCCAGGAAGAGAAGATGATGGAGATGACCTTAACCCGGAAGAAATAGCCGATGAGGGGGCCGGACAAACCCGGCTCAGAAAGTGGATGCAAGGATTAGACGATGAACAAGCCGGCACTCTCCGGGTTCACGGTAATCCTTGGGAACCCTCTCCTGGCGTGATGCGCAACGCTCGACAAGTCGCCGTCCGCAAGGCCGGCCACCAATGAAGCCGCCGCAGACAGACGCGCCAAAGGCAATTATGTTTTCGTACGGTCTTTGGATATATTATGAGATCCACGGCACCAGTCAATGATTACGCCTTTTCGCAACGCACCCATATCAACGACCAATTAAGACACGATCCATAGAGCGCCCTGGGGAGAGCTGCGAGTGGACAGAAATGGCTTGCCTTTGAAAGAACATCAGGTGATAATTGTCTTTGCCTAAAGGGACGATATTTGCTAAGGTTGTCTCTATGAAGTGACAACTTTAGATATAACTCCGTCAGTTCATGGAACTGAAATTGCGGTCTGCAAATCCTGCGGATCATTCGTTCAACCGGCAGGGGCCTATTCGTCGGTTTGACTGGTCTATGACGCATCTACCCCATTGCGTCTATGCGGAGAATCGAAAATGATCGAGGCAACCTCCAATTCCCCGGATCAAGACAGGAGAAAAACTCGCCGTATCCCCATGGGGATCATCATCCATATTCCTCATCTCAAATTAAAATTGCTCTGTCATGATCTGTCCAGAAAAGGATGTTTTTTAGAGAATGTGGACCTGGGTTCCGTTGGGCAGACCTGTTCCATCCTGATAGATCCTCCAGAGATTGGACTGATCCCGGTGGAAGCCCGGGTCGCTCATAAAGGAAAGGATGGAAAAGGATCGGGGCTTCAATTTATGTCCATAGCTCCGAAAGACGGAATCAAACTGGCTGATTTTTTGGAAATCTTTGAGAGTTGAAGCGGGTTGGACAAAAAAAGTCCTAACTTCTTCCCCCTTTCTCAATCTTGGCCCAGGAATCCTTTAAGGGAACGGTGCGGTTGAAGACCAGCTTTCCTGCCTTCATTTCTACGGAATCAACACAAAAATACCCCTGCCTTTCAAATTGGAAAAGCATCCCCGGTTGAGCCCCGGCCAGACCGGGCTCCAATTTGCAGCCCGGCAAGGTAATCAGGGAATTGGGATTCAACCCCTGCGTAAAATCCCCCTCTTCCACGTCTTCGGGGTCGGGCTTCATGAACAGGTGCTCGTATAAATGGACTTCCGCCTCAACCGCCTGGTCGGCCGACACCCAGTGCAGGGTGGCCTTGACCTTCCGTCCGTCTGGTGAATCCCCTCCTCGGGTGGCCGGATCATAGGTGCAATGCAGTTCGATCACCTCACCGGTCTGTTTATCTTTGACCACATTAACGCAGGTAATAAAATAGCCGTAGCGCAACCGTACCTCCCGGCCCGGGGCCAAACGGAAGAATTTTTTTGGCGGGTCTTCCCGAAAATCATCGGCTTCGATATAAAGGACCCTGGAAAAAGGGACCTTCCGCGTTCCCATACCCGGATCTTCCGGATTATTAACGGCCTCGATCTCTTCCACCTGTCCTTCCGGGTAATTGTCGATCACCACCTTGAGGGGCCGCAACACGGCCATGACCCTTGGAGCCCGCTTATTGAGATCATCCCGGAGACAATGCTCCAGCAGGGCGATATCCACCACGCTGTTGCTTTTGGCCACTCCGATCCGGTCACAAAAATTTCGCAGGGACTCCGGGGTGTAACCCCGCCGGCGCAGACCGGAAATCGTCGGCATCCGGGGATCGTCCCATCCGGAAACAAGGCCCTCCTGGACCAATCTTAAAAGCTTACGTTTGCTCATGACCGTATAGGTCAGATTAAGGCGGGCGAATTCGATCTGCTGCGGATGGTGGATCTCAATGGCCTCCAGGAACCAGTCATAGAGCGGGCGATGGTCTTCAAATTCCAGGGTGCAGATCGAGTGGGTGATGCCTTCCAGAGAATCGCTCTGTCCGTGGGCATAGTCATAGCTGGGATAGATGCACCATTGATCCCCGGTCCGATGATGGCTGGCCTTTAAAATCCGGTACATGATCGGGTCCCGCATGTTGATATTGGGATGGGCCATGTCGATCTTGGCCCGCAAGGTTCGCGCCCCTTCTTCAAATTCACCGTCCCGCATACGGGTAAATAAATCCCTGTTTTCCTCGATAGAGCGGTTTCGGAAGGGGCTCTCTCTGCCCGGCTCGGTCAAAGTTCCACGGTAATGTCGCACCTCATCGGCGCTCAGGTCGCAGACATAGGCCAGCCCTTTGTTGATCAATTGCCGGGCGAATTCATAGAGCTTCCCAAAGTAGTCTGAAGCATAGAATTCCCGGTCCCCCCAGTCGAACCCCAGCCAGTGCACGTCTTCCTTGATGGACTCCACGTATTCCACTTCTTCCTTGGCGGGATTGGTGTCGTCAAAACGCAGGTTGCACAAGCCCCCGAACTCCAGGGCCAACCCGAAATTCAGGCAAATCGATTTGGCGTGGCCGATATGGAGATAACCGTTGGGCTCGGGGGGAAAACGGGTCTGGACCCGGCCCTGATTCTTATTTTTTTTCAAATCCTCCAAAATGATCTCTTTGATGAAATGGAAAGAAACCGGGGCATTATTTGACATTTTTAAAACTCCTCAGTGATTTTTTATTAAACCTCTAAGCCCCATGGTGCACCACGAAGCATGAAAATGGGCTTTCCCGCACCTTGAACCTTGAACCGTATTTTTGTTCTAAATGGACTGGTTTTTCAGATCGATTTTTTTTATAATGTCAAAAAGTCATTAATTTCTCAACTAAAATATGAGGATGGGCCTAAACATGGATCAGTCTATTTCCCGAACAGCCCGATGGATTCTGGATTCCAAAAGGCTTATTGTCTTTGTCGGAGCGGGGTTGAGCACCGAATCGGGTATCCCCGATTTTCGGAGCCCCGGAGGGCTCTGGGACCGTTATAACCCGGAAGATTTCTATTATCAAAATTTTATAGCCAGTGAAAAATCCCGCGAAAAATACTGGCAGATGGCTACGGAGATGTACCAAACACTTAAGACAGCCCGACCCAACCCGGCCCACCTGGCCATTGCCGACCTGGAGAAATTAGGAAAACTCGACCGGGTCATTACTCAGAATATCGACGGCCTCCATTTCAAAGCCGGCAATTCCGAAGGGAAGGTGATCGAGCTCCACGGAACGGCCCTCTTTGTCTATTGTCTCACCTGTCAGAAAAGATATGACCGGGATGAGATCCAGGAACGGCTTCAAAAGGGTGCGAAGGTCCCTTACTGCGACAACTGCGGCGGGATCTTGAAACCGGCCACGATTTCCTTCGGCCAATCCATGCCGGAGAGGGAGACCCAGGAAGCTTTTGAAAGGGCGGCTATGGCCGATCTCTTTATCGTCATCGGCTCCTCCCTGGCGGTCCAGCCGGCCGCTTCCCTGCCCCAAGTAGCCAAAAGAAACGGCGCCCGCCTGGTGATCATCAACCGGGAGCCGACTCCCTTGGACGCCATGGCCGACCTGGTCATCCAAGGCCAGGCCGGGCCGATCATGGC
>CAWGEQ010000035.1:0-145910 GCA_963821645.1 uncultured delta proteobacterium | reverse complement strand
TTCAATCTACGCCCACTGAGATGGACCTAGGTATTTTTTGAGGCAAAAAAAACGGTTTGTTCCAATATGGCGAGAGCGAAAAGATATTATATTCCGAGTTACGTCTATAACGGGTCGCCAAAGTTGAATGGGTATTGAATGAACCGGTATAGCCGGAAAAAGCGGGAGATTAAGATCCTGACCCCGAAAAGGGCAGGTTAAAGCAAATCATCGGGCCGATCTTTTTAAGGTAAAAAATAAAGAGATAAAGCAAGGAGACAAAATATGGAAAAGTCAAAACGTTGGGAAAAGGGTGCAGCTAAATTAAAGCAGCTCTTCGGCAATGAACCCCAACCGGATGATATGTACCCGGATTTTCAAAAGATCACCGTAGAGAACCTTTTTGGCGATGTCTGGAACCGGCCGAGGTTAGAGCTTCGTGAGCGCTCGATGATTACGGCATCCGCCCTCACCGTCTTGGGCCGGTGGCCTGAGTTGAAGATTCATCTCCGTGGGGACTTCAATGTCGGCATCACCCGTGAGATGATCAGTGAGATGATGATCCACCTGGCCCACTACGGGGGCTGGCCGGTCGGGATCAGCGGCTGGCACACTGCTAAAAAAGTGTTCGGGGAAATCGATAACCAGAATAAGGAATAGACCCCGAAAAGGTTTCCGGGCCAAAAGGAGAAAAATCATAGAGGCGATGAAGGATATCATCTGCGGGTGGGATCTGCTCCCTATAAAGGCTCTTTTCGTGTATCAAATCAAACAAATGCTTGACGAAAACAAGATGCTTATGGTATTTGCAACAAAGACCATTTAACATGATTTGTTGAGCTTTTCCACTCTCCCAAAATTCGCTTCCCATAGATGGGAGGGTTTTCCCTGTTAAATTCCGCCCATGGCGGATGAGGGCGGACTCGACCTTGAGTCAAGTGTCTCCAGGCTTGAGATCTTCCGGGAGATGATCACCAACACAGAGAAAACGGCATAGGTGGAGCGTTGAGTTTTCCCGGGCTATCGGAAATACCCATTGACAGTACCGGCGAAATTAAACATTTATTGAGTCGCATTAAGTATATTAGGCTTGCCACTGCGCTAGGATTTATGGAAAAAGGGAAGAGATGAAGAAACCGCCAATCAGAATTGGGGTTGTGCTCCATTGTCTGGCGACGAGGAGCTTTTTGGAAGCCAGGGTCTCCAGGGAGCCCGGATGGCTGTTGCAGAGGTCAATGGATCAGGCGGTGTCCTGGGAGGCCGGAATTTCGAGTTGGTCATCGAAGACGAAAAGACTGACTCGAAGACAGCGGTTGAAAAGACGGAGAAAGTTATCCTGCAGGACAAGGTAATCGCTGTCATGGGGCCCGCGAGCAGCGCCCACCGGAATGCCATGGTAGAGGTCGTCACAAGGTATAAAACTCCTTTGCTCTATGGCACGGACTATGAGGGTGGGTCGTGCTACCGCTACTTGTTCTGCTATTCCCCTATCCCTGATCATTACGTCAAACCCCTCATTCCCTATCTCATCGAAAACTGCGGAAAATCCTTCTATCTCCTTGGAGCGGACTACGTTTGGCCCATCAAGATGAGCGAAGCCATCAAGGCCGAGGTCTTGCATTTGGGTGCTATCGTCGTCGGAGAGGAATATCTTGATTTCAGCATCAAGGACTTCGAGGGTCAAATCCAGAGAATCGTGCAGTCAGGCGCAAAGATTGTGGTCTTGATGCTCTCCGGGTCGGCCGGCCAGATCTTTATCAGACGGTTCAGCGAACAGGGCCTGCAGGAGAAGATCAAACTCGTTGTTCCGGCATTCAATGAAAATTACCTGGTGGGACTGGGAAAAATGGAAGCCAAAGGAATTGTGACCTGCAACCCTTTTCTGTCCAACCTGGATCGGCCGGAGGCAAGGGATTTTGTGATTCGTCAGAAAAAAATGTTTGGGACGAACACGGTCGTAAGCTATTTCGCAGAGTCTCATTACGGCCTCATCATGTTTCTTAAAAACGCTATTGAAAAAGCGAAAACCGATGACAGAGAAAAAGTGATCGATGCCATGGGCGATCAAACACTCGTGGTGGGTAATGGGCCGGTCACGCTGCGCGCTTCGGATCACCACATGATCCTGAACATGCTCATTGCCGAGGTGAAGGGTGGTGACCTGATCATGACGAAGTACATAGGTCCTGTTGCACCGGCAGACCAGTGTGCGGGGCAGAAGAAGGCATGAAAGGAATTTCAGAGAATCTGAGAGGGTTTCGCCTGGCTAACCGCCGGACGCTCAAGGAACTGGCGAAGAAAGCGGGAGGCACCGATGGGACCCTTTCCCAGCTCATAAGACGCCATGCGAACTCCTCCATCATGATCCTTATGTTGCCATCGGCCCTCCAGGTCAAAGTGGTCGATTTTTTCCTGGAGGACGAAACCAACGGGAATTACATGGTGTTGGGCGGAAAGAAAAATGGCAACATCACCTTCAGGAGAGGAGATGCCAAGATCCAGATGCTTGTTCGGGATATTCAAAACAGGCGGATGCAGCCCTTCTACAAGACGATTGAGCCGGGAGAATAGAAGTCTTTATGTTCTCGTCGGCGGGAGTCCCAGTTACCGGTCCAATTCCGGCAAGATCTGGGTAAAGAAGAACGAAAGTTTTTATTTCCAGGAGGCCATGGTTTAATCCCAGGTGGTAAGCCCCGCCCACATTATGACCAAAGATAGATCGTCAGATAAAGAGGCAGAGGAAATGAAAACAGATTCCTTTTCAGTAAAGCGAAAAAAATCTTCAGTGAAATTGAACAAAGGATCAACGGCCATCCTGGTGGTAGACATGTTGAATGACTTCCTTAAACCGGGCGGAAAGATGGTCCTGGAAGGAGGAACGGTCCTCATACCGCCCGTGCGCCGATTGCTGAACCGGGCCAGAAAAGTCGGAATGCCCGTAGTTTACGTAAACGACTGCCACAGGCCCGGACTCAAAGACGACCGGGAATTCAAAAAGCGCTCCGAACACTGTATTGAAGGCACCTGGGGAGCAGAGGTAATAGACGAGATCAAGCCGAAAAAAAAGGACTTCGTGGTGCTCAAGCATCGATTCAGCGGGTTCTATGACACGGATCTTGATCTTACCCTTAAAGATCTCTGCATCGACATGGTGATCGTAATGGGCGTCGTGACAAACATTTGCGTACGATCGACCATTCACGACGCCTTCTTCCGGGGTTATCAGGTCTTCGTTCCACGGGATTGTGTGATGGCAACCGGAGAAAGAGAGCAGGAATCGTCTCTTTACGACATTGAAACTCATTTTGGCGATGTGACGAGTTCGGACAATCTCATCGGGATGATGTGAGGGACTCGGTGGCTGGGAGACGGCCGTTGTGGCCGAAAATGAACTATCTCATCATTAAAGGAGGGAATTGTATGAACAGAAAAGAGTTGTCAAAGGTGATGTTGGGTGTTGTTCTCGTTTTGGGCACTCTTGCGCTGGTCGTTGCCCCTGTTTCGGCAGCGGGAAAAAAGGAGCCGATCAAGATCGGCATTGTTCTTCCTCTTTCCGGCGGGCTGGAACTATTCGGTCAGCAGGGCATTCAGGGCGCCAAAATGGCGGTTGCAGAAATCAATGCAGCCGGCGGTGTTCTGGGAGGCCGGAAGTTTGAGCTGATTATTGAAGACGACAAGACCGATCCCAAGACCGCTGTGGAGAAAGCCAACAAACTCATTATGAAGGACAAGGTTCACGCGGTCCTGGGTCCGATCACGTCAGCGAACCGGGATGCCATGACGCCGCTCATGGCCAAGCTGAAGACCCCCCTCCTCTACGCCACGGATTATGAGGGCGGAGTCTGCAACCGGTATGTCTTCTGCTACAGCGCCGTGCCGGATCATTACATCAAACCTTTTATCCCTTACTTGACGAAGAACTATGGGGATTCCTTCTATCTCTTTGGGGCTGACTATGTCTGGCCCCACAAGATGAACGAAGCCATCAAGGTGGGCATAACGGAAAACAAAGGGCGGGTGGTGGCTGAAGAGTACACTCCCTTTGGGGTGAAGGATTTTGCCAGCACGATCCAAAAGATCGGCGCCTCCGGGGCGAAGGTACTCATCCTGACTCTCCCCGGAGCCGACGGACAAACCTTTGTCAAGCAGTTCAGCGAGTTCGGAATGAAGGACAAAGTCAAGATTGCTTTCATGGGCTTCAATGACAACTACATGTCGGGGCTCACCGGCCCTCAGGCAGAAGGCGTCATCACTTGCAACCATTTCATTCAGTCCCTGGACAGGACTGAAGCGAAGGATTTCGTGGCCCGGCAGCGCAAGATGTTCGGAGACAAGGCGATCGTGAGCTTCTATGCGGACAGTCACTATGGCATCGTCATGCTTTTCAAGCAGGCCATAGAAAAAGCTAAGTCTGACAACAAAGAGAAGATCATTGACGCCATGATAGGCCAAAGCGTTACGGCGGGCAACGGAAAGGTCATTATCCACGAAGACCATCACATGACCCTGAACATGTTGATTGCCGAAGTCATGGGCGGTCAGTTGAAGATGAAGGAGTACATCGGCCCCCTCAGAGCCGCAAACCAGTGTGCGGGCAAAAAAATGGGGGGGGCAAAGTAAAGGTTCGTCAGAGGCGGAGGAGGACAATCCTCCGCCTCATCGAGCATTTTTGGGAAAACTTTTCATGCCTTTCATCCTCGAAACAAAAGCTCTCACAAAGAAGTTTGGCGGCCTCATAGCCGTTGACCAGGTGAACCTTCGATTGGATGAGGGAGAATTACGCTGCATTATAGGCCCCAATGGATGCGGCAAGACCACTCTCTTCAACCTCATTTCCGGTTTCTACAAGCCCAGTGAAGGCCAAGTCCTTTACAACGGCCAAGACATTACCGGCAAGGCGGTGTATACCATCAGCCAGCTGGGGATCGGCCGGAAGTTCCAGGTTCCGAGCGTGTTCAACCAGTTGACGGTTTACGAGAACATCCGGGTTCCTTTCTATTCTCGCTATCGCCATTCTCGTTCTGCCAGTACAGACACTGAGAGAAGCGCGGACCAGGAGATGATGGGCCTTCTGACCAAAGTGAACCTCGGGGACAGGCACCAGGATCTGGCCATCAACCTGGCCCACGGAGAGAAGCAGTGGCTCGAGATCGGAATGGTCCTGGCAAGCAAGCCCAGGCTCATGCTCCTCGATGAACCTACTGCCGGGATGACAGTTTCGGAAACCAGCATGACAGCTCAACTCATTCGAGGCATTTCCCTGGAGACGGGAATCTCCATTCTGGTGATAGAACATGACATCAGCTTTGTCCGTGAGATCGCAGGCCGGATCACGGTGATGTATAAAGGGGCCCTTTTCAAAGAAGGGAGTTACGAGGAGATCCAGAGGGACGAGGAGGTCCGGGAAATCTACCTCGGGAGGCGGAAGAAATGATGAACATTGAGAATCTTCATGCCTCTTACGGGGGAAGCCTTGTTCTGCACGGCGTGAATTTGTCTATCGCCTCTGGCGAGATTCAAGCCCTGATGGGCCGGAACGGCATGGGAAAAACGACCTTGATGCGGACCATCATGGGACTTCTCCCTTCCCGGTCAGGAAAGATCGTTTTCGATAGCGAAGCCATTCAGGGACTTCGAACCCACGAGATTGCAGCCAGAGGGCTTGGTTATGTCCCTCAGGGTCGTGAGATCTTCGGTGATTTCACCGTGTGGGAAAACCTCCACCTGGGGACCTTGAAGCTGCCGCGGGGGCAAAGAAAGATTCCCGAGGAGGTGTTCGGTTATTTTCCAATCCTGAAAGAGCGAAGGGATCAAAAGGCCGGCTCTTTTTCAGGCGGTCAGCAGCAGATGCTGGCCATTGCCAGGGCACTGGTGACCCGGCCGAAAATGCTGCTTCTTGATGAGCCATCGGAGGGCATCCAGCCCTCAATCGTGGACCAGATTTCAGAGATCTTGAAGCAGATCAACGCGGAGACAGGTCTCACGATCCTGATCGTTGAACAGAATGTAGACATGGTGCTCGAAACAGCGATGAGATGCGCTTTCATGGAGAAAGGCCAGATTGTGGAGACCTGTTCCATTGAGGACATTCACAAAGATGAATCGATCATCACGCGTCACATCGTCGTGTGAACAGGAGTTGGTTAAGCGGTGGAGCTTTCTGTCCAGATCTTAAACAGTTTGAATTATATCCTCGTGCTAATTCTAGTGGCCATGGGGCTTGCCATCATTTTCGGCTTAATGAGGGTGATCAATATGGCCCACGGCGAGTTCTTTCTTATCGGGGCCTACACCGTGGTCATGACCGATCAGGCCGGACTTGGATTCTGGCTAGGCCTTGTGCTGGCTCCCCTGATCGTGGGACTGATTGGAATGGCGATCGAATATATTTGCATTCGGCATCTCTACCAGCGGTTCCTGGACACGATTCTGGCTACCTGGGGCCTCTCCATCTCCATCAAGCAGATGATCATCATCATTTTTGGGCCGGCAGGACTCATGATCAAGCCTCCACTTCCGCAGATGGTTTCTTTCATGGGAATCGAGTATCCATCCTATCGGCTCTTCATCATGGCCGTTGCTCTGGCTACCATCGGCCTGACCTTCTATGTATTCCTGAAGACGGATTTCGGCCTGGGCGCCAGGGCCGTGATCGACAACAGGGACATGGCCGCCGTGCTGGGCATCAACACCCGAAAGATGTATCGGACGACCTTTACCTTCGGGTCCGCCCTGGCAGGGCTGGCGGGCGCGGTCATGGCCCCTCTGATGAGCTGCGACCCCCAGATGGGTCTGGGATTTTTTATTCCTGCCTTTCTAGCGATCCTGACAGGGGGTACCGGCGCGCTTGCCGGCGTCCTGGTAGGTGGCGGAGCCGTCGGAGGCGCGGATAGTATCATTAGCTTCATTTATTCTCCGGTCATCGCCCAGATTGTTGTTTTTTCCATGGTAATAATCGTGATTCGCATTCGGCCGCAGGGTTTGCTCGGGTCAAGGAGCCGTGGTTGATTTAATGAAACCCCGTCAATTCAGAATGGTTAATTTCTTCCGGCTGCTCGTCTTGCTGATCTTTGCTTTGTTACCCCTTTCGGGAAACGATTATCTGACGGTACAGCTCACCCAGTACATTGTTTACGGCATCTTTGCCATGAGCCTTTCCCTTCTGTGGGGGTATGCAGGGATACTGTGTTTCGGCCACGCCATCTTTTTCGGCCTGGGGGCCTACGTGATGGCCCTCATCACGAAGGGCATGGTGCCGGGATTTACAGGCTTTCTTGCGTCCACTTGGATAGGATTGCCGCTGGCGGTGCTGTCTGTGGCCTTCTTTGCCGTCATTCTGGGTTATTTCTTGTTCTACGGAAGGCTTTCAGGACCACTTACCTGGGTATCGTGACTCTTGCCATTTCCGTGATCGCGGAGCGGGTTGCAGTCAACTGGCACTACATCGGAGGGTTCAACGGGTTGACCGAGGTTCCGGCCCTCACCTTTTTCGGGTGGGAGATCAGGGAAATCCACTCTCTCTTCTATTTTATCCTTGCCGTCGCCTTGGGCCTCTACCTTTTTTGTGATCGACTCGTACGGTCGCCTCTAGGTACGACTATGGCCGCCATTCGCGACAATGAGATTCGCGCTGAGTTCTTCGGCTACAACAGTGCCAATTACAAAATTATGATCTTCTGCATCGGGGCCTCTGCCGCCGCTCTGGCAGGGGCTCTGTTTGCCACGGTCACGGAATTTGTGTCGCCCACGCTCCTGGGGTTCGGGTTTTCTACGGAAGTCCTGATATGGGTCGCTCTGGGAGGAAAAGAGGTCTTACTGGCTTCCTTTCTGGGAGCCGTGGTGGTGCGGATTCTTGAGGCCTTCTTATCCGACATCCTGACCTACTACTGGATCATGATTCTGGGATTGTTTTTCGTGGTGTGTGTCATGTTTTTTCCCCGCGGAATTTTTGGAAGTCTCCTTTCTGAAAGGAAGTGAAAGACAGGTAGTGCCCGATGAAAAAAATTGAAATCAATCCAGACCGCTGCATGGGCTGCATGACCTGCTGCAACGTGTGTTCATTTTCCCATGAAGGAGAGTTCAATCCCAGCAGGGCCCGGCTAAGAATTTACATGGAGCCTTTCACCGGGGAGGTGGAAGGCCAGATTCTGGAATCGTGCGACCTGTGCGGGGGGAGACCGGAGTGCGTCCGGTGGTGTCCGGTAGGGGCCTTAAAATATGCTTGATTGCTCAAAAGGTTACCGCGATGGATGAAAAAAATATTTGCTGGACAGGCAATATCCTCCGGGTGGATTTGTCATCGGGAAAGATATCCCTTGAGCCGACGGCCGCCTTTTCGGAGCGCTTCATAGGCGGTGATGGCATCGGCATGAAGATTATGTGGGATGAACTCAGGCCAGGCCTTCATCCCTTTGAACCTGATAACCGGCTTGTCTTCATGACGGGTCCGTTGACCCGGAACCCTGGCCCCTACCTCCGGCCGTTTCGAGATCTGCACCAAGGCCCCTGGCGTAGATCCTTTCATGCCGACTCGATCCGGGATCGGCGGGTATTTTGGACCGGAGCTTAAATTTTCAGGGTATGACGGTCTCATTGTGCAGGGAAAGGCGGAACGTCCCTGCATCCTGGTGATCTTTGATGAAAAAGTGAGACTGGAAGACGCGAAAGGCCTGTGGGGCCTCGATGCCTTTGAAACCCAGAAGACTCTTACCCGGACTTACGGAAAGGGAATAAGAACCCTTTGTATCGGGCAGGCAGGCGAAAACCGGGTCCATTTCTCGGCTATCATTTCAGACAGCGGATACGCAGCCGCGAAAACCGGGATGGGTGCGGTGATGGGCTCCAAGAACCTGAAGGCCATTGTGGTGAAAGGAAGCCACGGCCTGAAGGTTGCCCGGTCCGATGAATTTATCTCCCATGTCCAGGAGGGGGAGAAGGCTCCTCAGGAATCATCCCATGCGCGACTGGGCCAGCCAAGGACCCATTGATGAACAGTGGAAGTTTGTCCAGCGCCACCGTGTCAAGTACGCCTCCTGTTTTTGCTGTCCTGTGGCGTGCCGCTCTTTTGTTCGGATGCCTGAGTTTGACGGTGGAGAGGTGATGTGCCTGTCCCAGTACTACCTTAATCTCGGCACAGAGAATGATGAGGCGGCATGGGCGGGAAAAGTCCTATCCGACCAGTTGGGGCTCTGCCAGTATACGCTCTTTGATCTGATTCTCTGGCTTGTGGATGAATTCAAGGCAGGGAACATCACGGAAAAGGAAACCGGAATCGCATGGAGCCAACTGGGGACCAGGAAATTCATCGAGGATTTTCTACACAAGGTCGCTCACCGCGAGGGGTTTGGAGATGTGATCGCGAACGGTCCTATCGCGGTGTTCCGCCATCTGGGGGAAAAGGTGAGGGATGGATACGAGGCTCACTTCCCTGCCAGGAGTCAAGCGGAACACTACTCTGTTCGAGCCTATCCGCTGGTTCTGATGCAGTGGGCCATGGGAAGCCGGGATCCTCTCTCCGGAGCCCATGACTGGACCGTGCTCGTATACTGGAGCGGCATGAACTGGCCCCGGACTCAGAAAGGAGCCCTGAGTCCTGAGCAACTCAAGGCCATCGGCAAGCAGGTGTACGGATCAGAGGCCTCAGTGGACGCCTTTACCTACGAAGACAAGGCAAGGGTAGCTACGATCATTCAGAACATGTCGAGCCTCAAGAACAGTCTGGTTCTCTGCGATTGGTCTTGTTTCCCCATTCTGTCCAGCATCAACAACCCACCGAACTACAAGGGCGACCCGGACATGGAGAGGAAGCTTTATTGCTCTGCGACGGGAAAAGACCTGGATATGAAAGAGTGGCTGTTGATCGGGGAGCGCATCGTGAATCTTGAGCGCTGCCTTATGGTGCGGGAAGGACGAACTAAAAAAGATGACACGGTCGGTGAATTTCATTTCCGCGTTCCTGAGACTGTTGTTCCCCCATGGGAAAAAGCGCAACCTGTTCCTCCTGTTGCGAACAGAGAGAAGTTCGAGGCCATGAGAGATGAGTTCTACAGGATCAGGGGTTGGGGACCCTGCGACCGGTGTGCCCACCCATTCGAAGCTCAAAGAATTAGGGCTCGACGATCTTGCAGATGGTTTAGCCGGAGACGGGATCATCGTCAAAAAACCATAAGTCCGCTCATAGCTCATGAGAGACGGAGGAGAGGCCTCTCGACGCAATTCTGCGAAACCTGATTTCATTCCTTCCTCGGTTTCATCCGCCCCCATCCCATCTGTTCAATCACCCCGGTCGGTGGGACTCCGTAATCGGACTTGGAAAGTTGATCGACACAAAAATATTTTTTCATTTCCTCGATGCTCGGCTCCTGTTACGGCTCAACCAATCCGGCCTCCATCACCCCCCAACCGGGAACCATCCCAAATGGGATGGAAATGAGCATTGAAGTGGCCTCCTGGATACCCCGGGTATTCGACTTCCAAATGTTTCGGTTTACGCTTGATTTTGTTCCCCAACTGTGCTACAAATCTATACACAGGAGGTGGACCATGGCTAAAACAACTACTGTGAGGGCAAGGATAACGCCGGCCTTGAAAGAGTGTGCCGAAAATGTCTTTCGTGAGTTGGGCTTGAATCCAACCCAGGCGATTACCTTATTCTATAAACAGGTGGATCTCCGCCAAGGACTTCCATTTGACGTCGTCATTCCCACCGAATCAACCCGTAAGACCTTTGAGGAGACGGATACCGGTCGAAACTTGATCGTCTGCAAGAACGTCGATGAACTGTTTGAAAAATTAGGCATATGATGCTTGCCCCTGTTTACACCCGACGGTTTGATAAAGACATCAAGCGCCTGAAGAGGCAGGGAAAAAATATGGAGAAGCTCAAGTTCATTGTTCGTTCCCTGACAGGTGAAGAACAGATAGATCCCATCCACCGGGATCACCAACTTGTAGGCAACTGGCAAGGGAGGCGGGAATGTCATATTGAATCCGACTGGTTGCTGATCTACAAGATTGAAGAAAATCGGGTCATATTTGAGCGGACGGGATCACACTCTGAGCTTTCCGCTGAAATGGGAGGTAAATTCTGTCTGTAGTCTTGCAAATGGATAAATGACTTATCTTGGCCCGACTCCAGGCACCCCTTGACGACCGGATGAAGAAGGTCGAGAAAGAGCCGGCCGAGTTGTGATGGGAAGTGTCATCAAGGCCTTTATGAAGGAAAAAGGCCTGGCCACCTACAAGGTTCCGGAGAGGCTGGAGACGATCAGCGCCGTACCGAGAAACCCGGTAGGCAAGATCCTCAAGAAGACCCTCAGGGAAGATATCAAAAAGAAGCTCGGGGCCTAAACCCAATCGGTAATTCGTAATGGGGGTGGGCCTCGTGAAAGGCCGGCCGGGTTGTGATGGGGAGTTTCTTTTCTGCCGGTGGAGGAATAACTATGAAATGTCCCAAGTGCCAAACGGAGAATCCCGAGACCAATAAATTCTGCAGGGAATGCGGGGGCACTCTGATAAATGTCTGTCCTCACTGCGGTACCGAAGTCCTGCCCAAAGATAAATTCTGCGGCCAGTGCGGCCAGGCCGTTGGGGAAAGACCACGACCCTCGGCGACATCCACCGCCCTTGATAAAGCAGAGCCCAAGTCCTACACCCCAAAACATTTAGCCGAAAAAATTCTGACCCATCGCAGCTCCATCGTGGGAGAGCGAAAGATCGTCACCGTCATGTTCGCCGACGTGGCCGGCTTTACTTCCCTCTCTGAAAAGCTGGACCCCGAGGAAATTCATGAGATCATGGACGGCTGTTTTAAGATCCTCCTGGATGAGATCCACCAGAATGAGGGAACCATCAACCAGTTCACCGGCGATGGCGTGATGGCCCTTTTCGGCGCCCCCGTGGCCCACGAAGACCATGCCCAGCGGGCCTGCCATGCGGCCCTGGCCATTCAAAGGAGGTTGAAGGAATACGCCGAGAGGTTGAACAGGATCCAGGGGATTGATTTTAGGATGCGCCTGGGCCTCAATTCCGGTCCGGTGGTGGTGGGTTCCATCGGGGACGATTTGCGCATGGACTACACGGCCATAGGGGACACCACCAATTTGGCAGCTCGGGTTCAGCAGGCAGCCACCCCTGGGGAGGTTTGGTTAAGCCACGAAACCCGGGGCCTCATTCAGGGATATTTCAGCGAAGAGCCGGTGGGAGAAGTCACCCTCAAGGGCAAAGCCGAGCCCCAAAGGCTGTACCGCGTGATCGCCGATAGACCGGAAGTGCGCACGCGGTTCGAAGCCGGGCTTAGGCGGGGGGTGACGGAGCTTGTGGGCCGCCGCCCCGAGATGGAGGCCCTTCGGGCCGCCTTCGAGCGGGTCAGAGGAGGCGAAGCCCAGGTTATGGACGTGGTCGGAGAAGCGGGGGTGGGTAAGAGCCGACTCATCTACGAGTTCCACAAATCCTTAGGTCAGGAGGCCCTCTTCTTTTCCGGGGTCTGCCTGCAATATGGTCGAAGCATGAACTTCCTTCCGGTTCGGGATTTGGTCAAAGAGGTCTTCGGCCTGCGGGCGGGGATGGATGAGGAAACAGTGAAAAGCCGGATTAAGGAGCAGATCGCGGACAACCTCGCCCAGTTCCTTCCCTTCTACCACAACCTGCTTTCCCTGAAGGTGGCCGACTCCAAATTCAACTCTCTGAATCCCGAGGGACGAAAGTTCGGGACCTTCGAGGCGGTCAAAAGCCTCCTTCTCGCCCTGAGTCAACAGAAGCCGCTGGTGGTATTCCTGGAAGACGTGCACTGGATGGACAAGCTCTCCGAGGAGTTTTTCACCTACCTCTCCCGCTGCATCCATGGTCATTCGGTCATGATGCTCTCGGCCTATCGGCCCGAAGCCACACCTCCCTGGGCGCAGGGGGCTCACTACCAGAAGCTGGGGCTGGAGACCCTGGGCCTCAACTCCTCTATCCGGCTGGTTATGAACCTCCTGGGGGGGCTGAAGCTGGCCCCGGCTTTGGAGGGCAAGATTGCTGAAAAGGCCGGGGGAAACCCGTTTTTTATGGAGGAGATCGTCAGAGAACTCCTGGAGCGCGGGGATCTGGTGAAAGAGGGTAACCGTTATATCTGTCGCCGTCCCCTGGACCAGATAGAGATCCCCTCCACGATCCAGGGGATTATCGCCGCCCGAATGGACCGGTTGAGCGAGGACCTCAAACGCACCACCCAGGTGGCCAGCGTGATCGGGAGAGATTTTGCCTACAAGATTCTCAAGAGTGTCATGGAATTGGGAGATGAATTAAGGGGACATCTCACCAACCTGGTGGGCCTCGAGCTTCTCTACGAAAAGACCCTCTATCCCGAACTGGAGTACATCTTCAAGCATTCCCTGACCCAGGACGTGGCCTACGAGAGCCTCCTCAAGCAGAGGCGTCAGGAAATCCACGGCCGCATCGCCAGGGCCATCGAAGAGCTTTATGCCGAAAAACTGGAGCCCCACTACGAGATCCTGGCCCATCATTGGGAACTCAGCGGCAACCCCGAAAAGGCGGTCGAGTATCTGATCCTGGCCGGCGAGAAATCCAACCGCGATAACGCCGTCCAGAGCGCGCGGATTTTCTTGAAGGGTGCCCTGGATCTGTCACAAGCCTACCAAGTTTCGCTGGAGCCGCCCATAGAGGCCCGGGTGCGCCATGGGCTGGGCACGGCCAGCCGGGCCATCGGCGACGTCGATACCGCCGTGGAGGAATTGAAGAAGGCCGTCGAGATCAGCCGGCAATGGGGAATGACCGAACAGGAGATGGACAGCCTGACCCAACAAGCAGCCACTATTATTTTTTCCGAAGATGATTTGGAGCAGGCCATAGGGTTTTATGACGGCGCCCTTGCCAGGACGAGAGCCGTGGGACAGAAAACAGTGGAGAGCTTTATTCTTTCGCTAAAGGGGAATTATATCTGCACTACCAGCCGTCGATACCAGGGGTATCTGATGATCAGAGAGGCAGAAGAATTGGCGCTTCAGACGGGAGATCCCAGGGCCATCTCCACTGTGCGTCTTAGCCGCGCCATAGCCGAGCGATGGCTCGGCCTGCCCGAAAAAGCCGTCGAGTTGACCGAGGGAATGGTTGAGTCCCTGCTGTCCATGTTCTATCTCGAAGTAGCCTCACTCGGAATCTACATCCGTGGACTGGCCCTGGCGGAAATTGGCAGAACCGAAGAGGCCATGGCCATCCTCCAGAATGGTATCCAAACCTGTGAATCGGTCGGAGTCACGGTCCATTTGGACCGTCTCTACAACTCTCTGGGTTACTGCTTCATGGAGATTCAACAGATCGAAAAGGCGCGGGAACTGAATTTCCGGAGCCGGGAATTAGGTCGAGAGCTCATGGAAAGATACTCTTCAGGACGCCAGATATCCGCGGAAGTCGTTGCCCATGCCACGGTGAATCTGATGGAGAACCTCTTCGACCTGGGGGACCCGGACGGGGCCTGGGAATTGATGAAATCTTTTGAGCTGGAATCCGGGGGTGATGATTACACCCGATCACGCGATCGCTGGGGATCCCGCCTGGACGCCTTGGCCGCCACTATCCTTCTGGACCGGGAAGACGCCGCTCAAGCCGAGGTCATTATCCTCAGGAACCTCCAAACGGCGAAAAGGGAGCACATGAAGAAATACGAGGGGCGTTTCCTGCGATTGCTCGGAGAGGTTCAGACGAGGCAGGGCGCGTTCGACCAGGCCCTGACCAGCCTGGGCGAGTCCATCCGGATCCTCGGCGAGGTTGGAAACCCAAGGCAGCTCTGGCAGGCCCATGGCTCGCTGGCCTCTTCTTATGAAAGGATGGGCCGCGGCAGCGAGGCGCGGGAACAGTGGGGTGCAGCGGCCGATATCATCCGGAAGGTCGAGTCCGGACTCGCCGACCGGCAGTTTCGTGAAGGCTTCCTCAACGCCAGGCAGGTTCGAGGGATCCTGGCCAAATAGGAATCACTCAAAGGATAAAATAAGGAGACAGAATATGGAGAAGTCGGAGCGCTGGGAAAAGGGTGCGGCCAAGATAAAACAACTCTTCGGCCATGAACCCACACCGGGTGAAATGGACCCGGATTTTCAAAAGATCACCGTAGAGAATCTTTTCGGCGATATCTGGAACAGGCCGGGGTTAGAGCTAAAGGAGCGGTCGATGATTACGGTAGCCGCCCTGACCGTTTTGGGCCGCTGGCCTGAGTTGAAGATTCATCTCCGCGGGGCCCTCAATGTCGGCATCAGCCGTGAGATGATTAATGAGATGATGATCCACCTGGCCCACTACGGCGGCTGGCCGGTGGGGGTCACCGGCTTGGCGCATGGCCAAAGAAGTATTTGAAGAAATCGATAGCCGGAATAAGGGATAGAACCCGGAAAGGTTTCCGGTTCAAAGGGAGAAAATGACCAATTTTTTTGGACCTGTTCGCAGTTTGTCAGGCAGGGGTGTTCATATCGAATCGGAGGAACAGAGCAATGAAAAATTTATTTTCTATCGAAGGTAAAGTCGCGGTGGTAACCGGGGGGTCCAGAGGGATCGGGGCCATGATTGCCCGGGGATTTGTGGAAAATGGCGCCAGGACCTATATATCGGCCCGCAAGGCCGAGGCCTGTCAAAAAACGGCGGAGGAACTTTCCAAATATGGTTCCTGTGTGGCCATACCGGCCGATCTTTCCACCAAAGAAGGACAGGATCATCTTTTTCGTTCCCTTCAGGAAAAGGAACCCCGATTGCACATCCTGGTCAACAACGCCGGGGCCAACTGGGCGGCACCCATTGATGAGTTTCCTGAATCCGGGTGGGACAAGGTGATGAACCTCAATTTGAAATCCATCTTTTTCCTGACCCAGAAATTTCTCCCTCTTTTGCGGGCGGCTGGAAATCAGGAAGACCCGGCCCGGGTCATCAATATCGCCTCGATCGACGGTCTCAAGGCCCCCCTCCCGGAAACCTATGCCTATTCGGCCAGCAAAAGCGGGGTGATTCACCTGACCCGAACCCTGGCCAGGCGGCTGGCCCAGGATAACATCAACGTCAATGCCGTGGCCCCGGGTCCCTTTGAGAGCAAAATGATGGCCGAGACCCTGCGTGCCTTCGGAGAGGCCATTGTCGAAATGAATCCGCGCAAACGGATCGGAAGGCCCGAAGACATGGCCGGTGTGGCCATCTACCTGGCCTCTATGGCCAGTTCCTATGTGACCGGAATCACCATACCGGTTGACGGAGGCATCGTGGCCTGTTCTTAAGTTGGAATTAATAATCGACAGGGAGAACCTTTTGACCCCGAACCCTCCCCTGCCCTTCAGATAGCTGTGCTTAGAAATGTCTTTCGCCGCTTCCGGCCGAAGGAACCTTTCGTCCGGAACCTTTTCTGGGACTCCAGGCGCTTTGTTGCCAGTTGTCCATAGGCGTGTTTTTTAAAATCCAAGGCGGCAGGGTCAGATTAAAATACCTGGAAAGGGCTATGACGTATGGCTCATACATTCGACGCAATTCGGCCAACTGTGAGTCGGCTTCCGAATTTTTTCGGAAGATCAGGCCGCTTGCCGATAGACCGGTGAGTAAACGCTCCAATGTTGCCGGAGGAAGCCGTTCGGAATCCTGAAATTCAGGGGGCGTCTCAAAGATAAGGGCCAGATCCACCACGGCGTGTCGGGCGATGGCAAAGGTCCGTTGGGCCTGATGCTCGCAATCACCTTCAAGAGTGACCATGACCAGAGCGGCCGTGTCTAATAGGGCCGTCAACGAGGAGAGCCAGGACTGATTTTCGTGCTGAGAGCGAAAATAGGCCAGTACGGGATAGGACAGGTGACTTTCAAGCAACTCCGCAGCCCAGTATTCCCAGTCATGAAGGAGTTGCTCAAGCGGTCCCGTGCCATGATCGCTCATGTTCCTGCGCAGTATTTCGGAGGCCGATGGTGGAGATCCCGCCCGTGCATCCAGCAGGGATATGCTCACCTCGCGCCGTGAAAAAGACTGGTTCAGTGCCGGGAGGTAGCCTATGATCATGGCCAGAAAGACGAACCCTACGCCTGCCTCCATGGCGGTTAACAGCCGTGCGGGTGGCGTCGTCGGTATCGTATCCCCCAGCCCCAGAGTAAAGAAGGTCGTCGCACTAAAGTAAAGGGCGTTGAGAAATCCCGGAGATGCCCCTGCCGCTCTGGCCAAGGGTCCAAAGGCCCAATACAAAAGAGCGAACCCGGAGATCAGCACAAAGGCCCAAAACCCCATTAAAATCGGAAGGGACATGGGACCGTAAACGCTCAAGAGGTTTTCCCGACGCCTGCCGGAGAAGGCCGACATAATCACCGACGACCACAGTAACCATGAGTACCTGTAAAAAACCCTTGTGAGGCGCAGCCTTCGGGTGACCCGGCGCGGAAAAACCACGGTTTCAAAGGCGTCCAACAACACAAAGGAAATGAGGATAATTCCGAGAGTAGCGCTCAGGATGGTCGTCACTTTCACCTCCTCACTGTAAAGATCCCTGGGAGGCAGGCCCAGTCACGACACGAGCTTTCATTGGCCGGCAAGGATTGCCATCGATAGAAACGCATCCTAAAACGCTGATAACAGGTCACGCCCGACGGTTTCACCGATCCGTTTTCCCCCGCTTTGCCGAAACTTTATTGTGCCCGGGGACCATAGTGGTTTCGTATTCCTTGGTGATTTCCGGTCTTCGAAAGCAATAAACGGCATGGTCATTGACCATCCCCGTAGCCTGCATATAAGCATAGCAGACGGTCGGTCCCACGAATCGAAAGCCCCTCTGTTTCAGATCCTGGCTGATTCTCTCCGAATCTTTGCTTCTCGCCGGGTATTCCTCCAACTTTCGCAGTTCATTAACGATAGGTCTAAAATCAATGAATCCCCAGATATACCGGTCAAAGCTCCCGAACTGGGCCTGAACCTCGAGAAATCTTTTGGCGTTGTTGACCACGGCCAGTACCTTGGCGCGGTTTCGAATGATTCCAGGATTTCCGAGGAGCTCTTCAATCTTGGTCTCGCCATATCCGGCAATCTTTTCCGGGTCGAATCCATCGAAGGCGGAATGGAAATGGTTTCGTTTTCTCAGAATCGTATACCAGCTCAGTCCTGCCTGAAAGGCCTCCAAGCTAAGGAGCTCGAACAAAAGCCTGTCTTCATGGGCCGGAACGCCCCATTCCCTATCGTGGTAGTCCACATACTCCGGCTTGGTGAGATCTACCCAGGGGCAGCGGATAATCGAATTCTCCATTGGACATTTGATATGAATTTTATTTTAATGGAAAAAGTATAAAGGAAAGGAAAAGGCACGGTCAAGGGAAAAAGGGCTCGTTTCCCCTGTACTGGGTGAATGCCTGAAAAACGCTTAAAAAAACTTTACACTCTGTAAAAAAAATGGACAAACCGGGAGCCCCGCTTTTCCAACCGAATGATTAATTCCCCATTATAACTACAAATTTTATTTTATCGTCCATGGCATAGTCTTTGCTATCCTAAATCATCGATAGTTGTGCCGATCCATGACCTGACCATGGTTCCATCACTTTGGTTTCATCGGGCGGCGGCATCTTTTATAGAAAGGAAGAGAAATGAACGAAGTTCCAGTCTTTTTTCTTCACGGACTGGCCTACGCGGGACTTCTTTTTCTCGTTTCGGCCGGTCTCACGCTGGTCTTCGGGATGATGAACGTCCTGAATTTTGCCCATGCCGCCATGTATATGCTGGGCGCCTATTTTTCCTATTCCATCATGATGCACTTTACCGGACAATTTTGGTTGTCCCTGATGATCTGTCCGGTGATTCTATTTCTCATCGGCGCCTTCATCGAGCGCTTTCTGCTCCGGCGCGTCCACGCCAACGGCCATGTGCAGGAGCTTCTCCTGACCTTTGGGTTGGCCTATATCATCACGGAACTGGTCAAATGGTACTGGGGAAATTATCCTCTGGCCGTCAACGTCGGCGGGTTTCTCGGCTCCACCATCCGGATTATCGGAATCATTTATCCGGTATACCGTATTTTTATTTTTCTTTGCGCCATTTTAGTCGGAACGGTCATGGCCCTGATTCTCTATAAGACGCGCCTGGGAATCATTCTGCGGGCCGCCGTGAACGACAGCGAGATGGCCAACACCCTGGGGGTCAATGTGCCTCTCGTGTTCATGGGCGTATATGGCTTCGGCGCTGCCCTTTCGGGATTTGCCGGCGTGATAGCCGGGCCCCTTCTTTCCACCTTCCCCGGCATGGCCCAGGAAATTTTGATCGATGCCTTTGTGGTCATCGTCGTCGGTGGTTTCGGGAGCTTGGGGGGCGCCGTTGTCGCCTCTCTGCTCATCGGCGAACTCCAGTCCTTTGGCGTTCTTCTTTTTCCAAAATTATCGATAGCCCTTGTTTACCTGCTCATGGCGGTCATTTTGATCATCAAACCTTCCGGGCTATTTGGTGAGGAACAATAATGAAACCAAAAAGGTTCTCTTTCATCATTCTGATCGTCCTATTCCTGGTCGGGGCTTTGATGCCGGTCATTCTGAAAAAATATCATCTCAACATGTTAACAGAAATTATCATTTTTTCTCTTTATGCGGTCAGCTACAATCTGCTTCTCGGTTATGCCGGACTTCTATCTTTCGGCCATGCCATGTTCTTCGGCCTTGGGGCCTTTATGACGGCCATAGCCCTTATTCATCTTCATGATCTTTCCCTGTGGAACGCCATTTTGATCGGCCTTGGTGCCACCGTTGCCGCCGGTTTTATCATCGGCAGTCTGCTGCTGCGGCACAAAGGGGCCTATTTTGCCCTGTTGACGCTGGCCTTTAATTCCCTGTTTTATGCCGTGGCCACCAAATGGCACTCGGTTACCGGTGGCGACGACGGTCTGAGCATTACCCGACCGGACCTCGGCCTGGGGTTTGCCTCCCTCTCCATCGCCAGTGTAACGAACTTTTATTACCTGACCCTGATCGTGGTCGGTGCGGGCATCGTTTTCTGCTGGTATTTTACCCATACGGCCATGGGTAAGACGGTGCTGCTCATGCGCGAAAACGAGGAACGAATGAAATTCCTGGGTTACAACACGAATATCAGCCGTCTTATTCTCTTTACCTTTACCGGCGCGGTGGCCGGGCTGGCCGGCACCTTCTACACGCTCCATTTCCAGTTTGTTTCCATTTCGGCCGTCAGCGTCGATATGACCACCGCCGTACTGCTCATGGCCTTTGTCGGAGGAACGAAGACCTTCTGGGGACCGATCCTGGGGGCCTTTGTCTATATTATTCTCCAGAACTATCTAAGCAATATTACGGATCGTTGGCCGCTCTTCATGGGGCTTATCTTTGTCTTCATGGTCCTGTTCATTCCCGGCGGTCTTTCCGAGGTTATGATGAACATCCGGCAGCGGCTTTTCGGAAGAAAAGACAATAGCGACGGGCAATCGTCCGCGGTGGAGGAAGTGACCTCATGAGTGATTATCTCCATATTCGGGACATCCGCAAGGACTTTTCGGGATTAAAAGTCTTGACCGGTGTGGACTTCAAGGTCAAAGAGAAAGAACGTCATGCCGTCATCGGCCCCAACGGCGCTGGAAAGACCACCCTCTTTAATATTATCAGCGGTAAATTTAAACCCTCATCCGGGGCGATTCTTTTCAAGGGACAGAACCTGTCCGGAAAACCTCCCCATGTCTTGAACCGGCAAGGCCTGTCGCGCTCCTTCCAGATCACCAATGTCTTCCAGGAATTGAGTGTCTTCGACAACATCCTCTCCGGATCGCGGTCCCATTACGGTCTGCGGTACCATTTCTTTAAAAACCCTTCTCACGATCGGACCATTACCGAAAAAGTGGAAGCGATTGTGGCGAAAGTCGGTCTTTCCGGCGTTAAGGACCAACCGGCCAGTTCCTTGTCTTACGGACAGCAAAGAGCGCTGGAAATCGGCATTACCCTTTCCACCGAACCGGAACTGATTCTTCTTGATGAACCTACCGCCGGAATGACCCGCGAGGAAACGGAGCAGGCCATCCAAATGATCGACCAAGTAACGGCCGATCACACGCTGATTATTATCGAGCATGACATGGAAGTGGTATTTTCTCTGGCCGACACCATTTCCGTTCTCTATTTCGGAACGATCCTCGTATCCGATACGCCCGAGAAAATCAGAAATGATCAACGAGTCAAAGACGCCTATTTGGGTGAAGGATAATCATGTTAGAAGTCAGAAATATTCATAGCTTTTACGGTAAGAGTCATATTCTCCATGGCGTCTCCCTGGATTTAAAAGAAGGGGAGCTTGTCTGTCTCCTGGGGAGAAACGGCGTCGGCAAGTCGACGACCTTAAAGAGTATCATCGGGGTCGTCCGGCCGAAACAGGGGAGCATTCGATTCCAGCATCAGGAGTTAATCGGCAAAGAACCCTTTGAAATTGCCCGTCTGGGTGTCGGCTATGTCCCCGAGGACCGGCGGATTTTTCGCAGTCTCACCGTTCACGAGAACCTCCTGATGGGCATCAAAAGCGGGAAAAAAGGAAGCGCCGGGGAAGGCGGTTGGACCATCGAGCGGGTATATCAGCTTTTTCCCAAACTGGAGGAAAGGAAGAACAGCAAAGGCAATTACCTCTCCGGCGGTGAACAGCAGATGCTGACCGTGGTGAGAACGTTGATGGGGAACCCCTCTGTGATTCTGGTGGATGAACCGACGGAAGGACTGGCTCCCCTGATTGTCAAAGACGTTCTGGAAATGCTGGCCACGGTTCGAAAATCAGGCGTGACCGTCCTGATGGTGGAACAGAATTTCAAGGCGGCCATAAAGGTTGCCGATCGTTTCTATATCATGAGCAAGGGCCAGATTGTTTTTGCCGGGAACACGGCGGAACTTTTAGCGGCTGAGGAGGTGAGAAAAAATTATCTGGAAGTGTAACCAATGGACCATCCCCCGGTCTCGGCAGAGGGAATTGCAGCGTGGTCCGTGATACGCGACCACCGCTTTTTTAATCTGTTTTCCATAAGTGCGAGAAAAAATAAAAAACAGGAAAGGGAGGTATTTATGAAAGGAAAGCTGGTTTACTCTTTGTGTCTTCTATCAATGGTCGTAATGCTGGCGCTGCCAATTGGGGCAGCGGCCGAAGACACCATCAAAATCGGGGCGACGGAGCCGCTTTCGGGCACGTTCAAAGATATCGGCGAACGCTATCTCGACGGCGTGTTATATGCCGTTAAGGTTATCAATGAGAGCGGTGGCCTTCTCGGCAAGAAAGTGGAAGTGGTCCCGATCGATTCTGAACTTAAACCGGATGTGGCCACCCGTAAAGCCCAAAACCTGATTCTCAAAGACGGGGTGAAGTTCTTCTGCGGCGGCACGGGAAGCTCCGTGGGAGCGGCCATGTCGCAGTTGGCCCAAAAACAAAATGTGATCATGTTTACCTACGGCATGGATGCCGCCAGCATGACCGGTGAGAAGTGCAATAAAAATTTTTTCCGGCCTGGGGGAAGCACGGACGGCCGTTCTTTTGCCCTGGCCCAACTGATCACCAAGTTGGGTTACAAGAAGGTCGGAATTATCGCTCAGGATTATTCCTTCGGACAGGAAGCCCTGGCGGCTTTCAAAAAGAAGATCGCCGAAATCAGCCCCTCCACCAAAATCGTGGTTGAACTCTACCACCCGGCGGGCACCAAGGATTACGGCCCCTATGTCAGCCAGCTCATTGCGGCCAAACCGGATGTCATCTTCACCCCTAACTGGGGCAATGACCTCACGCTGCTCCTCAAGCAGGGGCGCCCCATGGGAATGAAGCAGAAGGTATTTTCTTACTACATCAACGACGAGGTGACCATCCAGGCCCTTGGCGACGACAGCCTCATGATAGGCAATATGGGTGCAGAAATCTACACCCTTTCCATTCCCACCAAAAAGAATCAGGAGTTCGTCGCTAAATTCCACAAGGACAAGGGATATTACCCGACCTGGCTGCGGGGGAAGGCTTATATCGCCACCATGTTCTGGGCCGAGGCCGTTAAAAAAGCCGGCTCCACAGACGTGGAGGCGGTGATCAAGGCCTGGGAAGGCCTGACCTATGACGGTCCGGCCGGGGTCTGGACCATGCGGGCCTGCGATCATCAAGCCCAGGTGCCTTATTGGTACACGGAAATTGTCAAAAAGACCCTTTTTTTAATCATGCTTTCGAAGCCCCGGCGGGCATGGTTACCGCAAAATCGGTAGAAGTGCCCTGCGCGGAAACGGGCTGCCATATGAAGAAGTAGTAGGACAAGCCAATTTTTTTGGCAAGAAAATAGGGTTCTATGATCGAAGCCCCTGCGTGGGGAGCTTCGATCATAGAACCCTCGACCCTTATTTTCATCATAAATTCGGAGTGAATGAAAAGCGAGGATGTGACTATGACTGAGGTGAACGGCAAGGTCATGAGCGCCAGAGAGGCGATCAGCCGGTTTGTCCATGATGGGGACGAGCTGGTGATCGGCAACTATACGGTCGGGAGCTGTGCCGAACTGGTCTACGAAATTATCAGACAGAAGCGGAAAAATTTCACTCTGTATTCCCAGTCGGGCATTTTCGATGTGGAAGTGCTGGTCGCTGCCGGTTGCGTGAACCGTCTGGTAACGACCTATGTCATGCGGGCCGGCGGTAAAAAAGGCGGTTCGGCGGTGGAACGGGCCTTAAATTCAGGGTCCCTGGAGATGGAGGATTATACTAATTTTGACTACAATGCCCGGTTAGTGGCCGGAATGCATGGGTTTTCCTATATCCAGGTTCTGGAAGGCGTCATGGCCACCGATCTGTTCCGGAGGCGGGGATTCATGGGAGAGAACAAATACCGGGTCATCCGCTGTCCCTACACGGGCAAAGATAACCTGACCGTGCCGGCGGCGACTCCCGATGTGTGTGTCGTCCATGTTCAGCGGGCCGATTCATTCGGAAATGCCCAGTATTGGGGCGCCATGGGGAGCGTAGCCGCAGCGGCGCTGGCCAGCAAAAGGATTATCGTTTCCTGCGAGGAAATTGTCGATCACGAAATCATCCAATCGAGCCCCCATTTGACCATCATCCCGGCCTATCGGGTCAATGCCGTTGTCGAGGTTCCCTGGGGCGCCCATCCCACGGAAGTGCTGGGGTACTATAATCTGGATTTTTTCATGTACAACGGTTTATTTACTTCGGCCGCGGCCACGGCCGATGGACTGAAGGCCTGGATGGAGGAGTGGATCTATGATTGCCCGGATCGCGCCTCCTATATCGATCATTATATCCGGAAATTCGGCAGCGGCGCCCTGGATGAACTCAAGGCCAAACCTTTCTACTCCACCCCGGCCAACTATGGAGCGGCCTTTACCTCACGCTGGGACTGGGAGGGCAAAGAGAGAAGTATGGGCGTAACCCTGGCACAACTGGAAACGCTATTGAAAGAAAGGGGAAAAGTCTATGAGTAAGCCCTATACCCTGGACGAACTGCTGGCCATCGTGGTGGCCCGGGAAATTCATGATTATGAAAACGTGGTCCTGGGCGTTGGCGTGCCTATGACGGCCGGGGCGCTGGCCAAAGCCCTGTTTGCCCCTCACGCCACGCTGATGATGGAATCGGGCATTGTGGACATCCGCCCCCTTTTGTCCCTGAACAACATTGCCGATGCCCACTCCTGCCGGGGTTTTTCCTACGCCACGGATCTTTTTTCCACCTTTACGGCGACCTATCGCGGTTTCGTCGATGTCTGCTTTCTCGGGGTGGGGCAGGTGGATAAATACGGCAATCTCAACACCACCGTGATCGGTGATTATGAGAAGCCGACCCTGCGATTGCCGGGATCCGGCGGCGCCGCCGATTTCATTTCCTATTCGAAGAGGACCGTCCTGACCATGCGGGGAGGAACGTTTGTGAACAAACTGGATTATCTCACCTCTCCCGGCTATCTGGAAGGCGGAGATAGCCGGGATAAAACGGGTTTATTCCCCATAGGTTCGGGACCGGACGCCTTGGTGAGCACCAAGGGGGTTTTCCGGTTCGATCCGGCAACCAAGGAGATGTTTCTTGCCCAGATTCATCCCAGAGTCGGCCTCGAATCCGTAAAAAAAGACATACCGTGGGATTTAAAAGTGGCCTCCGACCTATCGGAGACACAACGACCCAGCGATGAAGAAATCGATTTCATCCGTAATTTTGCCCCGGAACTATCCGCCGGCCGGGAATTGGCCGTGGAATTGAGGAACGCCTACATTATGGAAAAAGCCCATAGGCGTTCCGGGAAAAACAGGTAATGGAGCGGGAGCGGTCGATTCACTTTGGGTGGCTTCGTAATAAGTCCCCCATCCCTTGACCCCGAGGAAAGCCGGGGTCAAGACATCGTCCCGGTGGAAACCGGGAACCAGACCATTGAAACTGAATTCCGGCTTTCGCCGGAATGACTCCAAGAACAAGTCTTACGCCTTCCTCTTTTTGTACCGATCGGGTTTATGAGCCTATGGCTTAACGGCCGATATCTTCATACTCAATACCGACCGGGCTAGATTTTTAGCCTCTTCTTTTGGAAGGTTTAAATGCTTGACCAATTCCCGCGTTGACGGATCATTGGTCCAAAGCTCTGATGGTGGGCTCGCCTCGTCCATGATCTTTACTTCCTGAAAACCGGCCTCTTGAATAGCCCCCAGATATTCATTCTTGGTTACGGCGCCGGCCAGACAGCCGATGTAGGCGAAAACCGAATTTCTAATCTCCTCGGGAAGTGGTTTTAATAATACGATGTCCGAGACCATCAATCGCCCTCCTGGTTTGAGTACCCGAAAGGCTTCCCGAAAAACCCTCGGCTTATCCGGAGAAAGGTTGATGACGCAATTGGAAATGATGATATCCGCCTGATTATCGGCCACTGGCAGATTTTCGATCTCCCCCAGTCTGAATTCCACCTGGGTATAATCGCCTTTGCGGGCATTCTCCCGGGCCTTATCGATCATCCCGGCCGTCATGTCCACACCGATCACCTTGCCGGTCTTTCCTACCTGGACGGCGGCCAGAAAACAATCAAACCCGGCGCCGGAACCAAGATCAAGGACGACTTCTCCCGGTTTCAATGAGGCCAGGGCTATCGGGTTACCGCAACCAAGACCCAGGTTGGCCCCCTCAGGAACGATCTTCAATTCTTCATCGCTGTATCCGACCATCTTGCTGATATCCTGAATCAACCCGTTGCCTCCGCAGCAGGAATTGACCGGGCCACAGCAGGCAAGATTTTTCTGGACAATTTTACCATACCCTTCCCGAACGGCTTTTTTGACTTCTTCTTCTTTCATTCCGACCTCCAATCCGTAATTATTGAAGATCCCCGCACCAAGGTGCGGGGAATCTTCCAGGCAAGGTAAATAAAGTATCTATTATTTGTAGTTCGCTCGCAATCCCTGTTAAAATGGGGTGCTAAAAAATTATTTGATAAACATATCCTGCATGATGGGGCCAAGAAAGTCTTTGATGCCTCCCGCCAGGGAATCGGCCTTAATCAGCGTAAAGCAACAGATGGCCCCTTCCCGTTCCCAACTGATCACCGCCAGTTTATCCCCCGGTTTAATGCCGGCTTTATCCCTTAAATCTTTGGGTAACACCATTTGGCCCCGTTCATCGACGCTGATCAAAGATTCGACTTTGCAGCAACCGGCTCCCTGGTCGGTGCTCCCTGGAGATCCCATTTTTTTGACCACTGAAATTCCTCCTCTGTCCACCCCTTCCCCCCTCCGAGGGGGAGGGTGAGGGAGGGGAATTTTCAAGTTTTGCGGTCCCCCCACGGCATGAGGGCTTAATACGAAAAAAAGGTTTTAAGAACTCTTCCCATCTGTCCTCCCTTTTAACCAAGAAGCCTTGAAAGGAGGAAATAAATAATAGAAAAATATGATTAATCAGAAATTACTGAATATTCTAATAAGCCGGAAACCCGTTGTCAAGTGTTTTTTCATTTTTCGAGAAAAACTCTTTGCCGGGTAGGTTCACAGAATTCTTTGATCCACGTGCCCGGGATTATTCCAGTCCCGGTTTTTATCCTTGACCCCTTTCTTGCCCTCTTTTATACTAATTTGACTAATTTCATCCCAAAACGGACTATTGTCAATTCATGGGTATCCTCGACGAAGTTAAAAAAAATATATTACGGGAAAGGGACGATACCAAGGAAACCCGGCTTCCTTTTGTGACCGTCAGCTATGCTCAGAGTCTTGACGGAAGCATTGCCCTCAGACCCGGATATCCCCTGGCCATCAGTTGTTCTGAGTCTCTTGCCCTGACCCATACCCTTCGGGCCATACATGATGCCGTTCTGGTGGGTATCGGCACCGTCCTGGCCGATGATCCCCGGCTCACGGTCAGAATGACGGCCGGTAGAAATCCCCAGCCGGTTGTCTTAGACAGCCGACTCCGCTTTCCTTCCTATGCCAGGCTCCTCGAAGGCAACGGTCACCGACCGTGGATTTTCACCACATTGGAGGCCGAGGTCAACAGGGAGAAGTCGCTTGAGGCCTCCGGAGCCCTTGTCTTGCGCCTTCCTTCCGGACCTGACGGAAGAATCGAAGTCAAAACGCTGCTGAGAAAGCTTGCCGAAATGCAGGTCAAAAGCCTTATGGTTGAGGGGGGCGCCCAGGTGATCAACAGTTTTCTTTTGGCCCGGGCAGTGAATCAAATCGTTATCTGTATCGCCCCGGTCCTTGTCGGCGGCCTCCGGGTCATTGATGCCATTGCCGGTTTTAATCCTGCCCATTTCCCCCGTCTGATCAATATAGGATATGAGCAGGTGGGAGACGATCTGGTGCTGCGGGCCGATCCCCGGTGGACTTAAAAAGTGAAGAGACAGAGCCTTTTTTTTGAAGGGCCCGGCCGCATGGCCATTAGGGAAGAGCCGATCCCGGAACCTTCCGAAACCGAAGTGCTGGTCAGGACAATCGTCTCGGCCGTCAGCGCCGGCAGCGAACTCCTGGTCTATCGTGACCAGGTCCCTCCTAATATGGCCGTGGATGCCACTATCGAATCCCTGAGAGGGGTATTCGCTTTTCCCATGAAATACGGCTATGCCTGCGCAGGTGAGGTGATTTCCCTCGGTCGGTGCGTGGATCCCCTTTGGCAAGGCAGAAAGGTCTTTTCCTTCCAGCCTCATCAGAGCTGCTTTATAACAAAAGTTAGCGATCTTTTTCCTCTGCCTCCCGGTGTAGATGTCCTGGATGCGGTTTTTCTCCCCTTTATGGAGACGGCGATAACCCTGCTCTTAGACGGACAACCGTCCGTGGGGGAACAGGTGGCTGTTTTTGGACAGGGGGTGGTGGGGCTTCTGGTCACTGCCCTCCTCGGACGGATACCCCTTTCCCGACTTTTGACCCTCGACCTCCATACCATTAGACGCCGGACTTCCGAACAACTCGGGGCCCATCGAAGTGTCGATCCTAACGAAACCCCTATCGAAGAAATCCTCGCTTTCCTTCAAGGGGCCGGCGATTATCAGGGGGCGGACCTGACCTTTGAACTCTCCGGCAGTCCCGCAGCTCTGGATCAAGCCATAGCCGTCACCGGCTACAGCGGCAGGGTGGTGATCGGCTCCTGGTACGGGTCAAAGGAAGTCACCATTCATCCGGGCGGGTCGTTTCATAGAAGCCGGATAAAAATCATCAGCAGCCAGGTAAGCAGCATCGCGCCGGGCTTGAGAGGCCGATGGACCAAGGATCGAACCCTCGGGCTGGCCTGGCGCTTCCTGGAAGAAATCAGACCTTCCCGCTTAATCACCCATACCTTTCCGTTTTTCGAAGCGGAAAAGACCTATCACCTATTAGACAAGAACCCGGGAGAATGTCTCCAGGTTGTCCTGACCTATTGATAGCCCGAAAAAAGAACCCCGGCAGATCATTGCCGAAAGGAGACCGATCATGTACAGCCTGGCTATTCAGCGCAAGTTTGCGGCCCGACACTTCCTGATCGGGGGGGACTGGGGCCCTGAAAATTGTCCTCACACCCATCAATACCGTCTTGAAGTAGAAGTCTCCGGACCCGACCTCGACAGCCATGGATACCTGGTTGACATTGTCGATATGGAGATGAGACTGGAAAAGATCCTGGGCGCCTATGAGGATAAACTCCTCAACGAACAGCCGTCATTTGCCGGACTCAACCCGAGCATTGAGCACTTCGCCCGGATCATCACCGATGACTTCTTGAGTCAGGGCGGTCTATCCAATATCGGCGCGATCAGGGTCGGGATCTGGGAAAACGATCAGGCCTGGGCTTCTTATTCGCGGGAATTTCAATGAGGATCGGCCTCATCATCTATGGGGACCTGGAGACCATGACCGGGGGGTTCCTTTATGACCGGATGATGGTCAATACCCTTCGGGAGCAGGGCGATACGGTTGAGGTCCTTTCCCTGCCCTGGCTGCCTTACGGGCCTTCGCTGTTCTTGAACGCCTCCTTATCGCTGATAAAGAGGCTAAAAAACGGTTCTTTTGATCTGGTCCTGGAAGACGAGCTGGTCCATCCCTCATTTTTTATTCTCAACCCGGGCCTGCGAAGCCTTATCAGATGCCCGATCATTGCCGTTGTCCATCATCTTCGCTCGCACGAAGAACGGCCGGACTGGCAGAACCGATTTTATGGGATCGTGGAAAAAAAATTCCTCAGGACCGTAGACGGGTTCATCTTCAACAGTCGGGCAACCCTGAATACCGTGATCCCCTGGGCAAAAAAAAACAGGCCATCGGTAGTCGCCTATCCGGGCCGGGATCGATTCGGCCTTACCATCACCGAAGAAGAACTTGCTTCCAGGGTACGAAGAAGCGGCCCGATCGAGCTGCTCTTTGTCGGCGCCCTGATCCCCCGGAAAGGCCTCCATACCCTGATCTCCGCCCTGGCAACCCTTGACCCGGGAATCTGGCATTTGACCGTTGCCGGGGATCAAAATCGGGATTATCGATACAGGAAGGCCATCCGCAGACAAATAGCCGAGGCCGGAATCGTGGATCGGGTTTCTTTCCTGGGCGAGATCAGCGACCCCCATTTGGCCGCCCTTTATGAGCGCAGTCAGGTTCTCATTGTGCCTTCTTCTTTGGAAGGATTTGGAATCAGCTATTTGGAGGGCATGGGGTTCGGCTTGCCGGCCGTCGCTTCCAAAGTCGGAGGGGCCATGGAAATTGTCTCCCATGGTGAAAACGGCTTTCTGCTCTCTTCCGGTGATGTGTGCACCCTGGCCACTTATGTCCTTGAACTGGCCCAAGACAGGGACCGGCTTCTGAAAATGAGTCTGGCTGCCAGACAGACTTTTTTGGCCCACCCGACCTGGACCGATAGCGGAAGGGTGAGCCATGATTTCCTGCATCAGCTTGGGGGTCTAATAAAATGACCGACCTTTCACAAGGACGCTTCCTCAGATATTTGGCCGCCAAAAAGGCTATTGATGACCGTTCTATCAATAAACGGGTCTGGGATACCCTCCGGGAAGCCGTAGTCTCGTCACAACCGAAGGGGGCTATTAAGATTTTGGAAGCCGGGTGCGGGATCGGCACGATGATCGACAGGATCATCGATTGGAAACCGGCCACCAGGGTTCTTTATACCGGTGTTGATGCCTCATCGGAATGTATTACCGAGGCCTTTAACCGACTTCGACGCCTCTGCCCAGAAACCGGCCTGGAGCACGTCGAGGATAAATCAGGAAGAGTTACCCTTCGAAACCGGGAATTTTCCTTGACCATAGAATTGATTGCCTCGGACCTGTTCGACACCCTTTCAAAAAATTCCACCACAGGGTCTTGGGATCTGCTCATGGCCCACTCATTCCTGGACCTGGTCGATATCACCAAGGCGGTGCCCCTGTTCCTTTCCGCGGTGCGGCCCGAAGGTCTGGTCCACTTTTCGCTCAACTTCGATGGATTGACCGCCTTTGAGCCTGTCGTTGAAATAGACCTTGATGAAAAAATTGAGCAACTCTATCATGAAACCATGGATAAGCGGTTCGTAAAGGGGCGGCCCACTGGCGGAAGCAGGACGGGCCGATCCCTGCTCCGGGTATTGAAGGATCACCAAGTGCGTATTTTGGAGTCCGGGAGTTCCGACTGGATTTGTGTCGCCGAAGAAAATGGTTTCGGAGTGGACGAGGCCTTTTTTCTGCACTTCATTGTGGACACGATCGGAGAAGCCCTGTCCGGACACCCTCGACTCGACAGGGAGCGGTTTTCACGATGGCTGGAACTGAGGCATGGACAGATTGAAAGCGGCCAACTCATTTACATAGCCCATCAACTCGACGTTGTCGGCCGGACGGCCCAATCGGATAACTGATCCATACCGAATGAGAAAAGATGATCACCCGCTCTAAGGGAAAGATAGTGAAAGAACCCTATTTACCACCCCAAATCACGGCCCTAATCTACGACTGTGACGGAGTCTTAATCGATTCCGCCCGGTCAAACGAGGCCTACTACAATCACATTCTGGCCCATTTTGGTTTCCCCTCCCTTAAGCAGAACCAATTGGAAGATGCCCGGGTGTTGACCGCCGAGGAGATGATTGACCTGCTTTTTAAGGGAACGCCCCATCTTGCCCAGGCCCAGGATTTCCAAAAGGGACTGGATAATGACCGATTCATTCCCCTGGCCCATGTTGAACCGACCCTTCGGGAGACCCTCAGGCGTCTGCCTTCGAAATACCGTCGGGCCGTTGCCTCGAACCGTGGGAAAAGCCTCCGTCCTCTTTTAGAATACCACCGGCTCTTAGACTCCTTCGATCTCCTGGTAAGCAGTATCGACGTGAAGCGCCCTAAGCCCGACCCTGAATATCTCTTGAGAGTGACCGACACCTTTAAGATAGAGGTATCTCAGGCCCTCTACATCGGAGACTCGGAAACCGACCTCCTGACCGCTCAAAAGGCCGGGGTCTTGTTCGTGGCTTACAAAAATCAGGCCCTGGAGACGCTGTGGCACATTGACAACCATCTCGACCTTTTTCGCATTTTGGATCAAAAATTAGACGACGAATTATGCCAAAAGGAAACCAGGGATGGCCCTTGAAAGAAGCCTTCATCCAAAAATAAGTAGAAATATTTTCCCTCTGATTCTGTTACCTATGGTCATTATCTGCGGGCTATCGGTCTTCTTTTCCCTGTCTTGGAAGGCGAGTCTGGTCACTAAATGGACCATGGCAACGGCTATTATCTTTCTCGGCCAAATTTTCCTGGTCTATTTCATCCGGAGTTGTCTTAATGATGGGAATGAAAAACATCCGACCAGAGCCTTCGGCCGGGCGGACACCATCACCCTGGCCAGGGGGTTTCTTCTGGCCTGCTCCGGGGGATTTATCAACATCCCCAGACCGCCAGGGTGGTTGGGCTGGGCGCCTGGCCTGCTTTACCTGCTGGCCTTCATCGGGGACGGTCTGGATGGCTATGTAGCCCGCAAATTGAAGAGACCCACGGCCTTTGGCCGGGTCCTTGATCTCGAGTTCGATGGCTTAGGGACCTTGCTGGGCACGATCCTGGTTTTTACTTACCGACAGGTTCCGGCTTGGTACCTTTTTGTCGGACTCGGCCACTACCTGTTCATTACCGGGATTTGGGCACGGAGGGTCCGCGGGATGACGGTCCGCCCCCTACCCGTGAGTACTTTCAGAGGCCTCGCCTCCGGGGCCAACACGGTTTTTCTCGCCCTGGCCATGACTCCTGCATTAACTGCTTTCACCTCAACCCTTCTGTCGCTTCCATTCTTCGCGCTGCTCTTCCTCAGTTTTTTCAGAGACTGGTTGGCCATTACTGGTTTAAGCAAAGCCAATTGATGATGATACCCCTCATTTTTCGTTGCCCCCTTTTGAAACTTTCATAATTGACGATCATCTTTCCCCGTTGATTGAACCTCGGCAAACCGATCCCGCAGCAGATTTTTATTCTGGCCAAGTTTAATGGTCTGTGATAAGAAACAAACCGAAAAAGAATGGAGGAAAAATCATGGAAACAGGCGCCAAGCTGTTCGATTATATCTTTAATCCCGGTTCAGTGGCCATCATCGGGGCCTCCCCTCATGACCTGGCCACCCTGGCACAGATGAATTCCAAAATTAAGGATCGATTGTTTCTGGTGAACCCGAATTATACGGAGATTTTCGGAAAGAAATGCTATCCCAGTATTGGAGATATAAAATCGGAGATTGATTATGTCTCCCTGGTGATCTCGGCCAAGGTCCTGCCTAAGGTTTTGGAAGAGTGTATCCAAAAGGGGGTAAAGGTCGCCCAGATTTATACTGCCGGGTTCAGCGAAACCGGGACCCTTGAAGGGATCGAAGGGGAGAAAGAACTGAAACAAATAACCGCGGGCAAAATTCGGGTCATTGGCCCCAATTGTTTTGGGGTCTATTGTCCCTCTTCAGGACTTTCCATTGTTCCCGAAGCCCCGGCAGAGGAGGGACGGATTGGCGTCGTGGCCCAGAGCGGGAGCGTGGCCGAATCCTTCTCCTATTTTGCCGAGACCAAAAATCTGAGATTCAGCAAGGTGGTCAGTTTCGGCAATGCCCTCGACCTGGATGGCCCTGATTTTCTGGAACACTTAGCCGATGATCCGCAGACGACCATTATCGCCCTTTATCTCGAAGGCACTAAAAATGCTGACCGTTTAAAAACGGCCCTGGCTAAGGCCGCAGGGCAAAAGCCGGTGATCGCCATCAAAGGGGGAATGACCGAACAGGGCATGCGGGCAGCCACCTCCCACACCGCCTCCCTGGCCGGGGTCCCGGCAATATGGAGATCCCTCTTTACCCAAACCGGGGCGCTTCAAGTGGAGAGCTTTGATGAAATGGTAAACACCGTCATGGCCTTTGATACATCCCCCCTTCCTAAGGGTCCCGCCGTGGCCCTCATTACCAACTCCGGGGGGTTCAGTGTGATCCAAACCGACCTTTGCATGAAGGCGGGAATCGAGGTCCCCAGGTTTTCTGAAGAGACCCTTAAGGCGCTTCGGGCCCTGGTTCCGCTGGCGGGAACCAGTATCGGAAACCCCCTCGATGCCTGGCCTATCTACTATAACCTGTCCTCTTCGGGAAACTTGGCCGACATCATCAGGGTTGTCTCCTCGGACCGGAAAATTCATTCCCTGGTGCTTCAATTTGATCAGTTTCGCTATCTCCGACGGGCCTTAGGCCGGCAGGTCGCGGACCACATGGAACGATTGATCGGCCTGATGGTCGAAGGATGCCTGAACGTCCGGGAAAAAGAGAAAAAACCGGTATTGATCGCCGTTTCCCTGGATCCTTATCTGGAGGATGAGGAAGACAGACATTACAACCTTCTGATGAAAAAGGCCTTTACTGCTCAGGGTTTCCCCGTTTATTCCAACCTGGATGCCGCCATAAAGGCCCTTTCCCAGCTAACCAAGTTCAGTCGAGACCGGTTGTAAGGGCTAAGTATCAGAGGCAGAAAGAACAAATCGAAAAAGAAATTGGACTATCTTTTTTCTGGCTTGGATAAACCGGGGATCCCGGAAACCGTGTCGCCAGGTCATCCCGGAAAGGTCGTCGGAGACGATCAACAGGGCCGCCGTTTCAATCCCTCGAAAGGCACCGACGGTAAATAAGGCCGAGGTTTCCATATCCACCCCTAAGACCCCTTGTGATTGAAAGGCCCCGACCTTATCCACCGTCTCCCGATAGGGGGCATCGGTGGTCCAGACCGCCCCTTGTCTGAAAGAAAAATTTTCTTCCTTCATGGCCTGCCCCAGTTCTTGAAGCAGACGCAAAGAAGCCCTGGGGCGCTTCTCTTCAGAGTAATGTCCGGAAGTGCCTTCTTCGCTCACGGCTTGATCGGGAAGAAGAATATCTCCGGGAGTCAGGCTGGACTGGAGCCCTCCGGCCCAGCCCAGGAGTATCACCCGTCGGGCCCCAAGGACGACCAACTTTTCCAGGATCATCACCGCCTGAGGAGCCCCGACCGCGGGACCGGCCAAGGCCGTCGCCCGAAGGGAATCGCTAAGTTGAAAAGCACGCATAAAGCTGTTTTTAAAGCAAAGGGGGCCGGCTTGTCCAAAGAGTCGGGTCATGGCCTGCAAATCCGCGGGTATGGGGATCAGAAGGGCCAGCGGATCGACGGCCGGTTCTGTACGGGATTTTTTAGGATTGATCAGACAAAGGGAAGAATTAGATCTGGTCATGATTACCAGGTAGGAATGTCGAATTTCGAACCACCAGGTAATTGTTTTTCATTTCCTCCGACATTCGTTTTTCGATAGTCGCCATATTCATCTTTCGGAGCGCTCGCTCCAAAGGTCCAAAAAGTTTAGAGACATTTCCTGGCCCGGTTTAACATTTCTTTGGCCACCGACAGGGTCTTTGAAGAGGAGGAAGTCCCTTCTAACATCCGGGCCATTTCTTCTATTTGTTCTTCTTCGTGAAGCAGACGGATCTGAGTTTGGGTCCGCTGATTCCGGGTCTCCTTACGCACCTGGTAATGCGTTTCAGCAAAGGCGGCGATTTGGGGCAGATGGGTAATACAAACCACCTGATGGCTTTCGGATAATCGGCGCAGCTTTTGTCCCACGGCCTCACCCAGGCTTCCCCCGATACCGGAGTCCACTTCATCAAAAATCAGGGTTTCCAGGAAATCCTGATGAGACAACAATCCCTTGAGGACCAATAGAATCCGGGAAAGCTCTCCCCCGGAGGCAATTCGGGCCAAAGGACGCAGGCCTTCTCCCACATTGGGGGCCATATAGAATTCCCCTTTTTCCAGGCCTGCCCGACCCAAGACATGACCATCATAAAGAAAATTTTCATCCCCCTCCCGCTCCGATGCATTGGGGGAGAAAACGATTTGAAATTGACAGCCTCCCATCCCCAGGCCTTTTAATTCCGATTCAACCAGGCGGGCCAATTCCAAAGCCGCTTCTTCCCTTTTCCGGGACAGGTCCAGCGAGGTTTCAAAAAGCCGCCTTCGTCTTAGATGGATGTCCTTTTCCAGTTCTTTTCGCCGGTCCCCCTGATCTTCCCTTTCTTTCAGGTTTTTTTCAATCTCCTTGAGATACTCTAATACTCCATCGACCGTTGGACCGTATTTGGCGGTCATTCGCCCGATCCCCTCAAGTCTTTCCTCAACCTGTTCTAAAATTTGAGGATCGAAAACCATCCGGGAAAGATAATCCCGTAACCCGATGGTGATCTCGGCCATCTGTACTTGTAGGGTTTCCAATTCCTGAAACAGAGGCTGGAGGGTCGGGTCGATAGAGACCGCCGATCGGATCAGGTCCTTGGAGAGAGAAAGGGTGCTCAGGCAGGAGTGTTCTTCTTCTGAAAATACCTGCTGGGCCTGATGAACCTTCTCCCAGATTTTTCCAGCCTGAAGGAGGACCCGTTTTCTCTGTTGCAACTCCAGGTCTTCTCCGGGTCGGAGATCGGCCTGCCCAATCTCCTGGGCTTGGAAAAGCCACAAGTCTTCCTGATTTTTTCGCTCCTCCTGTCTCCGGGTGAGCTCCCGCCAGGATCTTATTTGGCTTTCCAGGGCGTCAAATTGGACCTGGATTTCCTCCCTCAGGGGCAATAAACCGGCGAAGCGGTCTAAGAGATAGAGATGTTGAACCGGATTCAACAGGGATTGGTATTCATGCTGGTTGGAGATGCCGATCAGAGAGCGCGTCACCCGGCTTAACACCGACTGGCTGATCAGGCTTCCGTTGATCCAGGCCCTTGTTTTCCCACCGGGTTGGACCGACCGCTTGATCAGGATTTGCTCCTCAACGGGCAGGCCCAGGGATTCAAGAATTCCCTGCAAGGGATGATGGGATGGAACGGAAAAAAGGGCTTCAACCCAAGATTCGTCAGCCCCTTTCCGAACAGTGTCCGGGGGGGGCTTTTCCCCCAAGAGAAGATTGACGGCCTTGATAATGATCGATTTGCCTGCACCCGTTTCCCCGGAGAGGATATTGAGTCCCTTGGAGAAAGAGAGGCCCACCCGATCGATCAGGGCCAGATTCGCAATCTGAAGTTGGTCGAGCAAGTTCGCTATTTCCCTTAGCCTGAATCAAATTCAAAGCACAAAGAAAGACCATAAAAAAGGCCCTCTATTCCCGACAACGCCTTAGAGGGCCTTCGATCTTTCTTCAAGTGTTCGATTAACTGGATAGCTTCATGACATTGGAGGCCTGAGGACCCTTGTCCCCGTCCTTAACCTCGAACTCCACATCCTGCCCTTGCTTCAAGGTCTTAAAACCATCCATCTGGATGGCCGAGTAGTGAACAAAGACATCCGATCCCCCTTCTTGTTCAATAAAACCAAATCCCTTGGCGTCATTAAACCATTTTACTTTCCCTTTACTCTTCATTCATGCCCCTCCTTATAAAAATAAAGCTATGCGGAAACCGTCTCCGCTCTCAGGCAGAATAAAAAAAGGTAAAAAAGTCACCCGTCCTTTTTTACCTTTATTTTTTTAACTTGATTCATGGGGGAAACCAAATGTCTTTATGGTCGATAACTAACACACCCGATTTTGTCCTGTCAAGGATTTTTATTCATTTTTTTTCCTGCGGATTAAATCTGAGACCAGCCTTTTAAAGTAAAGGAATAGGTTGAAGGTGTGGGCGGTAAAAAGGTATTCGAAATTTGGGAAATCCGCTCAAATTGAAGGCCCTCCAATTGAGTAATGTTGCCCTGGCTAACAACAGTTCCTGATAGCTTCCCGGAACCCCTCTTGATCATTGAACCGTTGGACCAGAATATCCCGGCGATTTGGGAGAAGTCATTGATGATAATATCCCGGCCGGCAATAAAAGCCGTATCCAGGAACCCATCGGCTTTTAGAGACGCAGAGCCATTGATGGTTATCGATCCCGTGGCTATAAAGGTTGCCCCGGACAATTCGCTCCCCGTAAGGATCAAGTCGCCGTCCACAAAAATCATAAGGCCTTTCTGGTCGCCGGTAAGGGTCAGGTTCTGCTGCCCCAGGAAAACCTGATTGCCCGGTTGTTGGGCTAAGCTAAGATACCCTTGAAACCCTTTTTCCGAGATCAGCGGGATATCCTGGGAAGGTAGAAAATCCGGTCCCGTCGGGTCCAGGGATTGGGTAACCAGAAATTGCTGGGATCTGAGCTGCTCAAGAACCGAAGCGGGTTCTACGGAATACCCTCGGTTAGCATGGAGACTTCCCGAAATCTCCAGCGAACCTTTTAAGTTGAGTGTCCCGGCGGTAACGATTCCTGTCTTGAAGATTGCCGGAACATCCGAAGAATTGCAAAAAATAGTGGCCCGGACCCGGGCCAGGGAATTTTGGATAAGGTCTTTCCCGACCATAATCACTTCAACATAAGCCGGGGTCTCCTGGGGATCGTATCGCAGGTTATTGATCCAAAACTTGGTTCCGGGACCGTTTAGCTCCTCCGGTTCGGCCAGGGAAAAATTCATTTCCGGGCCCGTCTTTTTCTGCAAAAAATGAAGGGGGTTTTGACGATAGACCGACAAAAGATGTTGGAGCCCGGCTTCGGCCGCGTATAAGGCCTGAAGACTTTGATGATAATGTCCACTGATCTTAAGGTCGGTGGTTGAATTTAAGAAAGCAGTTGATCCCAAGAGGGTCAAAATCAATAACACCAGCATGACCCCGACTAAAGCGGCCCCCTTTTGTTCATTTAATATCATGGACTCCTCCTTTCTTCTCATGGATCCTGCTTAATTTCGTTTCATAATCTGGGTGCTCAAAGTCAAAACATGATCTTGGGTCGAGCCAGGTCCGGCCGCCGAAAGGCCGGTCCCAACGGAAAGCCGCAGCCGGAATAATTCGGGCTTTATCGGGCTTATTCTTAAGTCGGTGATATCCTCGGCCAATGGTTCAAAACCACCGGCATTGACCTTTCTTTTCAGAACAGGGACACCTCGGTCGTGATAATTTCCTCCAGGATCGTTGCCGTCATTAAAAACAGCATAGCTGACAAGACTAATTTCACCGACTTCCGTTCCTGCGGGATAAGACTTTTTCAGCCCTTGGTTGCCTGGTTGAAAAGGATCGGTATCGATCGTCAGAAATTGCCCTGAAATCCCTTTGATCTGGGCCAATTCCGGGGGCTTGCCGATATAAACCAGATCCATAAGATTGTATTGGTCATTGGTGTCCGTGCTGTTTAAGGCCAGTTTAATCGAGGTATCTCCGGCCAGAACTCCTTGTGAAAGGATGGTGGGATTGGTTCCGCTGGAGAGGAATAATCAATAATGAAAGGAGGTCCGGATTATCTCCTCCCGGGCTCCAGGAAATAACCCCGCCTGGGACCAGGGGTTGCGGGATCTTGGGAATAAAGGAGTTGGGGATCCAGTCCGGCAGATTCTTCAGATAGCTTTGATCCAGGGCTGGATATCCGGCACTCCTGAAATCGCGAGCTATTATTTCCAGAGCGGCCCGGAGTCCCTGTTGTCTCTGGATGATCCTGGCTTGTGTCTTGTAGGCATCGGCTTGAGATAAAAATATCTGGCAAACGGCGCCCAGGGCCAATCCTATAAGGGTCAAGGTCACCAACACCTCAATCAGTGTAAATCCACGGTCCTTTTTTTCTTTTTTCATTTCACCCCTCTTGTACCTTCACCCTGCCCAGAGAGGAGAGGGTGATTATTTTTTTCCCGGAGGAATTTTTTACCACCAGGGTGGTCCCCACCACTGCCCCCCGGGGTGAAAAAATGGGATGATTACTGCTGCTCTCTAAATTCACCCCCGGATAGCTGTAAGGATTTTGGGCGTTATTAAACATCCGAATGAGCCCCTCTTGTACCCCCGGCCACCGAGAAAGCCCGGTAGAGGATTCCCGTTCCAGGAAATAACGATTTTGTTCGGGCACAATCTGAACCCGGTAATAACAATTTTGTCCGATGGCCTTCATTCGGGCCAGTTGAAAATCGGAAACCAGGCATTGCACGGCCCCTTCCAGGCGATACCTGGGAATGAATTGCTGGTAGCCATAACAGCCGATAGAAAAGACCAAGCCCATCAGGAACAGGGTCATAACCGCTTCCATTAAAGAAAACCCGGACTGATATTTTCTGGTCACCATTAATTTCCCCTTTCTTCAAAGATCGTAAAATTCTCAAATTCAAAGCCCCCTGCCCTAGGCGCAGTCAGCCCCAGGTGGACCACGGCCTCCGGACAATGAGTCGCTATTCCTGTCGGAATACCGTGTCTATGGCTTGACTTTTTATAAAAATTTTCAGAAGAATTCGGGAGAAAAGGGTTCAGCCGAGATACCAGTTCAGAAGGGATGTGCCGAAGAAAAGATGAATTACCGCCCCCAATGAAAGAAAGGGGCCGAAAGGAATGGGGTGAGTGCGATCCTTCTTCCAGATCAGGATCAGCCCAAGACCCACCAAAGTTCCTAAAAAGGAACCCGCCAAAATGGAAACTAAAACCCCGGGCCAGCCCAGGAAGGCACCGATCATGGCCAATAACTTGATATCCCCTCCCCCCATGCCTTCTTTTTGAGCCAGCTTCTCGTATCCCCAGGCCAGAAGCCATAAGAGACCTCCCCCTGATAGCACGCCTATCAGAGAAGACCACCAGCCTGGAGACCCGATCAGCCAGGAAAGCACTCCCCCCAGCACTATCCCCGGAATCGTAATGACGTCGGGGATTATCTGATGAGCCAGGTCGATAAAAGAAACTACCAGAAGGGCACTGAAAAGAACCAGGGCCTGGAAAAAGGCCCAGGATAAGCCGAATTTCCAGCCTATCAAGACCATAGCCAGGCCATTCAATAATTCGACCAAGGGGTATTGATATGAAATTGGGCCATGACAATAGCGACATGACCCTCTTAATAGCAAAAAGCTTACCAAGGGCAGATTATCCAGAACCGAAAGAGGATGTCGGCAATGAGGACACATGGAACCGGGCCAGACAATGGATTCTTCTTGCGGGAGACGGTAGATGCAGACATTATAAAAACTACCGAGAATCAAGCCGAGGACCAGGAGGGCCGAATAAAATAATCCGGGAGGAATTGCCATCAGAGTCATAATCCTTTGGTTATTATTTTCTGCATAAAGCGGAAGAGATCGTTTGACAAGACTTTTTTCTTCAAGATATAATTAACAACGACGAACAAAGGTCCATTAAATGTGAACTTCGGTGCCAGGGAAGGGAAATCTCATTCCCATCGATGAGGAGTTTTTATGATTTTTCGAATCAATCCTTCCAATCCTCAGAAGCGGCTGATTGACAAGGCCGTTGAAATTCTAAAGGACGGAGGAATTATTGCCTATCCGACCGATACGATTTACGGGTTTGGTTGTGATATGTACAACAAAAAGGCCATCCAACGCATCTATCAAATCAAGAAAAGAGACCCCCAGAAGCCCTTCAGCTTTATCTGCTCGGATTTAAAAAACATCAGTTTATACGCCCAGGTCACCAATCAGGCCTACAAAATCATGAAACGGTGTTTGCCCGGACCCTACACTTTTATCCTTTTAGGAACCAAGCTGGTACCCAAGATCATGGTGACCAAGAGAAAGACCGTGGGCATCCGGGTGCCCAACAACAATATTTGTCTGGCCCTGGTTAAAACCCTTGGGCATCCGATCATCAGCACCAGCGTTGGCCTTTCCGGCGGTGAAGTCTTTTCCGATCCTTCTTTGATCGAGGAAACCTTTGGTTCCCAGATCGATGTCGCCATTGATGGGGGCCTCCTGGCCAACCAGCCCTCAACCATTATTTCGCTGATTGATGATGACGTCGAAGTGATCAGGGAAGGGCTGGGTGAGTTTCGTCAATTCTTATAAAAGATGGGCGCGATCAGGTTGAGTTGGGCCGAGGGCCATTCGGTTTGAAGGGATTCTTTGACCTCCCCAAGCAATTCTTTGAAGATAAGATTCCAAACAGAGAAGCGTTTCTTTTCCGCGTAGATCAGTTTAACCTCGCCGGAAAGGCCGACCATCTTTTTAGTCAAGTCGACGGCGTCTTCAAAACTCCCCAATTCATCGATCAACCCAAGTCTCTTGGCCTGCTCCCCGGTAAAAATTCGACCGTCGGCTATCCTTTCCACCTGTTCCCGGCTTAACCTACGCCCTTTGACAACCACCTCGACGAATTGTTGATAAACATTGTCAATAACCTCTTGAAGAAGGCGCCGCTCTTCGGGGGTCATTTCCCTGACCGAGGAGCCGATATCCTTATAAGGACCGCTTTTGACCGTTTCCCTGCTCACCCCGATTTTCTTGAGGAGTTCCCTAAAATTGGGCAAGTCTAAGATCACCCCGATACTCCCGGTCAGGGTCGCCGGATTGGCCACAATTTTATCGGCGGCCAAGGCCACATAATAACCGCCCGAGGCCGCCACGTTTCCCATGGAAACCACTACTTTTTTCTTGGAAACGGTTCTCTGAACCTCTCGATAGATTTCTTGAGAAGCGGCCGTGCCTCCCCCGGGGGAATCGATACGGAGAATGATCGCCTTGATCCGGTCGTCTTTACGATATTTTTTTAACTGCTCCACCACTGACTTGGAATCGGAGATGATTCCCTGGATGGAGACCACACCGATCCGATTTCCAAATGGGAGGCCTTTACCATCAGCCAAGAAAAAGGTTGAAACCCACAACAAGACGGCCAAGCCAACGGCCACCAGGGCTGAGATCAGTAAACCAAACAGGACGGGGTGTTTTTTTTCAGACAAGGAGATTAATCCAGACAGTGAGAGTTAGGAATTGATTCGCCTTTTAATTCGGAAATGGGAATATTGGAATATTGAATTTCGAATCAGGGAGTATGAAGTCATTAATTCTGACTTCCATCGACATTCATGGTTCGATATTCAATATTTTCAAATTCGTGGCGCCTCCTTCCGGACTGGGAGCTTGGTATCAGGCACAGAACCCAACCGGGTCAGGATTCGGGGGAATCCAGAGAAAATTTATTTTTATTTTCCATTTCCTCTCTGAGCAAATCGCCCAGATTGGAACTGGCTTCTTTAGAACTGCTCATGTATTCTTTGATCAAGGTCTGTTCTTCTTCTTTCTTAGCCCTACGAACGGAAAGCCCGATCCTTCTTTCTTTCTTGGTGATATTGATGACCTTGGCCGTGATCGTATCCCCCACCTTAAACAGCCCGACGGGTGTTTTGATCTTTTCCTTACTGGCCTCCGATACATGGACCAGTCCTTCCACCCCTTCTTCAATCTCTATAAATATCCCAAAGTCGGTTACATTGGTGATAACTCCTTTGACCACAGAACCGGTGGGATATTTTTTGGGGATCTCTTCCCAGGGGTCGGGTTCCAGTTGTTTGATCCCCAGGGAAAACCGCTCCTGCTCTTTATCAATGTGTAAGACCTTGGCCTGAACCTCCTGCCCTTTTTTGTATAATTCCGAGGGGTGTTTCACTCGTTTGATCCAGGAAATATCCGAAATATGAACCAGACCGTCGATCCCTTCGTCAATACCGATAAAAAGACCGAAATCGGTAATGTTTTTTATCTTCCCTTCGATCACGGTTCCTACCGGATACTTTTCAGCAATCACATCCCAGGGATTGGGTGCGACCTGTTTCATACCCAAGGAAATCCTCTTTTTATCGGCGTCCACGGAAAGGACCACCGCCTCTACGACGTCTCCCACCGAGACAATCTTGGATGGATGTTTGACCTTTTGGGTCCAGGACATTTCTGAAACATGGATCAAGCCTTCCACTCCATTTTCCAATTCAACAAAAGCGCCGTAATCGGTCAAATTGACGATTTTCCCTTGGATCCTGCGGCCGATTGGATACCGTTCCGCCACTGAGGTCCAAGGATCGGGATGTAGTTGCTTCAACCCTAAAGAGACCCTTTGACGCTCCCGGTCAAAATTGAGGACCTTAACCCGGAGTATATCTCCAACCTTGCATAGTTCGGAGGGATGACTGGCCCGGCCCCAACTCATATCCGTTACATGTAAAAGTCCGTCAATCCCTCCCAGGTCAATAAAAATTCCGTAATCGGTGATGTTTTTTACCACGCCTTCCATGACCTGACCGGGTTCGATGGTATTTAGAATCGTATTCCTTTGAGATTCCCTTTCTTTTTCCAGGAGAACCCGGCGGGAGAGAACGACGTTATTCCTTTTCTTATTGTATTTTAATATCTTGAACGGGAAAGAGGCCTCTAATAAATTATCCATATCTCGAACCGGCTGCAAGTCGATCTGAGATCCTGGGAGAAAGGCCGGGATTCCGATATCAACCGTCAGACCGCCCTTGACTTTCCCGACAATCTTGCCTTCAATAATCCCATCTTCCCGGTAGATCCGACTGATTTCATCCCAAACCAGAATCTTGGCGGCCCTTTCTTTTGAAAGAAGGATATCCCCTTCTTCATCATCCCGCTTTTCAATCAGGACATCCACCCCTTCACCGATCTGGGCCGTTATTTCACCCGAAGGGGTCAAAAATTCATGAAGAGGAATCCGGCCTTCTGATTTATAGCCGATATCGACCATCACAAATTCCTTGTCGACACTGACAATTCGACCTTTGACCACTTCCCCTTCCTGGAAAGTCTTTAGACTTTCTTCATACAGTTCCTTAAACTCCTCATCCCCTTGGTTTACCAGAGACCTTTCATTCAAAACAATCGTCTCTTTGGCTTTGGTTTCGTTTTCTTGGTTGCCCATTTCCTCTGTCTGTTTTTCCATTAACCTTTTATCCCCCTAAACATCCTTTTTTAGTCCTAACTCTTTTTTCACTTTTGCAATTTAGGTCTAATTTTTTATTATATCAAAAATATTCATAAAAATCAAGGATTAATTGAACCTTTTAAGAAAGGACGTACTGAGACCCTCCCAAAGATTTTTTTTGGCCATAATTATGTTTAAAGGCTACTCCTCTAAAGGGCCATTGGGGGGAGGTACTTTGGCCGTTTCTATTCCATCCCCGGATTTAAAACGAGATGCCCCAGAAAAAACTTGGGAAAGAATGGTTTCAACCACCATTTCGGGAGTCAATTGGGAGGTATCGATTACCCGGGCATCCTGGGCCGGACGAAGAGGGGCCAGTGCCCTTTGTTGATCCTGACGATCCCGGGTTTCCATCTCCCGTTTCACTTCTTCCAAGGAAACGGTTTGCCCCCTTTGGATCAGTTCTTCATATCTTCTTTGGGCCCGAACCTCCAGGGAAGCCTCCAAAAAAAATTTGTAATCCGCCCGGGGGAAAATAACCGTCCCCATATCCCTCCCTTCAGCAATTAGACCTCCCTGTCTGCCAAGGGCCTTCTGTTTCTCCGCCAAGATGGACCGGACCTCGGGCTTCATGGAAAACGCCGAGGCCAATTGGCTGATTTCCGGGGTCCGGATCTCCTGACTGACATCCCGGCCTTGAACCCAGACTCGTTGGGCCGAGCCGTTTCCCTCAATGACAAAATTCAAGTCTTTCAAAAAAAGGACCATGGCCTCCCCGGATAATTCTTCTTTTTTGCCCTCCCTTATGGCCCAGGCCACCACCCGATACATGGCCCCGGTATCCAGGCAATCCATTCCCAACCGGTGGCCCAAAATTTTTGTAACCGTGCTTTTGCCCGCTCCGGCCGGACCGTCGATGGTGATAATGATGTCAGATTTGGCCATACAGAAACCAAAAAAAGGATCGTCCGCCTTCGACGGACATAAGGAGAATTTATTTGAGGCCCCAGTCGGAATGCCTTAAATCTATTCCTCAAGAGACAGCGATCCCTTTATAGGGACTATTCTTTGCGAGTCAAGACCTGTTTCAAGGCCTTCAAAAAACACCTGTTTTCTTCCGGAAGCCCCACATTCACCCGGATGTAATCCTCCAGACCATAACTTTTCATAGAACGGATAATGACCCCTTTTCTTAACATGGCCTCATATACGGTCTGGGCCTTCTGTGGAACCCGGATCAAAATAAAATTGGTTTGCGAAGGGATATAAGAGAGTCCCATCCGGGTCAATCCCCTTTCCAGGTCTTTCTTGCCCTTTCGAACCAAGGTCCGAGTATTTTCAAAGAAAGCCCGGTCTTCCAAGGCCCCTCGGGCGCCGGCCTGAGCTAAGGAATTTACATTGAAGGGTTGACGGACCCGGTTTATATAGTCGGCCAAGTCGGCACGGGTCAAACCATAACCGATCCGCAGGCCGGCCAGCCCAAAGGCCTTGGAAAAGGTCCGAATGACTAATAGATTTTTCCCGGAACCCAGGTAATTCATTCCATTTGGACATTCCGGATCATCGACGAAGTCGATATAGGCTTCGTCTAAGAGGATCAAGATCCTGGAAGGGACGGCCTTCAAAAAACGCTCCCATTCTTTCTTTTTTATGATGGTCCCCGTAGGATTATTAGGGTTATTGACGATAACGACTTGAGTCCGTGGACCGATTCGATTTAATGCGGCCTCCAAGTCAACGGTAAATCGTTTAAGCGGAACCAGGACATTCTTCCCCCCCATGGCCTGGACGACCTTTCCATAAACCAGGAAAGAGGGAGTGGGTGATATGACTTCGAAGCCCGGTCTCAGGAATGTCCTTAAGGCCAAATCGATGATTTCGTTGGAACCATTCCCCAAGAGGATTTGTTCCGGCTTCAATCCCAGATAGCGGCCAAGGGATTCTTTTAAGTAGTAGCCGCTTCCGTCCGGGTAACGATGGAGCTGGGATAAAGCGCGTCGAATTGCCTCTAAAGCCTTAGGAGATGGTCCAAGAGGGTTTTCGTTGGAGGCCAGCTTGATCACTTTTTGAATCCCATATTCCCGAGTTAATTCTTCAATGGGTTTTCCCGGAGGATAGGGGATCAGGTCAAGAATTGATTTTTTAATTTTCATCTTTATTCCCATAATTTTTAACCAGTTTTTAACTCACCCCTTGTGAAAAATCAATGAAAAATTCTTGCTTTTTAGGAAAAAGAAATATAATCTTAGCATTATAATGAATTTAATCCTTATTTAATTTAAGAAAGGGAATTGAAGATGAACAAGTCCCAGTTGATTGAAGCCTTAGCCAAAGACCAGGACCTGACCATCAAAAACGCTGAATTAGTAGTAACCCACTTTTTTGAAAGCATTGAAGAGGCCCTGTCCAAGGGAGAACGGGTAGAAATCCGTGGCTTTGGGAGTTTTAAGGTAAAAAATTATCAGGGATATAAGGGAAGAAATCCCAAAACCGGGTCCATAATCAATGTCTCAGAAAAAAGACTCCCTTTCTTTAAGGTAGGGAAAGAATTAAAAGAACGCGTTGATGCCTAATTTTTTCTTGGCCGTGCTAAGCGGGGAGCTGGCGGTGCCCTGTACCCGAAATCCGCTTACGCGGGGCAGAATCTCCTTTTGAGGATTGTAACGGCACAAAAGAACCCTTTTCTATGGGTCAAGATTGGACGGTACGCAACAAACGGTTATGAACCCCGTCAGGTCCGGAAGGAAGCAGCGGTAAATAATGCGGTTTGTGTCGTATCTATTTCTAATACTTGCCCTTAGACCAAGGACTTCTGTGGCGTTGGTACGAGAAAGGATGCACGGCCAAGAAAATTCAGGATGACAATAATCCAGCCATCTACCTTTAGTCGCCTTTCATTACCCCTAAAATTTAAAATTTCTTTTTCGGCCGGGGTGATGGTTTTCCCTCTGTTTCACCCATTCCTCGGGAAATAGGCCTAACCATTTGTCCCAACATGGAAAAACCCAATAAATTCCTTGACAGAATCGATTAAATCAAAGATACTGTTCAAGATTTCTAAGATAAAACCGAAACGAGAGAAAGATAATAAAAAAATATCGAGCCATATTCCCTGTATAAAAAAATATCATGTGGTTTCCCGGGGCCAAAAAAGATAACTATATTGGAATAGACATCGGCTCTCATTCCATAAAGGTTTGTCTTCTGTCTCAACGTCAGAAGGAAATTTTTCTGGATAGTTTCGGGCTGGCCAATTTGCCCCCCTCTTCCATCGTCAACGGCACGATCAAGGAACCTCAATTAATTGCTAAGACCTTACAAGCCTTATTACTACACCTTCGCATAAAATCAAAAAAAATCGTTTTCGCCATTTCGGGCTATTCGGTCATAATAAAAAAAATCAACCTGCCGGTCATTCCGGAAAAAGAATTGGCCCAGGTCATCGAATACGAAGCCCAGCAACATATTCCTTTTGATGTCAGAGAAGTCAATCTGGATTTTCAAGTCCTGGGTCCTCTCAAGGAAGACCCTGATTCTATGGCCGTCCTATTGGTGGCTGTCAAAAAGGAAACCTTGAACGCCTTCACAGAGGTCTTAGATATAGCGGGATTAGAGGCCTGTATTGCCGACGTGTCGGCCTTTGCCCTGTCCAACGCCTACGAAATAAAACATCCGCCGGATTCAAGCTCGATAGCCCTTCTTAACCTGGGCGCCAGTCAGATCAACCTGTATGTCCTTACTAAAAATGGTCCGGTTTTTAACCGGGATATCTATTTAGGGGGAAGGCAGCTCACCGAACAGATACAGTCGTCCTTAAACCTTTCTTATGAAGAGGCCGAAAAGCTTAAATTGGGGTGGAACCGCCCACCGGATCAAATGGACCGAATCGGGACTTCCTTGTTGGCCATAGTCCAGAACTGGTCGGAAGAGATTAAAAAGGTCCTGGATATCTTGACCGCTTCGGATCCCGAGATCAAACCGACCAAAATCATCTTATCGGGCGGTTCTTCTTTGTTGCCCGGTCTTCCCCAATTTTTATCCAAGGGGCTTCAGCTTCCGGTGGAATTATTTAATCCCTTTTTCTCGGTTCGTGTAGATCCGGAAACCTTCGACACAAAATATTTGCAAAGCGTAGGGCCTCAGATGGCTATCGCCCTTGGTTTAGCCTTACGACAAAAAGGGCAATGATGATCCGGATTAATCTCTTGGCCGCCCATGAATTCCGAAAGGGGAAGGACCGGAATCGTCTATTTAATAAGATCTTTTTGGGGTATGGGGTCCTTATAGCGGCTTTTCTTATTGCCTATTGGAATTTAGGGACCCAGGTGCAAACCCTTAAAGAAGAGAAGACGGCCTTAGTTAGACAAACTCAGGCTGCTGCACCCCTCCAGAAAGAAATCAAAGGGCTCAAAGAAAAGAAAGAGATGGCCCAAACCAGACTGACCCTTCTTCAAAATCTGGAAAATGACCGGCACGGTCCGGTCCGCCTGATGGAAATCCTTTCGTCCCTGCTGCCGGTCGATCAACTCTGGTTGATCAGCCTGAAAGAAAACGGCCCGGAGATCCGGTTGGAAGGAATCTCTTTCAGTAATGAAACCCTGTCCGAGTTTATGAAACGCCTTGAATCCTCATCCTTGATCAAAAAGGTGGATCTGATCCAATCCACCCAGTCCCTCTATAAGGACTTTGAAAGTTAAACAGTTCACCCTAACGGCCTGGACGGGACCTCCGCCTCCTCCCCTGGAGAAAAAATAAGATCCGATGAATCCCTTTTCCGACATAAAAGATCGTTGGACCCAACTGACCTCAGTCCAAAAGGTGGTGGTGCAAACTCTGGGTATGGTTTTATTGGCAGCGGCCCTGGTTTTTTGGGGGTTAAAACCCCTCTGGGATAAAGCGAGGGCCCTCCGGGAAGATATCGACGGGGAAAAAATAAAACTGGCCCAGATTATCCGAACGCAGGCGCAAATCAACAAATTCAAACACGAATTGGCCGAAATAGATGTCCGCTATAAACAAATCCTGACCATGCTGCCCGAGTCCAGAGAAATACCCGACCTGCTTAAGAGCATTTCCAACCTTGGCCAGCAACAGGGATTGGAATTTCTTCTCTTTAAACCGGAGAAGGAAATCCCCAAGGACTTCGTCGCTGAAATCCCGATCACCCTTCATCTTAAAGGTAATTACCACGAGATCGGGATATTTTTTGACCGTCTTCGGAGACTCCCCAGGATTATTAATGTGAAGCAAATGGAATTAGGGACCTTTGAAGAAAAGACGGGACGGATTATTGCCCGATGTCAGTTGGTCACCTTTAGGGTCCTGCAACTTCCTCCCCCGTCACCAACCCCGGGCCCAAAAGTTAAAAAGAAAAAATAACCGATGCAAAAAATTTTGATCCTGTTTATTTTTTTATATTTGGCCACAGGGGGCTGCGGGGAAAAAAATCCAGAGCATTTATCTATCCAGAAGCTACCCCCCCTCCCCCAGCCGGTAAAAATCCGGCCCCAGGGACCGTCTCTTTCACCAGCCACGGTCCCCCCTGAAAAACCCGAACAGTCTGAACCGCCTTATAATCCCACAGGGAAACCGGACCCTTTTCAGCCTTCAAGGATCTCCATAGAAGCCAAGGGCGGGGTCTTACCCTTGGAACAATTTGAAGTCAGTGATTTTGAGCTGGTCGGGATAGTTTCCGGGCCGGGGATTAAAAAGGCCATGGTCCAGGACCCGACCGGCAAAGGGTTTTTAGTGCAGATCGGAACCCACATCGGCAAAAGTGGAGGGAAAATAAGCCGTGTTGCCGATAAGGAAATAATCATCGAAGAACCCTATCGGGATTTTCTTGGACGAAAAAGCTTTCGGAAGATCGCCTTGAAAATCCCTCAATCCCGATAGGGAACCAATGAACAGAGGAGTCGATTATCCGTTTTTGGATGAACATTCAAAACAGAAAGGCCTCACCCCTACTTGAGAGCGAACATGAACAAAATTAAAAAGCTGTCTCTATTCCTTTGTTCGGGACTTCTATTTTTCTTTTTTGGTCTTGGAGAAAATGGATTTTCTCTGCCGGCCAAAGGGAAAACCGCCATGGCCACGGCCCGATTAATTCAATTTGAAGACCAGGCCCTTCCGGACAAACTGCGGGTCCTTATCAAAACCAGCCAACCCGTTTCCCACCATTCTTTTACCATGACCAACCCTCATCGGTTGGTTATCGATTTGATTCCCTGTATCCTGGTGAAGGATTCTTCCTTTAAGATCAAAGATCCGTCGGTTGAGCGGTGGAGATTTTCCCAGTTCAACAAAAAGACAGTCCGAATCGTTTTGGAGTTCACCCGTCTTCCGGTCTATCATATTTCTTTCCAAAAAGAAAAAACCTACAGCCTCTTTGTGGACTTTCCAAGAATCAAGCCCCCAATGGCCCAAGCGGTCTTAAAACCAGCGGAACAGGGCAATATTCCTGAGATGACCATCGAGGATTTCAAAAAAGAAAAACAGGTTCAGGATAGTCGTCAAAAGGAAAAATTATTGCTTTCCCAAAAGCCACGGGTAACCTTTGATTTTTATATGACCAATCTTCACAATGTCCTGCGATTGATCGGCGACACCGGTGGGGTCAATATCGTCGTTGGTGATGATGTCAAAGAAAAAAAGATAACTTTAAGTTTAAAAGAGGTCCCCTGGGATGAAGCCATGAATACGATACTGGAGGCCAACAATCTGAGAAAGTTGAAGCGTGGAGAAAAAACTATCTTGGTCACAACCAGTGAAAACTTCAAAAAAATACTGGACGATGAAAACAAGTCGAAACTCGATGCCATCAAACTAGAACAGGAGGAGTTGAAGGCTGAAGAACAACGTCAGAAGGTCGGAAAAATTCTTTGGGGTACCAGGCAATTCAAAATAAAAAATGTGGATGTTAAGTTAGTTGAAGATATTATTATGGGTTATCTAGACAAAGAAAAAAAGGTTACCGGAAAAACGATTCAAGAATCAGAAAAGATGTACCCAATTGGAACCTCTGGAATCTCGGCGGCCACTGTGAATGTGAATATCATCAGTGTCTCCCATACTAATACCCTGATTGCTAAAGGAACTGAGCGAGACCTGGATTACATAGAAGAACTTGTTAAATCAATCGACCAACCGATTTCTCAGGTCATGATCGAGGCCCGTATTGTCGAGGCCGATGCCAATTTTACTAAGGATCTGGGAATTCGCTGGGGAGGATCCTTTGCCTATGCCAATGCCAATGCCCCCTATGCCGGAACTATTCGCGGCGGTGAGGCCGGACAGCCCGGCAGCAATTATGCCGTCAACCTGCCATTAGCCACTACTTCGACCGCCTTTGGAGGCTTGGGATTCGCCTTTGCCTCAACCAATTTGAACATCGATGCCCGAATCCAGGCCATGGAACAACAAGGACGAGGGAAAACCATTTCTTCTCCCAAGGTACTGACCCTCGATAACAAAGAGGCGGTCATCAGGCAGGGACAAAGAGTTCCGGTAACCACGCGAACGGAGAACAACACCTTTTCCACGACCTATATGGATGCCGCCCTGGTTCTTAAAGTGACCCCTCATATTTCCAGCAGTAAAAAAATGCGGGTCAAGGTGGATCTTTCAAAAGATGAGCCTGATTTTACCCATGCGGATTCATTGGGAAATCCAACAATTAATACCAAACAAGCTATAACAGAAATGATGGTTAATGATGGGGATACGATGGTCATCGGAGGGATTATCTCCAAGAAGGAAACGTATATAGATAACAAGATACCCGGGCTGGGGGATATTCCTATTTTAGGCTGGCTCTTTAAAACACACTACAAAGCCACAGTAGACACTGAACTTTTAATTTTTCTCACCCCCAAAATACAAAAATTCTCGATTCCCGATCGCTTTAGGGATGATAGTTAATGTGGGTACCACAAAACATGAAAATTGAGTTCAGTGGACGGTAAACGACTAAGGGAATCTTCGTGTAAGAAAGAAATATTAGGGGAAATTTATGGTTAGTAATCGTAAAGGGATTTTAATTCTATTTGTCATTTTGGGGATTGCCGTCAGGATCCTTTACCTGGGTCTTTGGTGCTTCACAAGAAATACGTACGCCATCTCAATTATCAGGCACCATTGTTTCACCGGTTGAAGAAAGGAAACAAGCACTTTCTTCCGGAGATAAGATTTTCGTCACTTTGAATGAAACCCGTCCGGTTAAAAAAGGGGATACCCTGGAAATTTTTCAACAAGCCTATTTGATTGTTGATGGTAAGCCTGCTTTTCCTTTTGTCAGGGCGGGGGAGGTTGTTATCCTTGAAATCATCAACGAACATTTGTTGTTATGTGTCATTGAATCAAGCAGCAAAGAAATTGCTGTTGGCGATCGTATCTATTTTCCTGAACAATAACCAAAAAAGAAATGCAGGGTCAGATGAAAAAAATAATCCTTCTTTCAATAATACTCGGTTTCCTGTTGGTAAATGGGATGATTCAAATCCGGTGAGGCACAAAAGGTTGAACCCCCTTCCCAATCGACGCATTTCTCGGAGCTTATAAAGGGATTTATCCAAAACCTGAACCAATCGGTTTCTTCTTTAGCCGCCGATCTTGGTTTTGATTACATGCAGAGACCGGTTGTCGGGATCCTGGTTTCAAATTTTTACAATCCAGCCGGAGAAGAAATTGAAATGGGCAATCAGATCGCCCTGGAACTGCGGGCGGCTTTAAATAAAGGAAAACAATTTCATGTCTATGGAAAAGAACATCCGGTAAGCCAAAGTTTGAAAACACAGTATAACCGCTGATCCAAAATGGAGCGTCTCCTCTCAAAAAACCTTTCAGCAAAATTTATTGAAAAATTTTAAACAATTTCCCGTTGATTTGATTATCACGGGTCAAGTAAGCCAAGAGCCGGAAAATCGGATCAAAGTAACAGTAAACCTGATCCCTTTTTATAAAACTATAAGTCTGGTGGAAAGCGAAAGTAGTAGAACCGATATCCGTACAGAACAATTCCTCAGCCCGAGCCTTACTTCTCAAGAGATTAATAAGGGCCTTTCGGTCATTCAAATACCGACCGTCGCCCAAAGGACGTCTGGTTATTGTTGCTTTAATAAAGGGTGAGAAGGATAAATATTCCGGGGGCGTGCCCCTGTCCTCCAGGGGCACGAAAATCTATCGGGATTCCTCCGGGACATCCGGGAAGCCCCTATCCTCGGATGATATCACCTGTTGGCTGGACGATAAAGAATTAACCATTGTCAGGGATTGGGCGGATTTCAAGAAGAAAGAATATCTTGATATCTTAAGCGGTTTCGGTGCCGACACCATTTGGTGTGACACCATGGTTACGGAAGGGCCTCATCTGATTTTTTTCAGCCTCGCTCAAACTCCAACGAAAAACAGATTCAAGACATTTTCAAAATCATTTTCCATCAAAGGGGGAACATCCAACTACCTGTTTTTTTCTTTTCATTCCGATCCGGTGGGAGAACCTGATGTCCGGGTTCAGCATATCCTGGACATTAATAACCGATCCTTGCCGTTTTGAAACGAAGACAAGAGCACAGGGTTCAAGGATTCAATCCCGCCAGAGGCTGGACTTGACCCCATGAACCCTTTAAATACTCCTTAAGCTCTGAAAATCCATGAATAGTTAGGTCAGCCGTCAGGTTGGCATTTTTATAGGCCACAAAAGGCACGCCGGACCTCAAAGCCGTTTGGGCATCGATCTCCGAATCCCCGATGTAGAGGCAGCATTCGGGCTTCGCATCAAAATGGGACATAATTTTAAACACCGATTCCGGGTCCGGCTTGGGACGTTCGACATCCAGGGCACTGACCACCAGGTCAAAATAGGAGTCCAAGCCAAAGGTCTTTAAAACTTCATCGATGGTGTTCGTCCGATTGGTGGAAATGGCCGTCCTGGCCCAGGGACGGATAAAATCCAAAAAATCAATCAACCCCGGCTCCATATCCATCAAGCCGATAAATGGGGTATAGTCCAAAGTTTGCCGGTAAATATGAACTTGATCCCGGGTAGAAGGTTCCGGAAACAAAAAGGCGATCGATTCGGTGACGGCATGCATATGAACATAATCCAGACCGGTTTCAGTCAGGGGCGCCCTTCCAAAGTGCGTTAACAAATGATTATAAAAGAATTGATTGGCCCTTCGGGAGTCAAAGAGGACCCCGTCGCAATCAAATATGATCACATTGAAGGGTTTAGAGGAATTCAGGTGCATGTCCATAAAAACGAATGGTCGACTCCGGTTTTTTGGGGTCGTTGCTGACCACCGTCAGTAACCTTTCAAATTTTCCATTCAACCGATTAGGTACCAGTTTAACCACTATTTCACCCCGGCCGCCGGCAGGGATGTACGGATCCCACCGTACCAAATCGACGCCTCAGGTATATTTGATCTTCGAGATATAAAGAAGAGATTTTCCGAAGTTGTTAATGGTAATATTGTATACGACCGGCTCGGGGGTTATCAGATTACCGGCATTGATCTTGGTAGGCTGCAAAAAAATAGATGGACCCGGGTTCCCTCTGTCCTGGGCAATTATGGAGGATGCCGAGCCGATCAGGAAAAGAAGGGCCGTTAATAACAAAATCCTTTTGAACATGCTGAAATTGTGTCCTTTTCAGGTCTCCATGTCAAGCAAAAACCGTTTATCAATTGAGTTCCCTCTCCTGCGGAAAAACCGGCAGATAGCGATAGGAAAGGGAGATGATCAAGCCCCCATAAGCCAGGATGGCCATGGTAGTGGCCCATTCCTGCCAACTGGGGAAATAGGTTACAAAACGGTCAAAGGGCATTACCGGTATAGCCAGGGTAACCACGGTAAAGACAAACCGGTTAAAGACAATACCCGCACAATCCAACAGACAGGCAAAGGCCAACCACCCGGGGCTCATCCTGACCTTTTCGTTCCAGAGTAAAAGGGCCGGAAGAATTCCAAAAACCCCCAATTCGGCCACCACCAGCCAAAATCCATAGGGGTTATGATATTGATCCATGAAGCGGATCCCTCGGGCCGGAAGAATTGAGACCGCCCAATAAATCGTATCGGCGAATTTTAAGACAAGATAGAGTGCCAAAAATCCACCGGCGATCTTCCCCATCAGGGCCAACACCTCTTGCTTAACCAATCTTTTTCCGGTAATTTTTTGGACCAGGGAGGTGATTAAAACCGTGAAGGCCGGCCCGGAAGCAATGGCCGAAAGGATAAACAGAAAGAAGGTCCAGGGCCAGATAAAAACCCCTTCCCGAAAGGCAAAGGGCCGGGCAAAGAGGACCCCGTACATACCGCCCAGAGAACCTTGATGGAAAAAGGACAAAAAGGTGCCGGTCCCGGCAAAGATAAACATCAGTTCATGGAGATTATGAGCAAAGTAGTTCGGTCCGGGAATGGCATTGAGCTTCCGGTTTTCCAATACCAGGGGGGCATATTCGATCATCAAAACCCCTAAATAAAGGGTGATACAGAACATCACCTCGGTCAGCATGGAATGGATATTGGGATGCCAGAAACCATACCAGGAGCGAAGCGGCTGGCCCACATCCAGGGTAAGAATCAAAATGGCCCCGCTGTAGCAGATGAACCCGATGATCACCGCAAAATTAATGATGGCCTTCAGTTCTTTTTTCCCCCAGATATAGGTCAGGAAGCCGGTAAAAAAGGCCCCGGCCCCCAGGGCAATGATCGCCAGGTCAAAGGTAATCCAGAGGGCAAACCCGAAATATTCATTCATATTGGTCTGGTTTAATCCTTTCCAGAGGACCAGAAAGGCCGCCAATAACCCCACGCCTAAAAAGAAGAGCAAGAAAAAAATCCATAAAGAGAATCTGACCAAGGAACATCTTTCCACCCCTTCAGGGAAAGAGGGGGCTGTCTATGGGAAACTGGGTAAAATTCATATCCTACCTCGTACTATTAGGGTTTAAGGGGTCTTAAGAGATCTTTTCCCGGGCCTCTTTTTCCAAATAATGATCGCCCTGCTTCCGGACCCAATCCTGAGTCGTCAGGTAATAAACCTTGGGCTGAGTGCCTAATTTTTCCAGGAGACGAAAGGCCAGCGGATTTTTACTCAGCCTGGAGACCAGACTCTGGGGGTCTTTCAGGTTGCCGAAGGTAATGGCCTTGGTCGGGCAGGCTTCGGCACAGGCCGTGATGTATTCTCCCTCTTTGAGATCCCGCCTTTCTTCCATAAAAGCCTTGTCCTTGGCCCGCTGGTACCGGTGGTTGCAAAAAGTGCATTTACTGACAACGCCGCGCATGGCCACCGAGACATCGGGATTCAGATATCCTTCCATCCCTTTGGGAAAGACCGGGTCCCACCAACTGAAATAGCGAACATGGTAAGGACAGGCGGCCATGCAATACCGACAGCCGATGCAGCGGGGGTAAATCTGGCTGACCACCCCTTTTTCATCAATCTTGGTGGCCGTGACCGGACAGACCGAGACACACGGGGTATGGTGTTGACAATGCATGCAGGGTCTGGGCAGATAGACCACCCGGGTCCGGGGAAAAGGTTGACCGTTGTTCAGCCGATAGAGCCGCATCCAGGTGGTGGTCCTCAGCTTGTCGGTTTCGTCGTCCCGAAAGGCAACGTTGTTTTCAGCCATACAGGCAATGGCACAGGCCCCGCACCCGGTGCACTTATCCAGATCAATGGCCATGCCGTATAATTCTTTTCCGCCTAATACCTCTTCCATGGGCGCCCTCTACACTTTTTTAATTTTTACCCGAGTGGCCCAGGCCACCTCCAAACCGGTTACCGGATCCACCGTGGTATCTAAAATGGGATACACGTTAGCCCCCCGGTCTTTCAATGTTGGGTCGATGACCTTGCGCCCCAAACCTAAGGGGACGAAGAAACAATTGGGTCTGGCCCCTTCAAAGAGATGGATCTGGGCCGTAATCGTTCCTTTTGCCGATTGAATCTCGACCCGGTCTCCTTCCCGTAAAGAAAAATCCCGTGCCGTATGGGGATGAACCTGGACGACTGAAATATCCTTCATCAAGGTTTCTTCACCCAGGTATTTGGTCAGAAAGGGCGGGTTGGGCCAGTATCCGGATTGGAGCAGAATCAAAGACTGGGGAATCATCCAAAGGGAATTTTCGCTCACGGCCTGGTCCTTGCCCGGGACACCGGCCTGGAGGGTAGTTGGAGAAAAATCCCCTTTCCCTTTGCTTTCTTCGGTCTTGTTCTCCAAATGGTACCAGGTTCCCTGAGCGACTAATTGCCCCCAAAACTGATCAAAAGACTCGAATGAGGCCGGGCTGGTCTTCCCCATTTCGGGAGGAGGGCCATCGGCCAGCCGCCCTTTTTTGGAATCATATAATCCTTTGGCCGCCTGCTTGATCACCCCTTCCATCGATTCAAAGGGAAGGGCCTCCCGGACCTTGCCCCCCAAATTTTTAGCCAGGTCCAGGAGGACCTCTCCCATGGATTTGCTTCCATAGAGGGGAGGCAAAACCGGTTTAGTCAGACCATAAACGGGGATAAGGCACCCCCTGACAATAATAACTATCATCCCACCGCTCCAAAAAAGTAGGAACCGGCAGGATCAGGTCGGCGAAGGAATTGGTTTCATCCATAAAGGAGGAAAAGCTGACGATGAAAGGTATCTCCTCTACCGCTGCCTTGAAAGGCTTTTCACCCATGGAAAAAACAGGATTGACCTCGTTGAGAAAAAGGCAATTGAGGGGATAGGGTTTTTTAAGGCCAGTTTTGGCCAACAAGTTTCCGGCAATATGGCCGGTATCAGGATATTGAGAAGATAAAGCCTGATCAAGTCTGGGTTGGGAAAAACCCTTTTCAGCCGTTTTATCCAGGGAGATCTTGGGTTGGGTGACATAAGGGAATTCGGGTTGTAAATAGACACCCCCCGGTCGGTTGATCGAACCGGCCAGCACATTCAGGAGGTGAACGGCCTGGGCCTCAATGAAACCGACCGGCAATTCCCCCTTGCCTTTGCCCCAAAGGGCCACCGATGGTTTCGAGGCCATAAAATCTTTTCCCAGCCTTTGAATCGTCTCTGGGGAAACACCGGTTGTTTTAGCCACCCGGTCCGGGGTGTATTCTTTATTCAACAGCCCTTTCAGTCCGTCAAGTCCCGAATAATGGACCCGAAGGGATTCTTGGTCGACCCAGCCCTTATCGATGATTACCTGGGCCAGGCCAAGGGCCAGTGTCCCTTCCGTCCCCGGATTGATCGCGATCCATTCATCGGCCAATGAAGCCGTTGTGTTGGCCATGGTATCGATCTGAACGATCTTGGCCCTTTCCTTTAAAGAACTCTGCCTCCATTGTTGATAGGCCTGGGCAACCCAGAGCGGATTTCCCCAGCCGTCCATCAAGGCGCAGCCGAAGCTTAAAATGGTTTGAGCCCGGGGAAGGTCATAGCTTAAGTGGGCCTTAACCCCATGAAGGGTTTTTATCAGAACTTCTTCCAGGTCGGTGGATTGATAGGATCGAATATAATTAGGGGAGCCAAAGGCCTTTAGAAATCCGGCGGCCAGATGGGCCTGACTTCCCATTCCCTCTCCATCAAGCAGGGCTACCGTATGGGAAAGATCTTTTTGTCTGAGGTCCTTCAACCTGGAGCTTATTTGAGAAACGGCCTCTTCCCAGGATATCGGTTTCCAGCTCCCCTGGCCCCGATCTTTATTTCTTTTTAAAGGGGTTTTTACCCGGACATCCTCATGATACAGATATTGTAAACCTGCCAGACCCAAGGGACACATCCCGCCCCGGTTGACCGGATGAAAGGGATTGCCATCGATCTTGACGGCCCTTCTCTCTTCAATCAGCCTGACGCGGATCCCGCAACCGCCGGGACAAAGTTTGCAGGTGGAAGTGAGATAGGAGGTTCCTCCCTTCTCCGGAATGGGTGCCCAGCGCTGGGTCCATTTGGCCACCTCATTCATGGAAACCCAGGGCAACGGAGAAATGACAGTCCCCACTGCACCTCCAACCACAAACTTCAGAAAATCTCTTCGATCAATGGCCATCTTTCTTTCCTTTTTGTAAACCCTCATGCCCTCTCAGGCGGCGCCTCGAATCATGAAATGAAAACAAATGGGGCTATAGTTCAGTATTCTTTTTTATTCCTTTATTGCCTCTCGCCTTTTCTACTTATGACAAACAAAACAGGCGTTGCTTTTCCCTTTTCTCTCATGGCAGGTTTCACAAGCTTCCATGGACATCACCTCCGGGGCATACCCTGAAATCCATTTATAGCGGTAAGCTGGATTCTTATCCGTCTTACCTCCCACCGATTTATGGCAGGTGGCACACTCTATTTTGGCCATTTTGACATGGGCCCCATGGGAGAAAAATACATGATCGGGTTGTTGGGAATAGACGCGCCAGGGAATGTTCTTCTTTTCCTTTTTCAGCTTATCGGCCAGTTTGATCAGATGGGCTTCTTCTTTGGAATTACCTTGAGCCGTGGCATGACATTCCAGGCATTTGCTCAGGCCGGGAATCCCGGCGAAACTTCCGTCATTCCTGAAATGATGACAGTCCTCACATTTCAAGGAGGCGTCATCCCCATGCCTGAGATGACTGAAATGAACCGGTTGCTCCTGCCTGGATTGGATAAGCGCCGGGAAGACGACCCAGCCTAAAATTAACGAAGCAACTATCCCGATCCAGAAAAACAACCACCTGCCTTTGGCTTTATGTTCTTTTTCCATACACTCCGCCCTGATCGTATTGAGGAATTCTTTGCCCTATGTTAACTGATGGATACCTAAAAACTGGTCATTCCCGCGCTGGCGGGAATCCAGGCCAAGCGTAATCAACCTGTCATTAATTGAACGGGCTTATTATACCGGTCAAACATTAAATAATAATTTTTTTTATTCTCTTTTTCTGTTAATTGTCAAATAATTATTTTGCTTGATTCTTATAGGCCTTCCAAATGACCCTTTCCGTTTCTTGGGGCAACTTCAAAACGCTCAATTGATTCAAGGGAAAAAAACCGGCCTCGGCGGCATCGCTGGCGGCCTTGAGCAATCCTTCTCTCACCCGACAGCAGTAATCCAAGACGACGTAGTGATAAAGAGTTTTCCCTTGAGGATCGGGCAGGATGCGTTCAAAGACGGCCACCAGGTCCAAAACTTCCACCTGCAAACCGGTCTCCTCTTCGATCTCCCGTTTTACGGCCCTTTCGACGGTTTCTCCGATATCCACCGCCCCTCCGGGGATACTCCATTTGCCCCTTCCGGGTTCTTTCCCCCTTTTAACTAATAAGACCCGGTCCCCCTGAAAAACGATTCCTCCTACCCCCAACCAGGGCCTGTCCGGATAAGAACGTTCATCGATGAACACAGGCCGTCCTTATCGCGCCTTCATTGGCGCCATGCCGAGATGAAAGCCGCTGTCGACCATGATGAACTCCCCGGTGACCCGGTCTCCGCCTTCCAAAAACCAGACCGCGGCCCGGGCCACATCTTCAGGGAAAATCACCTCATGTAAGGGGGCCTGGTCTTCGTAACGGGCCCTGGCCTGGGCATAGACCTTTTCACCCAGGCCTTGCATCAACCAACGGGTCTCGGCAAAGCCCGGGCAAACGGCATTAACGCGGATCTCGGGCGCCAGGGCCCGGGCCAGCGATAAGGTCATCGTATTCAAGGCACCCTTGGAGGCGGCATAGGCCACCGACGACCCAACCCCCATAACGCCGGCAATGGAAGAGATATTGACGATCCCGCCGCGGCCCTGTCTTTTCATGGCCGGCACAACGGCCCGGGCCATTTGAAAAGCCCCGATGACATTGACGGCATAAATCTTCTGGAAATCCTCGGCCTGTAAGGCCTCGAGGTCGCCGTGATCGGGGGCAAATTTGCTGATGCCGGCGTTATTGATCAAGGCATCGATGCGCCCCCACTTTCTCAGCGCCTGCTCGGCCATATTGCGGCAATCGGCATCGTCGGCCACATCGGCCCGCACCAGGAGGGTCTGGGTCCCGAATTTCTCGCACTCCCCGGCGGTGGCGGCAGCCTCGGCCTCGCTCTTGGTAAAATTGATGATGGTGTGACACCCTTTCTTGGCCAGCGCAACCGCACAGGCAGCCCCGATGCCCACAGCCGAGCCGGTGACGATACAAACGGCGTTCTTTAATTCCATAGACGTCTCTCCCCTGAAAATTTATTCCCGACTTAACTTATTTGATTCCGAAAATAATCGGCGGTCTGTTTAAGCCCTTCATCCAACTCCACGCGAGGTCCCCAGTCCAAAAATTTTTTGGCCAGTTCGATGTCGGGCTTTCGCCGGATAGGATCATCCTGGGGCAGGACCTTAAAGACGATTGCCGACTTTGATCCGATCATGGCTTTGACCTTTTCGGCCATAGAAAGAATGGTAAATTCATTCGGGTTGCCTAAATTAACGGGTCCGATGGTCTTGTCCTGTTCCATCATGGCGATCAAGCCGCGAACCAGATCGGAAATAAAACAAAAAGAGCGGGTCTGCTGCCCTTCCCCATAGACGGTAATCGTCTCCCCGCGGAGGGCTTGGACGATAAAATTGCTGACCACCCGGCCGTCGTTGATGGCCATCCGGGGGCCGTAGGTATTGAAGATGCGGACGATACGGATGTCCACGCCATGCTGGCGATGGTAGTCCATCATCAGGGTTTCGGCTACCCGTTTCCCCTCGTCGTAACACGCCCGGGGACCGATGCAGTTGACATTCCCCCAATAGGTTTCCATTTGGGGATGGACGGAAGGATCGCCGTAGACTTCAGAGGTGGAAGCTTGGAGTATGCGGGCCTTGACGCGTTTAGCCAGGCCGAGCATATTCAGGGTCCCCATGACATTGGTTTTTACGGTTTTGACGGGATTGAATTGATAGTGGACCGGTGATGCCGGACAGGCCAGGTTATAGATCTCATCGACTTCCAGGGTGATGGGATTGACGAGGTCATGGCGGACTATCTCAAAGTGGGGGTTATTTCTAAGGGGGAGGATGTTTTCTTTTGAGCCGGTAAAAAAATTGTCTAAGCAGACCACATCATGCCCTTGCCTCAACAACGTTTCACAAAGATGACTCCCAATAAACCCCGCCCCTCCGGTTACCAGAATCTTTTTCATCGGTTCCCTCTCTATGGACTATTAAATTCTTTCATTAGTTTAGGAAGTTATGACACGACTCTTCATTTTTGTCAAGAAACCCTCTATTTTTTGCCCTTTACCCTTAACATTGAATATGATATTATTAATTCCAATGGTTATCGAGCACCAAGAGGCATGAACCAGGATGCAAGGGGCCAAGGATTCAAATGAAAAACATTAAGATTAAACCCTTGAACCCTCGAATCCTGGAATCCTTGAACCCTAATTTTAGTATATGGAGGAAATGACCTTGGCGGAAAATACCCTCTTCCCGGAAATGATCGAAAAATTACCCGACGTTGATCTTACCCTTCCCGGAGTCAAAGCCAAATTATTCCAAGGACCGGGAATGCAGGCTGTTTTTTTTACCGTGGAAGGTCCGGCCGACATTCCGGCACATCATCATCAGGCCCAGTGGGGTGTGATCCTGGAAGGAGAAGTCGAGATGACTATCGATGGTCAAACAACGATATTACGAAGGGGAGACTCTTACACCATTCCAACCGGGGCTGTCCATTCAGCCCGCGTTCCCTCTTTTATGAAAGCCCTGGATTTTTTCAACGAAGCCCAGAGGTATAAACCCAAATCCAACTAATCGATTATAGAAAAACATACCGTCCAGACGGATCAAATCATCAGATGGACGGTTTTCATCCGTTCGTTAGGAGAAAAAATGGCTATTGCCCAAAAGATAAAAGGCTACATGGAAAAATCCTCCTGGATTCGAAAGATGTTCGAGCAGGGTACCCTGCTTAAGGCCCAGCATGGGGCTGAAAATGTCTTCGACTTCAGTCTGGGAAATCCCAACCTGGAACCCCCGGAAGCCGTTCATCGGGTATTGGCCTCCATTCTTGATCAACCTCAACCCGGGCTGCATGCCTATATGGCCAATGCCGGCTATGTGGAAACCAGAAAGGCAATCGCCGGATTTCTTTCCGGGGAACATGACCTGGCCTTTAGCGAAAACGAAGTGATTATGACCTGCGGCGCCGCCGGGGCCTTGAATGTAGTCTTAAAGGCCTTACTGGACCCGGGTGACGAACTGATCGTCCTGGCGCCCTATTTTGTGGAATATCTTTTTTACACCGATAATGTCCAGGGAGTCCCCAAAGTGGTCTTCACCGGCCCTGATTTCTCCATCGACTTAAAGGCGATTGAGCAGGCCCTGACCCCCAGGACCAAGGCCATATTGATTAATTCCCCCAATAATCCTACCGGCAAGGTTTATGATCAACCATCCCTTAAACAATTAGGGGACCTCTTGGACGGCTACGGCCGAAAACAAGGGCAGGTCATTTATTTGATCAGCGATGAGCCTTACCGGAAGATTGTCTTTGATCAAATCCGGGTGCCCAGTATCTTTCAGGCTTACCGGCACAGTATCAGTGTCACCTCCTATTCCAAGGATCTATCCCTGCCCGGAGAGCGGATCGGGTATCTGGCGGTCCATCCCCAGGCCCCGGACAAAGGGGAATTGATCGCAGCCATGACCTTCACCAACCGGATCCTGGGATTTGTCAATGCCCCGGCCCTGATGCAGCGGCTTCTTCCTTCCGTCCAGGGCCTGACGGTGGATATCGGTCTCTATCAGAAGAAACGGGATCTTTTTTATAAGGGACTGACGGAGGCCGGATATCGCCTGATCAAACCCGAGGGGGCCTTTTATCTCTTTCCCCGTTCTCCCATCCCGGACGATGTGGCCTTTGTCCAGGCCCTCCAGGAAGAATTGATTCTAACGGTACCGGGAACCGGGTTCGGCACCCCCGGCTATTTTCGTATTGCCTATTGTGTACCGGATGAAACCATTCAAAAATCCTTGGCCGGGTTTGAAAAGGTTTTTAAAAAATTCGCTTAAACCTTAAAAATGTATCTTCGGGTTTTGCAGGGGCGGCTTTTAAATCCGCCCCTATACGGACCTTACCCTCAAAAATTTTTCTCCCTTGAAAACAGTCGCCGTAGCCCTGAGTGGCGGAATCGATAGCGCCCTGTCGGCCCTTCTCCTGAAAAGAGAAGGATACGGGATTATAGGTCTCCATGCCGATTTCGGGTTTTCTCCTGATATCTTCCCTTTCCTGGCTGGAGAAAATCGCTTCCTTTTTACAGATTCCCCTAAAGGTTTTTTCCTTAAAAGAAATTTTCCAACAAAAGGTTGTGGATTATTTTATTTCCGAATATACCCTGGGGCGAACCCCTAACCCCTGTGTGGTCTGCAACCCGGCCATCAAGTTCGGTTGGTTGTATGAAAAAGCCTTAAGCCTGGGGGCCGACTTTTTCGCTACCGGTCATTATGCCCGCATTGTCCCGGCCCCTTGGGGCGAAGGCCTGACCATAGCCCGCGGGCTGGATAAAGGGAAAGATCAATCCTATTTTTTACACCGTTTAGACCCTCAAAACCTCAAGCGGATTCTTTTTCCTCTCGGCCCCTGGACGAAGGACCGGGTCAAAATATTGGCCCGTGAAATAGAACTGCCGATGAACCCCAAAGGAGAAAGTCAGGACATCTGTTTCCTTCCTCAGGGGGGGTATAGGGAATTTCTGCTCCGACATATCCCTCCCGTCCAGATCCGAGACGGAGACATGGTGGACATTAATGGGAAAAAGCTGGGAACCCATCGGGGATTATTCGCCTATACCGTCGGCCAAAGAAGAGGTCTGGGTTTGCCGGCAGCCGAACCCTATTATGTGATCCGTATGGAAACCGACGGCAACCGTTTGGTCATCGGCGGGAAGAAGGATCTGGAATCCGCCGGCTGCCGGCTTTCCGATTTTCATTTCTTATGCCGGCCCCCTGAAATCGACGGTCTGAAGGTTTTGGTCCAGGTCCGCTACCGCCATAAACCGGCAATGGCTACTTTAGGACTTCGGCCGGATAAAAATCTGTGCCTCCATTTTGAAAACCCGCAAAAGGCGGTCACTCCGGGTCAGGCCGCGGTGATTTATTTCGGAGAACAACTACTGGGAGGGGGCTGGATTGAAGAAACCTGGAAAGAATAACCCCCGCCGGGTGGCGGTTTATACCCTGGGTTGCAAGGTCAACCAGTTTGAATCCGCCTGTCTGCTGGAGCGGTTTCAGGCCCAGGGGTGGGAAGCCGTCCCCTTCAAGGACAGGGCTGATTTCTATCTGATTAATACCTGCGCCGTGACGGCTGAGGCCCAGAGACAATCGGCCCAGATGGTCCGTCGGGTTATCCGGAACCATCCCGAATCCCTGGTTGTAGCCGCCGGATGCGCCGCCCAACTCTTCCACCACGATTATGAAAAAATTCCCGGGTTGGATTACATAGCCGGAACATTCAAAAAACTGGAGATCCCCTATAAGATAAGCTCTCTGGAAAAAACCCCATCCCCTTATCTGTTACATTCTCCTGAATCCGAGCACACCATTGATGCCCAGTTCCCCAGGGCTGTCCAAAGGACCAGGGCCTTTGTCCGCATCCAGGAAGGCTGCAACGCCCAATGCAGTTACTGCCTGGTGCCCCGGGCCAGGGGACGGTCCCGAAGTCTTTTGTTGACGGAGGTCATCTCAGGAGTCGAGATGCTTGCCGGCCAGGGGATCAAGGAATTGATCCTCACCGGCATTCATCTCGGGCAATATGGGGGAGACCTTCTCCCGCAGGAAAGCCTGGTTACTCTCTTAGAAATTCTCCTTTCCCGAACCCCCGGGGTCTCTTTCCGTTTAAGCTCCCTGGAACCCCAGGAAGTCACCCCGACCCTGCTCGCCCTGTTCAAGAAATATCCCAACCTCTGTCCCCATCTGCATATTCCCTTGCAGGCCGGCGAAGATTCCCTGCTAATAAAAATGAACCGGTCCTATTCCACGGATTTCTACCGCCGGTTGATTCAGGCCATTCGCCGGGAAATCCCCTATGCCGCCATCGGGGCCGATCTGATCGTCGGTTTTCCGGGAGAAGAAGCGGCCCTTTTCCAAAAGACAGTCAATTTTATTTCCGATCTGTCTTTGTCTTATCTCCATATTTTTCCTTTCTCCCCCCGGCCCGGGACTCCGGCGGCCGATTTTCCCGATCCCATTCCCGAAAAGACAAAGAAGGAACGGCTGGAAATTATTCGGGCCATGGACCGGGAAAAAAGAAAGGCCTTTATGGAACGCTGTCTGGGACAGGCCTTTTCCACCCTGGTTCTTCAACCGGAACAGGAAAAGGGCTGGGTCACGGCCCTGACCGAAAACTATTTGACCGTTTTGATCCAGGGTCGATTTAAACAAAACGATCGGCTCCGGGTTCGCCTGAATAGAGTGGACCCGTCCAGGGGATTGATCGGAGAAGTCCTCCCCTGATTTTTTCCTTATTTAAAACGAAGAGGTCTTTGTGATATAAGTTAAAACCTGTCTGGCGGTCCATAAAAAAACTGCTTTAAACTCAAAATATTCCAGGAGGCGCCCCATGCTGGTAAAAAACAGGATGACCACCGATGTGGTTACATTGAGTCCCGACCAGACCTTATTAAAGGCCATGACGGTGATGCGGCAGAAAGGCATCCGTCGGGTACCGATTGTTCTGGAGGGAAAAGTAGTGGGCATAGTCACCGAGGTTGACATCCGGAAGGCCGGGGCCTCGGATTCCACTACCCTTTCGATTTTTGAACTGCATTATTTGCTGGATCAAATCAAGGTGGGAAGTTTTATGTCCAAAAAGGTCATTACCGTCTCGCCCGAAGACTTCATCGAGGTGGCCGCCAAAAAAATTTACGATCACAAGATAGGGGCCTTACCGGTTGTCGCTCGGGATCAATTGGTCGGTCTGATCACCCGCAACGATATTCTGGAGACCTTTATCGAGGTCTTGGGGATAAACGAACCGAGCGTCCGGGTGGAAGTGGAATTGGAAAATCGGACCGGTTCCCTGGCCGATGCGGCCAAGATCTTTAAAGACCTGGGACTCTATCTGGTCAGCGTAGTCACCCTGCCCCAGGAAGAAGGGAAAAAGACCCGGGCAACGGTTTTTCGGGTCCGCCCGACGGATGAAAAAAAACTGAAGGATTATCTGCGCACCGTCGGGCCGCCGATTCTGGCCGTGAGCTGATCTTCCCTTAATCAATCAAAAATAAGCGATCCCGTTATCTTGACAACCTTATAAAAGTCGTCATTCTCGCCAGGAGGGAATTCAGGCGAGTCTGCCTGATCTAAAAACACTTAATTCCCGTTTCCACGGGAAAGACGGACAAAGACGAAATCGCCAGTTTTCAGACTTTTCACAAACCCATCATCTTCTATAGGGCAAAAGGAACGTCACCGTGTTTGAAAGAAGGACCGGAAAAGGTAAACCGAATGAAAGGCAGCACCGGATTGAAGAACAGGAACGAGAAATCACCAAACTCAGAGAGGTTGAGCGATCGCTCCATCGAGAAAATGAACACCTGACGGCCTTGCATGAGACCTCGCTGGGTCTTATTGACCGTCTGGACAAGGAAGAATTACTGGAAGTCATTCTTTACCGGGCTGCCAAGCTGAGCAATACAGAAAATGGGTATATTTATCTCCTCGAGCCCGGGGATCATGAAATGCAAATGCGTGTCGGGATGGGTTTTTTTAAGAATCAGTTGGGCCGGCGCGTAAAAATGGGCGAAGGCATGGGTGGGAAGGTTTGGGAAACCGACCAGCCTATATTGGTGGATGATTACCGTTTATGGAAGGATCGAATCAGTGACCAATCGCTGGACGCCCTCCGTTCCGTGGTGGGAATCCCCTTAAAGGAAAAGAAGCGTTTTCACGGGGTCATCGGCCTGGCCAGTGTCGATCCGGAAAAAAAGTTTCGACCTGAAGACCTCTCCTTTTTAGGCCGGTTTGCTGAATTGGCATTAGTGGCCATTGATAAAGCCAAATTATATGCCGATGTCCGCCGGGAGCTGGCTGAACGAAAACTAACCGAAGAAACTCTGCGAGAAAGTGAAGAACGGTATCGCTTGTTGTTGACTTCCTCTCCGGATCCCATCGTCGTCTATACAATGAATGGCACGGCCACTTATGTGAACCCCGCTTTTGAGCAAACCTTCGGTTTTTCCAGTGTGGAGGTCTCGGGCAAACAAATCGATTTTGTGCCGGAAGAAAATTGGCCGGAAACCCATAAAGCCATCGGGAGCATGCTGAAAGGAAAAAAAATCCAGCTCTTTGAAACCAAACGGTTGACCAAAGACGGCCGGGTCCTGGATGTACAAATCAGCTCGACGATTTATAAAAATCGTGATAACCGGCCGGCCGGAAATATCGTCATCTTAAGGGATATCAGCGCCCAAAAACAAGCCGAACAGGAATTAAAAAAATACCATGATCACTTGGAAGATAGGGTCAAGGAACGAACGGCTGAACTGGCTATAACCAATACCCAGCTCAAACAGGAAGTGGAAGAGCGCAAACGGGTCGAAAAGGCTTTAAGAAAGAGGGAAGTAGAGTTGAAGGCCCAATCGCATCATCTGGAAGAAGTCAATACCGCCCTAAAGGTCCTTTTAAGACAACGGGAAGAGGATAAAAAAGAACTCGGCGAAAATGTGTTATCTAATGTCAAAGAATTGATCTTCCCCTACATCGAACGGGTCAAGAAAAGTCGGCTGAACACCAATCAGCAGACCCTGATCGACATACTGGAATCCAATCTGAATAATATCATCTCCCCTTTTATCAGCAAGCTGTCATCCAAATATTTCAATTTCACCTCCATGGAAATCAAGGTGGCCAACCTGGTCAAAGAAGGCAAAACCAACAAGGAGATTGCCGATCTTCTCTACCTGTCCAAAAATACGATTTTATTTCACCGCCACAATATACGCAGTAAGCTCAAGTTGAAGAATAAAAAAATTAATTTACGTTCTCATCTTTTATCTTATTCTTATGATGAATAGTAGTTTTTACCCCCTATTTAGCTACTACTTTATAAACTTGACATCTTTTCTAAAGTTAGATACCCATAATACTCCTTACCGCCATCATGACATCAATGTAATGATGTTTTAATTATTTTCTTGATGAGTTACCGGCCCCTTTGGGGCGTCAGGCAGTATGAAAATCCCAAATTCCCCAGCCCTCTTTATTAAAAGGGACGGATCGGTGGGAATTTTGAAAAGCCCATATAACAGAAGCCATTTTCTAAGGACTTCTATCGATGAACTCCGGAATTTGAGTCCATCGATATTGCTTGACAAAAAGATCAATATGTCCCAAAACAAAAGAAAATAATTGCCCCATATCAACACCTTCACTTCGCAAAATGAAATAACTGTAAACATCGCCTTTCCTCTTCAGGATGAGGCCCTCTTTGTTAATGTCCTTTTTTAAGGAAGGAGAATGGCCAGATGCCGTCCGATCACCTTGGGCCCGTTATTTTAAAAGTGGATGATATCAGCATGTTTTTTGGAAAAGTGGCCGCCCTCTCAGGGGTCAGTCTGGATGTCCGTGAAAAGGAGATCCATTCCATCATCGGTCCGAATGGGGCCGGTAAAACCGTTCTACTCAATTGTATCAATGGGTTGTATCATCCCCAAAAAGGCCAAATTTCCTTTGGAGGAAAAGAGGTCACTCAGGTAAGCCCACACCGCCGGGCGGAAATGGGCATATCCCGAACCTTTCAAAAAATCGAATTATTCGCTGGAATGACCGTTTTAGACAACATCCGCCTGGGCCGGCATATCCATTTAAAGTCCGGGATCTTGAGCGGGTCCATCTATTTTGGAAAGGCGGCCCAAGAGGAGATCCGGGCCCGTGAATTCATCGAGGAGGAGATCATCGACCTTCTGGAAATTGAATCGATCCGCAATAAAACGGTCGGCATGTTGCCTTACGGCCTGCAAAAGAGGGTTGAATTAGGCCGGGCTTTGGCTCTGAATCCCAAGTTGCTCCTCTTAGATGAACCCCTGGCCGGATTAAACCTGGAGGAAGTGGAGGATATGGCCCGTTTCATTCTGGACATTAACCAGGAAGAACGCTGGGAGATCACTTGTATTCTGGTGGAACATGATATGGGGGTGGTAATGGACATCTCTGACCGGATTTCCGTCCTTAACTTCGGGAACAAGATAACCACCGCCACCCCCAACGAAATACAGAATAATCCCCAGGTAGTCGAGGCCTATCTGGGCGAGGAGGATCTATATGCCACGAGGAGATAAAGCCTATACCATCCCTTTTCAAATCACCGAAGACTTAACCCTCCCCAAGGTTCTGCTGGAAACCGCCAGGCGGTATGGGGATACCAAAATGGCCATGCGGGAAAAAGAATTTGGGGTCTGGCGCCCGATTACCTGGAAGGCCTACCTGGAAAACGTCAAGAACATTGCCCTGGGCTTGGTGAGTTTGGGTTTGAAGCGGGAAGACAAAGTGGCCATGATCGGAGATAACCGTCCGGAAGGGCTATGGATGGAGATGGCCGCCTTGTCCATCGGCGGGATCGCCGTCTGGCTTTTTCAAGACTCTCTTATGGAGGAAGTGGCTTACATCATCAATCATTCGGACGCCTCTTTCCTGGTGGGTGAAGGCCAGGAAGAAGTGGACAAGGCCTTGTCCATTCAGGAGAAATGCCCCTACTTAAAAAAAATCATTTGGGATGATCCCAAAGGGATGCGGGATTATGACGACCCGCTGCTGATCAGTCTGAAAGAAGTGATGCAAAAAGGAAAGGAATTGGACCAGAAAGATCCAGGGCTCTTTGAAAAGCTGGTCTCCCAGGGAAAGGCCTCGGACGTGGCCTTGCTCTTCTATACCTCCGGGACCACGGCCCTGCCCAAAGGGGTTCTCCTTTCCCATTATAATATGCTGACCATGGGTCAAAACTTGATGAAAGTCGACCCCTGTACCCCTGAGGATGATTTTGTTTCCTTTCTGCCCTTTGCTTGGATCGGGGAACAGATGATGTCCATCTCCTGCGGACTTCAAGTGGGTTATACCATCAATTTCCCCGAAGAACCGGAAATCGCCCAGGAAAATATCCGGGAAATAGGCCCCCATGTCATGTTCGCCCCTCCCCGGATGTACGAGCAGATGACCCGGTCCGTCCAGGTCAGGCACCTGGACTCCACCTGGCTCAAAAGGACGCTTTTCCAGACGGCCATGAAAATAGGCTACCATGTGGCTGACTTAAAGTTCGAAAAAAAATCGATCCCCTTGGGCTGGAAGTGTTTGGATTGGATGTCCTATGCGATCGTCTTCAAAAAGCTTCGCGATCATCTGGGACTCTCCCGGATACGCAATGCCTACACCGGCGGGGCGGCCATGGGACCGGACCATTTCCGTTTCTTCCATGCCCTGGGTGTAAATCTGAAACAGATCTACGGCCAGACCGAGATTGCCGGGATTTCGGTGCTGCACCGCAGCGGGGACATTAAATTCGATACCGTGGGCACCCCGATTCCCGATACCGAAATTAAGATTACCGAAGACGGAGAGATTATTTCCAAAAGCCCCTCGGTCTTTTTGGGATATTATAAAAACCCCGAGGCCACAGCCAAAACCCTTCAAGATGGCTGGCTTTATTCCGGCGACAAAGGATTTATCGATGAAGACGGGCACGTGGTCGTCTTTGATCGGACCAAGGATGTCATGATCCTGAGTGACAAATCCATTTTCTCCCCCCAATATCTGGAGACCCGCTTAAAATTTTCTCCCTTCTTAAGAGATGCCTGGATCATCGGTCATGAAAAACCCTATATAACGGCCGTAGTCTGTATTGATTATGCGGTGGTGGGAAAATGGGCCGACGAGAAAAAGCTGAATTATACCAGTTATCCCGAACTCTCTCAAAAGCAAGAGGTCTACGACCTGGTGGAAAAACAGATCCGGGAGGCCAACAAAAGTCTCAGACCGGTGTCCAAGATCCACAAGTTTGTCAATCTCTATAAGGAATTCGATGCCGATGATGAAGAATTGACCAGGACCCGGAAACTGCGGCGGGCCTTTGTGGAGAATCGATACAAGGACATCGTCAAGGCCTTGTATGAAGATAAGGACACGGTCCATATGGACACCACCATTACCTACGAAGACGGCCGGGTAGTCCATATCAAGACCGATCTCCATATCCGAAAAATTCCTTTTGAGGAGGGGAAATAAGATGAAACTGTTTCTTCAGGTACTTATTACCGGCATTTTGATGGGCGGAATCTATGCCCTGGTTGCCTTGGGCTGGACCCTGATCTATAAGTGCTCCGGGGTATTAAACCTGGCCATGGGCGAGCTGACCCTGATCGGGGCTTATGTCTGCCTGACCTTTTATCTTTGGGGATTCCCTTTTATCCTGGCCCTTCTTTGTACGGTCATCATCGGTTTTATTCTGGGCCTCCTCACCGAGAGGATCTTCTTAGACAAGTTGATTGGAGAACCGGTGCTGACCGTCATCATGGTCACCGTGGGCCTGTCCTTTTTCTTCCGGGGAGTCATCGAGTTGTTTTTCGACATCAACACGGTCATCTTTGATCCCCCGGTTTTCCCCATGAAACCCCTTGACATCGGGGGCATCATCATCGGTCAGGTCTATCTCTGGAGTTTTGTGGCCGCCATTGCCCTCTTGCTGATCTTTGTGGCCTTTTTCAAATATACGCGCTGGGGCCTGGCCATGCAGGCTACGGCCGACGACGAAATGGCCGCCCTTTCCCTGGGGGTCAGTGCCCGGTATGTCTATGCTACGGCCTGGGGCATTGCCTTTATCGCCGCCGGCGTGGGCGGAACCTTGCTGGGCAACATCAACGGGTTGAATATTTCGGTCGGCTACTTAGGGCTTTTGGTCCTCCCTGCCGTAGTCCTGGGAGGGTTGAATTCCATACCGGGGGCCATCGTCGGCGGGATCATCATCGGAGTCCTGCAAAACTTGAGCGGGACCTACCTTGACCGCCTCACCCCTGGAGGAGTCAAAGAAATCGCCCCCTTTATCTTTATGGTCATTTTTTTATTATTTAAACCTTATGGACTTTGGGGTTGGGAAAGGATAGAAAGGGTATAAACCATGTCCTACTTACCTTGCGGCGTTTACCATGAATATTATCGCCAGGACCATGCCTGGTGGCAGACCCGGTTCGTCATCGGCAAGATGCTCCTTTTAGGGGTTTTTATCTTTTACATCCTTCCCTACTGGGGAGGCCTCTATTGGGTCGGGGTGGCCAACTTAGTGGCCTATACCATCATGGGGGCCTTGGGGGTCCAGCTCCTGATCGGCTTTTGCGGCCAGGTGACCCTGGGGCATGCGGCCTTTATCGCCGTCGGGGCCTATACCGCCACCCTGCTCACCCTTCAACTGAATCTCCCTTATCTGTTGAGCATGCTTGTCGGAGGCATCGTGGCCGGGCTGTGGTCCGTTCTTTTTGGATTGCCTTCAGCCAAGGTCAAAGGGTTTTATCTGATCATGACCTCTCTGGCCGCCCAGTTCGTCACCGTGGATTTTATCCTGACCCAATATGTCAGTCAGATCGGGGGCCGGGGCCAGGCCTTTTCCCTGCCGCCGGGGAGCATCACCATCGGGCCCTTGGTCCTGGACAGCGATACCAAGGTCTACTTTCTGGGGGCCATCCTGACCATTATCCTGACCATGGGGTTGGCCAATCTACTGCGCTCCAAAGTCGGGCGGGCCTGGATCGCCATCCGGGACAACGATATCGCCGCCGAAACCATGGGGATCAATATCGTCACCTATAAACTGCTGGCCTTTTTTGTGGCCGGTTTTATCGGCGGTATCGCCGGAGCCTATTGGGTCAGCACCCTCTCCGCTTTGAGCCCGGAACACTTTCAATGGTCCTGGTCCCTCTGGCTGGTCGGGGTGATCCTGATCGGCGGGGTGGGCAGTATCTATGGGACCATCTTTGGGTCCATGTTCATGGTCCTGGTTATGGAAGGTTTAAAATTCATCATTATCCCTCTGACTCCAATCTACCCACAGTTCACCATGAGGTTTTTATTTCTCAAGGAAGCCGCCTTCGGACTGACCATCTGTTTGTTTTTAATTTACGAACCCAACGGCTTGGCCTATCGCTGGTGGCAGGTAAAAAATTATTTCAATCTTTGGCCTTTTTCTTATTAGATAAGGATTCAAGGAGTCAAGTGAAAAGAAATAAAAACACAACGCCTCGAATCCCCGAATCCTTTTCATGTTTAAGGAGGTGATACCGGCACTGGGCATAATTAAGTATACTCGGCAGGCACAATTTAGACTGTTTTGAAAAACATTAAAAGGGAGGTTGCAATGATGAAGAAGAAAACACTTTTGTGGATAACTGCTTTATTAATGACCTTTTTAGGGGTTTCCGGGCTGGTCTGGGCGGCGCCCCCGGCGGAAATCAGGGTGGGCGCCATCAATGACATGACCGGGGCCACCTCGGATGTCGGAAAAGACTATGCCCTGGGCATTTCCGAGGCCATTGCCTATATCAACGACACGGGCGGCATCAACGGCAAAAAGATCAAACTATTCCAGTATGACTATGGCTACCGGATCCCGGAAGCGGTGACCACCTACAAGCGCTTTCGCGACTTCGATAAGGTGGTCGCCGTCTTGGGCTGGGGCACCGGCGATACGGAAGCCCTCTCCCCTACGGTAACCAAAGACAAAATGCCCTATGTTTCGGCCTCTTATTCGGGCCATCTCACCGATCCCAAGAAAACCCCCTACAATTTATTTTTCTGCCCTGATTATTCTACCGGGGCCCGATCGGCCATAACGGCTTGGTATGACAATGTCTGGAAGAAAGATCCGAAGTTTAAGGCTCGAAGAGATAAAGGAGAAAAACCTCGAGTGGTCTGTTTCTATATGTTTGCCTCCCCTTATTGCAGCGCCCCGATCAAGGCCATCAAGGATCAGGCCACCCTGTTGGGCTTTGAAGTCGGACCGGATCAGGACATTTCCTTAACCGCCCTGGATACCAAGAGCCAGGTCTTAGGGGCCAAGCAGTTCAAACCCGACCTGGTCTGGCACGGCAACACCACCATGTCCGTAGCCACGGCCTTGCGGGATGCCTATTCCCTGGGTCTGGGCGCCGATCATATCGTCGATGTCTGGGGTTTTGATGAAAACCTGCCCCGTTTGGCCGGACCGGCCTCCGAAGGGGTCATGGGGGTCGCCGTTTGCGCCTTCTTTGGCGGCAAGGCCCCGATGATGGGCAAGATCATGGAGTATGCCAAAAAGATCAACCCCGGCGTTCCGGCCACTAAACGCCTTGTTCGCACCGTCCAGGCCTGGGGTGCGGCCCTCCTGTTGACCGATGCCATGAAGATCGCCGACAAACAGGGTAAGTTAACCGGCGAAGGAATCTTGAAGGCCATGGAGACCTTTAAGAATAAGGATTTCGGGCTTGGTTCCCCGCCGGCCAGCTTTTCGGCCACTGACCACCGTCCGACCACCGGAGCCCCGATCTATAAAATTGAAAAAGGGAAATTCGTCCTGGTGGAAAACGTCGATCTAAAGAAACGTTGGCCGGAAAAATGGGAAAAGGAATGGCTGGGTTGGTAGGTATTTTTTGAGCGATCAACTGTCAGCTATCAGCCTTTTGCCGATAATTTTTAGCTGATTGCTGAACGCTGAATGCTAATTAAGGAGGTAAGGTCGTTGGCCGAAGAACCAATTCTAAAAATCAATAGCATTGAAGTAAAATACCATGAGGTCATTCTGGTCCTGAAGGGGGTCTCCATTGAAGTTCCCCAGGGGGGAATTGTGGCCCTCCTTGGGGCTAATGGGGCAGGAAAAAGTACTACCCTCAAGGCCATCTCCGGCCTTCTCAACCATGAGGACGGAGAGGTGTCGGACGGGAACATATTGTTCATGGGAGAAAGAATCGACAAAAAAAAGGCCGAGGATATCGCCAAGGCCGGGATTGTTCAGGTCATCGAAGGACGCCGGGTCTTTGAACATCTGACGGTGGAACAAAACCTCGTCGTCGGTGCCCACCTCCGGCGTGATCGAAGGGCCGTTAAAGAAGGACTGGAGATGGTCTACCACTATTTCCCCCGGCTGAAAGAAAAAAGGGGGGAAACCGCGGGTTTCATCAGTGGGGGGGAACAGCAGATGACCGTGGTGGGCCGGGCCTTGATGGCCAATCCCAAGTTGATGCTTTTGGATGAACCCTCCATGGGGCTGGCCCCGATGTTGATTAAAGAGATCTTTAACATCATTACCCGGCTTCATGAAGAATCTAAGATTTCCATCCTCCTGGTAGAGCAAAATGCCAAACTGGCCTTAAGCGTGGCCCCTTATGCCTATGTCATGGAAAACGGCCGGATCGTCATGGACGACACGGCCGAGAAGCTATTGGAAAATCCGGACATCAAAGATTTCTATCTTGGCCTTACCGATCTTGGCACCCGAAAGAGTTTTCGGGAAGTCAAACATTATAAACGGAGAAAACGCTGGTTAACCTAAAGGGAGGGTCTTATGAAAAAAATGGTCATTACCTTGCTGTTACTGATCGGCATCTTAAGTCTGATTGCCTTACCTTGTCTGGCTGCTGAAGAAAAAGCAGCGGCTCCTGATAAACCGGCCATGGGAAAAAAGATGGCCCATAAAATGATGGCTGTCAAGGCCCCGGTGGTCAAGTTGGACCGGGTCGAGATTGCCAGCTATTTTGGATACTATTTGGATGGCATTTTGGATAAGGAAGGAAAATTATCGGCTGGAAGAAGGGGGGCACCTCTGATCCTGTCCTTTGTCTATACGATCCAAAACCCCAATAACCAAAATGTCATGCTGGACAACATTAAGTTTACCGTTGCCTTTGAAGGGTTTGAGCTCAATACCCTAACCAACTTTGACAACAGCTATATCCCGGCCAAGAAAACCAATCACCTGAGAGTCAATGGGACATTCGATTACAATGCGGCCAACCTGTCCTTATTGGTAACCGGTGGACACCGACTTCAGGAGATGAATGTCAAGTCTGGTGATCTCCTAAAGAAATGGTGGGAAGGGATTTCGGATTTCACTTTCCCAATTACGGTCAACGGGACGGCCACTTTTGTCGGTCCCGATGGGAAAAATATTATCGTCCCTTTTGAAGGAACTTTTCCCGAAAAGAAATAAACTATATGGGGCGAAAAAAGGGGCCAGTCGAATCTTCCGCTGGCCCCTTTTTTTGCCCTTGGGGAGGAATGATGATTTACAAAAAGGATCGTTACTCCGGTTATTTTTCCCAATTAGAAACCATGCCCGCCTCTAAGCGACGCCAGTTCCAAAACAGGAAATTAAGGCAAATAGTGGCTTATGCCTATGAAAAAGCGCCGGCTATCAAGAAAAAATTTGACCAGGCCCGAGTGAAGCCCGGGGAAATTAAAACGATCAAGGACCTGGAGAAACTGCCCATCACCGAGAAGGCCGACCTGGTGGGCATGCAAAAAAAGAATCCCCCCTTTGGAGGGTTTAATGGGGTGCCTCCCGAGGAGCTTCGGCACATCTTCGTTTCCCCGGGGCCGATCTATGAACCCGGGGAGATGGTCTATGACGACGACCGCTGGGCCCAGGGATTATACGCCGGTGGTTTTCGGGCCGGCGACATCTGCCAGATTACCTTCAATTTTCATCTGGTGCCCTTTGCCTTTATGCTGGATTCATCACTGACCCTCCTGGGATGCCGCACCATCCCTGCCGGCGTGGGAAATACCGAACTCCAGGTCCAGATCATGAAAGACTTGAAGGTCAGCGGATTTTTAGGAACCCCCAGTTTTCTTTTTTCGGCCCTCCAGAAGGCCAAGGAGATGGGCCTCAACCCTAAAAAGGACCTGGCCCTGAAGGTGGCTTTTGTGGCCGCCGAGATGCTTCCCGAATCCCTTCGGGACAGCCTGGAATCCGAAATGGGTCTTCTGATCCGCCAAAGCTATGGAACGGCCGATATCGGCTGTCTGGGCTTTGAGTGTGTCGAGAAAAACGGAATGCACCTTCCCGACGATTGTATCGTCGAAATCGTCAATCCGCTGACCGGCCAACAATTAGGACCGGGTGAGGTCGGGGAAGTCGTCGGGACCTGTTTTAATAAGGTCTACCCCCTAATCCGCTTTGGGAGCGGCGATTTGTCAACCATCAGCGATGAACCCTGTCCCTGCGGTCGTACTTCATCCCGGTTGATTAAAATCGTCGGCCGGGTGGATCAGGTCACCAAGGTCAAAGGCATGTTCATCCACCCCGGATTAGTGGATTCCGTAGCGGCCAAATTTTCAAATATCTGCGCCTGCCAGGTCGTGGTGACCCGGGAAGGGCATCAGGACAAGATGACCTTTCGGGCCGAACTCTCCCAGCCAAGTCCCGACCCGAAAGAATTTACCGCGGCGGTGAAGAGGGTGATTCAGGAAATCCTGCGCATCCGGGGAGAAGTACAATTCCTCCCCAGAGGATCCTTACCCAAGGAGGCAAAAAAGATCGAAGATAAAAGGGTCTGGGAGTAGGGTCTTCGAAGTTCGGAGTAAAAAAGTCCTTTCCTCATAAGAAAGGACTTTTTTTATTCCTTGACAATGGTCGGGGCGAACAGTACATTTAATAGATTAGGGATCTCAGAAAACCAGCAAATTTAGGATAATAAGGAGGACTGAGGATGCTTTCCACTAATCAGGAAATTATCCAATTCGCCATCGACAAAGAAAAAGATGACCAAATATTCTACCGTTCGGCCGCTACGCTATCGCAATACCCGGGGATACCCTCCCTTTTTTTAGAGTTGGCCGCGGAGGAAGAAAGGCACCAACACTTATTGGAAGAACTGCCGGATCCGTCAACCCTTCCGGAAAGGTCCAAACCCATACCGGATTTAAAAATCAGCGACTATCTGGTGGACCAAAAATTCCATACGGATATGAAATATCAAGAGGTGATGATCCTGGCCATGAAAAATGAGGAAAAATCCTTGAAATTCTACCGGGCCTCGGAAGCCCAGGCGCAAGACCCGAATCAAAAAAAACTATTTTCCTATTTAGGCGATCAGGAAGCCCAGCATAAATATCGGTTGGAATCGATTTATGATGAAAAAATATTGGATTGATCCGAAAAATGAATCCCGCCCAGCCCGAAGATCCTTGGAACACCCTCATTGAGGAAAAGGAGCCGGAAACTTTGCCCCCGGCAAAGGCCGAGGTAGTCCCTTACGACCCGCTTCAGCGCTATCTTTTTGAGGTTAACCGGTATCCCCTCCTGACTTCGGAAGAAGAAAAGTCCCTTCTTACCAGGTATCATCAGTCCCCGGATGCGAATTTGGCCTATAAACTGATCACCTCCAATCTAAGGCTGGTGGTCAAGATCGCCATGGACTTTCAGAGATATTGGATGCAGAATCTATTGGATTTGATCCAGGAGGGAAATATCGGACTGATGCAGGCCATTAAAAAATTCGATCCCTTCCGGGGGATCAAATTTTCTTATTACGCCTCCTTCTGGATCAAGGCCTACATCCTGAAGTTCATTATGGACAACTGGAAGTTGGTGAAGATAGGGACCACCCAGGCCCAACGAAAACTGTTCTATAACTTAAAGAAGGAAAAAGGCCGACTTATGGCCTTGGGTATCGACCCGGCCCCCAAACTCCTTTCAGAAAAATTTTCGGTCAGCGAAAAGGAAATAGTGGAAATGGACCAACGCTTGGGGGAATGGGAACTCTCACTGGATGCCCCGATAGGCGAAAATTCTTCGGAAGATCACAAGGCCTTTTTGCCGGACAAAGAGGCTTCTCCGGAAAAAGCCCTGAGCGAACGGGAATTAAAAGAGGTTTTGAATACCAAACTTCAAGAATTTCGCCAAGGGTTGAGTGAGCGGGAATTAGTCATTTTTGAAAAAAGGATCCTGGCCGAAGACCCCCTGACTTTACAGGATTTGGGGGAACAATTCGGAGTTTCCCGGGAAAGGATCCGGCAACTGGAAGAAAAACTATTAAAAAAGGTAAAGGCCTATCTGGAGAAAGAACTGCCGGATTTAAAACCCGACTATTTATATGAAACCCCCTGACCATGAGAAAAGAAATCCCTGCATCTTTGCTCTCCTGCTGGTTGTAGTTTTTACCATCGCCGGTTGTCAAACCCAGCAGGCCCAAAACATCTCAACGAAACCGGTGTCCCTGCCGATACCGAAAAGTCACCCCGGGACTTTGGACCGACAGGCAGAGGCCTATTACCATTTTATCATGGGGAACCTCTACGGTCAGGAGGACGACGATCCCAAGGCCATTGAGGAACTCCGGAAGACCCTGACCTTGGTACCCGATTCCCCATTTTTGGAATTTTCTTTGGGGCATCTTTTTTTCAAGGCCTCCAAACTGACCGAGGCCCAACAACACACCCAAAAAGCCATCGACCTGGACCCGAAATATCAGGATGCCTATTCCCTCTTAGCCGAAATCTATATCACTCAACAAAATTGGGAAGAAGCCATCAAGACCTATCAGTCCCTATCAGCCCTCAATCCCCGGGATGAAGAGCCATTCTTTAATTTAGGCATCCTTTTCCTGCAAACCCAAAGAATTCCTCAGGCCTTGGAATCCTTCCATCAATTGATAAAAATCAATCCCAAATCCGAAAAAGGCAATTTTTTCCTGGGCAAGATCTATTTGGATCGGAAACAATTCGACCGAGCCAAAAATTATTTCCAAGAAACCATTAACATCAGCCCAAATAATGTTAACGCCTATATGGGCCTGGGCCAGGTCTATGAACAGACCGATCAACCCAAACAAGCCTTGGAGATGTATCAAAAAATCCTCCGAATAAACCCGAATAATCTGGAGGCCCAGGAAAGGGCCGGAGATCAACTGCTTAAATTGGGCAAAGTAGAACAAGGTCGTGAGCTCCTGGAGTCCTTAAAGAAAAATTCCAAGCAGGATTTTGAGACCCGTTTCCGAATCGCCATCATCTACCTGGAAAACAAGCAATTCACCCCTGCCCTGGAAGAACTGAATCTCCTGTCGGCAGAAAAACCCGACAACGACAAGATTCAATATTTTCTGGCCATCACCCTGGTGGAACAAAAAAGCATCAAGAAGGCCCAGGAAATTCTCCGGTCCATTTCCAAGCAATCGGATTATTATCCCCAGTCCCTCAGCCTGGAAGCCTATATCCTGGAAAAAGAAAAAAAGTTTTCAGAAGCCATCGAACTCCTTCAGAAGGCCTTGGTGATCGTCCCCAAGAAGATTGATATTTACCTGACCCTTTCCTCTCTATATGAGCAGGTCAACAACCTCCCCACCGCCAAAAAAATGCTCATGGAAGGCCTTGAGGTCGATCCCGATCAGGCCGAACTTTATTTCCGTCTGGGAGTCCTCTTGGAGAAAATGGGCCAAAAGCGGGAAAGCATCCAGCAACTGAAAACTGCCATAAAAAAAGATCCCTTTCATGTCATGGCCTTGAATTATTTAGGCTACACCTACGCCGACCGCGGGATTCATCTGGATGAAGCCGAAGATTTAATCAAAAGGGCCTTGAAGTTCCGTCCCAATGACGGTTACATCATCGACAGTTTGGGGTGGGTCTATTTTAAAAAGAAACGGTACGATGAGGCCCTGGTCGAGATGGAAAAGGCCTGGAAGCTGGCCCCCAACGATCCGGTCGTCGGAGAACATCTCGGAGAGGGTTATCTTAAAAAAAGCCTGTGGGATAAGGCCATAAAAATATTGCGCCGGGTCTTGGAGATCAATCCTTCCGTCAAAGAAAAAGAGACCATCTTAAAGAAAATCAAAGAAGCCCAGCAAAGGCTGGAAGAAGAAAAGGGAGGGATGGAAAATTCGACTTTCTATTAAACTTCCGAACCTCAAAGGGACATCGAGGGTTCAAGGTTCAAGGTTCAAGGTTCAAGGAAGAGCCTTTTACCTTTTACCTTTTACCTTTTACCCTTTTTGGCTGCTCGCCTTCGGAGCCTTATGCTTCTTTCCGGCGTCGGCTCCAGCCTCTCTTCAGAGCCCGGCCCATCCTATGGAAACCACTTCCCCGGACAAAGAAGATTCAAAGGCACAAACCTTACTTGATCGTTTGTCCGTCATCGAGGAACCCGTCTCACGGGAGGGCGCGGGTCTTTTGATCGCCCAGGCACCTGGAGAAAGATACCGGCTACAATTTCGTCTGATCGCCCGCGGACCGGAGACCTTCCGCCTGGAAATATTTGACCCCTTCGGCCGGCCCATGCTCTATATAGTTTCCTTTTTGGGAGAAACCCGCATCTTTTCCATGGCTGAAAAGAAAGAGATCCCTCTCCCCCAAGCCTTTTCCGGGCCTTTGGCCGCCTTTTCTCAGTTGTCTCTTACCGAAATTTCCAAAATTTTTTGGGGCCGGGTGCCTATTTTCCCCTATGATTCCTTTCAAATCCAACCGGCAACCGAGGCAGGAAACGTAATAGTCAAGATCTTACTCAAAGGCCCTTTCCAACAGGAGCTTTGGATAACTCCCAATCCTTTTTCGCTCAATAAGACTCGAATCATAAGCCCTTCAAAGGAAGGGGAAGTCGAGATAACCTTTTCCGATTTTTCCCAGGTCGCCGGAAATCGACTCCCCTTACGCTGTGAAATCAAAGACGGGACCGGAGAAAAAACCTTGACCCTTCGTTATGAAACGCTGGTACCGCACCCGGATATTCCCGATGAAGTTTTTCAACTCCCCGACCTGTCCAAGACGAAACCCTGACTCCAAGGATGGAGGGCGGTCTCAATCTTCTGAAATGATGCTGGATCCTTGATAAACCCTTTGTCTCGGACAAATTGAGTGAATTATCCAGCATCCAGTATCCAGTATCGTCCGGCCGGAGGCGGATGACCCCGCGTCTTAGAAAAGTTTGAGATAAATTCGCAGGAGGGCTGATTAAGAGAGATCACAAATTATCCCGAATGGCCTTGATCAGCTTATGGATCTCTTCGCTGGTGAGCTTGCCGTCTTTTCTGAAGATCAAAATCCCCTTCTTGTCAAAAGCCAGGATATCGCTGCTTTTATCGGCAATCTTCCAGGCCTGAACCAACACTTTTTTGTAATCCCGCACATAAATGGTTTTGGGATATTTCTTCTGCTTTTCTTCCAGGGCGGAATTGATAGCAAAATTGGGCATCCAGGTGGCGGCCATGTTGATGATTGCCACGGACTGAAATTTATCGGTGGGGAACTTCTCTTTGTCCAGGGCTTCACTGGTCGCATTGTTGGTATCCTTTTCGGTCGGAGAGACATAAAAAAGGACATACACTTTCCCCTGCAACTCTTCGCTGCTCCAGAGGCTTCCATCCAGTCGTCCCCCCAGTTTTTCCTTTAATTCCACTTTGGGAGGAACTTCCCCGAGTTCCAAAGCCAAGACCACTTGATGGATCAGAAAGACGGCCGACACAAGGATCAAAATTTTTACCAGATGTTTCATGTGAAACCTCCTTGTTTTTTATGCTTGACCTTCAAGACTCCGCATTTTACAGTTTTGCCAACGATAAAACAAATCTAAATTTTTGGATATGCGTTTCTTTATTGCCCCTCATTTGGCTTTTTTGGTCCAATGGCTTCGAGTCCTGGGGGTGGATGTGCAGTTCTGGGACAAGGAGAAGGTCTTTAATATTGGAGAGGAGGCCGTTGTTCAATGGACTCCCTATCCCCTGCCCATCAAAGGGACCAAGGCCCAAATCATTACCCTTTTCTCCTCAAGCCGGGAAGCCCTTTTAAAGGAATTTTTCGAAGTCACCGGGGTCCGGCCCGATATTTCAAGAATGTTCAAACGTTGCCTTCGCTGCAACAGCCTGCTTGTCCCCTTAAGTCCGGAGGAGGCCAAAATAAAATGGACCGCTCTGCCTGAATATGTTTTTCAGACCCAGAAGCGGTTTAACTGGTGTGAGCAATGCGGACAACTTTTTTGGGCCGGCACCCATGTGCGGAATATGATCCGGACTTTGGAGGATTGGGGGATAATCGCGAAGTGGTCTTGATTATTGAAAAACCTCTGGCCGAGAAAAATATTAAGCATTTTTCAGATTGTCCCAGGAGATGAAGGACCCTTTTCTACCGGATGCCGGATTCCGATCGACCTGCCGGATTCCGATGAAAAAATAGCTACATTTTAATCACTTTTTAACTTGACAATTGCTAAACCCTTATGTTTATATAAGGACAATAATTTTTCCGATTGAATTGGAATAGGCCGCTTTGTTATAAAGTTATAACAGTATGTTTGGATTGAACAATGGAAAAATTTTCCCGCCAAAGGCCGATTGTTTTAGTTTCCTTTTTATCCATCTGCTTTTTAGCGGGCCTCGTTTTTTCAGGCTACCTTGAAACGAGCGAGGTTGATGTCTTCTCTCCTAATCTCTCCTTTGAGGACCAAGACCTGTGTACTTTGACCATCGTTGAGAAGGTTAAAGTTAATCCATCCTTTTCTTGTTTTGTACACCCCTTATTGCCAATTTGTAATTCGTCCCTGCAGGCCTCCCTTATTTTACCAATCTCCCTCGACAACCAAATAAACTGCCCTACTCGTTGTTAACCCCTGGTTTTATCTTTTCTGATTAGGTTATTTATTCGGGCATTTCTTTAAAACTTTGGGGAAGAGACGTGAAGCGGGATTATCAAAAATTTCTAATGCGAAGCCTCCGTGGAGGACCGTTTCCTTGTGGAGGCTTTTTTTATACTATTGCCAAGAACTGGATAGATATCGTGATAAAATCAGATCGTATAACAGATTATATTTATATTCCAAAATTATGGAAGAGGACACAAGGCCGTTCATTAATATTAATAAAAGCTACCTTATCAAAAGAGAAAAAAGGAGAAATGATTTTACACGTGAAGGAGATTGAGCTATGACGTTCTATGATATTCTTGATATGTTCAAGGGTGCCTTTTACACGACGGGACTGTGGTGCCTCAGTTGGAAATTTCTTGTTATGTGGTGCGTTGCTGGGGTGTTCCTGTATCTGGCCATTGCTAAAAATTTTGAACCTCTATTGCTGCTTCCCATAGGGTTCGGCATTTTCATCGTCAACTTTCCCCTCGTGCCCCTGATGGGGCGCTCCCCGGATGGGTATCCTCAACTGTTGCAGGTATTCTATCACTATGGCCTGGAGTGGTCGATCATGCCGTGCCTCATATTTCTGGGGCTAGGGGCGCTTACTGACTTTGGCCCTCTTATCGCCAACCCCAAAATGTTCCTCGTTGGAGCCGGGGCGCAATTAGGGGTCTTTGTGACATTCACCGGATGTGTTCTGGTTGGATTCACCCTCAAGGAGGCTGCCTCCGTGAGCATTATCGGCGGGGCTGAGGGCCCCACTACCATCTATCTCACCCAGCAACTGGCGCCCCAGTTGTTGGGCCCCAACGCCCTGGCGGCATACTCTTACATGGCTATGGTGCCTATAATTCAACCAATTTTTATGAAGTGGTTAACCAGACCTGAAGAACGTACTATCCGGATGAGGCAGCTAAGAGCGGTTTCCAAGACAGAAAAGATCCTGTACCCGATTATTTCCGGATTCGTTATCACGATCCTCGTGCCCGTTGTAACTCCCCTGATGGGTATGTTCATGCTGGGCAACTTGATGAAAGAAAGCGGGGTAGTAGGCAGGTTGACCGATGCGGCCCAAAACGCCCTGATGAACACGGTTACCATATTCCTGGGAGTCACCGTGGGGGCCACGATGAATGCCGACAAGTTCCTCAACCCAAAGACTCTTTTCATACTTTCCTTGGGACTGATTGATTTTGCCATCTGCACCATCGGCGGAATATGTACCGTGAAGGTAATGAACCTTTTTCTGAAGGAAAAAATCAACCCCCTCATCGGTTCGGCAGGCGTTTCCGCAGTGCCTATGTCTGCCCGAGTATCCCAAATGATGGGACAAAAATACGACAAGCGGAATTACCTCCTGATGCACGCTATGGGGCCGAATCTTGCTGGGGCCATGGGTGCGGCCGCGGCGGGGGGCATGCTCCTCGCCATGTTTGGAAAGTAAGAGGGAATCCTGTACGTCACCTTTACAAAAGGAGCATGGCTCATGAAGAGACTGATTTCATCGATATTTTTCGTGTGTATTCTCTGCCCCGGTTTTTCCTGCGCGGATGATTTCCTTGGCGCACCCCTTCCCCCGGGGGGAAGGATCATCACCCAAACCGAGTCGCGCCTGGAAAAGTCATACGATATGCCTTACGAGGAGATCCTCTCTTTTTATAAGAAGACCTTACAGAATGAGCCGGATATCAAGTTCTGGGATAAAGCAGAAGGAACCCGCATCGAAGAGTACAACACTCGGCCCTGGCATTCCATTACCATCAAGCGCGCAGGCCAACGGGAGACCAGCGTGGTTGTTCTCAAAGACAACTGGACCTGGATTGTTGGGACGCTTCTTATACGGTTCTTCGGAGTTTTTGGCATACTCATCGCCTTGTACATCGCCCTGTCAATCTCGGGAGCAATTCAAAAATCTTTTTTTAATTCGCCAAGCAAGGGTTAGAGTTTCCCCATTAGATGTGAGTTTTGATTAAACGTGGTTCCGTTTTTCCTTGAGACTCTCGGCGGTCTTCTTCATATTTTTGCCCACCATGACCTCTCATATCCCTGCCCAGAGATAGCAGATAGTTCAATACTATGGCATAGTAACGTCTCCCGAAAATAAGGACTGTTCTCACTTCCCTACGGTCTATATACCTGAAGAGGGGTCAAGGAGAAAGAACCGTTCGCCCACGGTTTTTCTTTTGACGAAATCTTCAAAAACGAATATAATAATATTTTTAATCAAAAAAGGAGGTTGATTATGAGCTATGAGCAGATCAAGGTAGAGAAGAAAGACCATGTAACCATCGTAACCATAAACCGTCCCGAGGTCATGAATTGCGTCAGCCCCGTGACCAGCGTTGAGCTGGATAAGGCCTTTAATGAATTTAGCGATGACCCCGAGGCCTGGATCTGTATCGTCACCGGGGCCGGGGAACGGGCCTTTTCAGCGGGTAATGATCTGAAGTTTCAGGCCACCCACGGCAAGGAGAAGATGCAGGAACTCATGAAAGGGGTTAAGGGCGGGTTTGCAGGCATCACCTCCAGATTTGATTGCTACAAGCCCTTTATTGCCGCCGTAAATGGTTTGGCCATGGGTGGCGGTTTCGAGATCGCCCTGGCCTGCGATGTTATTATCGCCTCAGATAACGCCTTCTTCAGTTTGCCGGAACCCCGGGTCGGACTGATACCCGGTGCCGGCGGGGTTCATCGTCTCCCCAGACAGATCCCCTACCACCTGGCCATGAACATGATCATGACCTCCAAGCGGGTCACTTCCCGGGAGGCCATGCAGTACGGGATCGTCGCCGAAGTCGTCCCCTTAGCCGACCTGATGGCGACCGCGGAAAAATACGCCGTCGAAATACTCAAAGGTGCACCATTATGCATCCGGGCCTGCAAGGAAGCGACTCTCAAGGGATTGACCGTTACCCTGGAAGAGGCCATGACCACCATGTATCCGGGGCAGCAGGCCATGTTCCAGTCCGAGGATTTCATTGAAGGGCCCAAGGCCTTCGCTGAAAAACGACCGCCCCAGTGGAAAGGAAGATAAACCCAATGGCCTGATGGAGTAATGGAATGGTGGAGTGTGCTTTGAATCATTGCTCCGCTCTTCCATTACTCCATCCTACGAGTTTCGCTGGCCCCCTTATCAATCACGATAAATCCATTCATGTTTAAGATCGACTTGCACGTTCATACCGCTTTAGGCGGCGATTCCATTATTAAACCGGGGGAGTTGATTTCCCGTTCCCGTCAGGTCGGTCTTGATGCCGTCTGCGTCACCGAACATCATTCCTACTTTTTAAGCGATCCCTTCAAAAACATCTCCGCAGAAACCGGTTTCCCAATCTTTCAAGGCCTGGAATACCGGGCTATGGAGGGGCATGTATTGATTTTCGGGGTAAGGGTCGGAGAAGCGGACCTTCTTAAGGGAATGCCGATGCAATGGGCCGTGGATTGGGTCCATAAACGGGGTGGGGTGGCCATTCCCGCCCATCCCTATCAGAAACACAACTTTAACGGCTTTCTGGGGGATCAGGTCCTCGAGATCAAACATCTTTTCGCCCTCGAGGCCCTCAATGCCAGTCTGTCGTTTCAGGAAAACCACCGGGCACTAAAAGCGGCCACCCGTCTGGGGATCAAAAGCATCGGGGGTTCGGACGCCCATGGGCCTTCAGTCCTGGGCCGGGCCTACACCCTGTTCCAGGAAACGATACGCTCGGAGGAAGAGTTGACTCAAGCTTTACGTGGCGGTAATTTCATCCCTTGCTGGAACGATGAATTTTATCAAACCGGCCGTTCAGATCATTGGCTGGATCCTCCGTGTTCTTCTATGGTCAGTTCTATCGAATGATCCGTTTTAATGAATAAGAGATTTACTTCTTCCGCTTATCCGATTTTGTAAATACAGTTTTTCCGTTCATAAAATACTATATATCCCTTATTTCACTTCCGACTTATTCTAAAATACAATAATTTTGGAAACCAATTTTTTCCTGGATTCCCGCTTTCGCGGGAATGCCAGCATTAGGAATATTCTAAAAGCGAGTTAGAGACACTAAACTGTTTTATCTTTAAATGAATTGGATAGAATCATGGCCCTTCGGGATAGAATTTTTTCATTGATCCTCCTCTTTCTCCTTCTCCTTCCAGGATGCGCCGAAGTAGGTCCGAATTTCCGTCAGCCTGAAGCCACGGTTTCTTCGGCTTGGCTGGAGGCCGGCGATCCGCAGGTGAAGACAGGGCCGGCTGAAACCAAAAACTGGTGGCAGACCTTTAATGATCCGAACCTCAACAGGCTAATGGCTCGGGCTTTTCAGGAGAACCTTCCCTTAAGGATTGCCGGCGTGCGGGTCCTGGAGGCCCGGGCGCAGCTCGGCATCGCCGTCGGAGGGCTTTATCCCCAGAGCCAACAGGCCTTTGGCTCTATTCAGTATAACCGGCTGAGTGACGGGGCTCCCACGTCGGCCCTTTCCGGCAGCATCACTTACTGGCAGTCCGAAATCGGACTGATGGCCGGTTGGGAAATCGACTTTTGGGGGAAGTTCAGACGGGCCATCGAATCCGCTGATGCCGGGTTGGGGGCTGTGGTGGCCGACTATGACGACGTCCTGGTCAGCCTCACGGCCGATGTGGCCAATGCCTATATCCTGATCCGGACCCTGGAAAAACGCCTGGGTATCGCCGCCCAAAACGTGGAAACCCAAAGGGAAGGTTTAAAGATCGCCGAAGCCCGATACCAATACGGCACGACCTCGCAATTGGACGTGGAGCAGGCCAAGTCCGTGCTCAATAACACCCAAGCCTCCATCCCGGTCCTTAACACCCAACTGCAACAGGCCAAGAACGCCCTCAGCGTGTTGTTAGGCCTGCCGCCGGGCGATCTTTCGGAATTCTTGGCTGGCCCTGAAGATATTCCGGTTTCCCCGCCGGAGATCGTCGTGGGCATTCCCCACGATTTGCTCCGTCGTCGGCCGGATATTCGCAGGGCCGAATGGCAGGCTGCGGCCCAAAGCGCCCAAATCGGGGTGGCCAAGGCCGATCTTTACCCGGCCTTTTCACTCAACGGGATTTTTGGTTTTCTGTCCAGCGATTTCGGAAATGCTTCCCTCGGAAATATGTTCCGTTGGGGAAACCGCACCTTTCAGATCGGGCCGTCCTTTCAGTGGAACATCTTTAATTACGGCAGGATCTCCAACAATGTCCGGGTCCAGGATGCCCGGTTTCAGCAGTTATTGATCGCCTATCAGAATGCCGTGCTCAAGGCTCAGCAGGAAGTCGAAGATGCCCTGGTGGCCTTTCTAAAGGCCCAGGAACGAATCGAATTTTTGGGCAAAAGTGCGGCCGCGGCCCGGAAATCGCTTAACCTGTCCGTCTTGCAGTATCGGGAAGGGACCAAGGATTTCACCACGGTATTGATCGCCCAGCAGACCCTTTTGAATGAACAGGACAACCTGGCCGCGGCCCTGGGTGCCATCTCCAGCAATCTGGTCGGGGTCTACCGGGCCCTGGGTGGAGGCTGGGAGATTCGGGCCGGAAAGGAATTAGTGCCTTCGGAGGTCAAGAAGGCTATGTCCAAACGTTCCGATTGGGGTCAGTTGCTTGCACCGGTATCCTATAATCCGCCGCTCACGGAGGAAACAAAGACGGTTATTCGGCCTCCTGATTGGTAGAAAATACAGTTCGGAGTTTAGGGTTCGGAGTTCGGAAAAAACATTTTAATAATCCCCAGCTTTCATAGGGCGCTCGTAGGGGCGGGTTTGAAACCCGCCCCCACGAGGTTTTTCATTCATCAGCGCACCCCAAAAGGTAAGAACGCTTGATGGGGAAATATCCGGAGATAAAAATGGTGATGAAAAAAAAAGTGCGTTTCAGAAATTGTGGGCTCTTACCCGGGATCATTCCGGCCCTGTTTATTATTTTTATTAATACGACCGGCTGTCAGGAAAAACCCAAACAAGGCCCTCCCCCTCCCCCGGCGGTCACTATCGCCCAACCGGTTAAACGGACCGTAACCGATTCTCTGGACCTGACCGGCAACACCCAGGCCGTCAATACGGTTCAATTAGTGGCCCGGGTCGCCGGATACCTGGAAAAGGTCTTCTTCCGGGATGGGCAGTCAATTAAAAAAGGGGACCTGCTTTTTCTCATTCAGCAGAATACCTACCAGGAAAACCTTCGTCAGGCCGAGGCCGCCATTCTACTCCAAAAGACCCAGCTCGAATATGCCCAAATCCAGTTGGACCGCAACATCAATCTGGTTAAGCAGAACGCCGCTTCGAAAACCGATGTCGACAACTGGCGAAACCAACGGGATTCGGCTCAGGCCAATCTCCAGGGCGCCCAGGCCCAACGGGATCTGGCCAAACTCAATTTAGACTACACCGAGGTCAGGGCCCCCATGGACGGGCGCATCGACCGAAGGCTGGTGGACACCGGGAATCTTGTCGGCTCCAACCAGACCACGGTCCTGGCCCAGTTGAGTCAGATCAATCCGATTTACGTCTATTTTACCATCAGTGACCTGGACCTGGCCCGTCTGACTGGAGAGACCCGTTGGACCCCCGGACAGGCCCTGGCCAAGACCCTGCCGGTCTATGTGGGCTTACCCAATGAAAAGGACTTTCCCCACAAAGGGACCCTGGATTTTGCCGCCATCAGCCTCACCCCTACCAACGGAACCCTGTTGATGCGGGGGGTCTTCTCAAACCCCCAGGGTAAGATTCTGCCCGGACTCTTTGCCCGGGTAAAGGTTCCGATTAAAGAAAAAAGGGCTTTTTTGGTCCCCCAGGAGGCTTTGGGGACCGACCAGCGCGGCTCCTATGTATTGGTGGTCACCGCGGGAAATGTGGTAAACCGCCTGGGAGTCCGGGCCGGAATGGCCCTGGATAACCTGCGGGTGATCGACGAAGGCCTTACAGGAACCGAATGGATAGTTGTAAAAGGATTGCAAAAAGCCGTTCCAGGCCGGCGGGTGACCCCTCAGAAACTGGATTTACAGACGACCGTCCCGGCAACGCCCCCTTCGCGTGATCCCAAAAAGGCAGGGTTATGATTTCCAAATTCTTTATCGAACGCCCTATCCTGGCCAACGTCCTGGCCGTGGTCACCATCATCATCGGAGTAGTGAGCTATTACCGTCTGCCGGTCGAACAGTATCCCCCGATCACGCCGCCGACCATTCAGGTGACGGCCAGATATCCCGGGGCCAGCGCCACCGATATTGCCCAAATCATTGGCGTACCCATCGAACAGGCGGTCAACGGCGTTGAAAATTCCATCTACATGTCTTCCACAAGCAGCAGCGACGGCTCCTATGCGCTGACCATTACCTTTGATGTCGGCACCGACCTCGATAAATCGCTGGCCCTGGTCCAAAACCAGGTCAACACCGCCCTGGCCGAGCTCCCGAACGGGGTTCAGCAGCAAGGGGTCAGCGTTAAAAAAGTTTCTACCAACATCCTGATGGTGGTCAGTATCTATTCCGACGACAACCGCTTTGACGAGGCTTTTCTTTCCAACTACGCCATTATTAATATGCAATACCCCTTGGCCCGCTTACCCGGCGTCGGCCAGGTCCGGGTCTTCGGGGCCGGCCCTTACAGCATGCGGGTCTGGTTGGATCCGAAAAGGCTCCAGGATTTTAACCTGACCACCCAGGATGTCTTGAACGCCATTTCCGACCAGAACGTCCAGGTGGCGTCCGGGCAATTAGGCGCCCCTCCGGTGCCGAACAATCAGGCCTTTCAATTCACCATTAACAGTCTGGGCCGATTGACCGATGTCGCCCATTTTGAAGACATCATCATCAAAAGCGAGCGGGGGGCCGCGGCCCAGATCGTCCGTTTACGCGATATCGCCCGGGTGGACCTGGGCCAGCAATATTATTCGAACTTTGCCAATATCGGCGGACTCAACTCGGCCCAGATCCCTGTCTTCTCCCTGCCCGAGGCTAATGCCATCGAGGTGGCCGACCGTGTTTATAAGGCCGTGGCCGAGATGAGCAAGGATTTTCCCGAAGGTTTAAAATATGTCATCCGCTATGACACGACGATCTTCGTCCGGGAAGCGGTGAGTTCCGTTTATACCACCCTGTTTATCGCCGGCATCCTGGTCCTCATCGTCATTACGATCTTTCTGCAAAGCTTCAGGGCCTTGCTCGTCCCGGCCACCACTGTCCCGGTAACCATCATCGGCGCCTTCGGGGCCATGATCGCCATGGGCTTTACCATCAACCTGATGACCTTGTTTGCCCTGGTCCTGTCCATCGGCATTGTGGTGGACGACGCCATCGTCATCGTGGAAAACACCTCCTATTACATTGAGAAAGGATTTTCTCCCAAGGAGGCGGCCATCAAGGCCATGAACGAGCTCGTCGGTCCCATCATGGGTATTACCCTGGCCTTGGTCTCGGTCTTTCTGCCGGCCGCCTTTTTACCTGGCATTACCGGTCAGATCTTTCGGCAATTCGCCCTGGTCATTGCCTCAATCGCCGTGATCAGCGCTATTAATGCCCTGACCTTGAAACCGGCCCAGTGCGCCTTATGGCTCAAACCCAGGTCGAAAAAACCCTTAAACTGGTTTTACCGCGGCTTCAACCGAGGCTACGAGGCCATGAAAAAACCTTATATGGGCCTGGTACGCTGGATGGTCAACCGGGCTGGGTTGATGCTGGTGGTCTTTTTCATTATCATCGCCCTGGCCGGATGGGAGTTTATCCATCGACCAACCGGCTTTCTCCCTACGGAGGATCAGGGCTTTGCCGTCCTGTTCGCCAAGTTGCCGGACGGGGCCTCCCAACCCCGGGCCCGGGAGGTCTCAGAGAAGATCGGCGATATTCTCAAAAGGACCCGGGGAATAGCCGGCTGGGTGACTATCGGGGGGTATTCCTTTCTGGATGCGGCCAATGTCTCCACGATTTCCACGAGCTTCGTGGTTTATGAAGACTGGAGTAAACGGGGAAAGGCCTTGAGCCAGGAAAAAATCGTGGCCGGCCTAAACCGCGAACTTTCCCAGCTCCAGGAGGCCCTGGCCTTTGTGGTCATCCCGCCGTCCATCAGGGGGCTTGGTCAGGCCGGCGGCTTTCAGATGATGGTGGAAGACCGCAAGAGCCTCGGCCTGGATGAACTCCAAAAGGCTGCCGATGAACTGATTCACCAGGGAAATACCAATAAGACCCTTCAAGGTCTGACCACCACCTTTAACACGAAAAGTCCTCAACTCTTCCTGGATATCGACCGGACCAAGGCCCAATCCTTTCAAGTCCCGCTCAACAACATCTTTGAGACTCTCCGGGCCTATCTGGGTTCCAGCTTCGTCAACCTGTTTAATAAGTTCGACCAGGTTTACCAGGTCTATATCCAGGCCAACGAGCAATACCGCCTGAAGCCCGAGGACATCAGAAATCTCCATACCCGAAACGCCCAGGGAGAAATGGTGCCTCTGGGTAGTCTCCTCGAGGTCAAACGAATCCAGGGTCCGGAGTTGATCACCCGGTACAATCTCTATCCGGCCGCCACCATCTTCGGCACGACGGCCCCGGGGTTCAGCTCAGGCCAGGCCCTGACCCTGATGGAAAACCTGGCGGAAAAAAATTTACCCCGGGGCATGGGATATGAATGGACGGCAACGAGTTACCAGGAAAAACGGATGGGCCACCAAGCCTATATTATATATGCCATATCCGTTATCCTGGTGTTCATGGTATTGGCTGCCTTATACGAGAGTTGGACTTCTCCGGCGGCAGTGGTCCTGGCCGTGCCCATGGCCTTGGTCGGGGTCCTGCTGGCTCTCATTATCCGCGGCTTTGACAACAATATCTACACCCAGATCGGTCTGGTGCTGATGATCGCCCTGGCCAGCAAAAACGCCATCCTGATCGTCGAGTTTGCCCGCGATTTGCATCGGGATGGTCTGTCCATCGCCGAGGCGGCCGTAGAGGCCACCAGCCGACGGTTCCGCCCCATCGTCATGACTTCCTTTGCCTTCATCCTGGGAGTGGTTCCGCTGCTCTTTGCCTTTGGTGCCGGCGCAGCCAGCCAGCAGGCCATCGGCACAGCCGTCTTCGGGGGGATGCTGGCCTCCACCTTGCTGGCCATCCCCTTCGTACCGGTCTTTTACGTTTTCCTGGAGCGTCTGAGTGAGCGGCGTCGCAAAGCAGAACCGCCATCGGAGAAGGGCGGCGATAATCCGGTTGAGCCGGAGAAAGACCTAAAGAACCAATGAAAACGATTTCGGAGTACAAAAATAAAGTTCGGGTTCGGGGCGCGGTTTATCCTTTTACCTTTTATCTTTAACCTTAAATCTTGAAATCTTGAACTAAAAAAAGATTGGAGGAATCTCGAAATGTCTTGTCAAAGAATTGCATGGTTAAGATCCAATGAGGTTGATTTCGAGGAGGCAACCATGAAAAAAATCATAATGGTCACGGCTGCTTTTTTCATTTTCTTTCTGGTCTTAGGGCTCGTCGGCCAGGCCTTTGCCCAGCCTAAAATCGAAGGGGCGAATGTCCGCTACACGGCCGGTGGTGTGGAGATGATCGGCTATCTGGCCTATGATGCCGCTATCCAAGGCCCACGTCCGGCCGTGCTGGTGGTCCATGAATGGTGGGGGCTCAACGATTACGCCCGCAGGCGGGCCCGCATGTTGGCCGAACTGGGCTATACAGCCCTGGCCCTGGATATGTACGGAGGGGACCAGGTGGCCTCCCATCCGGAAGATGCCCAAAAATTTTCATCGGCCCTGATGAAAAATTTCGACCTGGCAAAAGAACGTTTTTTGGCCGGAATGGTCTTCCTGAAAAAACAGCCCACAGTCGATCCCACCCGGGTGGCGGCCATCGGCTATTGCTTCGGCGGGGGTATTGTCCTTAATATGGCCCGGCAAGGCGTTGCCCTTAAGGGGGTAGCCAGCTTCCACGGAAATTTAACGGCGATTAAGCCTGCTCAACCCGGTGCTGTCAAGGCCAAGGTTCTGGTCCTCCATGGGGGGGCCGATAAATTTTCCACGCCGGAACAGATCGAAGCCTTTAAAAAGGAAATGACCGCTGCCGGAGCCGATTTCCGGTTTATCACCTATCCGGGGGCCTTGCACAGCTTCACCAATCCGGAAGCCGATGCCCTGGGTAAAAAATTCAACATGCCCATCGCCTACAACGCCCAAGCCGACAAAGCGTCCTGGGATGAGCTCAAAAAGTTTCTTTCAACAATCTTTGCACAAAAATAAAGTTCAAGGGTTCAAAGATTTTTTAAAGCCTTTTACCTCGAACCTTGAACCTTGAACCTTGCACCTTGAACCTTGTGCCTTGTGCCTTGCACCTTTCACCTTCGATGGAGTAAGCGGCCATGTTTGGGAAAAAAAAGGGCGAGCAAAAAGACCAGCAGCCTGCGGAAAAGAAGATCGATGACCTGCTCAAAGCGGTTTTTGACCTGCTGCCCCGTAAAGTGGAGCTCCTGCTTTTCACCGGTCCCGGCCGAAACGAGCCCTATTGTGAAGCTGCGCGGGAAATCCTCGGCCCCTTGGCCGCCCTTTCTGAAAAAATAGGGCTCCAGGAATTCGACATTAAACATGAATTGGCGGCCAAATACAAAATTCAATATACCCCTACCCTGCTCATCGATCCGGACCATGTTCATATCCGTTGGCTGGGTGCCCCTCTCGGTCGAGAAATCGAACCCTTTTTTCAAGTCCTGAACATGGTGGGCCACCAAAAAAGCGGGTTGGGGGACCAAGCCCTGAAGGTCTTGAAGAGCATCGGCGAACCCCGTCAGATAAAGATCTTTGTCAGTCTCACCTGCCCCTATTGCCCACAGGAAGTCCGGAATGCCATACAGGCAGCGGTGGAGAGGCCGGAAATCATCTCCCTGGAAATCATTGACGTAGAGGCCGTGCCGGAATTGGCCGATAGGTATAATGCCTTCGGCACTCCTATTGTCTACGCCAACGAGAAACTGATCGCCAAGGGGTCCCAATCCGAAGAATTGTTCATGATCAGCCTGAAAAAACTCGAAGAAGTAACCATCTTTATCCCGGACAATGACGCCGAACAGATTGAGACGGACCTGGTAATCGTCGGGGGAGGGCCGGCCGGTCTGACCGCCGGTATTTATGCGGCCCGCAGCGGACTCAAGTCGGTGGTGGTAGAGAAAGGCGCCCTGGGCGGCCAGGTGGCCACCACTCCGGTCGTCGAAAACTACCCCGGCCTTACCAAGGTGGGGGGCAAGGCCCTGGTGGACATCATGGTCCTCCATGCCCTGGAATATGCCAACATCTTTCCCGGGGAAGAGGTCATGGATATCAAACCCGGCCAACCCATTATGGTCACCACCAATCGCCGGCGGTTCCTGACCAGGGTCGTATTACTCGCCACCGGGGCGATTTATCGACACCTGGGCGCCCCTGGGGAGGATCGCCTTTCCGGCCGGGGAGTCAGTTATTGCAGCACCTGCGACGGTCCCTTATTCAAGGACCGACAGGTCATCATCGTAGGCGGAGGCGACAGCGCCGTCACCGAAGCCCTGCACCTGCACCAGATCGGCGTCCAAGTGACCCTGATTCACCGGCGGGATGCCTTGCGGGCCCAGGCCCGTCTGACCGAAAATCTCTCGGCCCAAAAAATACCCCTCCTGCTCAACACCGAGGTCAAAGAGATCAGGGGAGAGGACCGGGTTCAAGAGGTGGAGCTTATAGATAACCGTAACGGAGCATCTCAAGTGATGAAGGTGGATGGCGTCTTCGTCGCCGTCGGCTACCAGCCTTCGGTGGAGCTGGCTAAGCGTATCGGCATAGAGCTGACCAAGGATGGGTATATCAAAAAAGACGAGCGCCACCGGACCAACATTCCGGGGATCTATTCCGCCGGAGACGTGGAGGGAGGCTATAAACAGATCGTCACCGCCGCCGGCCAGGGTGCCGAGGCGGCCCTGGCCATCTTCGAGGATCTGGTCAACCCTTACTGGGTTTCTCAGACGGGGGTACTGGGTAGATAATAAAAAAAGGGGGTCGCAGCTATGACGAACGCACCGTCACCTTGGGCAGACTTGATCAACCGATTCCATAATCAGCGGCTAAATCCGAATTCATTCTTTCAATCGTCTTAACCAGCAGGGGAATATGATCCAGGCAAACGTTATAAAGAACCTCAGCATTCAGGTCAAAATAATGGTGACTCAGAATATCGCGAGCACCTTTGGCCCCTTTCCAGTCCACTTCAGGGTACTTTCGAAAAAATTGCTCGCCGGTGATTCGGTCAAGCTGCTTGACACTTTCTCCGATGGCGATCACCATCATCCCGATACTATCTAATCGATCCAGCCCTTCGTCGTCTTTGAGAAAATCATCCGGGCTCTGGATGCCTGCAAAACGCCGCTCGATCCTACGGGCTGCCACGAGTATCTGATTAAGAATTTCGAGAAGAAGCTCAGTGTCATTATACATAGATGACATCCCGGTCTATTCTATTTTTAAGAAAAACATTCATTTTTTCACGGTAGTGAATGACGTCCACATGTTCGTGAAGGGCTTCTTCGAGGGCCTCCTTGATATGTACCAGGTAAAACAAATTCGGCTCGCGTAACCGAACGACCACATCCACATCACTGTCCGGCCGCGATTCGCCACGAGCCACCGAGCCAAAAAGCCCCAAGGAAATTAAACCGTAACGTTCGACAATCCCCGGCTTCATCTCTTTCAGAAACCGTAACACATCATCTCTTGTGATCATTGTATTAACTCCTGTTCGTCTCTGGCGGAAAAGCGGCAACGATGATAGTAATAGTAAAAATAGGAAGTGCTCCTTTAACTATTTGATTTGATAACAACTTAATTATAAATGGAGAAGGGTTATTGGTCAAGGAGAAAAAATAGAGAGGTTTGGCCAATCAGTCGCCAGTCGATATATCCTCCCGCCTTATCGCCCGCAATCCCTGGGGTCTCCCTGGATCTTTTCCAGGGCATGGGGGATGGCCGGCAGGATTACGGGGAGCATTTCTTCGATGGCCTTAAGGCTGCCGGGAAGGTTGATGATCAGGGTCTCCCCCCTGATTCCTGCCTTGGCCCGGGATAGTTGTGAAAAAGGTGTGTGCTTAAGCCCTTCCTGACGCATGGCCTCGGCCATGCCGGGGATTTCGCGATGGAGGACCCGTTCGGTGGCCTCGGGGGTGATGTCCCGTGGGCTTAACCCGGTTCCCCCGGTGGTGAAAATAAGATCCAGATTTTTCTGATCGGCCCAGGCCACCAGGGTCTCGACAATCGAAGGGATTTCATCGGGGACAACGGCCGTTGCGGCGATTTGATAGGAATCGGGAGGAAGCAGGGACTGTATCCGGGGGCCGCCTTCATCGATGCGTAATCCCTGCGCCCCTTTGTCGCTGATGGTTAAAATGCCCACCTGAATCATGGTTTTCGAGGGTTCAAGGCTTGAGGTACAAGGTTCAAGGAAAACCTTATACCGTGTACCGTGAACCTTGTACCTTTCTTAAAAGCTATTCCTCCAACGCCGCCTTGGCCTCCTGGATCACCTTTTCGCTCATATAGGCCGGGATCTCTTCGTAATGGGAAAACTCGGATTGAAAAGAACCTCTACCTTGAGTCATGGCGGTCAGATCCGGGGCGTACTTGGCCACCTCGGACATGGGGACCTGGGCCTGAATCACCTGATAATTTCCCTTGGAGTCCACGCCCAGGACCTTACCCCGGCGGCTGTTCAAGTCTCCGATGACATCCCCCATGCTTTCGTCCGGGACGGTTACGGCGATCTTGACGATGGGTTCCAACAGGATCGGCTGGGCCTGCTGGACCGCTTTTTTAAAGGCCATGGAGGCGGCGATCTTGAAGGCCATTTCCGAAGAATCGACTTCGTGGGACTTGCCGTCATAAAACCGGACCTTAAAGTCCACCACCGGGTATCCGGCCACGACCCCGCTTTGCAGGGCTTCGGCAATACCCTTCTCCACGGCCGGGACAAAGTTTCTCGGGACGTTCATACCCACCAGGGCATCTTGAAATTCAAATCCTTTGCCCCGTTCCCGGGGAAAAATATCAATATGGACCTCGGCAAATTGTCCCCGGCCCCCGGTTTGTTTTTTGTGCCGATAGATAATCCCCTTGGCCGACTGACGTATGGTTTCCAGATAAGGGATCTTCGGGGGCTTGAGAATTACCTCCACCCCGAATTTCCTTTTTAATTTTTCAACCGTCGTTTCCACATGGACCTGACCCATGCCCGAAAGGATGATCTCTTTGGTCTGCGAATCCCGATCTAAGCGAATGGTCGGGTCTTCTTCCATAAGGCGGCTCAAAGAGGAAAAGACCTTGTCCTCTTCTCCCTTATTTTTGGCTTCAATGGCATAAGAAATGACCGTAGAGGAAGGCGGTGTAAAAGGAAAGATGACCGGGTCTTTCTCGTCCGCCAGGGTATCCCCGGTCACGGTCTCCTTCAATTTAGCCACGGCCAGGATATTACCCGGATAACCGGCTGGGATCGGTTTTTGTGTCTTCCCTTCCAGGGCAAACAATTGTCCGAACCTTTCCTTTACCCCTTTATTGACATTATAGAAACCGGAATCGGCCGTGATTTCGCCGGAAAAAACACGGAAGATGGTCAGCCGGCCGGCATAAGGATCGGCTAAGGTTTTGAAAGCCAGGGCGGAGAAAGGAGTTTCTATGGAAGGTTCTTTTTTCTTCTCGGCCTTCGTTTTGGGATCCTGACCGATTCGGGGCCCGCGATCCAACGGCGAAGGCAGGGCGCTGTTGATGGCCTCCAACAGCAGGTCAACCCCCATATTCTTTAAAGCCGAGCCGCAAAAAATCGGGAAAAGTCCACCCCGTAAAACTCCTTTTCGCAGACCCAGGGCCAACTCTTCAGGGGACAATTCCTGCCCTTCCAGAAATTTTTCGATCAGGGCGTCATCCCCTTCGGCCAAATGTTCCACCAGGCTTTCCCGATAAGTCCGGATCTCATCGGTCATTTCAGAAGGCAAGGGGATCTCTTTCCCCTCCCCCTGGATACCGGCATATTCAAAGGCCTTGTTGTTCAAAAGAGAGACTGCCCCCTTCAGGGTCTCACCCATCCCGATGGGCAGGGTGAAAGGGACGGCCTTGATTCTCAAAAGGGTTTGGATCGAGGCCAGGGTTTTTTGGAAGTCGGCCCGCTCCCGATCCAGCTTATTGATAAAAATTAAACGGGGAATGCCGTATTGTTCGGCGGCCTGCCAGATGCGTTCGGTCTGGACCTTTACCCCGTCAACCGCATCGACCACTACCACCAGGCCGTCTAAGACCTGAAGGCAGGAAAAGGTATCGGAGATAAAATTTTCATCCCCCGGCGTATCGGCGAAAAAAACCTTGTGCTTCTTCCAGTTGTAATGATGGAAAGACGTATTGATGGTCAGATGGCGTTTCAATTCTTCCGGTTCAAAATCCATGACCGAAGAACCATCATCCACCTTTCCCAGGCGATCGATGGTCTTGGTGATAAATAAGACGGCTTCCCCCAGGGAGGTTTTCCCCGCACCACTGTGGGCTACCAGACCGATGGTTCTGACTTTTTCAAGATTTTTTTCCATACCTCATCCTTTCCCTATACTTATAAATGATGGCTTAAATACCTTAATTGGTCAATAAAAGTCAAGATATTTAACTCCGGCAATATTTTTTCTTGACAACCATTCAGTTTATAAGTAACCGTTTATAAAATGAAAAATTTATCAATTCGTATTTTTATTAAACTTTTAACTTAAGGAGGCTTCTTATGAATCGAATGAAATGGTTTTTTCTGATGGGTATGGTTTTGATGTTGATGGGAACCTTGATGGTCTCCCGGCCCGGTCAAGGCTGCGGACACCATCAAAGTGGGGATCATCCTTCCCTTGACCGGAGGGGAGGCGGCCTTTGGAGAAATTGAAAAAAATTCATTTGTGATGGCTTTCAAAGAGATCCAAAAGGCCGGCGGGTTAAAAGGCACTAAGATCGAATTGCTCTTTGAAGATGATACCGGCAAACCCGATATTGCCCGGGCGGCTGCCGAAAAGCTCATCTCCAATGACAAGGTGGCCATCTTGGGTGGAGGATATGGAAGCTCCGAAACCCGGGCTATCGCCGGGGTGGCCCAACAAAACAAGATGCCTTTTTTGATCAATACCGGCGCCGCCGATATTATTACCGAGCAGGGTTGGAATTATGTCTTTCGTCTGAATCCTCCGGTGAGTGAGTATGCCGGGGCCGCAGAATCCTTCTTGAAGGAAGTGGCCAAGCCCAAGACAGCGGCCATCCTTTATGAAAATTCCCTCTTCGGCACCAGCGGCTCCAAAGAGTTTGAAAAATCCTGCAAGGAGTTGGGAATCCAGGTGGCCCTAAAGGAAGGGTATGAAAAAGGCGCCGTGGACTTTAAACCCCTCCTGATAAAAACAAAAAATACCAATCCCGATCTTATCTATATGATCTCCTATATCATGGACGCCTCCCTGCTCATCCGGCAGTCGATGGAGCTCGACATCAACCCTAAACTCTTCATGGGGGGTGCAGCCGGCTTTACCCTTCCGGAATTCTATCAAAATGCCGGTAAGGCCGCCGATGGGGTTTTCTCAGCCACTTTGTGGTTGCCTACCCTCCCCTTTCCCGGCGCCATGGATTATGCTAACAATTACAAAAAACAATACGGGAAGGTTCCGGATTACCACGGCGCAGAAGCCTATTCCGCCATGTACGTGATCGCCGATGTGCTGAAAAGGACCAAATCACGTATCCCATGATGATATCCGTCAGGCCCTGGCGGCGACCGACATGAAGACCGCCTTTGGCCGGGTCAAGTTCGTCTCTTACGGAAAAAAATCCAACCAAAACAAGGTCGCCACCTATTTGGTTCAATGGCAGAAAGGCAAGCTGGAATGTGTCTGGCCCAAAGAATATGCCACGGCCAAATACCTATTCCCGCATAAGCCCTGGAAAGAACGTTAGGGGAAAAGACCTGGGCGGGCCGGTAAAAAGCCCGCCCTTTATCTGCAATCAACCCTTTTTAGGAAACGGTTATGATCGTCTTTATTCAGACCCTGGTAGCCGGAATTCTGATCGGGGGCCTCTATGCCTTGATCGGGATAGGCATGACCCTGATCATGGGGGTTATGGGAATCATCAATCTGGCTCATGGGCAGATTATGATGGTCTCCATGTACATCACCCTGGTCTGTTTTAATGTTTTCGGTATGGATCCTTACTTTTCTCTCTTGATAACCATGCCGGCCCTTTTCCTGGTGGCCTTTTTTCTCGGGAAATACCTGCTGGTTCCCCTGATCGGCCGAGACTCCATTCTTCCGGAAAACCAGGTCCTGATGACCGTCGGAATCGCCATTTGTTTAACGGAGATCATGCGCTTTATTTTTACCTCCAACTACCAGTCGGTCCGCACCGGTTATTCCAACAAGGCCTTTTCCGTGCAAGGCATTTCCTTTAACCTGCCTTTGGTCATCGCCTTTTTTATTGCCATTGTCATCACGGTGCTGCTCTTCTTTTTTTTGATGAAGACCGATATCGGCCGGGCTATCCGGGCTACGGCCCAGGATAAGGAGGCGGCCAGCTTTGATGGGCATCCCCAGCGAAAAATCACCTATGCCACCTATGGACTGGGGGCCGCCCTGACCGCCGCCGCCGGATCATTGCTCTTGCCGATCTATTATCTTTTCCCGGACCTGGGCGGTCAATTCACCGTGAAGGCCTTTATCATTACCATCCTGGGCGGTCTGGGGAGTACGGTGGGGGCTATTCTGGGCGGACTCACCTTAGGCATTGCCGAATCCCTGGGGGCCACCTATATTTCCATGGGTTACAAGGATGCGGTGGGGATGGTCATCTTTCTCCTGGTGCTTATTTTTATTCCGGGAGGCTTGAAACGGTTCACCAAAATATGACACAAAATAGGGTTCCAGGATCCAAGGATTCCAGGGTTCGAGGGTCTTAACTTCCATGCCTTTCACTTGAATCCTTGACCCCTTGAATCCTTGAACCCTAAACACATGATTTAAGTGAGGGTAAAAGATGAAAGGACTTAAAGCCCTTATCGTTCTGCTCATAGCCGTGATCCTACCTTTAATCATCAAGCAGGATTACTACATCCATCTTTTGATCCTGGTTTTGATGTGGGTCATTATCGGATCCTGCTGGAACCTGATCGCCGGCTACACCGGACAGGTCTCTTTCGGACAGGCGGCTTTTTTTGGCATCGGGGCCTATACGGCCGGGATTTTTTATACCAAGCTGGCAATCTCTCCCTGGTGGGGTATGGCCTTTGGAGGATGGACGGCTGTCATCCTGGCCTTGATCATCGGCTATCTCTGTTTTCGTCTCCGGGGGCCTTATTTTGCCCTGGCCACCCTGGCCTCCGGAGAAATTCTCCGGCTTATCGCCAATAACTGGGTGGACTTTACCGAGGGCATGGTCGGGATCCTGACCATACAGACCTTTTCCAGCAAGCTCCCCTACTACTATATGGTTTTGGGTCTGGCTGCCCTCTGTCTCGGAGTAATTTATCTGGTCATGAATTCCAAGCTGGGTTATTATTTTGTGTCCATTCGTGAAGATCAGGATGCCGCCGAATCTCTGGGGATCAATACCACCCTTTATAAAAATATTTCGTTTATGATCAGTTCCTTTTTTACCGGAACCGTCGGGGCCTTTTATCTGAATTATATGGGTTTTATTGATCCGTCGGTGGTTTTTGCCCTCCACGATATCTCCATCCAGGCCATCCTGGTCGGCATTATCGGCGGCGTGGGTACACTCTGGGGGCCCGCTATCGGGGCCTTGGTCATGGTTGGGATTCAGGAGCTCTTTCGGACCGCCTTCTTCGGTCTGGCCCCCAAATGGGTCAGCCAGGGACACGCCATGGCCTTCGGTCTCTTAGTCGTTTTGACCATCCTCTTCATGTCCAACGGGGTGGTGGGAGACTGGTCTAAGATCAAAAGGATCTTTGTCCGGAAGGCAGCGCAGGAGGCCTCATGAGTATATTCGAAGCCCAAGAATTGGTAAAATTTTTTGGAGGCCTGGCCGCCGTCAACGGCGTGAGCTTTAAGATCGAGCAAGGTGAAATCTTCGGACTCATCGGCCCCAACGGCTCGGGAAAGACCACGACTTTCAATCTGATCAACAATTACTTCCCCCTGACTTCCGGGGATCTCCTTTTGAATGATCAAAGCATCAAAGGGATGAAAACCCACAAAATCTGCCAACTCGGCATTGCCCGGACCTTTCAAGTCGTCAAGCCCCTGGCCCGCATGACGGTCCTGGATAATGTCACCGCTTCGGCCTTTTGCCGGGTGAATACCATCAAAGAGGCCAAAAAACTGGCCATGGACACCATTGAATTCTGCGGTCTGACCGCTTATAAAGATCAGGTGGCCAAGAGTCTGCCCATCGGGCTGCGCAAACGTTTGGAGATCACCCGGGCCTTGGCCACTCAGCCCAAGCTGCTCTTGCTGGATGAAACCGCCGCCGGCCTTACCCCTAAGGAAGCGGACCTGGCCATCGAATTAATCAAAGAGATCAACCGTCGTGGAGTGACGATCATCATTATCGAACATATCATGAAAGTCATCATGAGTATTTCCAACCGCATTCTGGCCATCAATTACGGCCAGCCCATTGCCCTCGGAACCCCTGAAGAGATTGCCCGAAATCCAAAGGTGATAGAGGCTTATCTGGGGGAGGAACAAAATGCTTAAGATCAATCATATCGATGTTTCTTATGGGGATGTCCAGGTCCTCTGGGATGTCTCTTTCGAAGTCAAGGAAGAAGAGATCCTGGTTTTGATTGGGGCCAATGGTGCGGGTAAATCAACCACTTTAAAAAGCATATCCGGACTACTCCGACCCTCCAATGGGTCCATAGAATTTAACGGGACCCGGCTGGATAAGACTCCGGATTATAAGATTATCGAAACCGGTATCGCCCATGTCCCCGAAGGCCGGCGGTTATTTCCGGAAATGACCGTGGAAGAAAATTTGATCATGGGGTCGCTGAGCCCAGCGGCCAAACCCAAACGCCATCAAACCCTGAAGGAAGTCTATCGTCTGTTTCCTCGCCTGGAGGAAAGACGCAAACAACTCTCCCGCACCTTAAGCGGGGGGGAACAACAGATGTGCGCCATCGGTCGCGGATTGATGGCCTTGCCGAAACTCCTGCTTTTTGATGAACCCTCTCTTGGTTTATCGCCCATCCTGGTCCAGGATATCTTTCGGATCATCCAACGGATCAATCAGGAAGGGGTGACCGTCCTTTTGGTGGAACAGAACGTCAAGCACACCCTGTCTATCTGTCATCGGGCCTATGTGTTGGAAAACGGCCGCATTGTCTTGGAAGGGACCGGGAAAGATCTCCTCAATGATCCCCATGTCAAAGAAGCCTATCTGGGAATATAGATTTGGAAACCAGGATTCAAGGGGTCGAGGGGCCAAGGATTCAAGTGAAATGCATACAAACTTCCAAGAACAAAACCTTGAACCCTGGAATCCTCGAATCCTTGACCCCTTCTATTTGAATCAATGGACGCCTTGATCCTGGCGGCCGGAGAAGGGTCCCGTCTCCGGCCTCTGACCCGAACCAAACCCAAACCCCTTTTTCCGATCCTTAACCGGTCCTTGCTTCAGTTCACTTTTGACTACCTGAATCGGTTCTCTATTCAAAGGGTGATCCTCAATACCCATCATTTGTCCGGGCAGATAGAAAAATTCGTTCAAATCGAAAAAGAGAACCGATCTTTTGAAATACAGACCCGTTTCGAACCAACGATCCTGGAGACAGGCGGGGGGATCGGCAACACCCGGGACTTTTGGTCTTCCTATCCCTTTGTCGTCATTAACGGCGACATCCTCACCGATATTGATTTACACCAGGCCGTCGGTTTCCATCAAGGCCATAAAGGGCCGGTCACCCTGATCCTGCACGATTATCCGGAATTCAACCAGATTTCAGTGGATGCGCAGGGCCGGATTCAAGATTTCCGACAGGAAAAAGGGCGCGGATTAGCCTTCACCGGAATACACCTGCTGGAAAAAAAGATCTTTGATTTTCTCCCGCCGTCAGGCGCGTTTGAAATTATCCCGGTTTATCAGCGGATGATTCGGCAGGGGATCCCTGTTCGGGCCTACATCAGTAAAGACCATTATTGGCGGGATATCGGAACACCCGGATCCTATCTGAAGGTCCATGAGGAATTATTGAACACCCCCACACCTTCCCTCCCCCCTCTAAGGGGGAGGATGAGGGAGGGGGGGCCACCAGAAAAGTCTCAAGAAATCATGACACCTCCCGGGGGCCTGATAGATGCCTTAAGAAGGTCGAAAAAAAACAAAGGACTTTTCATCCACCCCGAGGCCCGGATCGAAAAAGGGGTGGAATTCTCAGGCTGGGCCTGCATCGGGAAAGGATGTCATTTAAAAAAGGGGTGCCGAATTCAAAATTCTGTGCTTTGGGAGGATGTTGTGGTGGAAACAGGAGTGTCCGTTTCGGATTCCATTTTGGGGGATGGTGTTAAAATTATTCAGGACATGCAAGGAGCAACATTAATTTGATCACATGTTTTTTGATAAACCCTTACGCCATTTTGGGTTACCTGCGAATCAGGAAATTGGTGTTCTTCAAACCTTGACCCTTGGACCTTGAACCTTGAACCGTTAGAGCCATGAGAACCCTAATCTATTTTTTAAAAAACCGTCTTCCTTCAACCACCGGTTATACCGGCCGCTTGCGCATCAAAACCCTTCAAGGAGACGGCTCGGACCGGAAAATCTATCGCCTTTTTACCGGCCGCAAATCCTTTGTTGCCGTTTCTCATCCCAAAGGCCGAACCGGATCGCCTTCGGAAAACGATTCCTTCTTTTATATAGCCCGGCATTTAAGTGAAAAGGGGCTCCCCACTCCCCGAATCTATGCTTTTGACCGTCGCCTCGGCCTCTTTTTGCTGGAAGATTTCGGCGATATTTCTCTGGAATCCATGGTCAAGGAAGCCAGAGGACCTGAGATCATAAGACGCACCTATGAGCGGCTGTTGATGCTGCTTTTAAACATTCAAATTCAGGGGGCCGAAAATTTTAATCCCCGATATTGCTATGATACCCCTTTCTATGATGGCTTGTTTTCCTGGAAACGCGAATCGCTCTATTTTCTTGAGGCTTTTTTGAAAGGCTATGGGCATTATCCAAAGGTACCCGGCCAGGTGGAAAAAGAGTTGCAGGAACTGGCCCTTCGAGTCGATCAGGAAAAATTACGATTATTGCTTTACCGGGACTTCCAATCCAGAAATATCATGGTGGGGGATTTCGGTTTTGGTCTGATCGATTTTCAGGCCGCCCGATTGGGCCCGCCCCAGTACGATCTGGCTTCCTTGCTGATCGACCCTTACGTCAATATGGCTGACAAGTTGCAGGAAGAACTTTATGACTTTTACTTAGATATCCTATCCGCTCAAATCTCGATCAAACCCAAAAGCTTTCGGGAACATTACGAGATCATAGCCTTTCAAAGGAACCTTCAAATCTTAGGGGCCTATGCTTTTCTTTCCCGGGTCAAAGGTAAAACCTATTTTGAACAATACATCCCCACGGCCTTGTTCAGTTTAAAAAGACGCCTTTCCGGAAAAATATTCCAACCCTATAAGAAGGTGAGACAATTGATTGCCGATCTTTAAATCTTGGAGAGATCCGAAACCGGAAACCAGACCATAGAACCAGAGTTCCGGCTTTTGCCCGGAATGACAAAAATGGCAATTTCAGATTTTATAAAGGCAGGGTTGGTTCAGGAGTCCTTTTCAGTCAGGGCGAGGGCTTCGCGCAGGATCTGGAGACTTTCCTGGGCGGCAATTTCGTCGATCTTATGGATGGCAAAACCGGCATGGACGATGACGTAATCGCCAACGCTCGCCTCTTCAAGCAGAAGGAGGCTGACCTTCCTGATCACGCCGTCCACATCGATGGTTCCAAGACCGTCTTTAATTTCCACAATCTTCGAGGGTATGGCTAAGCACATAGTTCCTTATTCTTTTTCCAGTAAGAGGCTCCCCGTCTGGCAATTTCCGCAAGCACCATCTCGATCACCGGATCCACTTTTGCCTGGATGGAGGAGGTTAATTCGTCACTGAGGGTCTCAATGTCCTGGGGTTCGACACCCAGGATGACCGTTTGAGGGACTTTATCAAAAACCTGGCACATTGTCAAGGCTTCCAGGAAGTCTACCTGATGAAGCGAGTTCTTTGCCCTGACCCTGGCCGGGATTTCCTCCCCCTCCAGACGAACCAATGATCCGGGTTGGCCCCCGTTCCTGACAACATCGACAACGATGAGCTGATCCGCCTCGGAGATAAAACCCAGGAGATTCATCCCCAGCACTCCCCCATCGACCAGCGAGACGTTCTCTGAAAATTCATAGAGGTCCGTCAATTTTTCAATAACCCGGATACCGAATCCTTCATCACTGAAGAGGATATTGCCAATCCCTAAGATCATGATGCGCGGTGAAGTATCCATGGAATTCTCTGTCATCAAGCTGGACATAATGCCAAAAGTTATTTTCGTATTGAACTCCCCTGCCAGGGCAGGCACACAAATTACTCATTTCCGTCATTCCCGTGGAAACGGGAATCCAGAGGTTTTACTTGATTACGTATGGCCTGGATTCCCGCCTGCGCGGGAATGATGCGTCTCTTGGGACTATTACATTAACATTGGTCATTGAACAGTATCTTTGTGCTAAACCCTCATGCCCCATGGTGCACCACGAAGCATGAAAATGGTTTTTCCGAACCTTGAACCTTGAACCTTGGACCATATTTTCGTCCTAAAGCGCCTTGACCTTGTAAACCTGGTTGGAGTCAGGGTCGATGACGTGAACTCCGCAGGCGATGCAGGGGTCAAAGGAATGAACGGTCCGCAGGATCTCCAGGGGCTGTTTCGGATCGGCCACCGGCGTTCCAATCAGGGCCTCTTCCACCGGGCCCATCTTGCCCTTTTCATCCCTCGGACAGAGGTTCCAGGTTGAGGGAACCACTAACTGGTAGTTTTCGATTTTCTTGTCCTTGATCTTGATCCAGTGACCCAAGGCCCCCCTGGCCACATCATTCAGACCGCAGCCGACCACCGTGCCCTCGGGCATCTCCCAATGCTGGTAGGTCTTCAGGTCACCGCTCTTGACGTGGTCCACCAGGTCCGTAATCCAGCCTTCCATGGCATCCCCGATGACCACGGTCTCGATGCCCCTGGCCGCGGTTCGGCCCAAGGTCGAGAAAAGGGCACCCACCGGAACGCCCAGCTTTTTCAAGGTGTCATCAACAAGTGTTTTAACCTCTTTCTTGTCCCTGGCATAAGCGACCAGCACCCTGGCCAGAGGCCCCACTTCGCAAGGTTCTCCTTCATAGCGCGGGGATTTGAACCACGAATACTTGCCCTCCGGTCTATAATCTCCGTGTTGGGGCTTGGTTTCCCCTTCCCAGGGGTGTTTGGGGGATCCTGTTTCGTACCACGAGTGGGCCACATGTTCGGTCACCTTGGCCTGATCGGCCATCTTTATGCCCTTCAGGTCCCTCTTCATGATCACCCCCCGGGGCATGAACAAGTCATCGGGTTCTTTATCGCCCAGAGGTAAATCTCCCCAGGCCAGGAAATTGGTCGTCCCCCCGATGGCCCCCCAATCTTTATAAAAAGAAGCCACGGCCAGGAGGTCGGGAATATAGACGTTTTTGATAAATTCCTGGGTCTCCTTCCAGATATAGAGGAACTCGGTGATACGTTCAGGGTTCAGGTCGGCCACACAGGTAATACCGCCCACGACTAAGGATTGGAGATGGGGATTCTTTCCACCGAAAATGGCGTGCATCCTGGCGGCCTTGGCCTGAAGCCGGAGGGCCTCAATATAATGGGCCGCGGCCATCAGGTTGGCCTCCGGGGGAAGTTTGTAGGCCGGATGCCCCCAGTAGGCGTTGTTGAACGGGCCAAGTTGGCCGCTGTCGACAAAGGTCTGCAGATCGCTGTTTCACGTCCTTGAAGTACACCGTGCCGCCGAAAGGTGCGTTAGAGATATTATCCGAAAGGGCGGCTGTTTTGGCCGGGTCGGCCTTAAGGGCGCTGACGATGTCCACCCAGTCCAGGGCGTGGAGGTGATAGAAATGGACCAGGTGATCCTGCTGATACTGGGCCCCGTGCAGAAGATTCCTCAAGATCCGTGCGTCGTCCGGAATCCTGACTTTTACCGCATTTTCAACTGCCCTCACCGAGGACAGGGCATGGGTGTAGGTTCAAACCCCGCAGGCCCGCTGTGTAAAGTGATGGGCATCCCGGGGATCCCGGCCCTGCAAAATAATTTCGATACCCCTGAACATGGTGCCTGAGCTCCAGGCATTGACAACCTTGCCCCCGGCCACCTCCACCTCGATCTTGAGGTGGCCTTCTATCCTGGTAATCGGATCAACTATTATTTTCGTACCCATTTAGGATCTCCTTAATAAAATAATTTTAAAAAGTTCTAAGATGAAAACGGTGCATCCGCCCTGACAAGGGTCTACGCCTTCCTATTGTCCCGATAAAAGGGAGTCATCTCGTCCCAAAAATTGGGTTCGCTGCAACCGATGCAGGGATGTCCGGCCTGAATGGGCCAACTGGTGCCCCCATGGAACTTGATGGTCGGGCAGTTATTATAAGTTTCAGGACCTTTACAGCCCATCTTGTAGAGGCAATAGCCCATACGGGCCTCGATTGAGCCGAATTCAAGAACAAAATTATTGGTTTCAAAATGGGACCTTCTCGGGCACTGGTCATGAATCGTGTTGCCGTAGGCAAAGAGAGGACGCCCCAGGTCGTCTAAGGCCGGGAGTTTCCCCAAAAGGAGATAGTTCACAACAGTCCCTACCAGATTGACCGGATTGGGAGGACAGCCCGAGATATTGACCGGTTTTATCCCCAGGGCATCCTTGACCGATTTGTACCCGCCGGGGTTTGGCTTGGCCGCCGGGATACCGCCAAAAGAGGAACAGGTACCCATGGCTGACCACGGCCAAGGCCTGGGGACAGACTTCCTTGGCGATTTCCAGGAAGGTCCGGCCGGCGATTTTTCCGTAAGCCCCGTCATATTTCGTGGCGATGGAGCCATCGACAATACAAATGAATTGCCCTTTGTATTTTTTAACCGCGTTCTTCAGATTCTCTTCCGCCTGATGCCCTGCTGCGGCCATGATGGTTTCGTGGTATTCTATGTCGAGAATATCCAGAACCAGGTCGGCGACCCAGGGATACATGGACCTCAAAAGGGCCTCCGTACAACCGGTACACTCCCCGAAGGAGAGCCAGATGACCGGGGGCCGCTGCTTGGGCGAGGCGAAGACCTCGGCTACCTTGGGTACAAAGGATGACGAGAGCCCCAGGGTGGCTGTTAGAACGGTGCAGTAGCGCAGAAAGTCTCTTCTGGAGACCCCTTTCTGCTCGAGTCTTTCATAAAATTCCTTTTCCATTGTCACCTCCTGAAAATAATTAGTCTTTTAATCCAATGGGTATCATCCCTCTCTTTTCAATAATCTCTTTCCCTTTCCCGGAGAGGGCATAATCAATAAAGGTTTTGGCAGCGCCGGCCGGTTTCCCCTTGGTGACAAAGGAAAATTCTTGAAAATAGGGATATCCTTTGTCCTTTGAAGAAATCCCGTTGACCTTGACCGTCTTTACCCCCCCTGCTTTGGCTATGGCCCCGTGGGTAACGAAAGAAATGGCCGCGGGAAAACGCTTGACCACTTCTAAGGCCGTGGTGGAAAGATTGGTCATGATGTCATAATGGATTTCTTTTCGCTTCAGGGCCAGGCGGGAGAAATTCTCGTAAGCGGCCGTGTTTTTCCCGGGGACGACCAGAATGATCGTCTGGTTCGGCCCGCCAAGCTGTTTCCAGTTGGTGATTTTTTTACCGAAAATGTCCCGGAGTTGTTCTTCAGTGAGACTGATAAGCCGATTTCTGGCGTTGACAATGATCGCCAGGGGGTCTTTGCAAAAGGGAGTTTCCACATATCCCCCTTCCTGAAGCGGATACGTTGCCCCCCTGGCCATACTGGCGACGTCGCTCTCCCCGGACATGAGACGGTCCACCGCGACGGCAGAAGAGGACACATACAACTCCACATCAACTCCCGTGGCCTTGGTAAGGTTCTCCAGCCTTTCTTTTTCAAAGGCCTCAAAAACCTGGGCCGAGCAACTGTACCTCAGCTTTTCCTGGGCCTTTCCAGTAAAAGGCATGGCCCATGATACCAGGATGGCGGCTACAACCATCGCAAACCAGGCAATTCTTTTTTTCATGCTTGCACCTCCTTAGTTGAATTGACGGTAGAATTGAGCTCCCTGCACCAAGAGTACAGTCCCGCCATCGGCGGGATTCCAGGCAAGGTAAATGTCTATTATTTGAAGTGCGCCCGCTACCCCACGCAGTCAAGCCGTTGGCGTGACGGGAATGCGCTCGCTGTCCCTGTTCAACCGTAAGATATTTTTTTAAAAAGAAATATGGGATTCGCCCGGTATGTCTGGGGCTGAACTGCTTTTATCCCTTGCGGGAGGAATTGTTCGAAGCCATTAAAGCGGGATGGGGTCAAATGGCACATCCACAAAAAACATTCAACGTTATTTGAGATTGGCTAATTTTTTGTGAAGAATCTATTTTTCAGTAAAATAACTGTAACGCGGGGAGAAAAGGAGGTCAAGAAAAAAATGAGGCATGATTCCCGCATTCTGAAATCTGACTCCTGGCTCCTGGATTTCAAGATTTGAAATAGTTTTGGCTCGCGATTTATTCATGGACAGGAGAAAAAACAAATTATAAAATGATTCCCCACATGGCCAAGCCCAAAATTCTTATTGTCGAAGATGATCCGGATATTTCGGAACTGATTCATTTTAACCTGGAAAAAGCCGGTTATCAAACCGTTCGGGCCGAAGACGGGGAACAGGCCCTCCGCCTGACCCAAAAGCATCAACCGGACCTGATTCTCCTGGACCTCCTCTTGCCGGGGTTGAACGGCCTGGAAGTCTGCCGCCGGTTGAAACGAGATCCGGCCGTGCAACACATCCCGATCATGATGGTCACGGCCAAAGGAGATGAAATGGACCGGGTCGTGGGACTTGAATTGGGCGCCGATGACTATGTGGTCAAGCCCTTCAGCATCCGGGAGATAATTCTGCGGATTCAGAAGCTGCTGGACCGGCGGGAAAAACAGGCGGCCTCCTCCTTTCTTAAAGCCGATTCTCTGCTCCTGGACCTGGAGGCCCATACGGCCAAATTAAGTGAAAAAACCTTGGAATTGACGGCCACGGAATTTCGTTTGCTGGCCCATCTCCTGGGTAACCGGGGAAGGGTTCAAACCCGGGAAATCCTCTTGGACCGGGTTTGGGGCTATTCCTTTGAAGGCTATTCCCGGACGATCGACACCCATATCCGAAGAATTCGTAAAAAGTTAGGGTCTCATCAAAATTTAATCGAAACGGTCAGGGGGATTGGATACCGTTTGAAGGGTTGAAATAATGAGCCGACGCTGGTACGCCAAAATCCTTTTGGCCTTTTTTTTAGTCATCGCAACCGTCATTATCCCCGGTTCCCTCTACGTGGGGGCCAACCTTAAACATTTCCTGATGGACCAAAAAGAGGAAGAACTCAAGCGCGAACTAAAATTAGCCGCCTATATGGTCTCAGACCAGCTCAGCATCGGCCGGCCTGATTCCTCCAAAATACTGACCTTGACCAACCAGGTCAGCCTTAGTCTCCAGAGAAGGGTGACCATCGTTTCTAAGGATGGGCGGGTTTTAGGCGACTCGGGATTAAGCCCTGAAGCCGTCGATAGGCTTGACGATCATTCTTACCGGCCGGAAATCATGGAAGCCAAAGCCAAAGGATACGGCCGAAGCATCCGTTTCAGCACCACCATGCAGGCCAATACTTTATATGGTGCCGTGCCCATTTTTCAAAATGGCAATCCGACAGGGTATGTGCGCTTAGCCCTTCCACTGAGTCAACTCGAGAGAAAAATAGCCGATTTGCGCTGGAAGCTGGCCCTGGTTGGGGGTTTTACCGGCTTGCTGGCCGTCCTCCTCAGCTTCTTTTTGACCTGGGAGATAAACCGTCCCCTTCGAGAAATTACCGACATGGTCAAAAGGATGGCCGACGGCGATCTCAGACAGCCCTTCCATCTCCTGCCCAAATCGGAATTCAGTGACCTGACTGCTTCTCTGGAGCGCATGGCCAAAGAACTTCTGGGAAAAATGGAATTGTTGGATACCGAAACCGGTCAGTTAAAAACCCTGCTTTCCAACATGCAGGAAGGGGTTATGATAACCGATGACAAGGGACGGACGATCTTGATGAATCCTTTCCTGGAAGAGGTCCTCGGTAATAAAATTCCCTGGAAGAAACGCACCGTCCAGGAAGTATTCATGAACAGCGAATTGCAGGATGCCGTTGAAACGGTCATGAAAGGAGACCCCTTTCAAAGATTACAACTGACCGTTGGGCGGGCCCCGCAAAGGCATTTTGAAGTTCAGGTGATCCCTTTGACCTTCAGCGACCGGCGACGCCGGGCCGTAGCCATACTCCATGAAACCACGGAACTCAGGCACCTGTTAAAGGTCCGACAGGATTTTGTAGCCAATGCCTCCCATGAACTGCGGACCCCTTTGACCTCGATCAGCGGTTATGTCGAAACCCTGCTTTCTTTGTCTCCGAAAGACCCTCCTGAATTACCAACGGTTTTTATCCATCATCCAGAAAAATGTCAGACGGATGAATCTCCTGGTTTCCGATTTACTCGACCTGGCCAAGTTGGATGCCAAGGAACTGACCGAAACAAACCTAAAAAAAGTCAGGGTGGAAGAGGTTTTGAATACGGCCGTGCAGATGGTCGGTGATCAGGCTCGGGAGAAAAAAATTGACCTTATTGTGGAAAAGGAAGCCCTTCCCGAAGAGTTGATTGCTTATTGGGAAGAAGAACGAATTGGCCAAGCCCTGTTCAATATCCTGGATAACGCCGTTAAATATACCCCGCCAGGAGGCCGGGTGCGACTGATGGCGAATTTAGTTCGGAGTTCTGGAGTTCAGGGCATACTCCGTGGTCAAACCTTTTGTGCCTTTTCAATTAGGGTACGAAAGGGCTGGATGGAGCTGAGTAATTCGTCCTCGGCCTGCTTTCGTAAAGTGATATCAGTGAAAAAATTTATTGTCGCCGGGCTTCCTTCCCAATGAATCAAGTCCACTCTATCCTCAACCCATCGGATGGTTCCATCCTTGTGGACGATCTTGAAGAAAAAGAGGTGAGGAAGTTCCCCATCGTTTGTTTCTTTGAACAGGAGTTTGTCCATCTCCCGATCATCGGTATGAATGAATTCCGACACTGGCCGCGAAGCGAGCTCCTCCTGTGAATATCCAAATATCTCAATAATCCCGGGGTTGATGAATTCAAATACACCCTTCTGAATCACACTGATGGCCACAGGGGCATTTTCGACCAACCATCGATGCCTTTCTTCCGACCGCCGGAGAGCGTTCTCCATATGGTTGCGTTCGGTGACATCGAGGAAAGAAGCCGTAATCCTCCCGGTACCCGGAATCAGGCCATGGTCACAAAGATGTCTTTTCCGTTCCCTTTTTGGTCAACGAACGATTCTCCCGGCCCGACAAGGCATCCGAACCCGATCTGAGGCCAGGCACTGGTTCTTTATTGTCTCTAAATCACCTTATCGATGAATCCCAGCAGGGATTTCTTGTTTTCCATCTCTTCCCGATGAATTCCCAGGACTTCCTCAAATTTCTTGTTGGCCTGTACTATGATCATGTCCCCTTCATTCAGCACGGCGAGGGCTGCTCCAGTCCCTTCAAAAATGGTCTGACGGATTTCCTCCGTCTGCCTGAGAATCTCCTCCAGTTGCTGGCGTTCTGAGCTCTCCTGTTGAAGTCGCTGGCTTGTCTTTTCCAGTTCATTCGTTCGGTCGGACAAAAGACCTTCGATTTGGGCACGGTATTTCATTGCTTCTTCTTCTCTTTGTTTCTCTTTTGTGATGTCCCAGAATATACCCATCAAGCCAATAATGCTCCCATTTTCATTCCGGAGAGGAGCTTTCACCATATGAACGATAAACTCCTGATCGCCGACGAGATATTTGTCTTCGATATTTTTCAACTCACCGGCTTCGAGAACCTTTTTATCGTCTCCTATGAATTTTTCAGCCAGATCGGACGGGAAGAAATCGCGATCCGTCCTCCCGGTAATTTCTTCGGGTTGTTTTTTTAGGTCATTCGCATAACTCTGGTTGCAGTATATATAGGATAAATCCATGTTCTTGATAAAGAGTCTCAGGGGAATATTTTCGAGGAAGGTCCTGTATTTGTTAACATTGCTCTGAAGGTCCTCAATGGTCCTCTGTTGCTGGATTTCCCTATCCTTTAAATCAATAACCAGCCGATGCAGATCAATCATTCCGGTTATGGTTTTTTCAATAGTTAAAAGCTTTTCCATTCCTTCCTCGTGTTTTTCCATAACGTCCTCCTAAATAGATCAGTTCCTGTTAAAAAAAATTTCGATAGCCAAACTTTGTTTCGGATTAGTGTTTGTGAGATTTAATAGCAGAGAGGCTATCAGCCTCACCCAAAATCCCGCATAAAGTCTTCTATTATTTCAAAGAGTAGTTCACGTGCCTTTTCAGACTTGTAGGTATTGAATTTCGCCGGAATCGGAATCTTCCAGGACATCCTCTTCCTTTTCGTTCTGGATTCCATAATAAATATTCTGAAGCTCCTGGCATTGCCGGCCAATAGTCCCCAATATTCCGAGTTCATCCAAAATGGATGGCCCTAAGTTCTCCAGAACCTTCCGGATCTCTTTATAATTATTTTGAATGCTGAAAATGATCTGCTCAAAAGAGATCTGGTCAGCAACATTCCCCTCCTTTAAAAGGAAATGAATATTTTTAAGCCCATTGGTAATCGCCAATAACAAGGCCTCAATACGGTCATCAAGCCCTTGGATGGTCATTCTTATTCTTTTTTCTTGATCATCCGAAAATACCGATGATAAATACCCAAGTCGCTCTCCCACCTCCTTGATAACCTGATCCTCTCGCTTCCGTCTTTCAGTCTCAACCTTCAACAATTCATTGGCTTTCGCCAATTCAGCCTCCCTTTCTCGGATTCGAACCTCCATATCAAGACACTCTTTTTTCAATAAATTCTGCGAGTGCGAGAGAAATTCCTTCAGATCAAAAATGCATTCTTTCGTAATCTCTTCAAACTTAATACATGAGAAATTCATCAATTCGGGTTGGGTTTGTTCGAAAACGAATCGTCCCTTAACCCAAATGGTTTTTCGTTGCAGAACTAATTGAAACAGAAAATCTCGCAGGGAAGGGAAAACCTTGTCGGTATATATTTTCATTCCTCCCAGTCCCACATCCAGAGTGTGGGCCACAGCCCTCTTTTCTGCGTAGAAGATAAAAACAGGAAGGTTAATCGGGTATCTTGGATGCTTTCTTCTGTCGCTTAAAATAGCCATTGGACTCACCAATTAAGAATCTTCCCTTTAAAGAGAAAAATTTGCAACTAAAAATTATCATGAGGCGGAGGGTGGATTTATGATTTAGGTCAGGGGCATAAGAAGCTCCATCGAAGAGGCGCAGGATCAGGGGAGTTTAATCTGTGATTTCTTAGGGAGCATTTCATGTGACGCATTGTTACTTGAATATCTTTAGCTCTTACCATGTTTTCGTGCTCAGTCCAAAGTTCGAAAGGGTCTTCATCCCCCGTGGATTACTGGTAGGAATATGTGTTTTTTTGTGGAACTTATCAAGCGAAACTTTCAGGAAGAAGCAGTTGTCTGGCCAATCTTTATCTGTCCGCCAAACCCACACTTTCTTCGTCTCCTGATCAAATGATTCCATATAAATGACCTCAATGCCCCAGTCTTAACATCCAGGTCGCCGAGATCAGTCACCAACTTTTTGGATCATTTGGAGGGAAAGTGATGGAGGGGACCAATTGAAGCTCCCGCAGCAAAGCTGCGGGAATTCGCTCGCTATCCCTCTGTTAAAACGGTCCTCCAGGAGTTATGCCAATCCCCCCGGCCCCCGGTCCAGGCACACCACCCCTCTGGTAATCTGGCCCACCGCTCCTCTGATCCCCTCTCTGGGGTCCATAGCAACCTCCTATGAAGATCATCTACTGTTAAACGCAACCTGCGGGTTCTAACCGTTTTAACGATTTCCCTTGAATCCTCAGATCCTTGACCCCTTGAATCCTATCATCGCCAACTCTTTCGGAGCTTAGGCAGCGTCAATGAATAAAATTTACATTCTTCAAGGGACTGTTATATTTTCTTCGACAAATACAATGGCGAATGGTACGAGAGGGAACTTTACAATTCGACCAAGGAAGTAGTTGTATTGTAAACTTTACTCATTGACGGATTCTTATCCTCATTTATAAGCCGAGAAGTCCACGCCCCTCTGCCGGCCCCGTTCCTCAAACCAGGCCTCTTCATTGATGGGCGGAGGCAGAATCTTTTCCTGATCCTTATGAACCAAGGAAATGGCCTCGCCAGTACAGGTGCTGATGCAAAGACCGCAACCGATGCATCTTTCCGGATCGATCCGGTAAGCCCCCTCCCCTTCTTCGATGGCCTTCACCTGGCAGCGTTCATCGGCGCAGATCCCGCAACTGAGACATTTTTCCGGGTCGATCTCGGCATAATAATGGGAATTGATCACCTTAGAGGCCGGGATGCCCAATTTATTGATGGCCCCCAGTACCCCGCAGCAACAGCCGCAACAATTGCAGATGTAATAATTCCCTCCCTGTTGGTTGGCCGTAAGGTGCACCAGTCCCAACTCTTCCGTTTTGTTCAACAGGGCATAGGCCTCCTCTTTGGTGATGACACGACCATGAGGGTATTTATCAAAAATACCGGGCACGGGGGCAATGGCCAGGCAGACCTCCATCGGCCGGTCGCAGGGGTGGCCTAATAACCCTCGATCTTTCTTGCAAATGCAATCTTGGACCCAAAAGGATTGATTCTGTTCGATAAGGGTGGAAACCCTTTCATAGGGTAAGGCCTCCTGGTTGACGGCGATCTCTTTTTCGATGGGCAGCACTTGCATCATTTGGGGGGTCATTGAAAAAAACTGTTTCCCGTAAATTCCGCGGTACCCTTCATATAATTCCACGAATTCCTTGTCCAGCCGTTCGTTCTGAAACTCATAGATCCCGAAGACCCAGGGCACCATTTTAAAGACCCAGGTACCTTCGAAGCTAATGGTAAAGAGCTGGCCGGCCTTGCCCATGGCTTTCAACCTGTCCTCCAGCCCCTCCAGAGGGCGCCCGGTTCTCTGGGCCACCTGCTCGGCCGTTTCAAAGGAAAGTCTCATATCGCAAAAAAGGTCGGCTTGGTCCGGGGAAAAAATTTTCTTGAGTAACTTGATCTCCACACCGCTTTCCGTCAAAGGGAATCCATTCGGCAAGGTATCGAGGACTCGGGCCAATTTCACATAGACTTCTTCTTCCATGATTTCTCTCCTTTAGGTTTTTTTTCTTGGACAGGATCAACAGGATATTTTGGATATTATTTTTTATCCTCTAAATCCTGTCTAACCAATTTTTCTTTTCTTTCCCTTGACCGCAGCCAGGTCTTTCAAGGCCTGGTCGCACCAGTCCACGACCATACGGGCGTGACGCATTCCGAAATCAAGGGTCAGGCCCCAATAAGGGGCCTCGGCGGAAGAACCGGGCAGGGTCGAAAAATGTTTAATAGAAGGCAGGGCTTCCTCCTCATATTTTTCGAGTAAGCCCAGATAGTGGGCGCGCCATTTAATTAGATGTTCTTTAAACTGATCCGAGGGCATCCGGTTTCCAAAAAAAACCTTGACCAGCATCGGGTTCCGCAGTTCCGGAGCTTCCGGTGGTTCGGCCAGCCAGCGAAGAAGCTCCTTTTCGCCGGCCTTAGTCACCCGGTAGACCTTCCGGCTCGGTTTTCCTTCCTGGTGTTCGACGGTCGAGGTGATCCATCCCTGCCCTTTCATCTGTTTAAGAGTGCGGTAGATATGGGGCAAGGCCGCATTCCAGAAAAAATGGATCGAATTTTTAAAGGTGGTTTTCAAGTCATAACCGGTGGCCGGTTGATAGTTAATCAATCCCAGCAAGGCATGAGGAAGCGACATGATTTTTTTCCATGATATATGAATTAGTTTATATATACGTTGGTACATATATTACCAAGTCTAAATTAATTGTCAAGAGATTTTTAGTTGGCTGAAGCACTCAGTTTGGTCTTCCCTTTTTGGCTAATTCGTAGTATTTTTCCGATGACGCTTCCTTGGTTTGTTTTTTCAGAACTTAGGGCCTTAGGAACAATTAATCGGTGAAAGGCGACATCATACTGAGCTTGGCCCTGCGCAAGGACGTGGAGAAAACATGGAGTCGGGAAACCTGAAGCCTCCGGGGCAGAGACAGCGATTCAACCTACTAAACCCTGAAACCCAATGTTCTTCCGGATTGATGGATAGATGAGAAACGTGATATTGCTTAGCTTAGCCACCTATCTGGCTGCTTCAATTAATTTTTCCATTATATTGTTTGAGTTGCTTGGCAAAGGCGATCCCAGGGACCATTACAGCGGCAATGCCGGTACTACCAACGTCACCAGGCTGCTCGGCCTATTTTGGGGTCTAATGATCCTGCTTCTGGACATGGGCCGGGCCGGCGCGGCGGCTTATATAGGAGGGCGCTTCTTGCCTGCCCCGTTAGTCCCTCTTTTAGGGCTTGTCCTCGTCATTGGAAACCAAAAGCCGTTATTTCACGGATTCCGAGGCGGCAAAGGAGTAGCCAGTTATCTCGGGTTTACCGCCTTGATCGCACCCGGTTTGGCAGGGGCGTCCTGCTTGGCCTGGGTCTTTGGCTATGGACTGTCTCGCCAGCCTTTTATCGGTTCAATCTTGATGATCCTGGTCCTGGGCTTAGGCACGATAGTCCATTACTCCGGGGCCTGGCCGGTGATGATCAGTGCCGTTTTAACCATGGTCTTAATACTCCAATCTCACAAACCCAATATGGTGGCTTATGGAAAAAATATGGCCAAGAAAGAAATCCCTTCCGGCGCCTAAAGACCGGGCAAACCGGTATTCGCATTCATCCTGACGGGAACACCACTTTCTTTATAGAAATTCCCTATCTGTGATGCTTTCCCAGAAGCAAAATGACAAAATTTTAGATTGACAACACTAAGTTAATCTATTAAGGATTATACCCGATAAATGAAAAGAGCACTTGTAATCATCTATTCTCAAACCGGTCAGTTGAAAAGAATAGCGGATTCCATCACATCTCCGCTCCTGGAAGATGTTGACCTGGTTTTTGAAGAGCTCAAACCCATTCCCCCTTTCCCCTTTCCCTGGCGATGGCAGGAGTTCTTCCAGGCTTTTCCGGAATCCGTCCAAGAGATACCCTGTGCTTTAGAACCTTTCCAATTCAATCCGGATCAGGATTTTGATTTGGTCATACTGGCTTACCAGGTCTGGTTTCTATCTCCCTCCATCCCGTTTACCGCCTTTCTGCGGTCACCAGCGGCAAGGAAGGTCCTGAAAGATAAGCCGGTTATTACCATTCTGGGGGTCCGGAATATGTGGATCATGGCCCAGGAAAGAGTGAAAAAACAGATCCGGGATTTAGGGGGTAAACTGGTTGGAAATATTGTTTTTGTGGATCCTCATCCGAACCTGGTGAGTTTGGTGACGATTGTTCACTGGTTGATGAAAGGGGAACAGAAAGGAAAAGGATTTTTTAGCCGTTTATTCCCCCGGTCCGGTGTGCCCGAACGAACCGTTCGGGAAGCTGGGAAATTTGGGGAGGTGATACGGTGAGTCCTTTCGTGTCGGAGAAGTTGGATACGCTTCAGGATCGCCTTCTGGAAAAAGGGGCGGTTCGGGTCAAACCTGTGTTGATGAGTCTTGAAAAAAGAGGGCGGAATACTCTTCGGAGTCTGGTCTAAGTTTGTACTGAGAAAGGGAGGTTACAGACATCCTGCCCGGGAAGGTCGTTTGAAACTCTTCAAATATTATCTGCTCGCTGGAATCTTCCTGGTCTCTCCTTTTGTCTCCCTCATCCTCTGGTTTAAGCATAAGGTTTTTTATAAAAAAACCGGCAGAGCCATAGACTATTATTCGCACTTGGAATACTTGTTAAACTAGCAAAGACCAGTAAAACTGCATCATCTCGGTAAACTATGTCCAAAAATGTTTATATAACCCGTTTAGCCAAATTTTTACCCAACCGGCCGGTTACCAACGACGCCATGGAAAAATACCTGGGGCTGGTCAATGGCAGTCCCTCCAAGGCCAGGGGTATTGTCCTTCGCCATAATCAGATCAAGACCCGATATTATGCCCTTGACGAGAGCGGCCGGTTGACCCATACCAATGCCCAACTCACCGCTGAGGCCGTGCGGGCCTTGTTCGATGACTCGCTTCACGATTGACAACCTCGAACTCCTGGCTTGCGGTACCAGTTCCCCGGACCAGTTGATCCCCTCCCATGCCGCCATGGTTCATGGGGAGTTGGGCGGGAAACCAGTCGAGATTATTTCGCCATCCGGGGCCTGTGTCAGCGGTATGCATGCCATGAAATACGCTTACCTGGCCGTTCTTTCCGGAGATAAGAGCAATGCCGTCTGCACTGGTTCGGAATTGATGTCCAACTGGATGCAGGCTCGTAACTTTGAAAAAGAAACCGAAAGGCTTGACTTGCTCGAACGAACAACCTGTCATTGCCTTTCGAAAAAGACTTCCTGCGCTGGATGCTTTCCGATGGGGCCGGAGCCGCCCTTTTACAGGAGAAACCCAATGAAAATGGCCTTTCTCTGAGGATCGACTGGATCGAAACGATTTCTTTTGCCAATCAGATGAAGACCTGCATGGTCGCCGGTGGCGAGAAACTTGAAAACGGGTTAATCAAAGGTTGGCGGGAATTTGAAGCCCAGGAACTACTGGAGCGTTCGGTATTTTCAGTAAAGCAGGACGTGAAACTTCTGGACAAAACCATCATCCGCCTGAGCAATCAATTTCTGAAAGATATTGTTAGAAGACGCCAATTTAATCTCGACAAGATTTCATTTTTTTTGCCCCACATTTCCTCCGAATATTTCCGTTTACGAATCGATACCGACAGCCGAGACCAGGGGGTTTACATCCCTCAGGAAAAATGGTTCACTAACCTGACCCGTCTGGGTAATGTGGGAGCGGCCTCGATTTATTGCATGCTGGAAGAACTTTTTCATTCGAATAAACTGGAAAAAGGCCAACAAATCCTCTTAGGGGTTCCTGAGAGTGCCCGGTTTTCATATGTCTACGGCCTATTGACCGTCGTATAATTTCTTGACCTCCTTTTGCTCCCTTTTGTTCCAGCTAAGGGAACAGGAGGGAATTTTCCGGTATCTTGAGCAAAACACCCTATGAAAAAGCATGAAGTTCCCCAGGATAATGCAGGCTTGTTGGAAGACAAAACCATGGATCTCTGTTATGCGGTGGATGAAAACGGGAACTATGTGACGATCCCGAGCACCGGTTGGGCCCCTAAAAATGCGGCCTTGCTGCAGGCCTGGGAAGTTGTCCATGAAAAAATGAAAGAAGCCCGGCAACAGATCCTTCAGGGCAAGCTCAGCCCGATTGCCTACTATATGGAAAAGAATATCATGGACGTGAAACTTCTGGCCACTTTTATCGGGTTGCCCAAATGGAAGGTCCGAAGACACCTCAAGCCTGCCGGGTTCGGGAAACTGGATGAAACGATCTTACGCCGATACGCCGACATCTTCCATGTTCCGGTCGAGGCCTTAACGAATTTCAAAGAAACCGCCGAGGAGAAATGAAACCCAGGGATATTCATATTAGTTTTAATCACCGCCAGGCAGCCCATTGCGAGAACGGTGTGACTTCAAACCTCCTGAGGTTCCACCAGGTCGATCTGAGCGAAGCCATGGTTTTCGGAATCGGCGCCGGGTTGTTTTTTGCTTTTATGCCATTCATAAAAATGAACAACCTTCCGGTGATTTCCTTCCGTCCCTGGCCGGGAGCGATCTTTAACCGGACCAACCGTCGTTTAGGGATCCGCAATCAGCGCCATAAATTCAAAACCCCCAGCCAGGCCATGGAAGCCCTGGATAAAAACCTGGAGAACGGCATCCCCACCGGTTGTCTGGTCGGGGTATTCCATCTGAACTATTTTCCCAAGGCCTACCGATTTCATTTCAATGCCCACAATATCGTGGTTATCGGACGGGAAAACGGCCACTATCTCATCAGCGACCCGATCATGGAAAACATCGAGAGGCTGAGTTATGATGATCTGATGCGGGTGCGTTTTGCCCAAGGGCCTTATCCGCCAAAAGGACGCATGTATTTCATAACGGAAGTCCCCTCTTCCTATGATCTTAAAAAAGCTATTGTCCAGGGCATCAGGCAGACCAGCCACGATATGCTCCGGATCCCTATTCCGTTGTTCGGGGTCAAAGGGATTCGCTTTCTGGCGGGCCGGATGCGCCGGTGGCCTAAAAAACTGGGATCGAAAAGGGCCTCCCTTTACCTCGGTCAGGTTGTCCGTATGCTGGAAGAGATCGGCACGGGAGGTGCCGGTTTTCGCTTTATTTATGCCGCTTTCCTGCAGGAGGCCGCTAAGGAACTGAACCAGCCCTGGCTGAACGATGCTTCCCAAGAGATGACGGAAGACGGCGACCGCTGGCGTGAATTCGGCATCATTGCCGGGCGTATTTTCAAGGACCGGGCCGGACGGGACGAATCCTACCAGACGGCGGCTGATGTCCTGATGGATATCGCCGTCCGGGAAGAGCACCTATTCCAAAAACTTAAGAAAATATCGCTGGATTGATGTCAGAACAAACGATCATAACGATTGACAACCTTTCTAAAACGTACAAAGGTTTCGATGAACCGGCCTTAGACAATCTTTGCATCCGTATAGCGGAGAAAGAGATCTTTGGCCTGCTCGGCCCGAACGGGGCCGGCAAAACAACGACCATCCATATCCTTTGCGGCTTGGTCCAGCCAACCGCAGGTGAAGTCACCATCAACGGATTGACACTGGACAGGCACCTGGCTCAGATCCGCCCCATCATCGGAATGGTCCCTCAGGAAATCGCCTTATACCCCACCCTGACGGCCTGGGAAAACCTGCAATTCATCGGAAATATGTACGGCTTAAAAGGCCCGGCCCTCCGGCAGCGGATCGAAGAATGTCTGGACATGTTAGGACTGCTTAAATTTGCCGGACGAATGATGAAGACCTATTCCGGCGGGATGAAACGACGGATCAATCTGATCGCCGGAATATTGCATAAGCCCCTTATCTTATTCTTGGACGAACCCACGGTTGGAATCGATGTCCAATCGAGGACCGTTATCCTTGACTATCTGAGAGAGTTGAATCGGACCGGTTCGACCATTATTTACACGTCTCATTATCTGAGGGAAGCGGAAGATTTTTGTTCCCGGATTGCTATCCTTGATTGCGGCCGGATTATAACTGAAGGCCGGCCAAAGGAGTTAATAGCAGGTAACTCGGAATCCACCGATCTGGAAGCCCTGTTCTTGCATTTAACCGGCAGACAACTGAGGGACCATTGATGCTTCGACTCCTGGCCTCCATAAGGAAAGAGTTTTTGCTGCTGGTCCGCGACCGGGCCGGGTTGGCCATATTGTTCCTGATGCCCATGGGATTGATTCTGGTCATGACGCTGATCCAGGACGTTTCCTTCCGTAAACTGAACGAGAGCGGGCTGTCCATCCTTTTCCTCGACGAAGACCGGGATTCTCTGGGGGACGCCGTCCGGAAAGGGTTGGAGGGATCCGGCTTTTTCCAGGTCGTGACCACCCTTGATTCTTCAGGGCTGACCAAAGAAAAGGTCCTGAAAGAAATTGCCCGGGGAAAATACCAGATCGGCATCGTCATCCCCAAGGGGACATCGGCGATGATCCGCACCCGGGCTAAGGGATTGGTCCGGAGGACCCTTTCCGAAGGAGACTCCAGCAAGTCTTTGTCCATTCCTAAAAACAAGGAGGTTACCAAGATCATTTTAGTTTTTGACCCGGTCATTAAAAGTTCTTTCAAACAATCCGTCCGGAATGCCCTTGAGAATTTCACATCCCGGATCGAAAACAAGATGACCTTCCAAATTTTTGCTTCAGAAATCGGCGCTCTGATGCCGAAGGACCGGAAGCCCTTATTGGATCCGGGAAATCTCGTTCAGATTGAGGAGATCTACGCGACCAATCAGTACAATGAGGTCGTTCCGAATTCCGTCCAGCACAACGTTCCGGCCTGGACGATCTTCGCCATGTTTTTCATTGTGATCCCTCTGACGGGAAACCTCATCAAGGAAAGAGAGAGTGGCACCACCTTGCGGCTGCGGGTCATGCCCGGATCCTACGCTCATGTGCTTTCCTCCAAAATCTTTGTCTACCTGGTAGTCTGCCTGATCCAATTTTTCCTGATGATGCTGGTGGGAATCGTGATCCTTCCCTGGTTTGGTCTGCCGGCTTTGGACCCCGGACACCAGAAGTCGGCCCTTCTTGTTTTAGCCGTATCAACGGCCCTGGCAGCCACAGGATATGGCGTCTTGCTGGGAACCGTGGCCACAACCCACGAACAGGCCGCTTCTTTCGGTTCCGTTTCCGTCGTTATCCTGGCAGCGATCGGCGGCATCTGGGTCCCGGTCTTCATCATGCCCGCCTTCATGCAGAAGCTGAGCCGGCTTTCTCCCCTGAATTGGGGATTGGAAGGCTTTTACGATGTTTTCCTAAGGGGCAGCGGAATAGTGGAGATTCTGCCTTACGCAGGCCTGTTGCTTGGATTTTTTCTCGTTATGTTGTTGGCGGCTTTTTATTACCATAAAATAAAAATGATCGGCTAACCGCGATGGTTGCCGATCCTTATTATTCGTTTTTGAACAGGCCGAGCGGACAAAGAGATTGAAAAAATTTCAGGAATGGTTTATCTTTGACCCCTTGAACCTGGAAATACTTTTTATCGAGGGAAAATCGCTATGATGGAAGATCTGATTCTCAAACTAAAGAAAGAAATTATCGAAATATTGAATCTGGAAGACCTTGCCCCGGATGAACTGGAGGCCGAAGCCCCCCTTTTCGGAGACGGCCTTGGGCTTGATTCCATTGACGCGCTGGAAATCATGGTGCTGCTGGAGAAGAATTACGGCATCAAGATCGAAGACCCAAAACAAGGACGCAAGGTATTCTATTCCATAAAAACCATAGCGGCCTATATCCTGGAACACCAAAAGAAATAATCCCATGTCTGGAAGGATTTTCGTAACCGGTATCGGGATCATCAGCGCTATTGGCCTGAATGCCGGGGAAACCCTGGATTCGCTGAAGAAAGGCCGGTCCGGTGTGGGCCCCATTGTTCATCTGGATACGGTCTTCAAAGGTGAACTGCCGGTGGCCGAGGTCAGGCTTTCCAACCGGGAACTGGCTGAAATTTGCGGGGTCGCCGAGGCTCAATTCGTTACGCGGACAACCCTTTTGGGCCTCATCGCCGCCCGGGAGGCCGTCCGGCAGGCCGGGTTAGACCCTTCCGAACAACCATTCCAGACCGGCCTCGTGTCGGCCACCACCTGCGGCGGTATGGACAAGACCGAGATCAATTTCAAAAATTACGAAAAGGGGGGGCCCTTTATCAATTTCCTATTTACTCGTGACTGCAGCGACAGCACCGAACGAATCGCTGACGATCTCGGCATCCGCGACTACCTGACGACCATCAACACCGCCTGTTCTTCTTCCGCCAATGCGGTTATCCACGGGGCCCAGCTCATCCGTCATGGAATCGTTGACCGGGCAATCGTCGGAGGAACGGACGCCCTGACCAAATACACCCTCAATGGTTTCCATGCCCTGCAGATCCTGGATAAAAATCCCAGTAAACCCTTTGATCAAGACCGGAGGGGGTTGAACCTCGGGGAAGGGGCCGCCTATCTGGTGCTCGAATCGGAACGTTCGGCCGATGAGAAAAAGGTCCTCGGCGAATTTAAAGGGTACAGCAATGTGAACGATGCCTTTCATCAGACCGCCTCTTCCCCGGAGGGTCTTGGGCCTTATCTTTCTATGCAGGAAGCCCTGGATATGAGCGGCCTGGGACCGGAAGCGATCGATTATATAAACGCCCACGGTACCGGAACCGACAACAACGACCTGACCGAGGGGATGGCCATTGAAAAACTATTTGCCCCCCATATTCCCCCGGTATCTTCCACTAAACCGTTTACCGGTCATACCCTGGGTGCGGCCGGCGCCGTTGAAGCCGTAATCTCCATTATGGCCATGAATCACAACCTGATTTTTCCAAACCTGAACTTTCAGACGAAAATCCCGGAGCTTGGTTTTGAACCGGTTAAAGAACTGATCTCGACCAGGAGGATCGTGAATGTTCTGAGCAACTCCTTTGGTTTCGGTGGTAATGACAGCACCTTAATCTTCTCAGCAGGTTGCCATGGAAGCCTACATTAGAGGCCTTGGGAACATTTCACCACAATACACCTTCAACAACGCCTTCTTCCTGGAAGAGGTAGTCGCCCATCAGTTCAACCGGATGGTCAGTCAAGAACCCAATTACAAAGAATACATAAAACCGATCCAGATCAGACGGATGAGCCGGATTTTGAAGATGGGGGTTACGGCAGCCGGAATCTGCCTAAATGATGCCAATGTCGATATCCCGGATGCCATCATTACCGCCACGGGGCTTGGCATGATGGAAGATACTGAAAAGTTCTTAAATGCTGTGATCGACAATGGGGAAATACTTCCCAACCCGACAGCCTTCATTCAGTCAACGCATAACACCGTTGGAGCCGCTATTGCCGTGCAGTTGAAATGCCATAAATACAACTTTACTTTTGTACACGGCTTCTTTTCCTTTGAAAGCGCCCTTACAGACAGTCTCATGCGTCTGGATGATCGGCCAGGGGAGCGTATCCTCGTGGGGGGTATCGAGGAGATCACTGAAATCGACTTCAAGATCAGAGAGGCCGCCTTCTTCTGGAAAAAGGAACAGGTGGAAAGTTTGAAGCTTCTCCAGTATGCCTCACCCGGGACCATCGCCGGAGAAGGCGTTGCTTTTTTTCTTTTGACTAAAAGGCCGGATCCTGGGAATTATGCCCGGATCAGGGATGTCCGGACGATTTATAAACCCGGCGGTATTAAGGATATTCGGGAAAAGATCGATCAGTTCCTGGATAAAAACCAAATGGAGGTCCGTCACCTCGACCTGGTGCTCCTGGGTTTCAACGGGGACACCGAGCATGACGGAATCTATCGTCGGCTGGAGGAAGAGGTTTTTCAGCAAAACAGCCGGGCCTATTTCAAGCACCTCTGCGGCGAACATTATTGTGCTTCTTCGTTCGGCTTGTGGCTGGCAGCCAAATCACTGAAACACCAGCGTATCCCCGAGGCTATCTTGTTGAAAGACAATCGAACTCCCGGGAAACCCATTAGAAATATCCTGATCTACAACCAGAATAAAAATATTAACCACTCCCTGATGTTGGTTTCGGCCTGTTGAAAGGATTTTAGTAAGGGCTATGAAATTCAAACTGATTTACCCGGCCTGGAAGAAACTTCAAAGGCAGACGGAGTTCCATCTCCCTCCCCATGGCCCGGTCGTCTTCGCGGCCACACTGCCCAAGGATATCGAAATCGATTTTGTCGATGAGAATTTGGAGACGATTGATTTCGACGATCAGACTGATCTGGTCGGGATTTCCATGATGCTGACCAATCAGGTAAAACGGGGATGGCAAATCGCCGATGAATTCCGTAAAAGGGGAGTGCCCGTCATCTGCGGCGGTATTGCAACCATGCTTCATCCTGAAGAGACCTCTCGGCACGCCGACGCCATCTTCCTTGGGGAGGCGGAAGGGCGGATGGAGCAGGTTCTGGAGGATTTCCGGAATCACCGGCTCCGTAAAGTCTACGACTACTTGACCGACTTTCCCCCTATCGCTTCGGTCGGACCAGCCCGGCGGGATATCCTCAAACGAGAGTTGTATAACTACAAAGGGGTCCAGATGGTCGATCTTTTCCATGCCTCCCGGGGATGCCGGTTTAACTGTTACCCCTGCTGTGTGAATTTCCTTGGGGGTCGGCAGTTTCGGCCCCGCCCCCTGGAGAAGGTCGTAGAGGAACTGGCCGCCATCGACAATAACCGCCTCTATATCGTCGACAATTCCCTGGCTCAGAATAAGGAATGGGAAAAACAGCTCTTCCGGGAGATGATCCCCTTGAAAAAAAAATGGTGCTGCCATCCCATTGAGGACGACGACGAGATCCTTGATCTGGCGGCCCAGGCCGGGGCCTGGTATGTTTATCAGGCGGTCTTCGACACCTCCGACCTCATCCGCAACCGGATTAAAAAATACCACGACTTCGGGATCGGCGTGGAGGGGACCATCCTCCTGGGTCTCGACCGTCAGACCGAGGACGACATCCTACGCTTGACGGATTTTCTCCTGGAAATAGGCCTGGACATGGCCGAGTTCACGGTCCTGACTCCCTTCCCCCACACCCGGGCCTTCACCGACCTCCAACAAGAGGGACGGATCCTGTCTTACGATTGGGACGACTATACCTGCGATAAGGTCATCTTTCAGCCCAAACACATGAGCCCGCACCGTCTTCAGGAATTGCACGACCGGGCCTGGGAAACCTTCTACCGGGAAAAACCCCAGTCCTACCGGATGTTCGAACTTTTTAAACAGGTTATTGGTAAGGAAATGGCAGACGGGACCTTCCGGCGCTGGCGGGCCAAGACAGACCGGAAGTTCGGCCGGGTCGATAGATAATGAGAAGGACCCCGGGTTGAGTAATCAAGGAGATGGCCCTGCATAAATCCCGCTTCCCCTGGCCTCTGATCATGATCGTCTTCGTCGGCCTGGGACTCCTTTTTCTCATCGGGCAATACCGTCTGAAGATCGATACGGACATTGTCGCCGCCCTTCCCCAGGGTGACTCTGTCGTTGCTGACGGCCGTTTTGTCATTGCCCACCACCCCATCCAGGATCGGGTGGTTATCGATCTGGGCCACCGGGGCAACGACATCGAGATCCTCATCGGCGGCGGGGAATCAGCGGAAAAAATCTTATGGGAAAGCGGCCTTTTTAAGACCGTTGGATTAAGCCGGTACGAAAAGCTCTTTCCCGACCTGATTACCCATGTGACCGGACATCTCCCCATCCTGTTCAGCGAGCAGGACCTCCAAGAACAGGTTGGGCCTCTCCTCTCTCCTGAGAATATTCGCCGAACCTTGACGAATACCTACTCAACCCTGACCGGCCTGGACGGGATCGGCCAGGCCTCCCTGATCACCCGGGACCCTCTCGACCTCCGGAATATTATCCTTAAGCGGTTATCCCTGCTCGGGTCTTCCCAGAATGTCATCATGGTCAAGGGACAACTTCTATCGGCGGATAGGAAACATCTCCTCATCATAGCCGAACCCCTCACCTCAGGTTATGACACCGCCTTTTCGCGGAAGGTCACGGACCTGGTTGAGGATATAGGCCGCCGCCTTAACCGGCAATTTTCCGGCCATGATTCTTTTGTCCTGACACCGGTCGGGGCCTACCGGGCCGCCCTGGATAACGAGACGGCCGCCAAAAAGGACACCCAACGAGCCCTTCTCGTTTCCACGATAGTCATTGCTCTGTTGCTTCTTTTGGGTTTTCCGCGGCCCTGGATCGGCCTGTTGGCCCTCCTTCCGGCCTTTGGGGGAACGATAGCGGCTTTATTCGTTTACTCCTTATTCCAAAAATCCATTTCCATCCTGGCCATCGGGTTCGGAGGCGCGATCATTTCCTTCACCGTCGATTACGGTATCGCCTACCTCCTGTTTCTCGACCGTCCCTATGAAACCCGCGGTATTGAGGTGACCAAGGAGGTCTGGTCCCTTGGCCTGCTGGCTATGTTGACAACCGCCGTCAGCTTCGCCTTTCTTTTCCTGGCCGGTTTCCCGGCCCTCTCTCAGCTTGGTGTGTTTGCCGCCCTGGGAGTCGTCTTTACCTATATTCTGGTCCACGCCGTCTACCCCTTTCTCTTCCCGAAAGTGCTGCCGGCCAAGCGCCACGGCATCCTGCCTCTGCAAAAGCTGGCCGATCGATTGGCCCGGGGAGGGAAAAAGACGGTCTGGGCCGCAGGACTTTTCGGGCTGGTGATGCTTTTTTTCGCCAGGCCCGATTTTCGGGTGGACCTTCAATCCCTGAATACCATAAGTTTACCAACCCAGGCCGCCGAAAAGCTGATCCAGGGCGTCTGGGGCAATGTCCTTAACCGGGTATTTCTGGCTGTCGAAGGTAAAACCATGGCCGAACTCCAGGAGAAAGAGGACCGATTGGCCGACCTTTTAGAAGCGGAGACAGGTAAAGGGACCATAGCCCCGGCCTTTTCCCCCTCGATGCTCTATCCCGGGGAACAAAGGGCCAGGCGGAATTTTAAGGCCTGGCAGACCTTCTGGACCAGGGAGCGCATCAACCGGCTACGGCAGGAGATCGAATCCCTTTCACCAAAAATGGGCTTCGCCCCAGGGGCCTTCGCCCCTTTCTTGGCGACTCTTGAGGAAAAAACATTCCTTGTCCCTCCGATCCCAGAGGCCTGCTTCCCCTTTCTGGGCATCGTAAAGGAACCGGGGAAAAACTGGACCCAGTACGCTACCATCCAACCAGGCCCGGCCTATCAAGGGGCCGTCTTTTACCAAAGTCTGGCTACCGAGGACCTGGCCAAGGTTTTTGATCCCGTCCTGTTTAGTGATCATTTAGGGAAGATGATTCTGAGCGGATTTTCCCGGGTGGCCGTGATCGTGGGGGTAATGACCTTGCTGGTCTCTCTCATCTATCTTTTCAGTTGGCGATTGACTTTTATTGCCCTGATACCGACCTTGTTCTCCCTGATCTGCACCATCGGGACCCTCCGTCTCCTGGGAAAGCCCCTGGGTATTCCCGTCATCATGGCAGCGGCCGTTGTCATCGGCATGGGTACGGATTATGCTCTTTACCTGGTCCGGGCCTTTCAACGGTATGGGGACGAGCAACACCCGTCCGTGAGTCTAATCCGTCTGTCCGTATTGTTGTCTTTTGCCACGACCTTTATCGGCTTCGTGGTCCTGGCCCTGTCCGATCATGCTCTTTTAAAAAGCGCCGGCATGGTTTTGGCCTTTGGTATCGGCTATTCCTATTTGGGGACCATGGCCTTTGTTCCGCCTTTAGTAAAAAAGATCCTCGTCCCCCTGAGCGTCAGTCCGGAACCGGTTTCCCCAGGGTCAAAAGAGCATTTCCGCAGGACTATCCGCCGTTTTCGGAATATGGAGGGCTATCCCCGTCTGCTGATCCGCTTTGAACTCCGCTTCAATCCCATGTTTCCGAAACTGGCCGAATTCGTCCGGAATCCCCGCTTCATCCTGGACATCGGTACGGGCTATGGGATCCCCGCAGTCTGGATTTTGGAGCTATTCCCTTCAGCCCGAATTTGGGGGATAGAACCGGATAAAAAACGGGCTCTGATGGCTTCCCAGGCCATGGGAGATCAGGGCAAAGTGATCGTGGGAGCGGCTCCCCATATCCCCGAAATTCCGGAAAAGGCGGATACGGCCCTCCTGCTTGACCTGCTTCCCTATCTCAATGATGAGGAACTCGCCCGGACCCTCCAGCGGCTCAAGGAAGTCCTTGGCCCTAAAGGGAGACTGATCATTCGGACGAGAGTCCCCTCTCTGACTTCACCCGCCTGGGGAACCTGGTTAGAGAAGAGGAGAAAGAAATTTTTAAAAATTTCGGCCAAAGACCGACGGGTAGAGGATATTGAAACAATGCTGATTTCTGCGGGTTTCGCCGTGATCCCGGTAGAGCCTTCTGAAAATCGCCGGAGGGACCGGTGGATTATCGCCGAGGCGTTATAAAAATGGTTAATAACGGATTGCGGTTAAGCTGGCCACCCAGGGTATTTTCTCCGTGGGGCTTCAGGTTTCTCGACCCGAAGCCTTCTCCACCGTCTTGTGCAGGCCCCATCTCAGCAGGATGTCGCCATATTTAAGGCAATCTCCTCCAGTCAGAAATAGCCCTAACAAAAACACCAAATGAGAAAATCCATAAAAAACAGGGCCTGCAATCAATAGGGCCGGGTTCCGGAAATAACCGGACAGAACAGTAAACAGCCCCACCATCGGCCATCCCAGGACATAACTGAACAACATCAACCCTAAACCAAAAAAAAATTTAGGAGAGGGTCTGGCCTTGAAGACATCCAAGGATACCTGTTCCTTTAGTGCCCGCTGGATATATGAACTGGCGGCCAATTTTGAGGCAAAGGGCCGCAATAAGCGCCCCCAGCCTGTTCCCGGAGGCAAAACAACGCTGAAGGAATAAAAAAAATTCCTTCCTGTCACCTTCCATCAGGTGTCTGATAGGCCCTTTTCCCAATGAGTCGTTCCGGGTCAGCGAACCTGAAACCCCTGGCTTTGATCTTGGTCACCAGTTCATCGATCAAGCCTGTCCAATCGGCCGGGGTTCGTCCTTTATCGTGGAGGAGAATGATGCTTCCGGGTCGTATTTTTTTGAGGACCCTTTTTATGACCTTATCCGCCTTCGTCCCGATATCGAATGGCCGGACATCCCAGCCTACCACCGACAGGCCCTGTTTCTTCAGCACTTTCCTGAGATGCGGATTGGTCAGGCCTATGGGAGGGCGAAAATAGCCCGGCACCTTGCCGATCACCGCCGTAATGGTCTCCTGGGCCATTTGTATTTCTCGATTCAGTGGCCTGGATATCAGGAAGTTGGTATACCAGCGGTGTCGGTAGGTATGGTTTCCGATAAGATGACCGTCTTGGTCTATCCGTTTGATCAATTCGGGATGGGCCTTGATCTTGGTTCCAATGGGGAAAAAGACGGCCTTGATCTTGTGAAGTTTCAAGATTTCCAGAAGAGTTGGAGTACCCTCCGTGCCCGGCCCGTCATCAAAGGTTAGCGTTACAAGCTTCTCTGTTGAATCTCCCCTGCAGACGGCCTGAACAAAAAAATTGAGTTTTAATATGGCCACTCCCAAAATGCAGATGAGGATATATCCGGTCCACAACAGCCCGAGAGCGAGCCAACGAAAAGGGTCTTCAAGACTTAAGCCTAGACCCATTGTGGTGATGACTAACAGGATTGTTGTAGTCCGAAAGCCGCTCACAGAGTCCTATTGACCGCCCCTGACCGTTTTCTTAGGTTCAAACTGGGCCTTGGCCGCCAGAAAGTCAGGCAGGTTCTTGAACATATGCCAGAGAGAATGACGGTGCTGCCATAACCGTTTCATAAACTTCCGGCGCCATTCTTTGTCGGTATAGAAGCGCTTGACATGCTCATTGTACATCTGGTCCAGAATTTCTTTTGATCCAATCGTTTTGGGGATAAAGACAAAATTGATACAATTCATCTGGCCCCAATCTTCTTCAAATGTCCCCTCCTCTCTGATCGTCTTCCACAAAGGCGCGCCGGGGAATGGGGTAAATTTAGACATATTCATATCATCTAAGCCCAGGGACATTACAAAATCGCTGGTCCGGCGAATGGAGTCTACCGTCTCTCCGGGGAGCCCCATCATGAATAAGCCCTTGGCCCTTAGACCAGCGGACTGAATGCGGGCAACGGTATCCTTCACTTTTTCCACAGTCACACCCGCTTTGTGTTTGATCAGCATACCCGGGTCAGCCGATTCAATGCCCAGGGACACCATGAGACAGCCGGCTTCCTTCAGCATCTTTAAAAGCTTATCCGAGGCATAACCCACACGGACAGCGCAGTTAAACTGCATATCAAGGGGATTGTTCCTGAGCAACTCGCATAATTCAACAATTCGCTTTTCATCAGTGGTGAATAAATCGTCATAAATATTCACATGACGGACGCCGAATTTCTCATTCAAAACCTTAAAATGGTCATAAATATAGTTAGCCGAGTTATAACGGAATCCCTTCTTAAAAACTGAACGGTCGCAGTAAGAACACTGGAACAGACAACCCCGGCTGGTGACCATGGACGTTCCCGGGAATTGGGCGTAACTAAACAGGGGGAGGTTATACCCTTTTGGAAAGCCCTTGAGTTTTTCATAAGCTGGAAAAGGAAGGTTGTCCAGATCTTCAATGGGTGAGCGCGGCCCGTTATCAATCACTTCTTGGCCTTTGCGCCAGACGATTCCTCTGACCTGCGCGGGATCAACACCCGAAGCCAGTTCAGCCAGGGTAATTTCTCCCTCGCCTCTCACCATATAATCAAAAACCGGATAATCTTTTAAAAGCGCAGGGCCTAAAGCGGAACTGTGTACCCCCCCGCAAATGGTCACAGGCGCTGGAACGGCCTGTTTGAGTGCGGCGGCCATATTGGCCGAATCCGGAAAAGAGGATGTGGTGGCCGAAAATCCTACCAACTCGGCCTTATAGCTCAAAATTTCTTGAATATTGGTTTTGAAATCCGATGAAGCCTGAGGCCCCAGACAGTCATGGACAAAAACCTCATGACCTTCTTTTTCAAGCCAGGCGGCAATGGACAAAATGCCATGAGGAATCATACGGTTTGCTGAAGCAACAACATCTTTAGACCCTTTAAACCAGTTTGAGCCTCTTGGATGCACCAGAACAATACGGCGCCTGGTAACCGGTGTTACTGAATCACCAGATAACATAGACACAGGCTCCCCAAATTTAGACATATTACTTCCTACGCATCCTGATTTTGTCTTAATCGGTCCAATGATCCGAGGTAACTCCGAAATCCTGCCCCCCCTTTTCCAGCCTGTTACCGGGCCATTATCCACAGGGGCGGACGCAAGCGACCCTGGGAGACATCCTGCATCTGAATGCCCCGGATTTCTTCACAAAGGGTATTCTTTGAATCAAAAATTAGAGCATCGAATATCAAGGGCATCTCATTAACGGTCACCGGAATAACCCGGCCTATATAGGAGCCGCCATTTTTTGTTTTTTGGTGAATGGTTCTTTTTTCAAAACCTGTCGGAAAGGGAACGATGCCGTTGAATCGCTGCCCCCAAACGCAGGCCAGATGAAAGGCGGCATCAAGCGGAAAAGGAGAGCCGAGCAGGGACTCATCGGACTGATGATCTCCGCCGGAGAGAAGCGCCCAGGCCCCCAGGCGGGAAACTGAGGCCGGACCAATGATATTTTGATAGGCGGGGCCGAAAGGGATCAGTTCACTATAAATGGATTCGGCCGGTATGGTCATATCCGGATTTTCCGGGGATTCCCATTGGGGGGAAACGCCTTTACAGCACCCGGTTAATAAAAACTCCACCCGGGCATGTTCCAGATGGCGTCCGATCCCTCCACTTTTAGACCTGACCTGTGTCAACAGCTTGGCGCTGACCCGGTCCGCCTGATCCTGTTCAAAGTCCACCAAGGCCGTTACCCGACGCGTTTCTGGCGGTATTACTAAAAAACGGGGGAAACGGGCCATGGCCAGGCACCTCATGTCGGCCTGAGGAAAATTCCGATTAACGGCCGCGGCCAGGGTGATCAGGGCTTCCACGGCCGGGAAAAGGCATCTTCCTTCCATACGATGATCAAACAGATATGGATTAATTTCGATTGGCCAAGGAGTGCGCATTGGGGATTCTACCTGGGGAATGTCTTCCAAAGCTGGACCGTCTTGGTATCCACGGCCACAGGGATGCCCGAAGCATTTAAGGCGCAATGTTTGGTAAAGCCGGTGCAGATGATCTGGCCTTTTTCGGCGTTGGTGATCAGGTAGTCGAATTGCAGGCGCACCCGCTCCAACTGGGTCGGTCGGGTATGGATATGCATCAAGTCATCGTAATATAAAGGGTAATAAAAACCGATCCGTAAATCCACAATCGGATAGACAAAGCCGCTTTCCTCGATTTCCTTATAAGGGTAGGCCGCATCGCGCATCAAGGAGGTCCGCCCAAATTCAAAAAAGCGCAGGTAATTGGAATGGTAGACCACTTGCGAGCGGTCCGTATCGGCATATAAGGTTCGATAGGTCGCCCGGTGCCAGACCAACCCGGTGGTCAGGTCCCGGACATAACGGGGATCATTATTGAAGGATTCAGGTCGGAAGGGCTTGGGACGCAACTCACACCCCCCTGAAAATCACACAGCAATTGGTTCCGCCAAAACCAAAGGCATTGGAAAGGGCAATTTCATATTTCTTTTTCCGGAGGACATTAGGCACCACATCGATATCCGGAAGATCGGGGTCCGGAAGATGATTGATGGTCGGCAAAATCAACCCCTTCCCCATAGCTTCAATGGTCAAAGCGGCTTCGATGGCCGCCGTGGCCCCCAGGGTATGTCCCAACTGGGACTTATTGGAAGAGATTGGGATTTTTTCGATTATTTTGCCAAAGACCTCCCTCAGACATTTTATTTCCGTACGATCCCCTTTGGGAGTGGAAGTGCCGTGGGCATTGATATACTGAATGTCAACGGGTTGCAGGCCGGCATCTTCAATGGTTTCCCGGATGGCCCGGGTAATGGTCACCGGGTTGGGGCTGGTGTAATGATAGGCATCCGAACTCCATCCGACCCCTAAAACTTCGGCCCTGGCCTTAAGACCGTAAGCTTTAATCAGCTCTTCGGCCGCCAGAACCACTACGCCTGCCCCTTCCGAAAGGACAAAGCCCTTGCGGTCGCCGCTGAAAGGACGGGAAGCCTGAGCCGGGTCGGAAAAAGCACGATCCCCCGGAAACACCTTGATGGTGGCATTCATATTGGCAAAACCGTGGATCAATTCCGGCAAGATGGGGGCATCGACACCGCCGGCCAGGACAAAATCGCAATCCCCGTCCCGGATCAATCTGGCCCCAAGACCGATAGCATGGTTACCCGAGGCGCAGGCGCCCTGAGGCGAAAAAATCGGTCCGGTAAATTTAAGGAGCATTCCGGCCTTTCCGGAAGGTACATTGGCGCACAAGTTGGGCAGCAGATAAGGGCTTACCCGGAGCGGACCCCGGTGTTCCAAGTCTTGCATGGCCAGGCGAAAGGCATCCGGACCATTTAAGGCCGAGCCGATGAGGCAGGCCATCCGGGGAGCAATCCGCTCATCTACGGTAATCCCCGAATTTTCCAAGGCCTCCTGGCAGACCGCCATGGTCAGGATGACAAAAGCGGCATTCCAGTTGTAGATTTCTTTGGCATCGATAAAATCAAGTTCCAACGGATTCCAGTCCGGGATCTCACCGACAATATCACAGGCGGATTCCACCTGACAACGGGTTACCTTCCGGAAACCGGCCTCCCCCCGGATGGCCCGTTTCCAGGTCTTTTCAAAGGTGCTCCCCAAGGGGGTGGCCGTTCCGTAACCGACGACAAATACTCTTCTGTTTTTAGGTGGCTTCATGGTTTCCCGCCCATCCTTTATAGCAGTCGGCGTAAAATCAGGCAGGCATTACATCCGCCAAAACCAAAGGCATTTTTCAAGACAAATTCCCCTTTGAACTTTCTGGCCCCTTCGGCCACACAATCGATTTCAATGGCCGGGTCTGGGCTGTAATTAATCGTGGGTAGCAGGGTCTCCTGGAGCAATCCCTCTATGGCCAAAATGGCTTCAATGGCGCTGGAGGCCCCCATGGCATGGCCCAATTGGGATTTGTTGGCCGAGACCGGCGGCAGGGTTTTGCCGAAGACATGGTGCAAGGCCTCGGCCTCCACTTTGTCGCCCACTTTGGTGGAAGCGGCATGGGCATTAACGGCGTCAATGTCCGAAGGCTGCAAGCCGGCGTTGGCAATGGCTTGCTCGATGCACCGTTGAACCGTCGCCAAATTGGGCGAGACAAAATGGGTGGCATCCGAGGTCATTCCATAACCGGCCATTTCAATAGGTGCCTTGAGCCCATGGGTCTTAGCAAATTCGGCCGTGGCCAAAATAAGACATCCGGCCCCTTCGGAAACGACAAAGCCCCTTCTATGGGCGGAAAAAGGCCGGCTGGTTTTTTCCGGCGCCTCTCGGGGCTGACCTTCTTTGGGACGATAGGCCCCGTTCATGGTGGCAAATCCGGCAACAATCGGTTCAACCAGGGGAAAATCGACGGCCCCCGCGATGACCACATCGGCCAGGCCCCGTTGCAGTAAGAGTTCACCCATAATCAAGGAATGGATTCCCGTAGCACAAGCCGTAATCGTGGAACAGATAGGCCCGGTAGCGCCGGTGAGTACGGAAACCCGGCCACCGACCATATTAATACAGGAATTGGGGTTGGTAAAGGGATGGGGCATCTTTCCTTCGGAGACCATCAGGCGATCGGCTTGTAAAACCGCATCCAGCCCGCCCACGGCGGTGCTGAAGGTGACCGCAACCCGGGGGGCGATGTCGGGCGTAATCACAATACCGCTTTTAAGCAGGGCCCGGTGCACCACCAGCAGGGCATAGGGGAAGATGGGGGAGGACCAGTGGGCCATCTCCCGGGGCTGTAAAAAGGGATAGGGGCGCGGATCAAGGGGGGCCACTTCACCGGCCACCCGGACCGGAAAATCAGCGCTCAGGGGAAACCGAGTCAAGGGTCCGATACCGGATTCCCCGCGGACGGCCCGTTCCCATTGGATTTCCCACTCGGTGCCTAAAGGAGAAACGACATCATACCCGACGATAACGGCTTTTCTTGGACCCATATCAATATTTCTGAAACAATAAGTCTGACAAGTTCGTAAAAAGTCTAACCAAAGCTATTTGAAATTTTAGTGTCTGCGGGTTCCGCCATGCGGGCCCGCACCTTGGCGCTGGGATTCGACAGACTTTATCGTGGATGCGACAACGGTTCCATCTACGGTGGGTTACTCAACGGCCTCCGGGCTCACCAGGGAATAAAGCGATAAAGCTTGGCAAACATTTCATACACTTCGATCCAGTTTTGCAAATCTCGGGTCGACCGGATGTGTTCCCGCTTATTGACCATGACCCAGCTCATGTGGGCTGCACCATCCTTGCAGGTAGAGCAATCCCGTGTTGCCGAAGTACAGCAGCGATGCACGGTCTTTAAATCGGAAGCCCAGCGGACGAAATGGATCAGGCGGCGTGGTTGGGGGCTTCTATGGTCCAGGGATTCGGTGACGGAAGGACATTCGTCCCAGCCAAAAGGTCGCCCCAACATCTTTCCTGTCGTGATGATTTGATGATAGTATCTGCTGGAAATAACCGTCCGGGGGTATTGATCCAACAGCTCATCCATTTCCTGCCGCAGTTCTTTCAGCTCCCCTTCCTTCCAGTAAAAACCGTCCACACCTTCATCGTTGGATAACAACTGGAAATGGACCTTCAGACCCACGTCGGCAATTCTTTTGACCGTGGATTCAACCTTCCCTACTTGCCGAGGCGTAATGGTGTAAAGATAATAGGTAAAATCATCTCCGGCATAATTCTTACTGGAAATGGCAAAAGTGTCGCGGCCGCGGAGGATCTTTTCGTCTTCGGCGCTGCCCCAGAGCGAAATACCGACCATCATATCGGGAAATTTCTCCCGGGGGACTTTAATCAAGCCGTTAGTGGCACAAAAAGTCGGCAGACGTTTATAAAAGGCCTCGACCCGGTCCAGGGTGAGGGTCGGCTCTCCCCCGATCAATATGGCCAGGTTGACCCCCCGTTCCTTTTCGTGATCAATAAATGCTTCCCATTTCTCGATGCCCATTTCTTCCCGGGCGGCCTGGTGTTCATTGGAAGAAAAGAAAAAGCAGCCCTGGCAGCGCAAATTGCACCGGTTGGTGACATCGTATATGGAACTGCGGATGTTTAGATTGGTGATCCTCTTGTATCGATCGAGCCATTGTTGATCCAGCAATGAACTTACGGTCTTCATAAAGGCCTTCTTTTATAGAATCAGTCTTTCTAACTTTCCCGGCTCAGGGCTAAGCCCCTGGCGGGCTGACCGGCTCAGGGCAAAGGTTCTTCCCTTTTGAATAGCCCATCACCCAGACCGCCAGATAGGTGTCCACATAATCCAGCCAGGATTTAAAAGTAGCCAAGTCAATGGCGTGGCGATAAAGACGGGCGGTGACCACGGCCGACCCGGAGGCATAATGACGGCAGTCAGTACAATCCGTATCCGGGACACAACAGGCCACCGCCCGGTCCCATTTCAGATCAGTCCGGTATTGTCGAAAAGACCGTCCCAGTCCAAGTTCCTGGGAAGGGTTCTGTCGGGGATACAGGCAGGAGTAAAGCCCGTGTAAACTCTTTTCCTGGGTGTGGGCCACGGCATTGTAAACCGAAAAAAGAACATTTTGAGGATAGTGTTCCAAGAGCTCGATCATGGCGGTTTGAACTCGCTTAAGCGATTCTCCGTCATGGCGTAGCGGTCCGGCATACCCTACCGGAGAAGAAAAGACATTAAAGGTCAATCGGCAGTCCTCCGCAACGAGCCGACCGGCTACTTCCCGGACCTCTTCGATATTATTTCGGGTAAAGGTATAGACAAAAACGGCCCGGGGATCATTTCGATAATTATCCATTTGTTTTATTAAAAGGTCCTTGGCCTTTCGCACCCGGAAGCTGGTCTCATCGTTGCCCCAGACGGAAATGTGGATCTTGTAGCCCACGGATTCCGGAATTTTTTTTAAGCCGTTGGTGGCAATGCTTCCCAGGGGAATTTCCTGAAAACAAACCTCCAACCGCTCCGGCACGAGCGACGGTTCGGCCCCGGCCAGGACTACGTAGGTGATGCCCCGTTTTTTCTCGTCAATCATCAGTTGCCGCCAGGCCTCGACCGAGCTGTTTTCCACGGCAAATTGTTTTTCACCTTCATAATAATAGCAGCCGTCACAACGGAGATTGCAGCGGTTGCTCATGTCGTAAGTCGATTCCCGCAGAAAAAAATATTTCCGGACTTTCTCCCACCGCTGCCTTACTTCCGGCTGGGCCAGAAGTTCGGAAAATTTCGGTTTGCCTGGATCAAGGGATGCCTTTTGAATAATGGTCATAGAGGCCTTCCTCCCCGTTCATTGGCCAAGGGCCAAAACCGGGATTACGCTGTTGGAAGATTAACTCCGGGCTGAAATTTTTTCTTCAATATATTCGGCGATCAGGCGAATGGTCTTCAATTTGGGATAATCGTCCTCATCGATTACAATCTTGTACTCATCCTGCAAAACCAAGGCTATCGTAGCCAAGTCCATACTATCAATCCCCAGTTCATCAATCAGGTCCATATCGGGATTGAATGTCTCTACCGTAACGTCTTCCAGCTTGAGTTCAAAAATAATGACTTGGGTTACTTTGTCAATAATGCCTTTTATCTCATCGCGTTTAGGCATCATTAGCCTCCTTATTTTATTATTGGTCCTTCTTTAAATGAATCGGCGGGGAATCACCTGTTTTAAATGTCTAACGCAGGTGGTCTTCTTTTAATTGAGGAAGATTATAAGATGGAAAGGAAACCGGGGTCAAGGGAAAATAAGACTACGGTTTATTTTATATTGACAATGCCAATGGTTATGGATAGGATTTTTGTCGTCTTATCCTGAATTGAAGCTCCCCGCACCAAGGTGCGGGGAATCTTCCAGGCAAGGTAAAATATCTATTATTTGAAGTTCGCTCGTTTACCCACGCAGCAAGCTGCGGGGAATTCGCTCGCTATCCCTGTTAAAAAGCGGAAATTGAAATCACATGTCAACCTTCCCTGATGATTGGTTACCTCTTGAGAAACCCTGGATTACCCCTGAAGGGCGGTGGGAATCCAGGGCCCGATTCGAATCCGATTCGGAGTGGTTCTCCGGACACTTCGAAAAAACCCCCTTGCTGCCCGGAGTGGCCCTTCTGGCCTTGGCCTCTGAAATGGTAAAAAAACAAGCCCGGGAAAAGGGGCGATTTCTGGTGGTCTTCGGGTTTTCCAAAATACGGTTTAAACTGGTGGTCCTCCCGGGTGAAGACCTGCGCATTTCTGTAGCGGCCATGCCCAAGGTTCCTGAGGCCAAATTGGATTTTCAGATAACCTGCCAGGGTGAACCCGTTGTCCAGGGATATTTGAAAGTCAGAGAAGAAGGGGCCTGATAAGAAGGGATGGAACAGCTCCTCCAAAAACGCAACAAAATCGTTAACCACCTGCACCTCAAAGATGTTGATTCCGAGACACTGACGGATGATACCCTCTTCCTTGACGGAGGGCTGGATCTCAATCCCATAGATCTAACCGCCTTAAGACAAGCGATCCAGGTTCGTTGAGAGTAGAGATGAAGGCATCCTTTCTTAAGATGCTGGAAAAGATGTCCCTTTTTCTGAGCTCCTGGCCTGTCCGATTCTTTGCCTGGTGGATCGCCACTGGATACTTTCTGTTTTATCCCTCTAAAAGGCGATCAAGTGTCCGCCTTTATCAGGGAATTTTTCCTGATAGAAGGGCCTGGTACTATCTTTTTTGCGCCTGGCGTCAGTTCCACTCCTTCGCCGCCACCTTTGGGGACCGGATCGATTTCGGTGGGAAGAAAAAGGGTTCTATTTTAACCCAAGGAAGTGAAGGGATATTCGAGGCCGCCCGAAGCGGCCGGGGAGGGATAATCCTGATGTCTCACCTGGGTAGTTTTGAGATCGCGGCGCAGGCTTTCCAGGAGGTTGGCCTCAAGCATCTCATGATCATGGGAGAAAAAGAGGCCAAACAGGTGGCCCGTGATCAGCGTGAAAACCTCAAGGCCCGGGGGATCACCATTCTGGTTGCTACCGGACAGGATGATTCCCTTTCGGGCGGATTGGAGGCGCTTAAGTTTATCCGAGAAGGCGGGATCGTTT
>CAWGEQ010000034.1:0-131072 GCA_963821645.1 uncultured delta proteobacterium | reverse complement strand
CCTCAAACATCTTTAAATAAATCTGATAAACCTGTTCGGCCATTTGACTGGCGGTATATTTTTTCCGGTGATCAATTCTCGGGCCTTTTGTCCCATTCGGGCGGCACAGGCTTTGTCGTCAAGAAGTCTTATGACCGCTTCGGCTAGGGCCTGTGGATTTTCCGGAGGGATTAAAAGGCCGTTAATGCCCGACTCTATAATTCCGGGATGCCTCCGACCTGGGTGGCTACCATCGGTTTGGCCATGGCCATGGCTTGAAGAAGAAACTGGGGCACACCCTCCGCCTCGGAGGTAATTAAACCGATATCGGTTATAGAAAGGATTCCCGGTATATCGTCTCTATGCCCGGTCATTAAAAAAAAGGAATCCATCTGAGTTCTCCTGAGTTCTTCGTCGATCAGGTTTCGTCTCGGCCCTTCCCCCACAAAGAGAAAACGGGCCTGAGGATATTTTTTCAGTATGGCAGGCGCCGCGGCGATAACCAATTCATGTCTTTTCTGGGCCCGCAGTATCGCTGCCAGGGTGATCACCAAAGCCCCTTCAGGTAAACCGAGACCTTTTTTCAGTTTCGGGTCCGGGGCCCGAGGGGAAAACCGATCTGTATCCACCCCGGTGGGAATGGAAAATACCCGATCTTCTGAAAGACCATAGGCCTTTATCAGGATTTGGCGGATATGTTCTCCGGTGGTTATGACCGCGTCCGGCAGTGAATAAATTTTATTTAACCGGTGTGTCTTCGCTGGAACAGAAATATGCCGGGTGCGTACCAGCACCGGCACACCGGCCCATTTGCCGGCCAGGGAGGCCACCCAACTGTCCACCGAGCTATGGGTATGCAGGATTTCGATTTCTTTTTCTCGCAGTATTTTTTTTATCTTCCAGAGGGCTCGAAGATCAAAGGTGTGCCTGATCTTCAGAGGGATGACTTCAATTCCCTGGTCTTTAGCCGTCTTCAATAACGGACTTTCGGGTGGGGCGAGCAAGGAAACCCGATGACCCTGTTTGAGGTGCTCATGGATTTCCAAAAGGATGCGCATCTCCTGCCCGCCGAAGCCTTCGGACCATTCAGTGTGCAATATCTTGAATCGTTTATCCATGTCGCCGTTTTAAAAGATGGTAAAGTGTAAGGTTCAAGGTATAAGGTGAAAACTTGCCTTCAACGGGCAAACCCCAAACCTTGTACCTTATACCCTGTACCTTGTCCGTTATTGGTTTTCTCGGGGCCAGGGTTGGTAAGGTCTGGTCTTCCACCGTTGGTGGACCCAGAAATATTGTTCCGGATACTGCCGGGCCATGGCCTCAATCGCTTGATTATATTGGGCCGTATTTTCCTCAATCTCCTTGGTACGATCATCAAAGGACAGCCAGGGCAGAGACGGCTGAAATTCAACTAGGTACTTCCCTTGACCGGTATCCCTCATAAAAACCGGCACCACCGGGACCCCGGTCTTTCTAACCAACAAGGCCAGTCCTTTATTGGTGCAGGCCCGTTTATTGAAAAAAGGCACAAAGACCCCATCCTTCCAGTCGATATTTTGATCCAAGAGGACGGCCACAATGGCCCCTTGTTTCAGAACCTGGATCAATCTCCGCATGGATTTTTCTTTGGTGATGCATTGATTGCCGCTCACTCCCCGAATAGTCCGGACCAATTTATCGGCCGGTTTGAAATCCAAAGGCTTGGCCACCAGGTAGGAAGGCTTTAAAAAATAACCGCTGCTTACGGCCAGGAGTTCCCAGTAGCCGAAGTGGCCGGTTAAAAAGATTACCCCCTTGTCTTGGGCAACCGCCTGATCGAAATGATGCAGGCCTTCAAATCGGACATAAGTGGCCAGCTTTTTTTTGTCATACCGTATCAAATAACAGGCCTCAAAAAAATGACGGCCCATATTTTGAAAGACCCTTCTGGCGATTGCCTTTCGTTCCTCCGAATTCTTCTGGTCTCCAAAGGCAATGACCAGGTTTTTAAGGGCGATTTCTCTCCTTCGGGTCAACATCTTGTAGAGGACGCCACCTATAAAATCTCCCAGGCGAAGACCAAGAGGCCGAGGGATCCAAGAGAGCAGGTAAACTAAGCTGTAAAGGATAAAGTACATAATAAAAGATTAGAATTCAGAATCCAGAAAAAATATTTTTGTCTCATTCCGGCCTCTGACTTGATTTTTTCACTCCGAACTCCGAAATTTCCAAAACATCCCGAACCGAATCCATCACCTCATCCACCTCGATGGATTCCATACAATCATAGCGGCCCTGACATATCGGGGTTTTATTACAAGGGCTGCATGATAACTTTTTGTAATGAATCCGGTGAGAATAGCCATAAGGTCCTGTCCACTTGGGGTCATCGGCCCCGCACAGGGCGATGACCCCAAGTCCCAGTCCTACCGCCAGATGAAGAGGTCCGGTATCGGCCCCGACAAACAACTGACAGCGGTCGATCAAGGCCATTAGTTGACGTAAAGAAAGTCCCCCCAAGGTATTAATTACTGTCAAAGGGACTTGGGCGAAAAAGGGTTTTAATCTTTCCCGGTCGTTTTGATCCCCGAAAAGAATGACCCGGGTATTCGGGAAATTGGACATCTTTTCAGCCAAGGCCACCATCTTTTGGATGGGCCAGCACTTTTGAGGAAATGAGGCCCCGACTTGAAGACCAATGAGTCTCACCTCATCGGAGACCTTGTGCTTACCTAAGAATTCCTCGGCCCAGGCCTTTTCTTCTTCCTTAAAGCCGAAAACAAATTTGGGTGCATCTATCCCGGCCCCTAAGAATTCAGCTACCTTCAAATTACGATCTACGGCATGGAGATCTGCCCCCTCCGGCAGGCTTTTCGAAATTAAATAACTGATCTCCTTCAAGCCGAAACAACCGATTCGATGGGGAGCCCCAGCCATTAAGACCATCAATCCCGACTTGGCCAGCCCCTGTAGATCAAGGGAAAGGTCGATATGCAGATCCTTTAAAGATCGTCTCAAATCCTTGAGGCATTTTAAGACCTGCCCCCATTTCCTTTTCGAGATCAAGGACTGGAGCTCTTGCCGAGGATAGATGATGACCGAATCCAGGAGCGGGTGGGTTTCCAAGAGAGGGGCACAGCGGTCCTCCACCACCCAATGGAGTTTTAGAAAAGGAAAGGCCTTCTTTAAACTTAAAGCTACCGGCAAAGCATGAACCACATCCCCCAGCGAAGTCAACTTAACCAAGAGGACTCGCTGAATTTTATGGGTTTCAATAAAGTTACAGGATGGACCGGACGGCTTCAAAGACATGGTCGACCTCGATGGCTTTCATGCATTTCAGGTCAAGGCAGTTTCTCTCCCGGCAGGGGCTGCAAACGACTTTCCTTCTAACGATCCTGGCCCTTGGGCCGAAAGGACCAGTCAGTTCAGGCCGGGTAGGCCCTATGATGGCTATTACCGGTTTATCAAGGGCCGTGGCTAAATGCATGGGACCGGCTTCATTCCCCAAAAAAAGTGCGGCTCGGTCGAGCAGGATGATTAATTGTTTCAGGTTTAGTTGCTGGACCAGATTAATCACCGGCACCTGAATTAAGGAAAATAATCTTGCAAAGAGTTGGGCTTCTTTACTGCCCCCTTCGGCGCCCCCGATAACCGCCAATTGAACCGGAAGCTCCTTTTTCAGTTTATTGATCAACTCGGCAAACCGTTCCACTGGCCAGCGGCGTGAAAGCCAGCCGGCACCGGGATGAATGAGGATCAAAGGGAGCTTTTGCACATAACCGGCCCGGTCTAATAAGACGGCCACTTCCTCCTGATGGACCGGGGAGATCTTAAATTTAAATTCAGGGTGCTCCACTTTGCCCCCGAGATAACGGACCAAAGCCAAGTTCCGTTCCACCGTATGCACATCCTTCGGTCCGGGAAGGATTTCCTTGGAAAAGAGACCGCTCAGTTCCTTCATTCCGGTGGTATTGGAAGACCCGATTTTGTTCCGGGCTCCGGCCATAAGAACCAGGAGGGCTGATTTGGCCAGACCGTGGAGGTCCACGGATAAATCAAAGGACCTCTCCCGCAAATCTTTTTTAAGCTGTCTCAAAGTTTGCCAGATCCAAAGCCATTTTTTTTCCTTTAGGGCCTTTTCAAGGGCTTTGAAGGGGATGACGATGATCTCATCCAGATCGGGATGGCCCTCCACTATTTCTTTGCACCGCTCATCCACCAGCCAGGATATTCGGGCCTCCGGAAAGATCTGCCGCAGTCCGCTGAGGGTAGGGAGGCTGAAGACGATATCTCCGATCCGGCTCGGTTGAACCAGGGCAATGCTACGGATTTTTTCCAAATTAAAAGGTAGCTTTTTTAAAGGGGAAGTCATCAAAATCATGTTAAACCATCATGCCCTAATGGAGCGCCACAAACCATGAAAATCGTTGCCCCCCCCTCACCCCAACCCTCCCGCCTGGGGAGAGGGAGCTAAATTAACTTACCCCCCTCGGAGGGGGGAGGATAGAGGTGGGGGTGGACAAAGGTTATTTTCGTGTTAAAACAGGTTCTGCTCCCTCATGTGTACCAGTGTTGCCCAAACCTCATCGACGGTTATGGCCTCCATGCAGGTCGGAGTTTCAGGACAGACTTTTTTAAGACAGGGACTGCAGGGGAAATCTTTTTTGATCACCCGGCCGATCCCTCCCCATGGACCGGTCCGCAGAAGATTGGTTGAGCCGAAGAGGGCTACCAAGGGGATCCGTAAGGCCGAAGCCCCATGCATCAATCCTGAATCGTTGCAAATCATCAATTGACTTCTTTGAATCAAGGCCAAGGCCTCTTCCAAATTGGTTTTCCCGAGCAGGTTATGGTAAGCCGGGCTTTCTTTGATTTTTCCGGACAGGGTGTCGGTATCAGTGCCGAGAAGGATCACTTTGGCCTGCCATTTTTTTTTCAGGCGGCCCGCCAATTGTTCAAATCGGTCAAAAGGCCAGCACTTGGCCGAACCGTAAATCGCCCCCGGGGCCAAGGCGACTAATAAATCGGAAGGTCTTATTCCCAAAGATTGTAAACGGGCCTCGGCCTGATTTTTAGCGGACAAAGAAATCGGCAGGCCCAGAGAATTTTTTTCAGCCGAAGGCTCTTCATGAATTCCAAGGGGTTCCAGGAGATGGAAGAAAAAGGGGACTTGATGCTCCTTTTGCCTGCCCTGAGTCAACCCAAGGGGGTGAGATAATAAAAGGCCCCGTCCTTCCGTGGCATAACCGATACGAACAGGGATACGACTTAAAAAGGAAATCCAGGCCGATTCAAAAGAATGGGGAAAAAGGACTACGCAGTCGAATCCTTCTGCTTTTAATTCCCGGGTCAACCTCCATATCCCCCCCATCCCCTGATGAATCCCCGGTTTTTGATAAACCAACACATTATCGACATCCGGGCTGGATTGAAATAGGGAAGCCACCCACGGCTTGGCCAACACGGTAATATGGGAATTGGGAAAGTGTTTTCTTATACTATGAACAGCCGGAGTAGTCAACAGGGCATCCCCTACCCAGTTGGGAGACCTTATCAGAATTTTGTTTATCCTTCCAATCGATTTCTTCTGCCTCATGCCTCTAATCCCATCCTCTGATTCAGCAAATCCCAAAAGGTCGAGTCCCGTATCTCGACTTCTATTCCTAAGACCAAGACCTGTAAATCGGCCGTTTCCCATTTCCCCAACTTTAAAGCATCCTTTTCAGTTGTGACCAAAAGGTCGACCCGTGAGGTGCGGCTTATGTGTTCCAGGGACTTTTTGTCTTTATCCTGATAAAAGTGATGATCCGGAAATTGAACCAGCTTGACCGGTTCGGCCTTGAGTTGTTTCAGGGTGAAGGTCAGGGAGTTGGGTTCGGCCAGTCCGCAAAAGGCCAGAAGTCGTCTCCCCTCCAACCAGGAAAGAGGGAGAACTTTCTTATCCGGATAACGCCAAAGGATGATCGGTTTATGTTCGGAGAAAAAAATCGGGGTTGAGGGGGTCCGGGAATGAATTTCTTCGGCCAATGCTTTTTGTTCGGACGGGTCCAGCCTTTCACTATGGGTAATCAAAATAATATCGGCCCTTTTCATTTCTTCGATCGGTTCCCGAAGAAGGCCCCAAGGCAGGAGCTTCCCTGAACCAAAGGGTTGATGGCCCGGCAGGAGTAAGATATCGATCTCCCGTTTTAGGTTGAGATGTTGAAAGCCGTCATCCAAGACGACCCATTCGGTTTGCCATTTCCGGGAACAAACCAATCCCGAACGATAACGATCCTTCCCAACCAACACGGGGATTCCCGTCAGTTTTTGGGCCAGTAAATAAGGCTCTTCCCCTCCTTCCTCGACGGTACTCAACAAGGACCGCCCATCGGAAATGACCGCCCCTTCTTTCATCTTCGTTCCCCGGTAGCCGCGGCTTAAAACCGCCACCCTAACCCCTTTTTTTTGTAAATAGCAGGCCAGCAAGGCCGCATGAGGGGTCTTCCCCGTACCGCCGGCCGCCAGATTGCCGATACTGATCACCTTAAGGGGCAGGCTGCGGGTCGGCAGGATATGCAACCGGTACAACAGCAATCGAAGACGAATCCCGAAACCATATAGGATTGACCCAAACCAGATTAGGGGAAACAAGGCTTGTTTTTTCCAGGAAGTTGTGGCCATTGAATGCCTATCTTATTTGATGGCTTCGTAAAATGTCGTCATTTATGAAGTTACGTTGGGCCTTTCTTCCCCAGATCCTTTATCCAGTCAACCAAGTTCTTAAGCCCCGTCAACCAGCGACTTTCTTTTTCCTTCCAGGTAATCCAGAACATATATCCGCCCATACCCCCGACAATAATATTGGGAAGCCATAAACCGATTATAGGTTTCAAGCTCCCCTTTTCCCCCAGACTGAAGGCCAAAGACAGGATCAGGTAGTAAATGAGGAAAACGGCCCCTCCAAAAATCACGGCCCAGGACCTTCCAGACAAGCGGGATTGCAGACCCAAGGGAAAGGCGATCATGCCAAACACCAGACAGGCAAAGGGAAGGCTGAATTTTTTGTAGTATTCTATTTGATACACATTATATTTTTTCTCTCCCGGAGAAGTCTGCCGGATCTTTTCTTTTAATTCATGAAGATACAATTCCGTCTCTGATTTTTCTCTTTTTTCCTGGGCCGAAATCATCTGTTCTAAAGGCAATATCAGATCGTAGGTCTTAAAATTAATATTCTGGGCACTCTTGGAACTAAGAGTCACATTATAAATGGTCCCGTTTTCCAAACGCAGGTTGAGAGACCGTTCCCTGGGATTGGGGATCAACCAGCCCTTTTTGGCCAGGATGGTCTGGGGGAGGTCCTTTTGGCGCTGGTCGTAAATAAAAACATCCTCCATTTGCCCTTCGGAACTGACCTTTTGAATATAAAAAATTAGGTCCTTAAAGTCGTCATTGAACACCCGTTCTTTTAAGGTCACCTTGGCCTGGACCACGGCTATATTAAAGATCAGACTTTTTAGAGAGTGCTCGCCCCAGGGTTGGGCGACCATGGCCATAAAGCTGGTCAACAGATAAGCCGCCAGACTCAAGGTAAAGACCGGGGGGAGGAGCTGAAAAAAGCCCACTCCGGAAGCCTTCAGGGCCGTTACTTCGTTATCACTGGACAACCTTAAAAACCCCAGCAGAATGGAGATAAAAAAGGCCATGGGGATGATGTAAACAAAAAGAAAGGGTAGGGTGTACCCCAACAAGCGGACAATGTCCCAGAGACTCACCCCCTTCTGGACGATCATTTCAATCAACTGCATTAAATTACCGATCAGGAAAATCAGAGTAAAGACCAGGACGGTAACCCCAAAGGGAGCCATGATTTCTTTTAGGATATATTTGGAAATGATTCTCATCGGATTAATTGGAACAATAATAGACCTTGAATTTTTTTACCACCTGCCCTTGCCTGATGATGGGAATCTCCGAAATGAGTTCCACCCTTTTAAAAAGAGTACGGGTTTTGTCCTGATCCTGCATACAACTTTCAGGGGTGCAGACCAACAAGGCCCCTTTTTGTTTTAATTCGTCAAGGGAGACCCAGATGTTTCTTTTTGCTTTAGCAAAGGTGTAGGGGATCGGGTGCTGTGGGGTATAAAAAGAAACGGCTCCGGCTAATTGATATTCATCGGTAATGACAAATACCCTGGGCCGGTCCGGAAAATAGCGCTCATATTCTTTCCCGACCGCCGGTCCCAATTGACGCCAGCCCCACATCTCCAGGGTACGATCATGTTGATTGCCCACCGGAAGGAAGGGGTGAAGGGAATGGATGGCTATCAGACCGATCGGTAGCCAGGAAGTGACAAAAATAAGACCCCCGGCCAAAAGCGCCTTCCTGGTCGATTCTTTGGATAGCCGATCCGAAAAATATTTTCCCGCCAAGATAGCCCCAAAGGGCCAGCCTATATCGGTCCAGGTAGGATCGGAATATTTTCCTCTAAAGGCCGCCAGCCCAAAAACCAAAACAGGAACAAGGGTCAATAAAACCAGATAAGAAAAACGGGCCTCTTGTTTGAATTTTTTTATGCCGGCCCAAAGGCCTTTCAGGAAAAAGAAAAAGAGTACCGGGCCGACGATTAACGGTTGTCCAAACCAGAATCCGAACACCTGGTTCCAATTCTTTCCGCCGGTCAGCCCTTTTTCCAATTGGCCCTGGATGGAGATCCATCCATGGGTCATATTCCAGTAAATAAAAGGAGAGAAGATCGCCAGGCCCACTATCAGGGCCAGATATAAATGAGGGTCCCTAAAGATTTTCCTTCTTTCCCTGGAAACCAGCAAAAAGAGCAGACCGGAAAAAGGGAAAAGGACGGCCGTTACCTTGGATTGTAAGGCCAGCCCCAGGGCCAGCCCGGCCCAGTAATAAAATTTTTTGTCCCCCTGCTCATAACCCTTCCAAAATCCCAGGGCAGCCCAGAGATAAAACAAGATAAGGACGGTATCGATGATAAAGATCATGCTGCCCACGGTAAACAAGGGGGTGGCTTCCAGGCACAGGACGCTTAAGAAGGCCGTCCTGGCCTCAAAGGCCTTTCTGGCCAGAAGGAAAACCCCCAGGAAAGAAAGCAGGGTAATGACTTGGGAACCTATTTCCAGGGCCCACTGATTATTGCCTAAAAAAGCCGTGAAGAAGCGAATGGCCCAGGCTACCATGGGAGGATGTTCATAATATCCCCAGGACAGATACTGGGACCAGACCCAGTGGTCGGCCTCATCGGGATGAAGGTCTAAGGCCATACCCAGGGAAAACCAGATCAGGAAATGGAGAAGTAATAATCCGCCAAAGGCCTTGAAGTAAAAAAGATCGCTTTCACGCTTCATGAGAAGATCCAAGATGGGCTGGCTTGGCCCGGTCCTTAAGGGAAGCAAGATGAGCCGAGATACCGTCCATCGGAAAGGCATCGAGAAGCCTTTCAAATTTCCGGAGAGTATTTCCCAGATGCAGACCCACCCAACGGGCCTTCAATTGCCGGATTTGTTCCGAAGACCGTTTCCAGAGGTCCCAGGGATGGAAATAAAAAAGGTTGAAATCGTTCAAGCGGCTTTGTCTTTTCCCTATTTTTTGGATCACTTTAAATGGCCAGAGGTTGAAATAAACCCCGCCCGAGTAGGCAATCCGTCTTGGTCCCATCCTGAAGACAGAAACCGGGATTTCCAGAAGGTTTAATTGCCTTCCCCGAATCAGGGGATAGAAGGGCTCGGCCGGCGCGGTCGGGAGACCGTAGAGAAAGAATTTGATGGGAAAAATCGAGGAGTCGTAAGTAAAGCCAAAAGACTCCAGGATTTCCAGGACCCAGAGGTTGGCCTCATTAATAGACCAGGAAGGGGCCCGAAAGCCTAAAGGATAGGCACCGGTGATTTGTCGAAAGACCTGAAGGGATTTCTCCAATTCCTGTTTGAATTGATCCGGTTTTTTGCCGGTCAATAAATCATGTTCAAAGCCATGAAGGGCCAGTTCCTGACCTTGTTCCACGATCCATTCGCCGATCTCCGGTCTTTTTTGGAGTAAACGCCCCAAAACAAAAAAGGTCCCCCGGAGGCGATTGGTTTTACAATACTCGGTTAGTTTCTTGGTGTGATCGAACAGGGCCTGATGATCTTCTTGCCGATCAAAGACAGTAAAGTCGACCAGGGGGAAATTGATATGATACCAGTCTTCGACATCAAAGGTTAGAAGATTCATGAGTGCTCATCTTATGGGAAAGTTCTTCAACCTTGTCCCTAAGTAAGGCGATCTCCTGGGCGAGGAGCCTTTTTTTGGATTTATAGTCGGAAAGCTGGATGGAGACATGGATCAAGATGAAAATAGTTACCACGTTCAAAAATAAAAACAGGGCCGAAGGTCCATAGTCAATCCCCATCCAGTGGGCTACTTTATCCATAATCGGATGGAAAAAAGAGAGGACCAGAAAGATCCCGGCGATGCAGATCCATAAAAAGGAATATTCTTCGATCAAAAGCCTTCGACGGACCAAGGATATAATCCAGACCAACAAGAATACCGACAAAAGAAAGGTGCTTATTTTCAGTATCAAAAAATTCAAGGGTCACCTCCGGGAATGTCGTTTAAAAGAAAGGATTGAGGTTAAAACCCGGACCATATAATAAAAACTCCGCAAGGGGGTAATGGAAGAGGTTCCCCCGGTTCGGTTCCGCATCCGGACCGGAACTTCAATGATGGAACAGCCCTGGCTCTTGAGATAGCCGATCGATTCCGGTTCCGGGTACTCTCCTAAATAGGTCTGAGACAGTAGTTCAAGGGCTCGACGGGAATAGGCCCTGAACCCGGAGGTATTGTCGATAATTTTCTGGCCGACGACTAAGGCATTCACCCATTGAAAAAGTCGATTCCCGGTCCGCCGTAACCAGGAACCGCGATAACCGGTAGGTTCGACAAATCGCGACCCGATCACTAAGTCCGCTCCCTTTTCGTTTAGGACCTGAAGCAACCTTGGCCCTTCCTGGGCCGGATGCTGATAATCCCCGTCGATCTGCAGGGCTTCCGAATAATGGTGTTCCCAGGCATATTTAAAACCCGTTTGAACCGCCGCCCCGATCCCCATGTTAAAGGGATGGTCGATCACTTTTACCCCCACTCCCCGGGCCAAAGAGGCGGTTTGATCGGTCGAGCCGTCGTTGACCACCAGGATGTCGGCTTGGGGGATGTGGGCTCGAATATCCCCGAGGACCTGAAGGATATTGGCCTCTTCCTGATAAGCCGGGACAATAATCAATGTCGTTTTCATGATCTCCAAAAGGTTTCAAGGGGCACTGGAGGGCAGGCGCCCTCGCCGGTCATCAATCTTCACAGCCGGGGGCGGCTGTGCTACCCTTAACTCCTGATCGTTCTTTCTATCTCTTTAAGCCAAGACCAATTGTCTGATCAGTTTCCCCCCTAACCATTGGGTCACCGGGAGGGGTAAACGGGGCCAGATCTTCCCGGCTAAAAGAAAGGCCGTGGATTTCTGGGCCTGGCCGACCGAAGGCACGGGCCGCTCCCCATTGCATAACGGATACAGATAGGTCAGGCCCTGGGGCTTGGCTTTCCACTGACTCTTAAAGTTGAAGGTCCCGGAATGGATCTGACTACGGCAAAAGTCAAAGTTCCGGTATCCCTCCTCCCAGGCCTGACGGATGGCTCCATAATACAATAACTGATTCGGATGCGAGACCTGGTGCTCGACCAGAGTGGCCACATAAGGGGCACTGCAGGTGTCCCTGAATTTAAACAGGAGCATCCCCCCTAAAGGCTTTCCCTGGGTCATAAACCAGGACCAACTGGGCCTCTTCTTGAAATATTTTAAGAATCATCCTAAAATAATTTTTAGGGTAAACCGGGAAAAAAAGCTCCCTCATCCTTTGGGAAAAAACCCTATAAAAATCGGACAATAAATCTTCGCCCTTCCCGATCCTGATTTCCAAGCCTGCCTTTTGGGCCTTCTTCACCTGTCTCAGGCGAGGGGCAATTTCTTTTTCATAACGGGCCCAATCCTCGGTCAACTCCAGGACCATCTGGACGTGTTCGTCATTGGAAGGAAAAGAGGCCGGAAATCTGTCGGAGGTTAATTCCCTCAATTCGACAAATCCGGCCTTTAACTCCCGGGCCTTGTCGATCAACCGGTTTATCATGGTATCCCGGGTCTTTTGATCCAGCGCGCATATTCCAGCCCTGGTCATGTAGGGCAAGGAGATGAGGAAGGTCCCTCGCTCCAGCCAGGGGCTTTTCATATAAACCAAGGGGCAGAGTCCCATTACCTGGCCATCCGCTTCCACCATAAGATAATGGGTCTTTAGCTTCAAGGCTTTTTCATAAACTTTTCGCCAGCCATAGAGCAAAGAAAAAGGGACACCGGGGAACCGGTTCAGTGCTTGATCCCAGAGTACTTCTCCCTCATCCATGTCTATCCAGCGAAACTCCATAAGCGGCCTCTCTACTGGATTACCCCATTCTCCCGGAACTGAATTTCATAAAGCCTTTTGTATTCCCCATCCAGTTCCATAAGCCGGTCGTGGTTGCCTTCTTCCACAATCCTTCCCTGGGACAGCACCAGGATCCGATCCACGTTTCGGATGGTGGAAAAGCGATGGGCAATGATGAAGGTGGTCCGGCCGTGCATCAAATTTTCCAAGGCCCGTTGAACCTCGGCCTCCGAATCCGAATCTAAGGAGGAAGTGGCCTCATCCAGGATTAATATGGGGGCATCCTTGAGCAAGGCCCTGGCAATGGATATTCGTTGACGCTCTCCGCCGGAAAGGCGGATCCCCTGCTCACCGATCAAGGTTTCCATTTTCTCCGGTAATCGTTGGATGAAATCATAGGCATAAGCGGCCTGGGCCGCACGGATGATATCTTCTTCCGTCTTATCCGGTGATCCATAAGCGATATTGTTGCGTACCGTATCATTAAACAGAATGGTCTGCTGGCTGACCATGCCGATCTGCCGGCGCAAAGAGGCCAGGGAAATCTCCTTAATGGACCGGCCGTCGATCAAAATTTCTCCCTCACTGGCCTCATAAAATCTGGGAATCAGGTTGACCAAGGTGGTCTTTCCGCCTCCGCTGGTGCCGACAATGGCCACGATTTCACCGGCCTTGACTTCAAGATTGATGTCCCTGAGCACCCAATCGTTTCCATAACCGAAAGACACGTTCTTAAAAACGAGGCCCTGTCGGATCCCCGTTATCGCCCGGGCCCCTTTTTGATCTTGGATTTCCTCCTTTATGTCCAAAATTTCAAAAACACGAACGGCCGCCGCCATCCCTTGTTGAATCGTGTTGTTGACCCCGCTCAAATGTTTGATGGGTTCATAGAGCATCAACAGGGCCGTTAAAAAGGAAAAGAAAGTGCCTGGAGTGGACTGGCCCTTAATGACATTGTATCCTCCATACCAGATGATGGCGGCGATGCCGATACCACCCAAAAATTCCATAATGGGAGAGGACATGGATTTGATCGAAACATCCTTCATGGTTAATTGGAAAAATTTCCGAACCCGGTCTCTAAAGCGTTCAATCTCATAGTCTTCGGTGCTGAAGGCTTTGACGATCCGATTTCCGGAGAGGGTTTCATGGAGGTGGATGGAAATCTCGGCCATAGTTTTCTGACTTTGGGTACTGATCTTTCTAAGCTTCCTTCCGAATTTTACAATAGGGAGCACGGCGATCGGAAGGACCAACATGGCCAGGATGGCCAACCGCCAGTCGCGGTAAAAGATGACCCCTATCAGGCCCACGATGGTAAATGAATCCTTAAGGAAACCGGTCACCGAATTGGAAACAGCCCCTTGGATCAGGTTAACGTCGTTGATGATTCGGGACATCAGCAGACCGGTGGCGGTCCGATCAAAATAAGAGAGGGAAAGTTTTTGCAAATGGGCATACAGCCCCTCTCTTAAATTGGCCACGACCTTCTCGCCTACAAAACTCATCAGGTAAGATTGCCCATAAGCGAAAAACCCCTTAACGATATATAAGAGGATGATGAAGGGGGGCAGCAAAGAAAGGGTGGATACTTTCTTCTGGAAAAAAATATCATCCAGGACCGGTTTGACCATAAAGGCCATCAATGAGGTAATCCCGGCCACCACCAACATACAAAACATGGCGGCCAATAACCGGACCCAGTAGGGTTTTATTAATTGAATAAGTCTTTGGGTGATCATCTCAATTCATCATCTCCCTGGCCATTTGGGCTACTCGCCAAGAGGCCCCGGGACCCCCCAGCTTCTGACGAACCTTTAAGAGCTCTCCCCGGATATGCTGATAATATCCTGGATCCTCCAGATATCTCATAGAGCCCGCGGCAATGGCCTCGGGAAGGGCTTCCGATTGTATATATTCGGGGATGATTTTCTCCCCGGCCACCCAGTTGACCAGTCCCACATAAGGGACATCAATCAAGTGACGGGCGATCCAATAATTGACCGGAGTGACCTTATAAACAATAAGGATCGGAAGGCCTAAAATGGCCGCTTCCAAGGTCACCGTGCCCGAGGCTACAATAGCCTGATAACAACGGGCCAGGGTCTTCAGAGAATCCCCGGTAGCCAGTTCAATGGAAACTCCCCGGTTTTGGTAAGGCCGGATTTCTTCCTGGATGGATCTGGAATCCAAGGTACTGGCCACGGGAAGGAGAAACCGAACCTTTTGGCCATATTGGCGAGTCAACAGGGCAGCCGTTTCCAAAAGGACGGGCAGGATGCCCTTTATCTCGGTCGGCCGGCTCCCAGGCAAGAGGCCGATGACCGTTCTTTCCTCGGAGGGATTTGGAAAAACAGGCCCTTCTTGGGGAATTCCTTTTTCCATCCTGTCTAAGAGCGGGTGACCGACAAATTCGACCTTTACCCCAAAAGATTTATAAAACTCAACCTCAAAGGGAAGGATAACCGCCATGCGGTCCACGTAACGGGCAATGGTTTTTACCCGTCCCGTACGCCAGGCCCAAACCTGGGGACTGATATAATACAGGACCGGAATTTTTTCCTTATGGGCCGCCGCGGCCAAACGAAGGTTCATGTCCGGATAATCAATCAGGATAATCAGGTCGGGTTTGTTGGACCGCAAAACCTCCTTGACCTTTTGATAGGCCTTGAATAAATGAGAAATTTTAAACAGTACCTCAGTAAAACCCACCACATTTAAAGGGGGGGGATAGACCATCTCCAGGCCCATTTCCCTTAGAAGGGGGCCGCCGAGTCCATAAAGGGAGACCGGTTCTTCCCCTTGGTTAAGGGCCTTGACCAGAGAAGCCCCGTGGAGATCTCCAGAGGCTTCTCCGGCGATGAGACAGATTTTTTTGATTGGTTAACTCCTTAACAAAATTTTGATGACGATTCGGGGGACTTTTTACGAATTCATCAAGATTCCCCGAGGCAGGAGGTATATTCCGATTCTTTTAAGAAATCCAGGGCCCCGGGATATTGATCGGCCAATTTAAAATTCTTTTGAATTTCCTGATTGATCCACAGGGCCATGGCCAGAGCGTCCCTGCCCTCTTCACCGCAAACCGCCGGGGTCGAACGGGTTCTGACGGCCTCAATAAAAGACCGCAACTCCATCTCGAGGGCGTCACCGGATTCGGAAGACCCCTTCTCGGCAATAAACTGGGGGCTAAAGGATGCACTACCTTCGTCCTGTTCCAGGCGGACCATGGTATAGGATTTTTTCCCAAAATCCAGGGAGAGGTAGGCCGCCGGCTGGAAGATTCTCATTTTGCGCATTTCCTGGAGCGAGATCCGACTGGCGGTAATATTGGCCACACACCCGTTTTCAAACTGAAGCCGCACATTGGCGATATCCACCCGTGGAGAAACCACCGGCACCCCCACGGCTTGAATCTGGGTCGCCGGAGATTGGACCAAATGCAATATCAGGTCCAGGTCATGAATCATCAGGTCCAGGATTACGTCCACATCAATGCCCCTGGCCTTAAAGGGACTCAAGCGATGGCTTTCAATAAACAGAGGAGTTTTAATAAAGGGCCTTGCTTTAAGATAGGCCGGGTTGAATCGTTCTAAATGTCCAATCTGCAGCAGACACCCCTTGGCCCTGGCCAAGGAAATCAATTCTTCGGCCTCGGGCAAGGACTGGCTGATGGGTTTTTCAATCAGGCAATCGATTTTTTGATTTAAAAAATCCTTGGCCACCGGGGCATGCAGGGTGGTCGGGACGACGATACTGACCGCATCCACTTCAGGTATCAATTGACGATAGTTTTCATATCCGGGGACATGGTACTGCCCTGTTATGGCTTCCCGACGTTCCTGATCGATGTCGGCAACGCCGGCCAGGACCACTTCCGGCATCCGGGCATACTTCTCTACATGGTATTTCCCAAGGTGTCCGACTCCAACTACACCGACCCTTATTTTTTTCATACAAAATCCTTGGACCCCTGCGGAGCGCCACGAAATATGAAAACATCGATTATCGAATATCGAATAATAGATGTCGAAGGAAGGGGAAAACAAATCCCTCCATGATTTGAAATTTGAAATTCGATATTTAATATTCGCATTTTCGCACTAAACTTAGAATCAACGAATTAGGAATTTTTTATTCTGAATTCTTGGTTTTTATTTTTGGACTAAATAGGGCTTAAGGATTCATCGCGCCTTACTGACCTGCTTACCTCGAAACAATCACCATCTTATGCTTATCGGCCAACCGAACGGTGGCTTCCCGGTCAAAAATCAAGGTCTTATGGGCCTCGACGGCCAAGACATCGGCCTTGACCTCGTGCATGGTCCGAATGGTCTGCTCCCCAACAGCCGGCAGGTCGAAGCGAAGGTCCTGGAAGGGTTTACTGACCTTGATGACCACGGCCTTCTCCCGGGCCAATTGCCCTCCACGACGGATGGTCTCATCGGTCCCCTCGATGGCCTCTACGGCTACGACCGCCCCGTTTCGAACCACCAGGCACTGGCCGATATCCAACTTGCCCAATTCCTTGGCCTGAGCCCAGCCAAAGTCGATATCTCGTTTTTCCTCGGCCGTAGGGATACGCTTGGTTAAAACCCCCGGAGGGGCCAAAAGGGAAGGAAGAAAGGCGGTAGAAGGATAGACCCGAAGCCCTTCTTTCTCTAATTCGATCGCCACTGTTCGTAAAATAAAGTCATCCTTCCGATGTCCCATCTTGGCCAGGATTAACAGCCCTTTCAGATCGGGGCGGACCTTGGAAAACATCTTCTTTTTATCAATCCCCCCGGCCATGATGACGTCCTTTACCCCTTCACTCTTAAAAATCCGGAGCAACTTTCCAAATTCTCCCAGACGGATCCAAAAAATTTTTTCCACCAGAGAGGCCAACTCCGGCCGGGTTTCCCCCTCATGGGCCACCACCACCACTTTCTTTCCCTCTTTTTGGGCGGCCTGGGCGATTAGAATAGGGAAATTTCCGCCCCCGGCTATCAATCCGATAGGGATCGATTGGTTCATTTGCGAGTGATACCCCGTTGGGAATTTCGAATAAATTCTAAAAATCGGTTGACTTCCGGAAAAGGGGGGATTTCTTTTTCAACCCGAATAATGGCCTCCTGTATGGTCAGATGAGAACGAATCACAATTTGATAGGTCTTCTTTAAAGCCATAATGACCTCATTGGAGAAGGCATGACGGGTCAAACCGATAATATTCAAGCCGTACAGCTTGGCCCGTTCCCCGGAGGCGATAACATAAGGAGGAATGTCCTGAACGATCCCGGTTTTCCCCCCGATATAAGCATGGGCTCCCACCCGTACAAATTGATGGACAGCCGACAGCCCTCCTATGAAGCAATAATCTTCTAAGACTACATGGCCGCCCAGGGTAGCCACATTGGCCATGACGATCCCGTTCCCCAGATGACAATCATGGGCCACATGGACATAGGCCATTAAAAGGTTCTGGTCCCCCAGGGAAGTCATTCCGCCCCCGGTGGGCGTCCCCCTGTTGATAGTCACATACTCGCGGATGACATTTTCGTCTCCGATCACGACCTCCGTTTTCTCCCCTTTGAATTTTTTATCCTGCGGGGGAGTTCCGATGGAAGCAAAAGGGGAGATCCGACAGTTCTTCCCGATTCGGGTATAGTGGTCGATATAGACATGGGGCCCTATCTGGGTGCCGACATCAACAAAAACATCCCCTTCGATGACCGTGTAAGCGCCTACGGAGACCTCTTGGCCCAATTCGACCCGGGGATTTATAATGGCCGTTGGGTGGATCAATGATTGGGGCATTATACCTCCTCGCCGATCTGCGAATCTTTACCGTCGGCAATGGCCGCGGTGAGTTCCGCCTCGGCTACCAAGGTATCCCGGACAAAACCCTTACCCTGCATCTTCCAGACCCTGTGTCCCCGGCGTAAGGCGGTTAATTCCAAAATCAATTGATCCCCCGGAACCACCGGTTTTCTAAATTTTACCTTATCCATGGCCAAAAAATAGATTAATTTTCCCGCCAGTTCCGGCGTGGATTTATAGGCCAGGATCCCTCCGGCCTGGGCCATGGCTTCAATAATCAAAACCCCGGGCATGATCGGTTTTCCGGGGAAATGCCCTTGAAAAAAGGGTTCATTGACGGTCACATTCTTCAAACCGATCACCTTTTCATTCAAAGTAAAATCCAGGATCCGATCTAAAAGTAAAAAGGGATAACGATGGGGTAAAATCTGTTGGATTTCCTCATTACTTATTTCCATGTTCTTCCTTCCTCTCCTTTTCGGTCTCGGCCTCTAAGAGACGTATTCGATCCTCCAATGACCGTATCTTTTTGGCCATCTCCGGTAATCGCTGAATGAGGGTCCGGGTGCGTAAATAGATCTGATGGGGCATGGTCGGATTGCCTGAAACGATCTCACCGGCCGGAATCGATTTAGCCACTCCTGATTTACCCCCCACCATAACCCTATCCCCGATGGTGATATGTCCGGCCACTCCGACCTGACCGGCCAGAATGACCCCTTTCCCCAGGGTAGCACTTCCGGATATGCCCACCTGGGCGATCAAAAGGGAGTACTCGCCGACCACCACATTATGGGCCACATGGACCTGATTATCGGTTTTGACCCCGGTTTTGATCCAGGTCTTGCCCAGGGCCGCCCGGTCGATGGTATTATTGGCCCCGATTTCGCAGTCATCATCAATCTGGACGATCCCCATCTGAGGGATCTTGACATGGATCATCCCGTCCTGGGCGAAACCGAATCCATCACTCCCGATGACCGTCCCACTATGAATGATCACCCGCTGCCCGATAATCGTTCCCGCCAGGATGGAAACATTGGGATAGATGAGGGAATCCTTCCCGATCCGGGCGTCATCGCCGACAAAAACGCCGGGATACAGCCTAACCCCGTTTTCTATCTTTACCCGATTTCCTAAATAGACGAAGGGATAAATTGAACTGTTTTCCCCGATTAGACAGTCTTGGCCCACATGGGCCAAGGAATCGATGCCTTTCGGGTGTCCCGGCCCGGGAGCAAAAAATTGGGCGATCCGGGCATAGGCCAAATAAGGATTGGCGGTTACTATCAAAGGCTTCTTCGTTTCGGGGAATTGGCGCCCGACGATCACGGCCGAGGCCTGGGTCGTTTCCAGGTCCTTGCCGTACTTTGGGTTGACCAAGAAAGTAATTTGGCCCTTTCCGGCCTCACGAATCCCGGTAATGCCAATGATCAACTCTTCACAGGTCCCCCGGACTTCCCCTTCCACCAAGCGGGCCAATACCTCCAACGTTACCCCTAAGGGGGTGGCAGGTGCCTTCATGCCTATTTCTTTTTGTCCCTTTTCGTTTCATTAAAAAGTTTGATGACCTTATCGGTCAGGTCTATCGGCTTGGTGTAATAAACCACGCCGCTCTTGGCTTCCAGGATCAGGGTATACCCTTCATCCTTGGCCACTTTACTGGTGATCTCGAATAATTCGCTTAAAAGAGGTTGCATGGCATTGTATTCATCCTTATGCATCTCTTCCTCTTTCTCCCGGACCAGGTCCCTGAAATCTTCCTCTTTCCGGATCAATTCCTTGTCCTTGTCTCTCTTGGCGTCCTGACTGAGGACATTGCTCTTTTTGTTGAATTCCTCGCGCAGTTTTTTCAGATCTTCCCGCTTGACCGTCAACTCTTTTTTGATTCGATCCGATTTCTCCTGCAGGCTTTTGGAGGCTTTTTTGCCGGCCTCAGACTGTTGGAGACATCGCTGAAGGTCCAGGATGCCTACTTTCAGAGGGGGATCACTGGCCCAGGACGGAATGGCCAATAAAATTAAAAAGATCCCGATGATCAATGAAAAGGGTTTAACAAAATGGTGACTCATTCATTTCCTCCTCAAATTTTATTAAAAAAAGGTCCCAATGCTGAAATCCCAGTTGTTGGTATCTTCGCCCTGCTTGGGATTGATATTAAAGCCCCATTCCAAACGCAGCGGCCCCATAGGGGAATACCACCTGATTCCCGTACCCACGCTTTTGCGCAGATCCCCGGCATCAAACCCTCCATTGTAGGCATTGCCGGCATCAAAGAAAATCAATCCTTTAATCCCGGCCTTTTGAATCAAGGGGAATATGTATTCTAAATTAAATTGCACCATCTTCTCGCCGCCGATTAACTGGTTGGTTGCGGGGTCCCTGGGGCTGATGGAGTAATATTTGAACCCTCGTATTGAGTTGATGCCGCCTAAGTAAAACTTTTGGTATAAGGGCAAATCACCCCCGGCATTCTGCTCGATTAATCCCACCTTGCCGTTGACAAAAAAGGTGGTCTCCCAATAAAAGGGGAAATACCAACCCGAGCTGGCCAGATAGCGGGTAAAATAATTAGTCCCCCCAAAAGGGCCGCCGGCATATTCTATGGAAACACTGTTGATTGATCCCTTGGTGGCATTGAATATCAGGTCTCTCGAATCCCTTTTAAGGGTTAATTTAACGCTGCTGGTCTGATGGCGTCCGGACATGTCTTGAATGACTTGGGCGGCGCCTGCCTGGATATTAGTTACATTGGTATCGTCATAGGTATAGGTGACAAACCCCCGGGTAAATTCTTCAAAGAGGGGGTAACCGAAGTCTACCGAACCTCCGAGGCTGTTTTGGGTATATTGGTCCCAGATCCGTTCCCAGTTATAGATGTTGGTGCTGGCTGAGATCCGGGTATCAAAAAGCCAGGGTTCGGTAAAATTCAGATTATAACGGCTGGTAATGGCCCCGAGTTGGGCGTCCAGACTTATGGATTGACCCCGCCCAAAAAGGTTTCTTTGAGAGATCTGCCCCATAAGGATAAATTGGTCGACGGCACTATACCCGGCCCCAATGGAAAAAGAGCCGGTCTGTTTTTCTTTGACATCGACCTTCAAATTCATGCGATCTTCCTGGCTTCCTGGAGAAGTCGAGAGGTTGATCTCTTCAAAATAATCCAGACGGCGGAGGTTTTCATTGCTTTTCCGGAGGGCCGTGGCATCAAAGAGGCCTTTTTCAGCCACCTTAAATTCCCTGCGGATCACCTTATCCCGGGTCTTAACGTTCCCGACGATATCAATACGTTCAAAATAGACCTTGGACCCCTTTTTGATTTCATAGACGAGATCGACCTTAGGCACCGAAGGGTCTTCTTTGATTTGAGGGTTAATCTCGACAAAGGCATATCCTTCCAAGGAATAAAGGTCATTGAGCGTTAAAATATCCTTACGGATCACCTCGCGGTTATAATATTTTTCTTTGGTGATCGATAAGGAGGCCATCAATTTTTCCTTGGGTTGAATCAAATCTCCCTTGATGTCCACCGAACCCATCTTATATTGCTGGCCTTCCTCAATGGGGATGGTAATATACAGCCATTCTCCTTCATGACGAACGGTCGGTTCCCCGACTTTGGCCTTTAAATAACCATGGTTGTAATAAAAAGAAGATAATTTTTCCTGGTCCTGTTCCAGAAGCTCTTTTTTGTAGACCCCGGAAGAAGTGAACCAGTAAAAAAAGCCTTTCTCATTGGTTTCCATTAAACCTTTGAGTATTTTATCGGAAAAACCTTTATTCCCCTGAAAGGTAATCGTTTTGATATAAACCTTTTTCCCTTCGACGATATTATAAACGACCACCGCCGCTTGCCCATTGTCTTCGTAAGAGACCGAATAGGTCACCTGGGCATTAAAATATCCCTTCGACTGATAAAAGGCCAAAAGCTTCTCGGAACCTTCGCTGACCGTATTTAAATTTAAAATGGTATAGGCCTTGACGGTCAACTGTTCTTTTAGCTCATCCTCTTTGAGTTCGGCATTCCCTTTGATTTCAATCCTTTTAACAAAAGGACGTTCGGTGACAACAAAGACAACCGTCTTCCCCTGGGGGGTCTGGTTAACCTCCAGCCGGACATCGGAAAAAAAGCCCATCTTGAAAATGGCCCGCAAGTCCTGGTCCAGTAGTTCGGGGTTATAGGCCTCGCCGGCCTTGGATTTGAGTTCTCTTTCGATGGCCTGGGCTTCAATTCTTTTATTTCCCCTGACTGAGATCTCGACAATCTTTTCCTGCCCTAAGATCCTCAACCCCGCTTCTTTGGAAAATCTCTCTATCAGCTTGAGAACATTTTCCAATCCCTCTCCGGTCGTGGAAAAGGACAGGGGAGGTTTATCGGACTTGATTTCTAAAAGATTGCCGGTCAAGCTCAACCGTTGTCCGATCTTGGTCAAGCTGCCATAGACGACCCAGTCCGCCTCCAATTGTTTCCCAATGGCCCGCAGTTCCGTCCAATCGCTGGGGATTTTTTGACCCAGCCAAGATTCCGTTTTGGAAATAGGGAGCAGGGGGATATGTTGTTTACCTAAACTGTTGGCCAGGGTCTCCAAAATATTTTTTTGTAAATAGGTTAAATCTTCCTGGCTGTAAATGGTAAACGGCAGGAGGGCCACTTTCCCCACCGGGGCAGCCTGGACTTTAAGGACGGTCAAACCCGGAAGGATAAAAAAAACCATCAAAATGAGAATGATTTTCCTCGGCATATGTACTCCCTTTTATTCGGTATGGATTTCTGTGGCCTTGCCATCCACAATTTTTATATTTCTTCTGAATCGTCTTGATAGTTCTTGATTATGGGTAACCATCAGAAAGGTTACACCATTTTCCTGATTTTGCCGGAGGAATAAATCCACAATCTGTTCCCCTGTTTTTCGATCTAAATTTCCCGTCGGCTCATCAGCCAGGATCAGTTGGGGAGAACCGATCAAAGACCGGGCAATGGCCACCCGTTGCTGTTCCCCGCCGGAAAGTTCTCCGATCCGATGGAACAAACGGTCTCGGAGACCTAATTGGATCAGGATTTCTTCGGCCCTTTCCTGGGCCTTCTGCTTGCCGCTCCCGCCTATCAACAGAGGCATCATGGTGTTTTCCAGGGCGGTAAATTCCGGAAGCAGATGATGAAATTGAAAAACAAACCCGATTTTCCGGTTCCGAAAACGGGCTAATTCTTTGGCTGTTTGTTCAAAAATGTTCTGGCCCTCAAACAACACTTGACCGCCGGAAGGTCGATCCAGAGTCCCCAGGATGTGGAGCAAGGTCGATTTCCCGGTCCCTGAAGCCCCTACCACGGCGAGGGTATCTTGTTTATAGAGATTGAGGTCGAGACCCTTAAGCACTTCGACGCGATGTTGGTTATTGATAAAAAATTTCTCTAAATTTCTGACTGTCACCAAAGGCTCAAGCATAAATTATTTCTAAAACCTCCCTACTCATACCGAATAGCTTCGGCCGGGTCAAGCCGAGAGGCTTGCCAGGCCGGGTAAAGGGTGGCGATCAAACTGGTCCCCAGGGCCGAAACCACGATCACTAATAGATCCCACCCTTTCATTAAAACCGGTAGAGAGGAGATGTAATACACATCGCTGGGCAGTTTGATAAACTGATATCTTTCCAGGATCTGGCACAAACCCACGCCGCCGATCAGTCCCAGGACCGTACCCACCGACCCGATGATAACCCCTTCCAGCATAAAAATTTTCATGATACTGGGTGCTGTCGCCCCCATGGATTTTAGTATGGCTATATCCTTGGTTTTTTCCATGACCACCATGATCAAAGAGGCCACGATATTAAAAGCCGCCACCAGAATAATTAGGGTCAGGATGATAAACATGACCAGTTTTTCCAGCTTCAAGGCTGAAAACAGGTTCTTGTTCATGCGCATCCAATCCTTGGTCCAAAAGGGAAAACCCAATTTCGTCTGGACGGCCCGGGCGATCTCGGCCGCCTGATAGACGTCCCTGGTTTTGATTTCCAAACCGGTGACTTTTTCCCCAAGGCCTAAAAAAGCCTGGGCCTGGGCCAGGGAAACAAAGGCGATGGAGGAATCATATTCAAACATCCCCGACTCGAAGGTTCCGACCAGTTTAAAGGGTCTCATCTTGGGGACTCTTCCCAAGGGTGTTAATTCCCCCAAAGGAGAAATAACCGAAAGGGTATCGTTTAAAGAAAGTCCCAAGGCCCTGGCCAATTCCTGGCCTAAAATGATCCCTGGGAGACCCGGTTCTTTTTGTCCTTCGGCCATGGGGGGTTCTTCCAGGGCCTTCCAGCTCCCTTTCTTGATAATACGATCCAGGGATATCACCTTTGGTGCGCTCCTGATATCAATACCTCGGAGAACAGCCCCGGTCACCTGCCCACCGGCGCTCATCATGACCTGGGTCAGAATAAAGGGGGTGGCGGCCGTTACTCCAGGAACCGATTCCACTCGATGGACCACCTGGGCATAGTTTCCGATGGCATTGTCCCAGCTCAAGACCAAGGCATGAGAATTCAGTCCCAAAATTTTATTTTTTAAATCGTTTTCAAACCCGCTCATCACCGCCAGGACAACAATCAAGGCCATAACCCCCAGGGCGACGCCGCCCATGGAAATGAAGGTAATGATGGAGATAAAAGTCTGTTTCCTCTTGGCCTTTAGATAACGATAACTGACAAATAATTCGAAAGACATTTTTGATTTCTAAGTGAATCCCTCTGAGAATTTACCCGTAGCTTTTCTAAAACTCGAGGTCAAAAGCCTCTGGCGGAACGATACTGGATTCTATCGTCGTGTCTCTAACTAACCTTTACAACGTTCCTAAGGCCGTCATTCCCGCGGGGGTCCGGAATGACTATTTTGTAAAGGCATTATGGAAACACAAGATACTGGATAAAAGATAAATCCTCTCGCAACAAGGGTTTTATTGTATCAAGTATCCAATATCAAGCCCCCGGCATCTTCTCCGGCTTTAACTGGGGGAACAAAATGACCTCCCGTATTGAAGGTGCGTCGGCAAAAAGCATGACCAGTCTGTCGATACCGATGCCTTCCCCGGCCGTGGGGGGCAGACCGTATTCCAAGGCCAGGATATAATCCCAATCAATGGGTTGGGCCTCCTCATCCCCGGCCTCTTTGGCCTTCATCTGGTTAAGGAACCGTTCTTTTTGGTCCAGGGGGTCATTCAGTTCCGTAAATCCATTAGCGATCTCGCGGCCGTTGATAAATAACTCAAAGCGATCGGTCAAATTCGGGTCTTCTTTGCTCCGCTTGGCCAAAGGAGATACTTCAATGGGATAGCCGGTAACAAAAGTCGGTTGCCGTAATTGGGGTTCTATGAGTTGTTCAAAGATCTTGGTCAAGGCCTTACCCTGCCCGTCGGTCGGTCTTAAATCCGCCCCCAGGGAACGGGCCAATTTAATCGCTTCCCCGGGGGCGTTCAAGATCCGGGGTTCTATTTTTCCTATTTCAACCAGAGACCCCAGAAAGGAAATCCTTTTCCAGGGAGGGGTTAAATCAACAGACTCTCCCTGGTAGGGAAAAGTTAATTTCCCTTTAAACTCCAGGGACAGGGCGGAGAACAGTTCTTCCGTCAAGATCATCAAATCCTGGTAGGTCGCATAGGCCTGGTAGAATTCCATCATGGAAAATTCCGGGTTGTGCTGAATAGAGATCCCTTCATTCCTAAAATTTCTATTTATTTCAAATACTTTATCCATCCCACCGACAACCAGACGCTTCAAGTAAAGTTCCGGAGCGATCCTTAAAAAAAGGGGGAGGTTCAGGGCATTATGGAAAGTCTCAAAGGGTTTGGCCGTAGCTCCGCCGGCGATGGGTTGCATCATAGGGGTCTCAACCTCCAAGAACTTCCTTTCAGTCATGAAACTCCTGATCGAAGAGATCAACCGGGAACGCATCTGGAAAATCTCCCGCACCTTGCCATTGACCAGCAAATCCAGATATCGCTGCCGGTATCGTTGTTCCACATCCATCAGACCATGAAATTTTTCCGGCAAGGGACGCAGGGATTTAGCCAGCAATTGGAATTTCTTCACTAACAGGGTGAGTTCTCCGGTTTTGGTCTTGAAAAGAGTACCCTCCAGCCCCAAAAAATCCCCCAAGTCTATTTTTTTAAAAAGGCCAAAGGATTCCTCGCCGATCAGGTCTTTTTTTATATATCCTTGAAGACGGCCCGTACCATCTTGAATATGGAAAAAAATGCTTTTCCCAAAATCCCTTTGGGTCATTAATCGCCCGGCGGTCTGAATGAAGGGAGTGGGTTCGTTCAGATCGAGGCCTTCCAAAGAATCAAATTGGGCATGAATCTCTTCTATTTTATGGCTGATCCTGTTAAAGCTGGGATAAGGATCTATCCCCAGGATTTTTAACTCTTCCACTTTTTTCAGCCGCTGTTGTCTTAATTGGTTTTCTTCTTCCATTGACTAAGTCCTTAAAAATCGTTACGATTATCCTCACTTACCGGAGGCAGGAAAATAAACATGAAATACTAAATTGTTTTCAATAATTAGTCAAGGATAAACCCTTAATGATTTCTAATGAAACTGGAAGGTCAATCCATAATCCGCCTATGAACCTTAAGATTTTATTTTTGCTAAGTTTGACCCATTTGATAACCGATATTAACCAAGGGGCCGTTCCCGCCCTCCTGCCTTTTTTAAAAGAAGCTCTGGGACTTTCTTATACCGCGGCCGGGATGGTCTTACTGACCTCCAATCTGACCTCATCGATTATCCAACCCCTCTTCGGTTATTTTTCAGATCAACGGCCCAAAGTCTGGTTGATTCCCCTTGGGGTCATGGTTGCCGGATTGGGAGTCGGTCTTTCCGGGCTTTCGCCCAATTATGGGGTTCTTCTTCTGGTGGTCATCCTGGGAGGATTGGGGGTGGCGGCTTTCCATCCGGAAGGATTTAAAACCGCCCATTTTTTTATCGGGCAGAAGAAGGCCTCGGGCATGTCCATCTTTGCCGTTGGGGGAAACCTGGGGTTTGCCCTGGGGCCTTTTACCCTGACCTTCTTAGTCACCCATTTTTCCTTGACCGGAACCCTGGCTTATTGTTTTCCCGGCTTGATCATGGGCCTGTTTCTCTTTGTTTTTCTGCCGACCCTGCGTTATTCCACCCTTTCGGGGCAAATAGAAACTTCTCAGGCCAAACAAGAATCGAACGCCTCCTACGGTAAACTGGTTATCCTGATTCTGGTTGTCACCATGAGGTCTTGGATGCAGATGGGACTGGTTACCTTTATTCCCTTCTATTATATCAATCACTTAAAAGGAGATCCGCTCTTGGCCGGGAAGATGGTCACCACCTTTTTGATCTCCGGGACCATAGGAACCTTGGCGGGGTCCAGGTTGGCCGACCGTTGGGGACATAAAAATTTTCTCACCTTGACCATGCTCCTGATGATCCCCCTCCTTTATCTCTTCCTTAAGGTCCAGGGATGGGGGGCCTTTGTCATTCTGGCCTTAGCGGGGTTTGTCCTGATTGCCAGTTTTTCCGTCACGGTGGTCATGGCCCAGGACCTTTTGCCGGGCAAGTTGGGGATGGCCTCCGGATTAATGGTCGGATTTGCCATCGGGACCGGTGGTTTAGGGGTAACCCTGCTGGGCCTGGTGGCCGATCATTGGGGAGTACCGACAGCCCTTCAATCCTTGACGATCATGCCTCTAATCGGATTCTTGCTCTGCTTTCTCTTGCCTTCCGCCTCCTTTCATCCCCGTCAGACCCCTTAAGGGGAAGCCCTGGATCCTTTTCCCCTCAGGCAAAGATTAATCAAGATACACAAATCACGAGAGTGTAATTATTTAAATTACACTCTCGTGATTTGAGGTTTCAAATACGGGTCTTAGCGGATAAGGGGGAAGCGGAAGATATCCTTAACATCTTATCTTCAATAGAATTTTTGAGAATCCCCTCTGTTAATATCGATGGCATGGATATTGCCTTATAATTTATTAAAAATATTAAATGAGGAGGGTTCATGAAAGTATTGGTAGCCACTGATGGTTCGGAACAAGCCATGAAAGCGGTTAAAGGGGCCCTTGAAATGGCCGAAAAGGAAGGGGCTAAGGTAATTATTATTTCCGTAGCCTATTTTTCCAAAGAAGATTTGGATGAAATGCCTCCCAATATCCAGGACAAACTGGAAGCCGAGGCGTGGACGGCCCTCGAAAAGGCCAAGGTCCTTTTTGATCAAAAGAATATTGAGGTCGAATTAGTGATGGAGACGGGCAGGGTCCCGGCAAATAACATCCTTCGGAAGGCCGAAGAGATAAAATGCGACAGGATCCTTTTAGGGAGTACCGGACGAACAGGTTTAAGCCGAGCCCTCATGGGCAGTACGGCGGCTAAAGTCGTCTCCCTGGCCCCTTGTACGGTTACCGTGATCAGATAAGAAAGTTAAAAAATCAAGGAGGATAGTGATGCGAACTTTTTGGAAGGGAATAATCGGTTTGTTAGGGATAATCGCCCTGCTGATCCCTGAGCTTGTCCTGGCCGCGGGAGAAAAAGCGGATTTAATAGTCATTGTAGCCGATACCCGAAGGTTGACCGGTTGGGAGGCCTGGTGGGCTAATCTCTATAATGAAAGTCATGCCTACTTTACCGTCGTAACGGTCATAACGATTCCGGTAGTCGGTCTGATCCTGGGTTTATTGGCCGATTTTGTCATGAAACGGATCGGGATCGACCTGACATCCAGGGAATTGGCCGAACATTAAGAATGATGATTTCAATAGAATGATGAGGAGGAGATAATATGGATTGGTTATACGTTCTTATGCCTATTTCCGGAGTGACTATATTCTGGCCCGGCCTGGTCATCCTGGGACTGGGCGTCGGCATAATCGGTGGTTTTTTTGGAATGGGCGGTGCCTGGATGGTCACCCCTGGTCTCAATATCCTTGGGTTTCCCATGGCCTTCGCCATTGGGACCGATGTGGCCCATATGGCCGGCAAATCCCTCATATCCACCCTGCGCCACGGTAAATTCGGCAACGTGGATTATAAATTAGGGTTCATCATGCTGATCGGCACCATCATCGGGTTTGAGATCGGGGCCCAGATGATTATGTGGTTCGAACGTCTCGGCAAAGTGGACTTGTATGTTCGATGGTTATACATTGTCTTGTTGACCTTGATCGCCTGGATGGTCTTCGCCGACGTTTTCAAGAAAAGAAAGAAAGAGAAAGAGCTGAAAGCAGCGGGGAAGGAACTGGATCAGTTGGCCACCGGCATCGAATGGCACAAGACCTTGCACAAAATCAAGATTCCCCCCATGATCCATTTTAAAGAAGCCCAGATTTATTGTACCGCCTGGTTGCCGATTTTTGTCAGTTTTTTAACCGGTTGGTTGGCCGGAATCCTGGGGATCGGCGGCGGGTTGATCCGCATGCCGGCCCTGATCTATTTTGTCGGCTGCCCGACCCACATTGCCGTCGGAACCGATCTTTTTGAAGTCATGATCTCCGGCCTTTATGGGGCCGGCACTTATACCTTTAAAGGCCGGACCGAATTGGTGGCCGCCCTTATTATGCTCTTCGGTGCGGCTGTCGGGGCCCAGGTCGGAACCGTGGCCACAAAATATATCAAGGGATACGGTATCCGGATCGCTTTTGGGCTGGCGGTGATCGGCTGTGAACTTTCGGTTATCATGAAACTCCTTCCCAAATATATACCCAGCGGAAAAGCCATATTGGACATTTCAGCGACCGTTCTGGTCCTGGGATTGGTGAGTGCCTTATCTCTTTATATCTTAATTAAGATGCTCGAAGGGGTCAAACAAGAGCTGGCCATGAAGAAAAGGGTGGATTAGCCATCCCTTGTTTAATAATGTCACACTTGTTTCTAAGAGAAGGAGATATCCTATGAAAAAATATTATTGGATGATCGGATTGATTGTTTTGCCCGTACTGATAGCCTTCGGTTGCGGGGAATTGGGTAAAGTGGACCAGGGGAGAGCCGTACAATTTGATAAGGCCAAATGGACCGTAACCCTGATCCGGGATAAAAAGGCCGATGCTCAAAACCCGGATTACAGTTATCTACCGCCCATTACCTATGCCCTGCCCACCGAAGCCAAAGAAATGGGACCGGAGCCGAAAGCCGGCTTAAGAATGAAGCTGGATACCAAGAAAAATGAAATTGTCATCTTTGACCTGAAGGCCCAAAATTTCAAAACCATCAAATATACGCTGGTCGATCAAAAGGAAAAAATCGCCAAGGATGATCCGTTGGTCTTTGAAAATGATAAACCCAAAAAGTTTCCGGTCGTTGATCGAGAGAAAAAGACCATAACCGTCTATTCCAAGAGGCAGCAAATACTGACCACCTTGACCCTTCCCGAAGAATACTTTGCCCTGCCTGATTACACCTGGGATGCCGGAGATGAGGTCCGTATTTATTACAAAGAAGAAGGAAAGGCCCGGAGATTTATGAATATCACCAAAACCGATATCTTTAAGAAATAAGGGTTGCGGTGCAGGCCTAAGGTTCACGGCCTACGGTTTAAGGTTTGACCAAACCCCTCGAACCGTATACCATGAGCCATGGGCCTTAAACCGTATGCCGTGGACTTTGCAAGATGGACCTGAAACAAACGGCAACATGGAGGAAGTGGATCGGAAAAACGGGCACCCTTTTTTGTATCTTCCTTCTCCTGGCTGTTCTGGACGGTCTGACCTCCCGGTTCAGGGAGCCTCCCAATCACTTTTCCAGTCTGCCCGGCAGCCGGATCGCCGTTACCGGGTCATTAAAGGAAAAGATAGAAAATATCGGAGAATTGACCTATCGCTGCGATTCAAAGGAAATTCGGCTTGTTTTTGAAGCCATTCAGACCGGCTTTTGGTTGGGAGAATATCAGTGGAATGGCACTCTGGACGTTGATCCCTTAATTCAACCCGGTGAATACACCTTGATGGTTCAGACCAGAAAAAGGCCGGAAATAAAATCGGGAACTCTTTTTCAAATTGAAGTCCATAAGGACCTGACGCAGTTACACCAAAAATCAAAGTCTTTTTTTCTGCGATACCTGGGAACCAGTCCTTGGCTGGTTGCCCTCTTCATTATCCCCCTGGTCATGATTATTTTCGGGATTGTTTTCTTCCTTTCTCATAAAATAGAAAGGCTTCTGGCCGAACAAGGGAAGGCGGAAGTCTATCGGATCAGGAAAGGGAGTGGAGGGGACGAAATTTTTTTTGGCTTGGGGAGAAGACAAGGGATAAACCCGGGGACCTGTCTTACGATCCTCGATAAACAGGGCGGGGTGGTCGGATCAATAACCCCAGAGGAAATCTTTGAAGGCTACTCGATCGCCCGGGTGGATTCGGAAGTGACCGTTCAGCCGGGATTTATGATCAGGAGATGATTTCGGTTTAAAAAAGTTATCATACGGGATCATATCGTCGGCAGGGCCGGTCATTATTACCAAGTCGTTATAGGTCAACTCCCGGGGTAGAATAGGAAAATCGTGGAAGAGCGCTATTATAAGAGATTATGGCGGACCATCATCTTGACGACCCTCGGTTTTTCCCTGATCCCTCTTTTCACTCTGGGTTTTACCATCTATTATCAGTTCAGCGTCTCCTATTCGGCCAAGATCTTTGAGAACTTAAAAACCTTGGTCGAAAACCGGCGGAGCGCCATCGATCTTTTCTTTGATGAACGGGTCTCCCAACTGGTCACCATCGCCCATACCCATTCCTTAAAACAATTGAGCGACGAGTCTTATTTAAACAAGGTGTTTAATACCATGCAAACCCGTTCCAAATCTTATATTGATATTGGAATCATCGATCAAGACGGCAATCATCTGGCCTATATCGGGCCTTATCCGGAGTTGAAGGGGGTCAATTATAAGAATGAAGACTGGTTTCAATCGGTGGTGGCCGGGGGGGTCTATATCAGTGATGTCTTTTTGGGATACCGGAAATTTCCCCATTTTATCATTGCCGTCGTCAGCCGGGAGGGAGACAAGAGCTGGATCCTCCGGGCGACCATCAATTCCGATATTATCGACAATATCGTCCGTGCGGCCCAAACCGGGAAAAAGGGGGATGCCTTCATCATCAACAATCGAAATATCCTCCAGACCGGCCCGCGTTTTTCCGGTGAAATTTTCGGTCACCCCAAATCCCCCGATTTTTCCAAATCCGTAGAGACCCAGGTGGAAGAGATCCAAATCGATCGGGAAAAAGGTCTCTTTGCCGCCACCCAGATCGGCATTACCAGGTGGATATTGGTCATCAAGGAAGACCCGCGCGAACAATTAACCCCCTTGCTCAAGGCCCGTTTCATCGCCGCCTTGCTGTTTTTGGCCGGCATTCTGGTTATTGTCATCGGGACCCTTCTGACGACCAAGGCCATGATGAATCAGTTGATCGAAGTGGAACGTAAAAAAGCCATCAGTGAGGATTTGATGATCCAATCCAGCAAAATGGCCGCCCTGGGGAAAATGGCCGCCGGTATTGCTCATGAGATCAATAACCCCTTAGCCGTGATCGGCGAAAAGGCCGGCTGGATCAAAGACCTCCTTTCGGAAGAAGATATCAACCAGAATCCAAATTACCGGGAGTTTGAAGACGCCGTCCGCAAGATTGAATATCATGTCGATCGGGCCAAAAAGGTGACCCATCGTCTCCTGGGTTTTGCCAGGCGTATGGAACCCCTCCAAGAGCAAGTGGATATCAATAAAACCTTAAACGAGACCGTGGATTTCCTGGAGAATGAATCGCGATACCGAAGCATCGATATCCAGATAGACCCGCAACCGGACCTGCCGCGGATCACCAGCGACTCATCTCAGTTGCAGCAAGTCTTTCTAAACATTATTAACAATGCCATCGACGCCATCGGGAAAAATGGGGAAATCCGGATTAAGACCAGTTATTCTTCTAAAAACCATGAGGCCAAGGTCGAAATCACCGATAACGGTCCGGGGATTCCCAAAGAGGGTATCGACAAAATCTTCGATCCTTTCTACACCACCAAGGAGGTCGGCAAGGGAACGGGGTTGGGGCTGTCTATTGTCTACAGCATCATTGAAAAATTGGGGGGCCGGATTATGGTGGCCAGCGAGATAGGCCTGGGCACCACCTTTACCATCTATCTACCCATTAAGTGAAACAAGGAGGGGTATGGCTGAATCGTTTAATGTCCTGATTGTCGATGATGAGGATGATTTTCGCGAAACCCTGGTGAAACGATTACAAAAACGTCACCTGAATGTCTTTGGGGCGGAAAGCGGTCAAAAGGCCCTGGACCTCATGAACAAACTCCTTTTCGATGTGGTGGTCCTGGATGTCAAAATGCCCGGTCTGGACGGAATCGATACCCTTCGGGAAATGAAAAAGAAAAATCCCTTTATGGAGGTGATTCTGTTAACCGGCCATGCCTCCATGGAGTCCGGAGTCGAAGGCATGAATTTAGGCGCCTTTGATTATGTCATGAAGCCGGTGAATATCGATGACTTGATGGAGATGATCCGGCAAGCCTATGAAAGAAAACTGATCCAGGAGGAAAACAGAAAAATTGAATGATTCATGAGCTCCCATCCCACGAAACAATCAAGCGGGCCACCAGTCCGGAGTACCTGCCAGCAAAATAGAAAGCCACCGAAGATGATTATAATAGAGATGAAGTCGCCGATCAATTTTGACGATGGACGTGTTGCACCTTGCCGTTGCATATGAGCCTCTTAAACATCTTCATGCCGTGGGCTAACATTTCTCCCGATCGGGATGTCCAACTATACCGTATCTCATTAAAATCTTTATGAAGGATTAATAATTTTCTTTAGGTAAACCCTCGGCTCTGCCGGGGGACTCCCAAAGTTTGACTTCTTGACGAATATTTTGGAACCATTAAATTTGATGGACTTGTAAATAGTCAGGAAGATCCCAATCCCGTCGTGCATTTCCATTTCCCTTGACACCTTATCGGCCCTCCACTATGCTTTCAAAAATCCCAAACGCGTTCCTTACTCCTTACTGTTGAGGTAAATTTTTTGGATCTGGCTGTTATCATCTTGAATTGGAATAAACCGGAATTAACCCGAAAGGCGGTGGATGCCGTAAAAATCCCTTCTTCCCTTGACGGTCAAATCATCGTCGCTGATAACGGTTCAAGCGATGATTCTGTAGAGATGCTCAAGGGGGTTCCCGGGATCGACCTGCTGTCCTTAAAGCAAAACTACGGTTTTGCCCAAGGGTACAATCTGGCTGTGTCCTATGCCCAAGAAAGATATCAGGCCCGCTATCTACTGTTATTAAATAACGATGCCCAACTCGAAGAAAAAGCCATAGAAAACCTGTATTCCCAAAGGGAACGCGCCGACATCTTGAGTCCCAAGATTTATTATGGCGACAAAAAAACCCTGTGGGCCTGTGGAGGAAAGCTAAGGCTATGGCAGGGTTGGGCCAAAAATATCGGGCAAGGGGAAGCCGATCAGGGACAGCATGACCGACAGGAAAAGATTGATTTTGCCAGCGGCTGTGCCTTGTGGTTGGATTCAAAGGTCCTGAATAGGGTACGGCTCTTTGTCCCTGAGTTTGTCAGCTACTTCGAAGATGTGGATTTCTGTTATCGGGCCCAAAAAGACGGTTTTCGGATTTTGTACGTTCCGGGAGCCTTGGTTTATCATGAGGTGAGTCAAACCGGAGGGAATGAATACGGTCTGCTGCAAAGCCGGACCCGCTGGCGGAATCGCCTACTCATGGTTTTTCGAAACGGCCGATCTTCTGAGAAATTCCTCTTTTTTTTCTGGTACTGCCCTGGGTAATAGCGAGGGACTCTTTTCGTTATTTGCGGATGAAAAAATATAAGGAACTCAGAGAGGCCTTCCTGGGATTAATCCGATATCCGGTTACCGATTTTTCTCCTTGACCCCCATTCTTTTTCCCGACTATCATCCTTTAAATTAAAAGGAAACGAACATCTTGCGGCCTTCTTTTAAGATTATATCACTATTGCTCCTGTCACGAATAGATATGTATAGTCTCTATCAGAACGCCGGATGCCGATGAAAAGTCGCGCGCAAGTCCAGGCTATGCAGACCCGAGCCCTAATGGACCCCTTTCTTGTCCATGTTCAAGGCGAGCCACAGGTACGCTGGTTTTACTGTAATGTCTGGCATCAATGGGCGCTTCAATGAGCGGTCAGGATCCTCGTTTTCCACCCAACCCCGGCTTCGACCAACCCCCACAACCTGAACGAGCCTCCTCGGCGCGCCCTGATATCAATAACTCGTCTCCGGCCCCGGAGGAAGATCTCTCTTCCGGCGAACCCGGGATGGATACCACAACTCTCAGGCGACGGGCCCGCCTTGGCGTCCTGGCCTTGATGATCCGTTCCGCCGTTCTGCAGGTTACCGTGATCAGCGGTAACATCTTCCTGGCCCGTCTGCTCACTCCGCAGGACTTCGGGGTCTTCGGAGTCGTGCAATTCGTGCTTTTGTTTTTCACTTTTATCGGGGACGCCGGACTCGGCGGCGCCTTGGTCCAACGCAAGGAAATGCCGACGCAACGGGAACTGTCGAGCGTCTTTTTTTTGCAATTTCTGATTGCCCTGGTGGTGGTGACCATGATCTGGGTCGGCACTCCCATATCTCCTTCTATTTGAGCGGATCTACGGGATGAGTTCCGACGTCCTGTTTGAACATGTCGATGTGATTCGTGCTCACCATGGTGAAAATCATCCAAAGCATCGAGATGGAAAGGGAGCTGCTCTTCGGCCGATTGGCCAGCGATCGAGATTGTTCAGTCGTTAGTATTCTATGGCAGCGCCGTGTTCTTGGCTTTCCGGGGTTGGGGTGTCTGGGCCCTCGTCGGCAGCGTCCTGCTCCAGGTGACTACCGGGACCGCCATGTCGTATTATCATGCGTCCCTGGAGGCCCAGTCTCGTCTTCGATCGCCAGTTACTCCGCCCGATCATCGCCTTCGGGATCCCTTATCAACTTAAAAATGTCATCGGCTTTATCAACGGGGCGATCACACCGATATATGCCGGCCGTACTCTCGGCACTACGGCACTGGGCTACATTACCTGGGCGCAGACTACCGGCTTCTTACCGGTTAAGATCGTTGAAATCATCGGACGGGTCACCTTTCCCCTGTTCAGCCGGCTGCGTCATGACCACGCGACCTTCGCCGAGACGCTCGGCCATTCCATCTTGATCTGTGCCCTTGGTACTTTCTTCCTGGCCGGGCTTTTCTGCGGGCTCGGTCCTACTCTGGTACGGGTGGTCTGGTCGGACAAATGGCTACCCGCTGTTCCGCTTCTTTATGTTTATACCCTGGCTATTACCATCGGCTTTATATCACCAATAGTCGGCGCGGCCCTGGATGCTGCCGGACGGCCCCAGATCTTTGCCCGCCTAGCCTTTTGCTGGACACTGCTCAACTGGATCATCGTGGTTTACGCCACTCCCCGCTGGGGATTATCGGTTTTTCGGTGGGGTATTCCTGTACACTGATTCTGGGATATCAGCCCTGTTAATAGTTATGTAAGGTGATCTCGGATCACGGGTCCTTTCTGGAATATGGCATCGGTTCTGGATGGGGTCCTTACCTACTTTTTGGCCCACTCCTTGGTTCCTGGGTTGTCATTCCGAGAACACTGGCTGGTGTATTTTTCCTGACCATGGGAATATTTCGAGTTTCTATGTTGGCTATTGTTAAAGGACAGGCCTAATGAAGCCTATCCTCCTCCTCCCCTCGCAGGTCGAGGAGAAAGGCAGAAGACCGCAATGGCGATGAAGAGCACTCCAACAGCACCAGCAACCGACATCGAGACGCACCCAACGTACTACGAGCATGCCCGACCCGAGGTGGCTGCCTGGGTTCCTCAAGAATGCAGGTATATTATAGACGTCGGCTGTGGGATAGGCGCCCTCGGCGCGTTACTTAAAAGCGAGCGCCCTGGTGTGGAAGTTCGTGGAATCGAGCCGGTGGCCGACAAAGCAACACGTGCCCGCCTGGTGCTTGATGACGTCTTATGCGGCGGGGCCGATGATCCCCTGCCGGATAGTTGGCCTCAACCGGACTGCCTCATCTTCGCCGATGTGCTCGAACACATGGTAGATCCCTGGAAAACATTACGTCTCTGGCCTGATCGTTTGACTCTCGGGGGTTATCTGATTATCAGCATTCCCAATGTGGGCCACAAGAGTGTCATAGGAGGTCTCCTGTCCGGATCATGGAATTATTCCCATGAGGGAATCCTTGATCGTACGCACCTTCGTTTTTTTACTCGAAAAAGTGCGATTGATCTCGTCCAGCAGGCGGGCTTTCGCGTCGTAGCCCAGGAAAGCGCTCACCGAATACACTGGTTAACCAAGGCAGTCAAACGTCTTGAAAAGAGGCTCGGGCCACGCCGGTCACCGGGTTTTTTATCCTTCGCGGCAGACTTCGACACCACACAATTTCTGATCGTAGCCCGGCGAACCGAAGAACCCGGAACGACCACGGATATCATTTCCCGATTATCTCAAGCTAGAAATAATATCGTCTGCGCTGACGACTTTGGCATAAACGGCCCCCAGGGCAGCCAGGAAAGCGGCCTGGACCTGCCGGGCTGGAACGGTGTCAGCCCCAAAAGTGAGCGGCCGGGTGGCGCAGGCATCGTGTACGACCGTGCATTGAAAACCAAGGTCAAAGGCGGCCCGGGTCGTGGCCTCCACGCACATGTGGGTCATCATGCCGGAGATGACCAGATGCTCTATCCCCTCTTTGTTCAGATGCCCCAACAAAGGCGTGTTTCGGAAACCGTTGGGAAAGGTTTTCTGGATTACCAATTCGCCGGGAAGGGGACGGACACTATCGTGTATCTCAACTCCTTCTGTGCCGGGAATAAAAAAAGCCGCCCCCGGGCGGACGGATAGGTGTTGTATATGGATCAAGGGCCAATTCTTTTCCCGGAAAAAGAGGAGAAGCTTTTGGGCCTGTTCACAGGCTTCCGGACTGCCATCCAATTCCATCCTGCCTCCCGGGAAATAATCGTTCTGGATGTCGATCAATATTAATGCGGTATTCATCGTCTTTATTCCTCTGGATTTTATGAGTCCTTGCGGATTCCGTGAAACAGTTCGCTGCCCACGCCGGGATAGACCTTGCGCTGGTTTATGGGTGTCGGAGTCGAAACCGGCGGCCAGACTTTGGCATTGGCTTCCGGGCCTTCCTGGGCGACCTTCGAAGGGGCCGAATCGGTCATGGTCGGGTCCCGTCGGATATCAATCCCCTCCACGTCATGGCTGAATTCGATGGGAATTCCATTGGGATCAAAGGCGTAGATGGAATGGATAAAGCCATGATTGATGACCTCCGAGACCTCGAACCCGGCCGCTTCTAACTTGTCCTTGATCTCCCAGAGGTCTTCTTCCCTTTCCACTCCGAAGGAAACGTGGTCGAAAATAAACGGACCTTTGACCGGATAGCCGTGTTCTTTTTCGCGAACAGGAACTACTCCGGGCCATTCAAAAAAGGCTATCGTATCCTGTTTGGAGATCTCAAAAAAATAATGACGATAGCCCGGTTTTCCCAGACCGGCCACTAACCTCATGCCAAGCAGATCCCGCCAAAACCGTATCGTCCTGTCCATATCGCCGGTAGCCATGGCTAAGTGATTGACACCATTAAAATGGATCATGAAATTCCTCCCGTTGAGTTGGATTAGCCCGAAAAGGAAAAGGGCGTAACCAGAGCGGATTACGCCTTACCAGGTGATTTTATGGTAGATCCGTCTCCATTATTCGACTACCCCTTTTTCCCCTAAAAATACAAAATTTACCTTATTTCATTTCTCTTCTGCTTGTGATATTTTGTATAAAATAAATCAAATGGGGTAGCCGATAAAATAAAGGAAGAGACCATGGGACCTATTCAGGAGTGTGCCTTTTGCAAAATTATCGCTAATCAGCTTCCCAGTGTTAAGCTGGTTGAGGATGATCTGACCATCGCCTTTATGGACATCAACCCCAGTTCGGACGGACACTGCTTGATCATTCCCAAGACCCATACCCCCACTTTTTTTGATATCGAGGAGGGCGACCTGGCGGCAGTCATGCACACCGCCAAGAAAGTGGCCCTGGCGATCAAGAAATCCCTGAAACCGGACGGCTTGAGGGTTTATCAGCTCAACGGGCGGATAGCCGGGCAGATCGTCGATCATTTTCATATCCACCTGGTCCCCCTGAGGGAAAACGAGGTCGCGGTGCGTCACGGCCTCAGGGCCGGGGACATGGAAAAGATCAAGGCTATTGGGGCAAGGATTATTGCTGCCTTGGCTTAAAAAGACAATATGTTTCTTCACCCCTGGGGAATATCCATATTTTTTTTGAGTCCGACTGCCGGCGGGCAGGAGAGTTTGAATACATGAAGTGATCTATTTTTGCCTTCCAGCTAGCCTGAAGGGCGATGAATGTTTCCAGATCTTCTAAGACCACGGCTCCTTTTTTCTTGATTTCTTCCAGGGCCTTCGTCGAGGTAGTTGGGTCAACCCCCCGGCAGAGGGATTTAATCACCACCATCTTATAACCTCTTTCCAATCCATGCAGGGAGGTCCAGCGGATGCAGTAGTCGGTGGCAATGCCGAAAATAATCAACTTTTTAATCCCTTCCCTTTTCAAAATTCCATTCAATTCCGTTTCCTGTCCTGCGTCGTCTTGAAAACAGGAGTAACTGTCACGACGGGGGTCCCATCCTTTCCGGATAACCGCCTTAAATGAATTCGGATCGACCAATAAATCCGCACCTGAAGTTTCCTGCACGCAATGCGGTGGCCAAAGAATTTGTTCTTTTCCTTGAAGGGAAATTTTATCGAAGGCCTTTTTACCGGGATGACTGGTATAGAAGGAAATGTGGTCCGCCGGATGCCAGTCCTGAGAGGCGAAGAGAGGGATCCCTAAACCCTTGATCTGATCGATGGCTTTGCTAATCTTATGCAGATAATCCAGGCTGGTCCCCGGCACGGATAGAGAGCCGTCCATCAATTGGGTAAAATCTCCCTGAATATCGACTACGATCACGCCGTTCATGGTCTTCCCTTTTGTCTTTTATTTAACTTCCTATTAACCCTCATGCCCGCTTGATGCGGGCGCCATGTCCCGTGAAAATTTCCCTCCCTCTCCTCAGAGGGGGGAGGGCACCGGCTTTCGCCTGTGTGACGAAACTTGAGAGATTGGCAAGAAGCTCTAATATAACAAATTCATCCCGGGACCGCCAGGATTAAGATGAATTGTTCCCCGGCATTTTTAAGGTTTATTTTTTCTTGACTTCTTCCTTCCTTTTGGGCTTATTAAGAATAGAGAAGTTGTTAATATTTTGTTGAAAAACAGGACGCCGTGATTAATCGATTCTTTTTTCTAATTGGAACCCGAGTCCTTTCCTTTATGTCTGAAATGGGCGAGATCCTGCTCATGTTCATTCGGAGCATGGCCTGGACCTTTGTTCCTCCTTTTCGTTTCAGAAATTTAATCAAACAAATGGAATTTATCGGGGTCAAATCCCTCTTCATCGTCGTCCTGACCGGTGTTTTTTCCGGTATGGTCCTGGCCCTTCAAAGTTATCACGGCTTTAAAAAATTCGGCGGGGAAAGCCTGATGGGAGGAATCGTCGCCTTATCCTTATTGCGGGAGATGGGTCCGGTGATGACCGCTCTCATGGTCAATGCCCGGGCTGGTTCGGCTATTGCCGCGGAATTGGGGACCATGCGAGTTACCGAGCAGATTGACGCCCTGGAGATTATGGCCATCAATCCCGTTCATTATCTGGTGGTCCCCAGAATCTGGGCCGGGGTGTTGATGATGCCTTTGCTGACGGCCATTAATATACTGGTAGGGATCATCGGCGGTTATTTCGTCGGCGTCGTCCTGCTGAACATCAATTCCGGTGTGTTTATCAACAAGATGACCAATATGGTGGAAATGGCCGACCTGGTCCAGGGAATGGTCAAATCGGTCTTTTTCGGATTGTTCCTGACCTTGATCGGTTGCTACAAGGGATTCTATACCTACGGCGGTGCCGAAGGTGTCGGCCGGGCCACGACTGAGGCGGTGGTCATCTCCTCGGTGTCCATCTTGATCGGCACTTATGTCATTACCTCGCTGTTGTTTTAAAAACCATGATCCGTTTAGTCAATTTGAATAAATCCTTTAGAAGTCAACCGGTCCTTAAGGACCTGAATCTGACCATTCCCTCCGGGAAAACGACGGTAATTATCGGGCGCAGCGGCGGGGGAAGAGCGTCCTGCTAAAACACATCATCGGGCTTATCCGGCCGGACAGCGGCGAAATCTGGATCGATGATGAAGAAATCAACCGCCTACGGGAAAGAGACCTATACCGGATTCGAAGAACGATTCGGTATGCTCTTTCAGGAAGGGGCCCTCTTTGATTCCATGACCGTCGGAGAGAACGTGGCCTTTCCCTCTTCGGGAACACCATAAAATATCGTCCCATTCCGAAATTACCAGAGTCGTGGCTGAAAAATTGGCCCTGGTGGGCTGTCGGGTATTGAAGAAAAAATGCCTTCGGAATTAAGCGGCGGTATGCGAAAACGGGTGGCTCTGGCCCGGGCCATTGCCTTGGAACCGGACATCTTGCTCTTTGATGAACCGACTACCGGTTTGGACCCCATCATGACCGCTTCGATCGACCAGTTAGTCATAGAGACCCAAAAACGATTTCAGTTGACCTGCGTGGTCATCAGCCATGATATCCAAAGCGTCTTCCGGATCGCCCATAACATCGCCATGCTCTATGAAGGAAAAATTATCGAGGAAGGGACTCCGGAGGTGTTTCGCCAATCAACCAATAAATTAGTTCAGGATTTTTTGTTAGGTCGCATCGCCGAACAGGCTGCCTGAACCATGAAGGAGGAAGGATGGAAAGAAGGGGAATAGGTATTGAGGTCAAGGTAGGGCTATTTGTCTTTCTTGGCCTGGTGGTCCTTGGATATATGGCCTTAAGGGTCAATAAAACAAAACTTAATACCGTAGAGGGTTATACATTGACGGTTTTTTTTGACTCGGTTTCCGGCTTGGTCAAAAACAGCCCGGTTCAGATCGCCGGCATTGAAGTCGGCCGGGTCAAAGATATCGCCCTCAAGGATGGGCGGGCCCAGGTTGACCATGACCATCCGCAATGGGATACCGATATATGCAGACGCCCAGGCCGTTATCAAATCGCAGGGCGTATTAGGAGATAAATTTATTGAAATTACGCCCGGAAAGGCCTCGGCCCAGCTTCTTAAAGGAGGCGGACTCATCAGTCAGGAGCCGGTCGACGGTCGAGTTGGATGATATCCTGGCCAAGGCAGCACCGGCCATGGAGGATATTTCCAAGGTTACAAAAAATATAGGTGATATCCTGGGCACCGAAGAAGGAAAAAACAACTTGAGAGAAACCTTTTTTAATATCAAAAAAACCACTGAAGATATCCGGAACATAGCAACGGGGCTTTCCGAAGGAGAAGGGACCATGGGGAAATTGATCCGCGATGACGCCCTTTATAAGGACATGCGGACCACCGTGACCGGATTGAAGGATACGGTGACCCAGATACAAGAAGGGCGGGGGAGTATAGGAAAATTCATCAAAGACGAAGAGTTTTATGATCAAACCAAAAGGACCATGGGCAGTTTGGAAAAGGTGGCTAATAAAATTGACTCCGGGGAAGGGACCCTGGGGAAATTAGTCAATGACGACTCCCTGTACAAAGAGGCCAAGGAAACTATGACCAACCTGAATAAGACGGCGGCCAACCTGAACCAGACGACACAAAAAATCAACTCCGGGGAAGGGACTCTGGGAAAATTAGTCAATGACGACTCCCTGTACAAAGAAACCAAATACACCCTGAGAAGCGTGACCAAGGCCACCGAGGGCCTGTCGGAACAGGTCCCGGTGAGTATCTTAGGTACCATATTAGGGACGGTCCTTAAGTGAGAAAGGAAGGGGTCAAGGAGTCAAGGGGGCGAGATGGTAACGTTCGGCGTTAAGCGTTCGTCGTTCGGCGAAAATTAAAAACAATGAATCCCGAACCTCGAACTCCTTCAGGGCAGGAGGCTCTACTTGTCCGGAAGACAAACCCCAAACGGAGAGCCCGCTTCAGCTTAGAGGGCTACTGGGTGTTTATCACCGAACGCCGAACGCCGAACGCCGAACGTAAAACATTCAAAGTCTCACTCTTCTCCAGATGTTTTCCCATTTTACTGCTTTTTTTAATCTTCCTCTTCTGCGCTTCCGGTTGCGCCCATCTTTCTCCCGATCTCCAGCCGGAAAATGTCTCTCCTTTTTTCCATATCCAAACCGACAGGGAAAAACAGAGCCGCCGTTTGGACGGGGCCGGGCCTTTTTACTCCCAGGCGGAAAGCCCTGATGAAAAGGAGTTAACCTTCCGCCCCTTTTTTTCATATCGCGAAAATCTAAAAGAACAGACCGAAGAACTCGAATATCTCTATCCTTTGGGGAGATATCGAAAGACGCCCGAGGGAAAGCTCTATCGCTTTATCCCTTTTTACTCCTCTTTCAAGCCTGCTCAGGAAAAAGAGGAAGAAAAGGATAAAAAAGATAATGTCGACCTCTTTCCGGTTTTTTGGGGAAAGGATAAGGAAGGAAGGTCCTACGGTGGGGTGTTCCCCCTCGGGGGCGAATTCCGCGGTCGGTTCGCCCGGGATGAAATCCGGTTTGTCCTCTGGCCCCTCTACACCCGGGTCCGTGAAGGGGAAACACAAACCACTAATATCCTCTGGCCGATTTTTTCCTTCACCTCGGGAGGAGAGCGTTCGGGGTTTCGGGTTTGGCCGTTATATGGACAGGAAAAACAAGAAGGCCAAGGGGCTTATCAAAAGACTTTTTTCCTCTGGCCCATCGGCCAGTATCAACAACGGTATTTAGACACCGATTATCCCAAGACCTATTTTTATCTTTTCCCCCTTTACCTTTCCGAACAGAGCCCCAACGAGCATAAAACCATTTTTCTGTGGCCTTTTTTTAATTTTTACTCCGAGGACCATTTTAACTATCATCAGGTCGATTTTCCCTGGCCCATCATTCAATTTGCCCGGGGAGAAAATACGGAGGCCTTTAAATTCTGGCCCCTCTTTACCTATCGCAAAGTGGAGCAGCGGGAAAAGATGTCCCTGTTTTGGCCCATCTTTATTCAGGAAAAGGAAGAAGATGAAGAAAGGGACGAAGTCCTGAATCGATTTCTATACATCAGTAAATTCCATCAAGTTTATTTTAAAAAGGAGAACCGCTGGGAGAGGCTGACCAAGTTTTGGCCATTCTTCCATTATGCCGAGGATGGCCGGGGGATGGAGCATTTTTATTTTCCGGATCTGATGCCGGCCGATTGGGAAGGTCTGGAGCGAAATTACGGGATGCTTTTCCGGGTCTATGAATACTACCAGGACGGAAAAGGCAAAGAGATTTCCAAGTTTTTATGGGGCCTGTATTATCATCAAAAACAAAAAGACCTGAACCGGGTCGAGGTCAGTTTCCTTTTTACCTATGTGAAAGAAAAAGAGGCCCTTCAACTGTCTTTTTTAAAGGGGCTGTTCGGCTACCATCGGGACGGCCCCAAGCGGCAACTTAAAATATTTTATATTCCTATTTCCTGGGAGGAAGTACAGGAGACTGGGAAACAACCTGAGTCCCCTTCGGGGGGATAAACTCAAAAAAGGATCCGGTTAAAGGCACCCCGGTCTGCATGCGGCTGAAACGAAAACGGGTCTCATCGCCCATGAGGTTATCGAATGAAAATTCGATGGGGAGAAAAGTCGTTTTGGAAACCCGAACCTGAATCTGCTGCAAGTCCGGCTGGGGGGTTTTGGGCTTCAGGACAAGCTGGTAAAAAGGGGCCTCCTCCGGAAGGGTTTTGTCCAGACGAACCGAAAAATTTTTATCCAATCCCCCCAACCCGGCTAAAAAATCGATGATGGGCTTGATCTGCAGATAATAATCCTTTAACCGATAGACGTTAACCACCTTTTCCTCCGGCAGGTACCACCAGACCTTGTCGCCGTTGCAAATCAATTGTTCACGCCCGGGTTTTTTCTGGTCCATCCGCAGTTTATTGGGGGAACGGAAAGCAAGCACACCTTCGGCCTGGAAAGAAGAAGAGGGCAGCTTAGAGGCCACTTTAGGCACCAGTTCCCGGATATAATCGGCCCGGAAGGTTTTCGAGGAAGCAAAATGGTCCTTTAATTGGGACAGGACGTGAGACAACTCCCCATCCTCTTGGGCCCAACCCCCACCAATCATCCCGACCAACAAAAAAATTATCCCCAAACTATGCCTACCAAGAGGCTTCTGTTATTTATTTTATTCATGAGTTCCTCTTTAAAATTAATCAAATCGTCATCCCGGCGAAAGCCAGGATCCAGAAGGTCCCTTCCCCGCCAACTGCGGAGTAACTCCGGCGGGGAACCCAGCAGAAAACCTGGATTCCGGCTTCCGCCGGAATGACGTCAATGGATTTTTTGCCTATGCTCTTTAAAAATTCTGGATCAGGACTTCCCGGGGCCGGCCGCCGTCGCCCGAACTGACGATCCCCTCCCGTTCCATTATCTCGACTATTCGGGCGGCCCGGTTATAGCCGATACGCAGTTTTCGCTGGATCATGGAAATGGAAACCTGTCGGGTCTCTCTGACGATCTGCACCGCGGCCTCGTATTTCTCGTCCATAGCCTCATCGGTTTCCGCGGGTTCCGACTCTTCAACGACCAAGAGGGTCTCATCATAGACCGCTTGCTTTTGATTTTTCAAGAAATCCGTTAAACGTTTGATTTCGGCTTCCGAGACAAAGGCCCCATGGATGCGCTGCACTTTGGAGACCCCCGGCGGAAGGAAAAGCATATCCCCGGCCCCCAGGAGGGCCTCGGCCCCATTGGCGTCGAGGATGGTTCGGGAATCGGTTTTGGAAGAAACCTGAAAAGAAATGCGGGCCGGGAAATTAGCCTTGATGATGCCGGTCAGGATATCTACGGAAGGGCGCTGGGTAGCCAGAAGCAGATGAATCCCGGCGGCCCGGGCCATCTGGGCCAGGCGGGTCAGGTACTCCTCTACGTCCCGGGAAGACACCAGCATCAGGTCGGCCAGCTCGTCAATGACAATGACCACATAAGGCAGCCATTCTTCGGGATATTTTTCGGGGGTTCCTTTTTTTTCCTTGAGCAGCCTTTGGTTGTAGGTGTCGATGTTCCGGGCCCCTTTGTCAGCCATCTTCTGGTAGCGATCTTCCATCTCGCGGATGGCCCAACGCAGGACCCGGGTGGCCATCTTGGCATCGGTAACCACCTCATGCAACAGGTGGGGGATCCCTTCATAGGGCAAGAGTTCAATCCGCTTGGGGTCTATAAAGAAAAAACGGACCTCTTCCGGTCTGGCCTTAAATAGGATGCTGCTGATCAAGGCGTTCAAACAAACACTCTTTCCCGTACCGGTGGCCCCGGCGATCAAAAGGTGGGGCATCCTGGCCAGATTGGTGACCACCGGGAAGCCCAGGATATCTTTTCCCAGGGCCAGGGTCAGCTTGGACTTGGAGCCGGAAAAATCCTGAGAGGACAGGATATCCTTCAGACCGACTGTCTCCCTTTGGCTGTTGGGAATTTCGATGCCGATGACCGATTTTCCCGGAAGAGGGGCGACGATTCGAATGCTGACGGCCCGCATGGCCATGGCCAGGTCATCGGAAAGATTGGTGATCCGGCTTATTTTGACCCCAGGGGCCGGTTCGAATTCATACATGGTGACCACCGGTCCCGGGGAGACCTCGGTGACCTGACCGTCCACCCCGAAGTCCTTTAATTTTTTTTCCAGGAGCCGGGAATTCATGATCAGGCTCTGCTGTTGGATTTCCTGATCCTTTTTCTCGTAGGTATCCAGCAGGGAAAGGGGAGGCAGTTCAAAATCCCCCGGGTTCTTCATGAAGACAAATTGTTCCTGCTGAGGCTGGGGCTTCGGTTGGGGTGCAGCCGGTTTGACCACCTGGGTCTGAACGATGATCGGCGGCCGGGATTCTTTTTCCTTTTGAACTTCCTGTTCCACACGGAGGACCTTGGCCTTCCGCTTTCGTTCCCGGTTTTTTTGAAACCCGTCCCGCAGATGGCTTCCCTGACTGAAAAGCCAGAGCTGGACCCGTTCCCCGACCCGGGCCAGGGAAACCCGGGAGATGATGACAAAGCCGGTCAACAGCAGGACGATCAAGAAGATATGGGTTCCGGGAGGGTTTAATAATAATTCCAGACGGTGAAAGACCAGATAGCCCAGGATCCCTCCCCAGGGAAAATTCCAGCCGAAAAATTGGAAATTTTCATCTCCGGAGGAAAGCAGGCCGGCGAAGGAAAGAATCACCAGGAGATACCCGGTGGCGTACCAGGAAGGGGAAGGATGGGGTTCCTTGCGAAAGGAAAAGCCGGTCAATTGAAAAAGGATGAAACAGAGCCAGAAGGAGGCCAGACCCAACCACTCAAACAGGAAGGACGAGAAGTATGATCCGAATTTGCCTATCCAGTTTTTTACCGGCCAGTTGGCCATTTGAGGAGAACTGAAAGATGGGTCGGCCGGATGATGGGAGAGGAGGCTTAAGAGCAGTAATACCCCCAAGGCCCCCAGGAATAGCCCGAGGATTTCATAATAGATCGGTTTTCGAGGCCTGTCTTCTTTGGGCAAGGGTTGACTTCCTGTTACATCGGTATAATCAAGGGCAAAATCACCGGCCTTCGTTCCAGGGAACGATCGAAGAGCCTTTTAAGGGTCTTGCGGATTTCTTCCTGGATATCGGGCCAGTTCTTTATATCCTCTTTCTGCCTGAGATACAAGATCTCTATGACCCGTTCTTTGGCCTCCTGGATCAGTTGCGGGTATTCTTCTTCGGAAATAAAGCCCCGGGAGATGATATCCGGGCCGGAGAGCAATTCTCCGGTCTGGTTGTTCAAGACGACTTGCACCACCACCAGTCCTTCGTTGGAAAGGTGGCGTCTGTCCCGCAGGACCAGGCTGCCTACATCCCCGACCCCTTTCCCGTCCACAAAGACCCGTCCTACTTCCACCTGATCGGCGATCCGTCCTCCTTGCCGGTCAAAGCGGATGACCTGGCCGTTTTCCGCCAGGATCAGGTTTTCTTTAGGGATTCCTATCTTCCCGGCCAGTTGGGCATGTTTTACCAGATGGCGATATTCCCCGTGAATGGGTATGAAATATTCAGGTCGGGTCAGGTGAAGCATCAATTTTAATTCTTCCTGATTGGCATGGCCGGAGACATGGATCTCCGAGACCTTTTCATAAATGACCTCGGCCCCGAATCGATAGAGGTTATTGATCAAGCCGTCAATGGCCTTCTCGTTTCCGGGGATAAATCTGGAGGAAAGGATGACCGTATCGCCTTTCTTGATTCTGATCTGCCTGTGGTCAGCCCGGGCGATCCGGGTCAAAGAGGACATGGGTTCGGCCTGGCTGCCGGTGGTGATAATAGTCACCTGGGAATCGGGGAGCTGAAGCATTTCTCCGAGGGTCAGCTCCATCTGGGGGGGGACGGTCAGGAGGCCCAGTTCCTGGGCGATCCGGCAATTGACCACCATACTTTTGCCGTTAAAGGCCACTTTGCGCTGATATCGGGCCGCCGAATTGACCACCTGCTGGATCCGGTTGATGTTGGAGGCAAAAACGGCCACGATCACCCGGCCTTCGCAATCCCTCATGATCTGGTCCAGGGTCTCGCCGATCCTTTTTTCAGGCAGGGTATAGCCTTCCCTCTCGACATTGGTCGAGTCCGACATGAGGGCCAGGACGCCCTTGGCCCCGTAGGCGGCAAAAGTATTGATATCCGTTATTTCGCCGTCTAATGGAGTCTGGTCGATCTTGAAGTCTCCGGAATGGATCAAGGTCCCCAGGGGAGTTCCGATGGCTAAGCCCATACCGTTCGGAATGCTGTGGGTGACCCGGATGAATTCGACTTGAAAAGGTCCTATGCTCAGGGGTTCTTTGACCGAGACCGTCCGCAGATCGCATTGCTCCAAGAGGTGATGTTCTCTTAATTTTTCCTTGACCAGCTCCAAGGTAAACCGGGAACCATAAACCGGGACTGACAATTCTTTGAGCAAGAAAGGCAAGGCCCCGATGTGATCCTCATGGCCATGGGTCAGGACGATGGCCCGGATGCGCTCTTTGTTCTTTAACACATAACTGAAATCCGGGATCACAATATCAATGCCCAGCATGTAGTCTTCCGGAAACATCAGGCCGGCATCCACGATCAGGATGTGCTCCTCATATTGAACCAGGAGCATATTCAGCCCGATCTCCCCCAGTCCTCCCAGGGGGATGATGTCTAAGGGGGATTGGGGGTCAGATAACAAAAGTTGAGTTTCCATGTGGCTTGATCCTACTGAAGGAACTGATTATGTTTTTCTGGCCGATACCGGATCTGGATACTTGATACTGGATACTGGATAAAACCAATAACCGATGCCCCCTTTTAATCCGGCCTTTGGCCTGAAGCACCGATATCTCATATTTCTGTTTCTTTGATGAATTCGTAAAAACTCGTCATTCCCGCGCAGGCGGGAATCCAGGCCAGACTTAACTATTTAAAAACGCTGGATTCCCGTTTCCACGAAAATGACAAATTGGGGATCTTCCTGACTTTTTACAAGTCCATCCTCTTTTATCCAGCATCAATGTTTTAAATTCTCCTCTATCGCTTCCCTGACCTTCTCCATCAGGACCTCGGCATCCCTGGTACGATATCCTTCGGTTGCGATCGGTTTGCCTAAAACGATCCGGATCGTTCCGGGATGGATCGCGTACCCTTTCTTGGCCAGCACCTTACCACTCCCTATTATGCCGATGGGGACGATGGGTTTTTGGGATTTTATCGCCAGGATAAATCCCCCTTTTTTAAACTCTCCCAAATGATCCGTTTCCTGGCGGGTCCCTTCCGGGAAGATTAGGACCGATGTTCCATCAGTTGACTTTTTTGGCGGCCACCAGGAGACTCTGATAAGCCTGCTTGGGATTGGACCGGTTGATGGGGATATAGCCGGTCTTCCTCATGGCCCATCCAAAGACGGGGATATTAAAAAGACTTTCCTTGGCCAACCAACGAAATTGGACCTTTAATTTTCCCAGTAGGGCCAGGATATCAAAGGCACTCTGGTGGTTGGCGGCAAAGATGTAAGGTGCACCGGGCGTAAGAACACTCAGATTAACGGTCTTCACCCGGACCCCGCTGAAGAAGAGGACGAGCGAAGCCCACCGGGAAGCCATCCGATGGGAACGATTTCCACTCGAATCAAAAAAGGCCATCAATAAGGCAAGGATACTAAACACCACGGTCAGGATGATATAGAAAGGGAGGACGTATATACTACGTAAAGACATAAACCCCTCTTCACTTCGAAAATATGGGGGAATCATAATCGATTGAGACGGATTAGTCAACGAACGAATACCCCTTGTCCCCTTCACTTTTGACAACGTGGTCTGGCAATACGAATGACGAAGGGTCGAGGTCTTTCCTCAGTTTGTCCAAAGGGGTGACCACCACCCCGATACCGCTCTGTTTTTATCAAACAAGCCGTCTTTGAACCGCTATACCACGGTCAAGAAGGTCCTGTGTCTTTTCTCCCGAATAGCCTAATGTCCTGAGGACTTCTCTGGTGTGCTCGCCGAGTTCCGGTGCGGCCCCGGGGTTGACCTTGCTCTGCCCTTCGATCTTGAAGGGGCTGTCTACGGTGCGAAAACGCCCGTATTGCGGATGGTCGACCGCTACAAAGACCTCATTGGCCGCCATTTGTGGATCTTCGGCGATCTCTTCGTAATTACGGATGGAGGTAAAGGGGATGTCATGTTCTGCCAAAATTTTGTTCCAATAGGCCAGATCATGTCGGGCGAAGGCTTCATCAAAAATTGCAATGAGCTCGGACATGTGCTTGACGCGAACCTCCACGGTTACAAACCGCGGATCCTCGACCAGATCCGGCCGGCCCACGGCTCGGCAGAAAGGGGCCCAGTCTTTTTCCTGATCGTTGATGTTGAGCTTCAGAGGCCGCCCATCCCTGGGCATATAGTATATGTAGGTAAAGTTGTATGATTGTTCGCGGGGAACCCGTTCGCGGAATCGCGCCCCGCAGAGTTGACCCTGAATCATGTTCGAATTGGCCCAGGCGCCGCAGGCCAGCAAAGAGGTCGAAACTTTGGTGCCCTTACCGGTTTTCTCCCGGGCATAGAGGGCGAACATGATGGCCGTAAGAAGGGTCATACCGCTGGGATGGTCTCCGGCACCGTAAGGAATGGGGCCTAACCAGTCGTTCAAGGGGAAGATCTGTCCTTCAATACCCGACCGGGACCAATAGCAGACCATATCGTAACCGGGCTTGTCCGCCTCCGGACCCGTTTCCCCGTATCCGGACCCGTAGCCGTAAATCAATCGGGGATTGATGACCTCAAAATCCTCATAAGTCATTTTGAGTTTCTTTAAAGCCTCTGTTCGATAGTTGGTCAGGAAGACGTCGGCCGAAGCGATCAGTTTCCGTAAGATCTCCCGGCCTTCTTTTTCTTTCAGGTTGAGCACGATGCTCTTCTTGGTCCTGTTGTCCACCTGGAACACATAGGGAACCTGACTCTCGGGCATACCCGGTAGTTGATGTCCATAGCGATGGATATCACCCCGGCCCGGCGCCTCCACTTTAATGACCTCGGCCCCAAAATCGGCCATAATAGCAGCGGCCGAGGGGACAAAGACCATGGTGGCCGCTTCAATCACTCGAATCCCTTTGAGGAGATGTTTGCTGTCCGGCACGGTTCTGCTCTCCTTTGTTTTGTCGGGTTTTTGTATTGTCAATCGTTCAAATTTTTACTGCAAGGCAATGACCGTGGCGAAACGACCGGTTTTCTTTTCCTTCCGATAGGAGAAAAAATCCCGTGTTTGGCAGGAGGTGCAGATACCGGCGATCTCAATATGGTCTTCTAAAACCCCGGCAGCCATCAATTGATCCCGGCTTAACCGCCAGAGATCGAAATAATAAGGGCGGGCCTGATAGGTCCAATACCGAGGAGGGATCTCTGTTCGGTAATTGATGAACTGGGCACAGCAGGGCCCAAGGGAAGGCCCGATGCCGGCTATCAGGTCCGAGGGATGGGTCCTATAGAAGGCCTTCATTTGTTTAACGGCCTCTCCGATGACGTTGTTTACATTGCCCCGCCAGCCGCAGTGGATATTGGCAACGGCCTTATGCCTTGGATCATAGAACAGCAGGGATTGACAATCGGCCTGTTTAATCATCAGTCCTTGCCCCCTCATCCGGGTCATGAGGATATCCCCGGAGCGTTCTTCGGGAACCCGATGCGAAGCTATAAGCGGACTGTCCTGAATAACCACCGCTTCCTTCCCATGCACCTGTTTGAGGCTCCGGATACTGCCTATCCCCAATGCTTTCAACACCAGCTCCCGATTATGGACGACTTTCTGCCGGTCGTCTCCCACGGCAAAACTTAAATTGAGACTGGCGAAAGCTCCCTGGCTGATTCCTCCCTGGCGGGAAAAGATCCCGTGAATCAATCCCGGTACGGATTGAAACAGAGAGAATTGAAAAAAAGAAAGCCCGTTAAGGGCGCGCTGGGACAAGGAAGTATTCATTTTAAAGCTCAGGGCTCAATCAATAAATGAGCCTATCAAATCCGTTACCCTGGGGATTTTTTTCTCTATGAGAAATTTTTTTATTCCTTCGATAACCTCAAGAGGGGCATCAGGTCTGACAAAATTGGCCGTTCCGACTTGAACGGCCCTGGCCCCGACAATAAGAAACTCCAGGGCATCTTCGGCCGTACGGATGCCTCCCAGGCCGACAACCGGTATGGAAACCGATCGGACCGCCTGATAAACCAGGCGCAAGGCTATGGGACGGATGGCCGGTCCGGAAAGCCCCCCACCCAGGCAGCCCAGCTTGGATCGTCTGGTCTGAATGTCCACGGCCATCCCGGGGATGGTATTGATCAGAGAAATCGCGTCGGCACCGGCCCCTTCCACGGCCCTGGCTACGGCATGAATATCCGTGACCTGGGGCGTCAGCTTGACGATCAGCGGCAGACGGGTGGCCCGCCGGATATTGGAGACGACCTGGGCGGCCCCTCGGGGTTGGGCCCCAAAGGCCATTCCTCCCCGGGCCACATTGGGACAGGAGATGTTGACTTCCAGGGCGGCAATCCCCGGCTGGTCACCCAAGCGTTTAGCCAGCTCCTGATACTCCCTAACCGAGTGACCCAGGATATTGACGATTACCGGGATGTCTAATTTAGAGAGAAAGGGGAGCTTGTCCCGGATAAATCCTTCCACCCCGACATTTTGCAGACCGATGGCGTTGAGCATCCCCGAAGGGGTTTCCAGGATCCTTGGGGGGGGATTGCCGGCCATGGGCTTTAAGGAGATCCCTTTGGTGATCAAGGCCCCCAATCGATTCAGGTCGAAAAAGTCGGCATATTCTTTGCCATAACCGAAGGTCCCCGAGGCGGTCATGACCGGATTTTTCAGCCGAAGGCCGGCGAGGTCGACGGACAGATCAGGAACGGGAGATTTATTCATCCCCAAGGACCTCGCTGGCCTCAAAAACCGGCCCTTCCTGACAGACATTGACATAGGAAAAGCCGCTTTCCTTCTTCTTAGCCACCGCGCACCCCAGGCAGGCCCCCAGGCCGCAGGCCATGCGGGCTTCCAGGGAAAGTTGGCAGGGAACCCCTTTTTGAAGCGCCCAGCCTCGGACCGCTTTCAACATGGGCAATGGGCCGCAGACAAACAAGGTCTGGCCAGGAGATGGTTTTGTAATCTCCTTGTTTAACAGACCGGTGACCAATCCCCTATGGCCGAAAGAACCGTCTTCTGTGGCCGCCCGGATTTCTACCCCTGCCCGTTCAAATTCCTTCAGGGAAAGGAGTTCTTTTTGGGTCCGGGCGCCGATAAACAGTTTGGGAAATTTCTTCGGACCTTTTCTTTGAATCTCTTTCCAGGTCTCGGCCAAAAAAAGGAGGGGGGCCACGCCCATACCGCCGGCCACCAGGATGGGCTCCTGGTCCTTCTCAAGGACAAACCCTTGTCCCAAGGGCCCTCTAACTTCCAGGAGGTCCCCTTTTTTCAAATCGGCCAATTGCCGGGTCCCTTGGCCCGACAACTTTAAAGAGAAGAACGATTTGATTTCCCTGGATCCGGTGGATGGAGAAAGGTCGGGGTAAAAGGGGCTCTGAAAATTTTTTCGGTCGGACCATGACAAATTGTCCGGGTTGCGCCTGGGAGGCCATGGTGCCGGCAGAGAAGCGCAGGAGATAGATGTCCGCTGCGATGGATTTAAGGCCCTGGATTTGGGATTCCTGAAAGATCATCATTTGTCTTGACCGTATAAGTTTATATATTGTATTTAATTATGAAAAGTCAATTTAGAAATCATCGGCTTGGGTGGATTTGTAAAAGTCCGATTGGACCGACTTTCGTCATTCCGACGAAAGTCGGAAGCCAGGTTCAATGGTCTGGTTTCCCGGTTTCCACCGGGATGGTGTCTGGACCCCGGCTTTCGCCGGGGTGACGATGGCAGAGATTTTACGATTGCATCAACCTTAACTACCATATTTCTTGGGTGTTAAAAGGAGGCCCTATGGACATGACGGTCTTTGAAAAAATGGAAGCCCCGCAACTGCGAAGTTATCTGGAATTTTTGCTCTGGCACTACCGGGTCATGGATGCCTTCTGGTTTCTTTATGTGGCCGATAAGTTCGACCAGCCCACGGCCGAAAGGATCAATGAACGGGTCTGGGCCAGGGTGCCCCAAATGGCCGCCAAAGATCTCGTTAAGCGGTTTGAAATTACAGAAAAGGGACTGAAAGGATTCGTCAAGGCCTTGAGGCTTTTCCCCTGGACCGCCCTGATCGATTATCAAATCGAGGAAAAGGAAAACGAAGTCATCATCACCACGCCCCACTGCGCCACCCAGGAAGCCAGGCTCAGACGGGGCTTAGACGAGTTTGTCTGCAAGCACATGCATAAGGGGGAGTTCGAAAGTTTTGCCCGGGAGATCGATCCCCGGATAAAGGTGGAGTGTCTTTTTGCCCCTCCGGACCCTCATCCTAAAGAACTGTTCTGCAAGTGGCGGTTTACCCTCTAAGTTAAGAACTTCATTTCGTCATCGAACATAATGATCACCATACTCTATCTTTCTCTCGTTTGAATTCAGTATTGATGTCCATGAACGTCGGGGGCAACGCCTTGTTGCCCGCCTTATGGTTCTTGCCTTTCTTCTTGATCTGTCACGTAGAAGTCTCGAAGATTGCTGACCTGGCGAATGGTCATTTCGAGTTTCGTCATTTCTATGGATGCGGTCCGTAATCGTAGGGTTTTAGTCTTTTAAGGGAAGCCCCGCATTCGCAATCAACTTACCCATGACGAGAATCACAAAAGAGCCTGGTACAATACTCGGCCTCGGATGCGGTAGCTCCGAGGTTGGTGCCGGAGTGTCTCCAAATTCCGCCGTGGCTAAATAGATCCGATGTGTCTTAAGGTCCAGTGCCATGGTTCTGGCCCCTTTTTGGGTCACAACGTTCTCCAAAACACTATACTTGTCTGGAGAGTCTTCCTGAATGACCGTAAGGGTGCCTTCGCCATTGGAGCTAAACGCCATTCCGTTTTCAGGATCAAAAGCCGTAGCATCCACGCCGCTTCCGATGGGTAGGGTGGCCGTCACTTTTCCGTTATCCGCATTCATCACAACCATTAATTTGTTTCTGCACCCGATAAAGAGCCGCCGGTGGGCCTGATCCATTGAGATCCCGGTCGGTCCTTCGCCTGGAGCCAGGGGCCAGCGGGCTTTGATGGCAAGCTTACGGGAATCGAGTTCGACGATTTGGCTTTTATCTTCCAGATTGACATAGATATGACCCTGATTATCAGCCACAGCGTATTCAGGACGACCCTCCAGGACGACGGTCCCAACGACCTTACCGCTTTTAGGGTCGATGGCCGTGATATCATGGCTGGCGCCATTAAAGGTAAAAACATGACCGGAGGCAGGGTCATAGATGATTGCGTCCGGATTTTTACCAACCGGGATTTTGATCAATGGTTTAAGTGTTTGGAGATCAAAAACAGTTACCGTAGCTTCATGGCCGTTGCTGGTAAAACCTTTGTTCAACTCCGGGACCAGGGCAATGCCGTGAACGCCGTCCGTGTCGGGAATATCACCAATGACCTTGCCGGAATCAGTATCAACCACCATGACATGGCTTGAACGCGAGATATAGAGACGGTGCGTCTGGTTATCCAGAGTCAAATAATCCCACCGGTCTTCGCCACCGAGAGCTATTATTTCCACCAGATGATATCCGGATGAATTAAAGCTTTGCGCTCCGAAAGCCGCGTTGTGGAAAAGCAAAAAACAAAGGGGCACCAAGAACCATTTGCCTACCCTCATCTATTCCTCCTGTAATCGGATAATGCCCATTTATCAAACTTCATTCGACATTCATAATGTCCGAATGTTCACATCTGTTCTTGTGCTTATAGGTGTAAAACGTCGGCATGCCCACCGGGGGGGAATAGGCACCTCGGGTAGATCCAACTCCTATGACCATTGGAGAACCCGGATAAACGATTATCCTATTCTTTTTTATCAGTCGTGTCTTTTTCAGTTTCTTTGGGTTTAGGTGGTGGCTCTTCTTCTTGTCCTGATAAACCTTTTTTAAATTCCTGGATTCCTTTCCCCAGACCTTTACCGATTTCAGGCAATTTTTTGGCCCCAAAGACAAAAGCGGCTATGATCAAAACAACTAATAGATCCTGATCCAGACCGAGCATGACTACCTGCCTTTCCTTTCACTTAGTTTAAGTTACAATTCCTTTAGCTGCTTGTTTATCTTCCAATAAATATATTTATCTGCCTTAGCCCTTAATATTATGGGTTGTAATATACATCATCTCCAAACTTTTTGAAATAAAGCTTTAGGAAGCTCCCAATATTATTGTTCTTCCCTATTTTGGGTTTTGAGAAAGTTTGACCAATTCTCGGATAGAAGAATAATTGAATTTTATGACGCGCAGGGGCTAGCCAATCGAAGGCAAGGAGGATGATAAGGGCAATTCGTCCGCAGGAAAATGGTTGAATAATTGCTATAAAAAATTTATGCTGATATTATTTGGTTAAGAGGCAGTTGCCGTTTTCCTTTCGCTGCTTCTAAAAAACTGGTGATGCCAGGTTAACTAAAACCATGATCAGGGTTGAACAAAGTCAAGAGACCTTCTGGTTCGGACTACCTAACCCAGGGGAGTTGAGATAGCGTGTCGATTATTCCTAAATCGATCGGCCGTCAGTATCGGGGCCGGACCGGTCGGAGCCTTCCAGACCAAACCGGGCCGCGGTTTAGCGGAGGCCATAGCCGTCCTGGACGGCCGGAGGCCATAGCCCTTCGGATTGTCACTTTTAATGTCAAGTTTTCCCGGTACATTGATCGGGCTCTCCAGCTTTTCGAAAAAAGCCAGGTCCTGCAGGACCTGGATATACTGGCTCTGCAAGAAATGGATGAAGCCGGTGTCGAAAAGATAGCCAGGCGGTTGGGTTTGAATTATGTCTATTACCCGGCAGTGGTTCACTCGGCCTATGGCAAGAATTTCGGCAATGCCCTGCTTTCGCCCTGGCGGATACTGGAAGATCAAAAGATCTTCTTGCCCCACTCCGGTCAGATAGAAAAGATGCAGCGCATCGCCGTAGCGGCCACCTTCAAGATAGGGAAGCGGAAGTTCAGGGCCTACAGTCTTCACCTCGGTACGGCCTTAGAAATCCTTCCCCGGCAGAGAAAACACCAAGTGGAGGCCGTGCTTGCCGATGCCGAAAGATTTTTCTGCCCGATCATTATGGTCGGGGACATGAATGCCAGAGGCATTGGCCGGTTCCTGGAGAAACAAGGGTATTTTTGGGCTACCAAATCGCTGAGAAGGACTATCAGCCTCTTTGCCTGGGATCACATCTTCATTCGGAATTTTGAGGGCAGTCCAAGGGGTGAAGTCGGTGTGGTCAAGGACAACCGTCAGGCCAGTGACCACAAGCCGGTTTGGCTGGTCCTGAGACTGGACGATCAAAAGGGGCCGGCCTTCCCCAAACGCCGGTCACTGCTGCCTGGCAAAGTCCTACCGACTCTCAACCTCGTCCGGAGGAAAAAGAAAAAAAATTCTGATCAGTCTGGTGAACTATGAATGGTTCATCGGTAAATGCTATTTCTTATTTCTTGGAAAATACTTCACGTTCCTTATATTTTTAAAATCTGAATTCTGGGTCCAGAGAATGGCGTTGAATTCCAGCGCTGTTGCCAGAATGATACTGTCCGCCATTGGAAGATTATGCTCCAGACTCAGCTTTGAAGCAGCACTTGCCAATGGCGCGGTCAGGTCCACAACCGTTCCTTTTTGCATAGCAACAACCGTTTGCAATGCCTCATTCTCACTGGACTCCCGGAGAATGACTTTGAAGACCTCGTATATCGTTACCGTTGGGACAACTAGCAAGGTCGAATCACTCAACGGGTTCAGGAAATGCTTGGCATTAGGCTCATCGGCGAAGTAGGCCAGCCAGCCGGAAGAATCGACGATATTCATACTCTATCTTTCTCTCGTTTGAATTCCGTATTGATGCCCTTGAGGAATCCCCGGAGTTCTTTAATATCGCGTTCCGGTATAAGTTCAATACGTCCGGCATATTCGACAACCTGCATTTTTTGGCCCGGATGAATATTCAATGCCTTCCTGACTGTTTTTGGTATAACGACTTGATATTTTGGTGATACGGTTATTGATTGCATGCCAATACCTCCATCGATCTATTTTGTACTACGATATCATGATCGATATGATTTTGTCAATTAGGCTATCTGACTTCTTCATTAAATATAGCCCTCAATCTTTATCAAGAATACTCTTAAAAAGTTCCCAATTGACAGGATGAGATTTTAATTTCTAAGGTCTCACAGGCTGAAGTAATTTCTCTCTTAGTTATGTCGAATTTCACCGCTATCTTCCAAGCCGAGGCACAGGGAAGTTTCTCCTTAACCAGAGATTCCCGTATGGCTGCTTCCAGGGCCGGGGATACGGTTTCTGCCGCTATACCCCCTTTATCAGGGGGGCCATATCCAAAAAGTCCAAGCTGGCATTTAATGACGGGTATTTCCAGTAAATCTATAGTAGCGCCCACTTCACCTGGTGTTGCTTTTAATTTGTCGGCTACTTTAAAAGCAGCGGTGCAGGTTATTTTTCCGTCAACGACCACTTGTTTTACGGCTTCGGTGATTGCCGGATTCAACTTAAGTTCCGGCGAGTGTTTTTTCGCATAACCATCTTTGTCTTTGTGTGTCATGGATTCCCCCCCCCATAGTCTTTGTCCAATTTTAAATACCCTATCTTTTCCGATTATCCTTTTGTTGACTAAAATGGCAAGTATTATGTTTGTCACACCTTAGTTTTCGCGATGGCGATTTCTTTGGCTTTTGCGGCTGAAGAGGCCAAGAAGCCTATTGGAAAAGAAAGTCGCTGAGAAACCGGTCCTACCACTCCCGCGGCTGCTCCGGCCGAACCGGCCAAGGCTGAAGAAAAGGCCCCGGCCCTAACCCCAGAATTTAGCATCGGAATTCAGAAGCGGCCGTCTTTAAATCTGTTGACAACCCAATTCATATTTAATACACTCCGATTGAAGTTAAGGACCACGCAGGCGAAGAAATGCTTTCCATTTAATGTGGAGGAATCATGAGAATCAAAGTACAGGATGAAAAGATCACCAAAGCTATTAAAAAACTGGTGGGGATTGATATCATTCTTGAGACCGTCGAAGATGCCAAAAAAGCCATGCATCTCATTCTCCACAAGACGGCAATATCCAGTACCAAAGACTTTGAAGGCCTCAAGGACATTGCCATCACTAAGGCCATCGAGCATGCCTCCAGCGCCGTGGAATACCAAACTTACTACGAGGTAGAATTCATCCTCACCGATGACCGATTCATCGAAATGGAGATAGCTTTGATTAAGGAACTTCAGACTATGTTTGAAAAATTATAGCTGGAACCTATAAGGTGAATATCATTCCTCTGTAAAGAGATAATTCGGGCCTTTTTCCAATCAAACAATCAGATCAATCGCCTTGTTGAACTGCCCATTAAACCGTCCTGACGATCAAATTCTCTAATGGAAACCTGGGACGCTGTGCAGGGATTCGTACCGGATATCCGATGGGCAATAATGCCACGACATGAAGATTATCCTCCAGCGCAAGAACTTCTCTTGCTTTCTTAGGGTCAAATCCGCCGATCCAGCAGGTTCCCAAGCCTAAATCAACCGCCTTGAGCATCATGTGGGTAATGGCTATTCCTACGTTCATGTTCAAATAGGCCAGTGCCTGTTCTTGGTTCCTTTCCGGTGGAGCATATTCGCCGTCAACTTCAACATTGTCAAACACCCCTACCTGGACCAATTCTACGAGTCGGTCCGGTCTACTGTCCAGAGCCGAAAGGTCGGTGCAGCAGGCCATTACGACCGGCGCTTTTAAGGCAAACCGGAAGACGGTAGCCGCCTTAAGTTTTTCCTTCATTTCCGGAGACCGGATAATAATGAACCGCCAGGGTTGGATATTCGAGCCGGAAGGCGCCAGGCGGGCAGCCGCCAATATTTCGTAAATGATCTTGTCCGATACCGGGTCCGGCTTGAAATTCCGGATGCTTCTCCGCGTTTGGATTACCTGATCAAACTGCATGTTTCCTCCTTAAGGTCATTCTAACGAGTTGATTGGACCAGATCCTTTGCCAGTCGAACAATTAATTCAGTCGAGGGGTCCAAATCCCAACCGTCATTTTTATCCTATAAAACAATTAATCCTCAGCTAATATTCCTCTGTCGGCCCCCAGATAATCGTTCGGGACTTTCGGGATTATTGTCAGGGTCAGGTCGCCATTTTCTGTGAACCTTTAAAGCCTACTTCATGGCTATTTAGCCATAACCGTCAATTCTATCTTTTTGCCATTTGTCTTGCCCAAAGGGTCAGCCAGATGACGACAAATATCATCATTCCGACGCCGAGCTTAAATGCCATCATTGCCCACAGCCAGATAGTACGGATTTCCGGATAGGTTACACCTTTACCCAATAAGCAAACTATTCCTGTCGGCTGTTTGGTCATAATCAGCAAATAAGCAAGCCATTGAATCAACAGGATACATGAGGCGATTAACAAAGTCCACCACCCTGCCACTGCCGCGGTCCGCACTTTTTTAGTAAATATTTGATCCATACTTGTCTCCTATATCTTATTATTTTAATAAGAACCAACCAATCGGTCTTTACGATATTCTATAAGATTTTCCCAATAACCTTAATTCAATGGACCTCCCGAATCAGATCCTTGGCCAATCGGACAATAATTTCGGATAGGGGAATTAACCTACCAAGTCTTGATCAGAGATTGGATTGAAAGTTTACCGGTTTCAAAATAAAGCACCGAATAAATATATCCTGTCTGCTGCACAGACTTGTTGCCTATATTTACAATTCATCGCCAACAATCGGTTTACGTTTTGGGACATTATCTAATATTTTCTTAAAGTCAGATTTTTTCGCTCTTTCGGCTCTACTTTTTAAATAATCTTCAGTCATGATCGCCGAAATTTTTTCAGATACCGCAGATGAAACAAATTGATTTATTGATACACCTTCTTTTTTGGCTATCTCCCTGATATGTTGATGAATTGAGCCGGGCAATCTCAAACTAAGTGCACTCATTTTATCTCCTTCAATAGTTTTTTAGGCGTTATTGCTCTTATCCCAAATTTATCAATTCCATTGAAATCTTTAATATTGTGGGTAACAATAATTTCTAATTGTGAAGCAACCGCTACCTCAAGTATATGATCATCGTTCGGATCTTTTAAGAAAGGCCTCCATAAATAATATATTTTTTGATGGTCGCTAAGCCTGCATAAATTGTCTAAAACGGCCTCTATTTGCTTTTCTGATAACCCCAGTTCAAATTTCTTTCTATTTAAAATGTCTTCATATTCAAATAATAAAGGGGTTGATAAAATTATCCGAATTTGTCCTCGTTCAATAGCTCTTAAAATCAGATAAGAAGCCCCTTCAGAGGAATACAGTCCAGAAAATAATACACTTGTATCAAGGATAATTCGTCTTTTGAACATTTTAAGATGATACTATATGTGGTATTATAATGTCAAGCGATTTTAGGCCAACGCAGAATTGAGCCAGAGGCGGGGTGTAGTAAAGGGGCAGGGCCTGAAGAATTTCTTTTTAATTACCTCTGTTGGACTTCCGCCATCCAACATTACGTTGAGAGGTGCGGCTGTTTTATTGCCGCATCCCTCTCGAACGATTGGTAGTCAACAGAAAATTGGACGAAGTCAGAATAACGTTGGTCTTAAGTGACCGGTCGGGTGAGGGCGTGGTGGGTTTATTGGATTTTTATCGGAGGTACACGGGGTTTTCTAAATCTTGGTGTCGGAGTTTCATTCATTCTGGCCGTTTGCCAGAGATTATATGCCCATTGCAAAACAAACGATTGATGCTTAGTTTAGCTGAAACGCCGGGGAGGCCTTTGTAGAGCAGAAGATTGACCAGAATGGTCGTCCGACGGACGACAAAACGGGAGAAAACTAAGGGAATTGGAGGTTATCCTGATCGCTTGGACGGAAAGGCCAAGATCAACGTGGTTATATTTTTTAACTTGATTATCCTTTTAAAGTCTTATTTTAAGAAGACCAGTTTGAACCAGTTGCCCTTTCCAGACTGGCCGGAAAAATAGAAATTTGAAAAAGCTCATTAGTCTGTTAAGCATCCTTTTTTTGATAACCCTTTTCGTTCCGTTTAAACAGGCAGAGGCCGACCGTGGTTCTGGAGGATTTCGTGGGGATGGGGGGCGCGGAGGATTTCATGGATCTGGAGGGCAGGAAAAGATTCCGCGGAGATGGTGACCATGGGGGATTCCGTGGAGATGGTAGCCATAGAGGATTTCATGGGCCTGGGGGGTTCTTACCCGGATTATTTATCGGTGGTGTTTTAGGCTGGGGCTTGGGGTCGTACGATTACCCTCCGGACTATTATTATCCACCTCCGGCCGAAGGAAGTCAGGTGCCTCCGTCGGCAAGCCAAGGGTCGGGTGGTCAGATGTTCATCTACCCCCGCCAAGGTCAAAGTGAAGAGCAACAGACCGAAGATGTTGGCAAGTGCCACGACTGGGCTGTTGGTCAGACCGACTTCGATCCGTCAATACCACCCGTTGACGCCCCGGATGCTCGGACCATCCAAAAGAGTAAAGACTATTTACGGGCGATAAATGCCTGCCTTGATGCCCGTGGATATACCCTAAGACAACAATGATTGGCCATTCCGTGGTGTTCCGAATATTAGATCTGCGTTTCCATACGGGGACCGTGCGTTCAACCTTCAAGGTGCTGAAAGACATCCGAAAACAGGGATTCGCCTGACGGTCGCCCACGATCTAAATCCGCAGTACGCCCTTCACCCTCTCCGCCACATCGCGCAGATCTCCCTCGTTCGGCCTGCCGCGGATATCTCCCAATCGCCCTGAAACGGAGTGGTTCCTCAGCCTCTCTGTATTGTACTCCCCGATCACATACCATTCTGCAACGATCGTATAGCCGAGATGGTCAAACAATTGCCCCATGTACTTCACTGCGGGTACGGCTTCGTTCATACCCGTATGGGCACCGCCGTAAGTACAATAGACCACGGATTTGGCCGAGGGCCTTCGGGGAGAAGCGGGCTTGATCTCACCTTTCCGAATGTATTCCTGGAGGTGACTTCGAAAGACTTCCATGACGGGTTTTCCCGGAAGTTGGGAATAGACGCCTGATCCGACAAAAGCGAAGTCATATCGGAGGATATCCACTTGCGTCTCTTGCGTGATCTTTACCGTATCCACGCTGTGCCCCAGACCTTGAGCCGTTTCTTGAATTTTCATGGCCACCTTTTCGGTGTTTCCGGTCGCGGAAAAGAAGAGATTCAGTATATTCATGTTGGGCTCACCTTGCCACCATCCTGCTCGATAAAACCAAATCCCTTCGAATCATTAAACCATTTAACTTTTCCTTCTGGCATCGTTAGCCCTCCTTTATGTTGAGTTTCGACGTGGAGACATTTGTAATGAACAAAAAGTATGAATAATTTTCTCTAAATATACAAGATTATTCCCTGTTCACCATAAGGCCTTATTGCCCATCTGAACTCTTGTCTTTTTTCAAGGATGGCAAATCGAGGACTACCGGAAGCTTCTAATGCAGCCATCAGGACATTGATCCTTTTCCCTCTTAGTATTTTGATGTGTCCGTCGGCGTTTACCCCTTCAGCCCCCTGTGTGCCTTCCAGTATTCATACTCATAGGGCCATTCATCTTTGCGCCAGAGCATCAGTGAACGCATACGATCTCTAAACTTCCGGGTTATCTCCTTGTACTCGGGGGTGATTTCTTTGGCCCACCAGGCTTTAACCAGCCTCTCACCCAGGGCAAAAGCCTTTTCTCTTATTTCCGAAGGGAAGTTATGACCCTCAATCTCACCCATTGTCGCCCAGACAGCACCGACAGGGATAGCCCCGGTGGTGGCCAGGAAATGCTGCATATAGTCCGCTATGGGGGCCTCATCCCCTCCCCCAGAAGTTACCACCGCTACGCCATACTTCCCGTCGAATCCCTGGCAATGGACCACCCCGCAACAGCGATCAAGGAATGCTTTCAGTTGGGCGCTGACATGAAATATATAGTTGGGGCTGGCCAGGATGAGACCATCCGCCTTGTCAATGCTCTCCTTGATCGTTTTGAATGAGTCTTTCTGTGGGCAGGAGCCCTCCCGGTGGCACGTATCGCAGGCCTTGCACGGTTTTATTTCATGTCCTTTGATGGCAAAGATCTCGACGGTAGCTCCAAGGCTTTCAGCCCCCTGGAGCACTATCTTCATGAGAGAGCCTGTAGCCCCTTTAACTCCTCTCGGGCTGCCCACAATGGCTGTGATATTCATAAATGTCCTCCCTATTAGATGTAATCAAGATCAAGATCGTATCAATTCGTAGTGGCTGGTGTATAAGAACAGCAGTTTGCAGAGGCCAAAGTCGCATTCATCTTAAGCTACCGGCTAACAGCTCGATAGACCAATTGCTTGAACTCGAATGAAAAAGGGTGCAAAAAAGCCATCTGACGCTGGGTCATCAGCAATCCTGCGAGATTCGTGTTTGGCGAAATCCACCATTGAGTGCCTGCAATGCCGCCCCACTGACACTCGCCAGTTGATTCTTTGGGTTCAAGTGGGGAAGGCGCAAGCGTCAGCATACCTGCAAGTCCGAAGACATAGCCCCGAAGTTCGCCTAATCCTGGAAACCGGACCCATACGCCTTCCGGTAACTGATTGGTCATCATCAAGGCAATAGTTTCTGGTTTTAGCAACGTTGGACCACCGGGCAAAAGGCTGCGCAGGAGGGCCACCATGTCCGGTAATGTCGAGACCAATCCACCTCCTCCCGAAAGTCGAGGGACTGGTCGTAAATAGGCCTGGGGATATGGTGCGTCATCTATACGGGTGAGTCCCGGCTTCATTGGATTCAGAAGGTCTGCACCGGCATAATACGCCGCGAACCTGTGGCGCTTTTCCTCTGGCACGACAAACCCTGTATCCACCATGCCCAGGGGATCGAGTACCCGTTGCTGGATGAAGGTGTCAAAGCGCTGGCCGCTAATGATCTCGACCAGCCGGGACATAACGTCGGTAGCTATTGAGTATTCCCACCCAGTACCGGGATGAAAGACGAGCGGCAGGTCGGCCAATGCCTCTATCATATCTGCCAACGACGTTTCCGGATTGCGGACTTCATGCTCGACGTAAGCCTTATAGATAATCGTCCCAGGGTCCAGAAGTCCGTAGCTCAACCCCGAACTATGGCTCATCAGATGACGAATGGTAATCGGTCCGCGGGCGGGTTCCGTATCATCCAATGCCGTCGCTCCGGGCCTTAGAACACGACGATTCGCCAATTGGGGTATGAAGTTCTCGATCGGGTCATCCAGTTGGAATCGACCTTCCTCAAATAGAAGCAGCGCAGCGCAGGACGTGATCAGCTTGGTGTTGGAGAATACCCGGAAAAGATGGTCGGTTCGCATTGGGATGTCATGCTCCTTGTCTGCCCACCCGACACAATTCAGGTCTATTAATTCTCGCCCTATTAGGACCGCGGAAGAGACTCCCGCAAGAATGTTCGCATCCACGTACCGCCGCATTGCCGCATGCACGGGACCAAAATCATAGCTGTTGGCTGTCACTGTATAATATTCCTCCGAGTATCAATTGGTTGCCGTGGTCCGCCCCAATGCCGGTAAGGCGGTTTGAAATTACAGAAAAGGGACTGAAAGGATTCGTCAAGGCCTTGAGGCTTTTCCCCCGGCCCCCCCTGATCGATTCATTTCGTCATTGAACGGAAGTTCAGCCGGGCGCTTGCACATCGACCGCACCCCTCATGCCGCGTCCTTGAGTGTTCTGTACGACTGAATCAGCACTTCTGCAGAAATACCCAACCCATCGTGAAGGCTTCGGATCATCTCCATGGTAAGCGGGCGTTTTCGATTCAAGACTTCGGATACACGTGCACGACTGCCAATAAAGGGCTCTATGTCCCGACGAGATAACCCCCGGCTTTCCATATGATAGAGAATGGCTTCAATGGGATCAGGCAGAGGAATAGCGTAATGCTTCTCCTCATAGGCTTCTGTGAGGGTTATCAAAACCTCAAGGCGATCTGCTTCGGCGGTACCGGGCTTCACATTAAAGAGCCGCTCAATTTCCTTTAGTGCGGCCTCGTAATCGGATTCTGTCCTTAATGGTTTGATCTTCATGTCAGTGCCCTCCTTAAACTTTCGCCGCATCTATTCTGTCGTACTCTTGGTGCGTGCCGAGAAATCTGATGAATACAATTCCGTGCTCATAGCTGATAGAGACGACTAATCTATAGGTGTTGCCCTTGAGGTTAAAAACAACCCTATCATTTCCTACAAAACTGGCATTTCGAAAGACCGTCTTAATGTCCATTGGGTTTTTCCATCCAGCATGCTTAGCGTCGTTATACCATGCTTGGAGGGGCTGTTGGACATCGGGATGCCTCTCCCAGAACTCTTTTAGCGTCTTTCGTGAGATGATTCTCATTGATATTATTATACCTTGGTCCCGTTATGGGAGCAAGAAAAAAGTTTAACGATTTCATAAATGATTCTTAAGGGCTTAGCTGGTCATAGGAGCCGGCTCTTGCCATATCGGGAAAACCTCCTTTTTAGCATCAAAAAACTCATTATGTGCCCATTTTAGAGGGTCCTGATGATAATATTTCCTCCGAGATCAATTAGTTGCCGTGCCCAGACCCAATGCCGGTATGGCCCGACCCCCCATTAACAGATCCTCCTGAGACAGATGGGGCGACCGGAAGAATTGGCCAACCTGGTAGTCTTCCTGGCCGCCGAGCGGGCCTCCTATATCACCGGGACGACCACACAGGTGGATGGGGGGTATTATAAGGGGTTGATGCAGATGAAACCTTGGACATGGGGGAAATATCTCATTCTCTTTCTTTAGATAACTTTCAAGTTTACCCCCATGTCCTATGTGCAAGAACTTAACCGGACATTACTGACTCGTTCTAACCAAAAGGAAGTTCTACCGGATTATTATTTCCTGCCTTTGGGTGTTCCGGTAAAATTTAAGTTCGTATTCGTATTTGAAAAAATCAAACTCTTCGGGTTGAAGGAATACCCTGATTTCGAAGGGGTGACCTTATAAGTCGTTCCGGATACAAAGCCCGTCTGGGTGAATGCTCCATTAGCGTCTGTTTGTCGTGAGCCCGGAAGAGTTCCTGTTCCTGACACAATACTAAAGGTCATAGCCACCGCGGACAACCCAACACCTTTATTGGAAACCATTCCCTCAACACTAAAAGGCACAGTCGGAGGAGAAGCGGTTATTGAGAACGCCCCACTGGTACCGGTCACTGCTGCATTGGAAGTACTCGTTACGACCACCTTATAATTGCTACCCACAAGGAGATCCGTCGGAATCGACCAGTTATAGGCACTGCTTATCGATGTGGAAGGGACGATGGTCCCGTTCGGTAAACCGTTTTTCAGGAGGTCAATCTTCACCGATGATCCGGGATATCCGGTAAAGGTCCAATTGATGGCCTGGGTTGTTCCCGCCTGCCATGTCGTCCCATTTGATGGTTTTGTCACAGTAATAGTAGGAGCGGAAAGAGATCCATAGTAGGTGAGGGTGGAACCTCCGAAGTAAACTGGGGAGGCAAGCTGGGAGTAGGCGATCTTGAAAAAGCCGGACTCACCCCAGCCCGATCCCCAACTGTTTTTTACAATAAAGTATTGGTTGACATCATCATACCCAACGATCAAGACCGCGTGCCCGCCTTGATATGCACCAGAGGCATACGAGTAGATACCGCCGTTATAGCTGAAAAAATCTGCATAGACACTAAAGGTTGTTACCAGAGGTCCGTAATTGACCAATGCGTCCTTGATGGCCGAAACCGTCGCCGAAACGGACCCATAGTTCAATATCTTGTAGGTCGCTGCCTGCCAGTTGCCGCAAGCCTGGCTGCAAACAACCGAAGATGATCCATCCAGGGCATCGTGGGCCGTATAAGGGAAACAACCTTCACCAGGCAATCCGGTTGACTTAATATAGGATGATGCGCCGGACGGTGAGCCTCCGCTGCAACCATCGGTATTATAGCAGGAAACCAGAATCTGTTCAGCCAGGTTCAAGTCGGTGTTAGGCGTATTCTGGGTCATGAGTATGTACGACTCCAGCGCGGCAGCGGCTGCAAAAGCCCAGCAACTCCCGCAGCTCCCTTGATTCCGGATGGGGGTCACATAGCTGGTTTCCTTCCCATCTATATTTCGCCAGTCAAAGCTCGGTGGGGCCGCTGCAAAAGATTCCTGATAGGGAATTCCATCCCCTACGCGAAGCCCTTTGGTAAAATCCACGCCAAGCCGCATCCTCCTTTCCTCAGGGGTGAGCATCATCATGGAGGTCTTTCCCGCCACCCATTTTGCCCCTTTCTCCTTAATAGCCTTTTGGATATCACCCAGTTCATCCGCAAAGGACAGGCTTACAAAGAGAAAAACTGTCGAGAGCACGATGAGACTTAATCCAAACAATTTTTTCTTAAACATGTTTTCTTCCTCCCTATTTAATTAAAAGTTTGATTGAAAAATGTTCCGACGTTTTTTCTTTTCCTTCCCAAATACGGTAGTGGTCCATTTTAATTTCTGTTCTCCCTGTCTTTTTGGCCCTGAAGAGCCAGATCGCCATTACCGGCCCACCAACCCGATCTTTGGATATCACCCTGGTTTCTTTGGACACCAATTCCACAACTTCCGTGTTCAACTGGTCGACAAACCAGTTATATCCAGCACTTCCCATTTCGACGAGTTCGATTCGGAACACATCACCGCTCTTCACTTCTATCTCTTGGCCATTATTCTCTTGGGTTATCGTGATCACTTTTTTATAAACCTCGTCTTTGTTTGTCCCCATTCCACTTGTTACCCCAACTGACAGAAATAACATGGGCAGTAAACAAAAGAAAAATACAGGTTTCATTCTTGATTTTTTTTGGAATTGTTTTGGTCGTTTTTCTCTTTTGAAATAATTCGGAGATACGATTTCATCGGGGGGAAAGGCTATAGCGGGCATGTTTTACATATTTGCAAAACATATACCGGGGAGACAAAGATAAATTATAACCATTAATTTAATAAGTTATGGTTTGTCGGCCACCTTTGAGGAATCGATAATATTGACAAAAAATGAACATTTGGACAATTTTTGGTTAACGCCGATTTAAGGTGGAATGAATGAAATAACCCCGCGGAAAGTCCGCCGATTATCCTTAAACTGGCGATTAGGGGAGTGGTCGAATCAGTAATTTCTCGATCCCCAACATGCTTTGGTGTGACTACGGGGTCAGCGAGTGAGCTACAAAAATTATGATTTTACCTTACCTGGAAGATTCCTCGTAACGCGGTGGGGGAGCTTCAATTAGGAATGACGTCCCTGTCGCCATCATCGATGACCAGTAAGTGGATGTGGTTGGAGGTGACCATATAGTTTTATGGCCTTATACAGCTATTGTAAATACCGATGCCGGTCCTTTGAGAACTTTAGAAGAAATCCCCTCTTATGGCATCGTTGGGTGATGTGCCGGATGTATCACGGAATGTAATGTCTTTTCGCTCTTGCCATATTGGGAAAAGCCAAATTTTTTTTGTTAAAAAAGCCAACCTATTTAGGCTGGCTGGGTGGGAGAAGTCTATAGAGGGAGGATAATTTTCAGCCCTTCAACCATTTCATAATGTCTCCGGTTATTGGTCAGAAGGGTGAGGTCATGGCGAAGGCAGGTAGAAGCGATCATGAGATCGAAGTCGCTGACGGTTTTCCGTTTTTGCCTGAGTTTGCCCCGTTCTTGCCCGAATATCTTGCAGATACTTTCGTCTATCCCCAGGGCAGGAAACTCTTTAAGAAAAGTGGAAAGAACCTTTTGACTCTTTACCGGATCTTTAGAATAAATAACTCCTTCGTAAAGTTCGGCCAGGGAGATTATGCTTAAAACTATCCCTGCCAGCCTCAATTCTTTGAGTTTCTGGGTGACTTTTTCTTGCTGGTTAAAATGGTCGATAATCCAATCGGTGTCAATGAGATAAGAAATCTTCATGTTTGATCTCCCGTCTGGTTTTGATCAGCCGAGCGGAGTAAATATTTTTTTTCAGTCTTTCGGCATCAACTAATCCTTTCCAGCCGCCGGCCGTACTCTCCAACACATCCTTTGGTTTTAAAGGAATTGGGACTGCCCGAATAGTGACTGTGATCTCCTTGCCTTCATCGAGATCGATTTCTTCCAGAGGTTCGATCATTCCCCTGATAAATCTGGCCCTGATAGTTTTTACCATTTTTATCCCTCATTTATTTTATTGGATAATATTCTATAGATTCCTGTTTAACTCTATTTTAGTTGATCAGAAGGCCTTCTGTCAATCAGGTAAACCAGGTCGGGCCACGATAAGTTATTTATTATTCAGGTTTAATGTCCCGGAAGTAGGTATTTGCAAGGCCTAAGTCGTCGTTTTCGAACCTGAAAGGGCCTTATAGGACGCAGATTCCTCCCGTAGCTGGTATCCTTCGTCGCCTTCCATGAACATGAATAGCGAGCGCAATCCCCGCAGCTTTCTGCGTGGGCAGCATGTCACGTCTTCAGCGTGATTAGCGAGTGAACTACGAAAAATAAACTTCTACCTTGCCTGGAAGATTCCCCGGGGAGCTCCAATTGGGAATGACGTCCCTGTCGCCATTATCGATGACCAGTAAGTGGATATGGTTGGAAGGTGACCATAAGCGCTGTGTTCACGACTTTCAGGGAGCCCTAAAATTGAAGTCGTGACATTGGGAACAAAAGTTCTCTGATTTGGCGTGCTGGTGATGACACAGATTGCAGTCGAGCGATGTTCCGTAATGAGGCGAAGTGTGGGGGTTCTCCGGCTTCACCTTGGCTGTTTTCTCCACCAGTTTGTCGGTACTGCCGTGGCAAGAGACGCATTTCTCCATCTTCAGGGCCTCCTTCTTCTTGGCCTTCCCATGACAACTGGTACAGTTTAGCCCTGACAGTTGATGAATGTGGCTCCCGGACACCTTGCCGATCAGAATAATTTCTGCATCACGATGGCAGGCCGTACATTCCTGCCAATTCATGGCCTTGGTGTCGGGATGGTTGTCGGGCAGAACCTTGTCTTTTCTATGACAGGCGGCACAATCGCCAGGCTTTGCTTTGGGATCCACCTTGGGCGCTGCCAAAAGGTATCTCGAAAATGGATCTATCAATCCAAGACAGATCAACAGGACAAAGACAAACCGCAAGCCCGTTCTTTCCCAATTCGAGGCCACTATGATCCTCCGTCTTAATTAAAAGGGCGGGGGACATCACAAGGTTCCCCCGCCTTTGATTCAGATTAACCCCAGGCCTTTTCCTTGACCGCATTCTGGCCGGCTATGCGTCCGAAGACCAGGCAATCCAGCGTGCCGCAGCTTCCCAGGCGGACTGCTCCGTGAACGCCACCGGTGACTTCGCCTGCCGAATAAAGTCCTGGAATGGGCTGGTCGGTCAGGATGTCCTTGGCCTTGGCTTCGACCGTGATATTAACGCCGCCCATGCAGTGGTGCACCTTCGGCGTCAGACGCAAGGCGTAATATGGAGCCGAGGTCAACTGCTTTTGATCCTTTTGCAGGTAGCGACCCCATTCTTCATCCTTACCTGCCGAAACCCCTTTGTTATATTTATCGATCGTTTCCTTCAGGGGTTCGACCGGACAATTGTAGGCCGCAGCCATCTCATCGAGGGTCTTGTAGGATCTAACCACACCTCTTTCAATAATTTTGGTCATCATGTCACCCAGCAATTTCTGGCCGATGGCGTAACCGTCCGCATCGGTGAAGGCGATACATTTGTTTCCCACCCTGATGATCGCATCAGCCCTGATTTTACGGTCTGCCAGCTCATTGACGAAACGCTTCCCTGTTTTCGTGTCGATCCATAGGCCATACATAGCACAGCAGAGCTGGGCAAAGAAAGGCGACAAGCCCATGCCTTTCTCATCAGGACTACCCCACGGGCCTAACTGTATCCAGGAGAGCTGCACGGGCATACAGCCGATACGCAAGGCCTCCCGTAAGGCCTCGGCCGTGGCGCCGGGTTGGTTGGTGGTGGGAAAGTCCGCCGTCAGGCGAGGGTCCTGGATGGTCCGAAAGGCCACGTCCTCACCAAAACCTCCCGTAGCGAGAACGACGGCCTTCTTGGCCTTGATATTCTTCATCTTGCCGCTGTCCGCTTTCGGAAAGACATATCCGTCGCGAATCTGAACCCCTTTTACGCGGCCACGGCCGTCATCATCCCTATAGATTTTCGTCAGAAAACAACTCGTCCGCGGCTGCACCCCCAGCTCTTTGAGCTTGAGCAACTGCTGGTTCACGATGGCCGAACCACTCTGATTGTAGGTGCTGTACATTCTTGGAATGGAATGGCCACCTTCCTGGGTCAGGTCTTCCTTGTACTTAACGCCAAGTTCATTAATAGTCCACTGGACCGTATCATTCGAGTGGTCAGCCACCATTTTGGCCAGTTCAGAGTGATTCATACCTAAACCTGCTGTCAACATATCCTTAAACAGTAATTCGGAGGAATCTTTGATACCTGCCTTTTCCTCCTTGGGAGAGCCGGCAGCAGAAACCACCCCGCCATTGATAATGGAATTCCCGCCTGGTGTCCGCATCTTCTCCAGAATGACAACGGAGGCGCCGGCCTTTTTGGCCTCATATGCAGCGGCAAGCCCGGCGAAACCACTGCCAATCACCACCACATCATAAGTTTCATCCCATTTCTTCGGCAAAAGGGCCGCCTCCGCCTCAGAAGCACTAAGACTAAGACCGCCAATTATGCTGGCAGCGGCAACGGCACCGCCGGCATTTTTCAAGAAATTCCTTCTGGTTATTTTTTGTTTTTTCTTTTCTTCCATAGTCATCTCGAACCTCCTTGAAAGGATATTCACTACAGGCTCTTGATCTTTGCAACGATAGATCTTGATCAGGTCTGTAAACAGGTTATTAATCCCAAGGCCATTAACCAAACCATTCAACTACTTCCTTTTTCATCTCGACTATTCTTCGTGCACCTCCTAAATACGAATAAAATAAGTAAGTTAAGTAAATTTTGAAATGAACGATACTGAAAGTCACTCTTAAATTCTGTCTTGTGTCTTTAAAGTTTACCCTCTTTCTACTATTTATGAAAAAAGCAAGAAATATACCATTGGCATGGATCAGACATAGATGAGAACGATGATAAAAATGAATAATGAATTCTATTAGATAAAAATAAAGACTGAATTGATTTGCAAGGGGGTCTTAGAAGAGGGTGCCAATATTTTTTACAATATGTAAAATGATAGGAGATTTCTTCTTGTCTCTTGCATCCTCAAGGGTGAGAAGCACTTGTTCAGGGGCCTGGCGATGACTTGGTTCCATGAACATGGATAGCGAGCGCAATTCCTGACATGCTTTGGTGTGACTACTGGATTAGCGAGTGAACTACAAAAAAAAACTTTTAACTTGCATGAAAGATTCGTCGCACTTTGATGAGGGGAGTTCAATTCTCTCCTTTTGGCCCGGAAACCCAAGAGGGCTTTAGCTGGTCATAGGAGCCGGCTCCGAACAAGTCCCCAGATGTATCCCGGAATGTAATGTCTCTTCGCTCTTGCCATATCAGGGAAAACCTTCCTTTTTAGCCTAAAAAAACTCATTATGGGCCCATTTTAGAAGGTCCGGATGATAGCATTTCCTCCGAGCTCAATTGGTTGCCGTGGCCCGACCCAATGCCAGTATGGCCCGCCCCCCCATTAGGGGTGGATACCAACCAGAGCGCCGGGCCCGATTATTATGAGGCAGGCCACCTATGGGAAGGCGTCGGTGGCGTGTGGGGTGGGCGGTGGAAGAATCCGGATCGGCCTCATTGCCAATAATCAAATGCTCAGTTCACCTACTATTTTAAAGAGATCTTTCCGAAAATTAATAATTACCGTTTAAAGTGTGCATAAAAATGACGGGTTTATTTTTACCCTATCTACCTCTTTTTGAGTTTGTTCTCATACATCAATTTGTCTGCTTGGGCGATCAGGACATCTATGGAACAAGGATTTTTCGGATCAAAATAAGCAATACCCAGGCTCAGTGAGAGGGTATAGGAACGTTTTGTTTGAAGATGATGTTCATTTAAGACCTGCTCGAAGCGGGATATAAGTTTCTTGTCCGAACTCTCAAGTCCTTTCATAGCCAGGAGGACAAATTCATCGCCCCCGAATCGGGCGATGACATCTGATTCCCGAAAAGTTTCTTTAAGTATCTGTGAGGTATCCATTAAGGCTTGATCCCCTTCTTTATGGCCAAAGGTGTCATTAATTTCCTTCATATTATCCAAGTCTCCGAAAATAAGCAGCATCTCTCTTCCCATCCGTTGGGCCGTCTTCAACCCCTGTTCGGCCAATATAAAGAACCCTCGGCGGTTATAGAGGCCGGTCAGTTCATCCTTTAGAGACAAGGTCTTGAGAGCTTCTTCGGCCTTTTTACGATCGGTGATATCCCTCAGGAAGACTATAAACTGGCCCCCATCATAAGGGCAGGATTGGACGCTGACTTCGATATCAAAGATGCTTCCATCTTTGCGAACGTGTTTCGACTCGAAACGATCCTCTCCCACCTCCAGGACCTTCTGGATATGAACGGCTAGGCCATCGGTAGATTCGCTGACTTCCAAATCAGGAATAAACAAGCCCAGAAGTTCCTGGGGACTATAGCCGCTCATCCGGCAATAGGTCTCATTGACTTCCAGTAGACGGCCCTCTATATTCACACGCCAGAAGCCGTCCATGGCTGCCTGGAGGATAGTCCTATACTTCTTCTCGTTCTGTCTCAGTGCCTCCTCTTTCTGCCTTTCCTTCAACTGCGATTCAAAAAGTCGGAATACCATTTTGATGGAGGCAATGAACACTATCTCTTCCGAGCCCTTGACGATATAGCCATAGGAGGTTATCCCCTTGGTTTTTTCTACCACTTGGCGATCGGTAGCCGATGATAGAAAGATTACAGGAAGCACACGCTTTTCGAGAATTAACTTGGCGGCTTGAATCCCGTCCATCCCTTTTCCTAAATTGATGTCCATCAAGACCAGATCGATCTTAGGATATTTTTCAACGGCTTCTATTGCCTTTTCGCCGGTAAAAACAGTGATAACTTTGTAACCGTATTCCCTAAGAGTCAGCTTTTCGTAGAGGGCGATGAATGCTTCATCTTCCACGAGAAGAATGGTTTTTCTTTCATCATTGCTCATACTATGTTCTTCGTATTTTGGAGAGCTTAGCAAGTCGAAGTCGCCGGGAGGGTACGAAGCATAGCGAAATCAGTAACCCCGTGTTAGGATTCGTATTCACAATCAGCGTTACCTTTATCGGCTGTTAATGATCGCCCATATGGAGCCATTACAAGATCGCTTAATGGCGCCACCTCGTGATCGCCTTTTTTTTTTTTTTTTTTTTTTTAATAAAGGAGCCAATTAAAGAAGCTGAAGGGTCTCGGACTTTCCATTAACCGGGTGTATCCTCCTGGAAAAAATAAGGCCAGGAGGAACACCGATGAGCAATAGGAAGTTCGAGATGCACGAATATCGACAGATCATAGCCCGCATGCGTTTGGGCGACACCGACCGCGCCATTGCCCGTACAGGGCTCATGGGGCGGAAGAAAGCAGCCCGGATTCGAGAGATCGCTTTAGCCCATAGCTGGCTAAACACCGAAAAACCCCTTCCCGATGAAGCCGATCTGGCCTCTGTATTTCCCCGGACTGCGGAAGAACCCTCACTTGGTTCTCTAGTCGTGCCCTATGCCCAGGAAGTTAAAACCTGGCATCAGGAAGCATCCGGGGAACAACCATCCACGATGCCCTGGTACGTAAATACGGTTTCACCGGCAGCTATTCCGCCGTGCGGCGGTACTTGCAGGGAATGCCGGATCATCATCCCAGAGCCACCGTCATCCTCGATTTTGAGCCCGGTGAGGCTGTCCAGGTGACTTCGGCAGCACCCCGGATCACCGATGTCTTTACCGGTGAAGTGATTTCAACCTGGGTCTTTGTCATGACCCTGGCCTGAGCCGTCATCAGTACGCCGAGATCGTTACCAACCAAAAGGTGGAAACCTGGCTGGGTGTCATCGCCGGCCTTCGAGTGGTTTGGCGGCGTTCCCAGTAAAGTCATTGTAGACAATCCCAAATGCGCTATTACCAAGGCCTGTTTCTATGATCCGTGGCCCAACGCTCTTATGCCGATGCCGCCGAAGCTTATGGTTCCTTATCTCCCCCTGCCCGCCGGCCGATCCCAAAAAGAAAGGCATCGTCGAGTCCGGCGTTAAATACATCAAGGGAGTTTCCTTCCGCTTCGTGACTTCCGCAGCCTGGCCGACGGTAATCACCAGCTACTAGAATGGATCCTGGAGTCGGCCGGTAACCGGTTCATAGAACTACCCACCAGCGGCCTTTGGAGCGCTTTGCCACTGAACGCTCCTTCTTCGATCTCTTCCATATCCCCCCGGAACTGGGCTTCTGGGCTAAGTTGAAGCTCCACGGTAATTGCCACGTCCAGTTTGAAAAGGCCTTTTACTCCGCTCCCTATCGGTTAGTCCACCGGGAGTTATAGCTGAAAGCCACCGAGAAGACCGTCAAGATCCATCGCGACTTGGAACTGGTAGCCATTCATCCCCGTTTGAGACGCCGGACAGCGTTCTACCGTTCCTGAACACCTTCCTCCCGATGCCCTAGCTTATCATATGCAAGATCCCCAGTGGTGCTTGAAAGAGGCCGTGATTGTGGGTCCTCACTGCCTGACCCTGATCGAAACCCTCTTTGCCGATCATGTCCTGGACCATCTCCGCGCGGCTCAGGGGGTTATGTACCTAAGAAAACGCTACGGAGACCTCCGGGTAGAACGGGCCTGTCAACGGGCCTTAGCCTTCGATACCCCGGAGTACCAGACGGTGAAAAAGATCCTGAAAAAGGGTCTCGATCAACTCCCCGACGAAACGGCTTCTGATTTTCTTTCCAAAACCTACACCGGTCAGGGGCGTTTCTGTCGTCACCCGGGTTCGCTGTTTCCTTCGGAGGTGCCACTATGAATCCCATGCCCGCCTTAATCCCCATGTTGAAAGAAATCCGTCTCTCGGGAATCCTGGATTCTTTAGAGGTTCGTAACCGGCAAGCCATCGAAGAGAAACTGGCTTATACCGACTTCCTGGCCTTACTCCTTCAGGATGAGGTCGCCCGCCGGACCCATAAAAAGTTTGCCGCCCGGCTCCGCAAAGCCAACTTCCGCAACCATAAAACCCTGGAGGAGTTTCACTTCGCCTTCAATCGCTCGGTCAACCGGGCTTTGATCCTGGACCTGGCCACCGGGCGCTTTATCGAAGAAAAGGTCCCCGTCCTGATCGCCGGCCCCTGTGGCACCGGGAAAAGCCATATCGCCCAGGCCCTCGGTCACTGCGCCATCCGGCAGGGTTACGAGGTCCTCTTTACTACTCAAAGTAAACTACTCGGTCAGCTCCAGGCTGCCCACGCCACCCACACCTTTGAACGTCGCTTCCAGGCCCTGGTCAAGACCGATCTCCTGATCATCGACGACTTCGGCCTCAAACCAATTCGGCCACCCCAGGATGAGGACTTTCATGACCTCATCGCCGAACGTTATGAGCGCCGCGCCTCGATCATCACCAGCAACTTGGATTTTCCTGAGTGGGGGGACGCTTTTCCCAACCGCCTCCTGGGTGCCGCTACCTTGGACCGGTTACGTCACGGAGCCTATCGGGTCATTCTTGACGGCGATAGCTTCCGGGCTCCCAAACCCCTTCCACAAAAACCAAAAAATGCCCTTGTGAAAGGGGGTGAAAAATCATAAAATGTGGCCTGTCTGAGACCCTAAAAAGCTCACTTTAAAGTGGCGCCATTAGGCCGATCATGGGTGGCTCCTTTAGGGCGGTCAGTGACAATCGGCCTCCTCTTAATGGTGAGATGGTGCTATTTTGGAGGGGATTGTTTGATCCGGCATGTGCCAATCAGGCTCCCATGATTTAGGCATGGTTTTTTTTGGTGGCCAGTTGGCGCGCAGCCAAAATACTGTAAAGACTATAGGATATGTTCAGAAAATTGAGGCCTGGTTTTGATTTATATCGCTACTCAATGAGCGAATACCGAGTGTACTCATCTGATTTTTTCAAAATCGAATTTTGAGAAGTACAGGAAGAATATCTTGAGGACACTCCCTCTATCAAAGAAAGCGAGATCTATTATTCTTCAATTTACTATCTCTCCGGTTAGGGTTCACCAATCGAAAGCAAATCTGAATCCATTTAATTTTTTAAATTTTAATACTTTTTGAACAATAAACTAATTGCCATAATACCAAGAACAATAGAGCCCATGAAACGAAGAAGATTTACTATAGTCATATCAGAAAAAGTAAAACTGAAACCATCTACAGGAAAAAGGAAATATGCGATCGCTCCAAAAATTGCAAAAAAGGCAAAATTCATTAAGACCCCTCAGTTCCTTTCTTGTATTATATACTGGAAGAACCTCATATAATGGCCTCCTATTTAAGAGGTTGAGGAAAGTGCTGTTAGGAATTCAGCCTTTTCGGTCTGTGGCCTCATCATCGGTTTTTGACCGGCAAAGGTAATCCCTTCTGGTTAATTTGGTTATTCCTCCCTTTCTACAAGCTAAACTTTCTAACGACTTTCAAAAGAACCATTATCAAATACCCAAAAACAACATAAAAAGGGGAACCTCTCCCCATCCTCTCCGGTTGGGTTGGTCGCTTTCCCTTACCATCCCCGCCTTGGATCGACCCTAATCCCTAATTTGGGTAAAGGATGTCCTGACATTAAACACTTTGTCTCAGGGTAACCAATGTCCTGATATTTAGGGGTTAGGCCTTCTCAGTAGATGCCAACATCAATGGGTGATTCGCGAGCAATCCCTTGCAGACGTGTGGAAAAGGTCGCCAAGTGCTGTTTCCGCTGTTCTTTCGTCAAGTTAACGGGCCCGTAGACGATCTGTGGCGCCAGCACGTCGAAACCAACGAACTGTAATATGCCTCGGTGAATCGGACGCAGTATTCCAGCAATGTCCCCGTTGAATGCCCCTTTGCGATAGGCATCTTCCGGGCCACCTGTGGTCAGGGATAGTAGCGCCCGTTTTCCGCAAAAAATCCCGGACTGGTAGTACCGATCACCGCCATAGGTGCGCCCCATCGCAAAAACACGATCAACCCACCCTTTGAGAACTGCCGGCAATCCGAACCACCATAGAGGGAACTGCCAGATCATCAGATCACACCACTCGATTCTTATGATCTCAGACTCAATCTTCTCCGAAAACCCATTCATTTCGGTGGCGTACATTTCTTCGATCTGCTGCTTGAAGTAGTTCGGATCTTTGACCGTCGTAAAGTTCTTCCGACTGGAAACTGGATCAAATCGTCTCTCATGCAGGTCGGAAGTACTAACCTCATTCCCCGCAGCAGCAAGCGTATAACAAGCAGTATGGAACATTGCAGCGTTAAAACTCTGGGGCTCCGGATGCCAATAGACGACGAATACTCTCATGGATAAACACTCTGTTGCCTAACAATGATTAGACTGATCCAAATAAGATACGGAATTTCGTTTCCCTGTCCACAGAATAAACCTTTGTACCGAAAAACAACTTATGCAGCAAACTATAAATCCGCCTTTTTGATCTCCGGACGGACTATCCAGAGCTTATGCATCCTCGCCCTCAAGGTGCTCGGGTGGAGGTCCAGGATGGCCGCGGCCCCGTCCTTTCCCTCGATGCGCCCTCGGGTTTCCGATAAGGTCTTGATGATTTGGTTTCGCTCCACCTCCTCCAAGGTATTCATGCCGGCCGAAAAGGTGAGGGGTGGGATCTCCAGTTTATCCGCCAATTGCAAGACCGGCCCGGGGCACAAGATCACGGCCCGTTCAATGATACTTTCCAGCTCCCGGATGTTCCCGGGCCAGGGGTAATCCTGGAGGGCTTTCATCGTTTCCTTCTGGATGGTGGTGATCGTCTTCCCCAGTTCTCTGGCATATCGTTCGGTGAAGGCTTGGACCAGGATCGGTATGTCTTCCTGGCGCTGTCGTAAGGACGGGACCGTGATGGGGAAGACGTTCAGCCGATAGTAAAGATCCTGCCGAAACCGGCTCTTACGGACCTCCTCTTCAAGATTTCGGTTGGTCGTGGCCACGATCCGCACATCTACTTTAATGGTCTGGGAGGAGCCCAGGCGCTCAAACTCGTTATGCTGGATCACCCGGAGCAGTTTGGCCTGTAACTCCAGCGGCAGTTCTCCTATCTCGTCTAAGCAAAGGGTGGAGCCGTGGGCGACCTCGAACCGGCCTACCTGCCGGGTATCGGCCCCGGTAAAGGCCCCCTTCTCACGGCCGAACAATTCGCTCTCTATTAAATTGGCCGGCAGGGCGGCGCAGTTGACGGTGATCAGCGGCCGATCCTTGCGAGGGCTCATGTCATGGATGGCGGCAGCGATCAGTTCCTTTCCCGTACCGGTCTCACCGAGGATGAGGACCGTTGTGTTGGTAGGGGCGATCTGTTCTGCGCGATAGAGCACATACTTGAGACCATCGCTTTGCCCGAGAATAGTTTCTTGATGTTTCATTTTGATCTTTTGACGGAAGTAAATATTCTCTATTGTCTTTGTATTAATTTATCAAGAAATCCATAATGCTTTCGGTTGTTTTGACGCAAAAATATTTTTTGTAAATGTCCGCTTAATTTTTTGAAAACACAATGCCTAATTAGTACTAGGCTAATCCAGGTAGTAATTTGATCTTATGTGAAGGTTAATAGGTGGGCGCGAAGGTTGGCTTTTTGATTCTTTAAACCAAGTTTTTTTCTAAGACTATTTCTATGGAATACCACAGTCTTAATAGCTATATTTAACAGCTCGGCGATCTCTTTAGTGGATTTCCCTTCCTTAACAAGAGAAGCAACCTGACCCTCCCTGTGAGTAAGATTTAAATATCTCATTTTCAAATGATAGAGGAAGGAAGAGGCGACATTGTCAAGATTTCTTTCAATAACAATTAAGTAAGAGGCTTGATGATTAGATAATTGTGTCTTCTTCAATCTATCAATGTAGGGTAAAACAAGTTCCCTGATATTAGAGAAAATCTTTTCCTCAAGTTCTATTCTTCCTTCCTCCACACGTTTCAGTAATACGTTCAATGCTACATTGACTTCTTTAAGGTTTTCAGTTTTTGCCTTCAATTCCCTCTCACTTTTTCTCAAAGTCTCTTCTGCCTGCTTGCGCTCGGTGATGTCGCGGATATTACATTGAACTAACCTTGCCCTGTCGACCAGATATATATCAACATAAAAGGTTTGCCCGGCCTTGGTTTTTAGCGGAACCTCATCGTAATAAATAATGCCGCTTCTGTCCAATGTATGCATTATCTCTTGAAAATTACCCATATCATGCGAGAAACCGATATACTGAAGCTTGTTCCCGATGCACTCCTCTTTGGAATAGCCCAACATCTTTGTGATGGCTGGATTGGCATGGGTTATGTTTCCTTCGCGTTTTTCGAGAAGCAATATCCCGTCGTCTGCGGTCTCAAAAAGGCGCCTATAGCGCTCTTCAGACTCCGATAATAAGATTTCCAGTTGCCTGCGTTCAGTGATGTCATTCCCAACGCAAAGTATCTCTATAACCTTACCGTTACCATCGCGAAGGGCCTTGTTCGTCCAGGCTACCCATACCCGTTCACCATTCCGGCGCATGTTTTCATTTTCATTGGTGATATGTTTCTCCGGATTTATTCCGATATCTTTAATCATGAAATCAGGGGCAAGACCCGAAGACCCTGTTTTCGGTACGATAGTGCCTACAACACTTCGGCCGAGCACCTCTTCTTCGGTATAACCAAAAAATATCTGTGCGAACTCGTTGAAAAAAGTGACCTTTCCTTCCGGATCCATTTTTAAGATGATGCTGTTTGCATTTTGGACAAGCTCCCTATATTTTGCCTCATTTACCTCTAATAAGCTTTTCAGTTGCCTGCGTTCAGTGATGTCTTCTATGGCCAGGAGGATCATCTGAGTACCGATTTCTTTTTGAATGATACGGCGCGCATTGAGCAGCATTATTTTGTGCCCAACGTTTGGAAAGACATGTTCAATTTCATAGCTGTCAAACTTGTTGTCTTTGAGGAGAATATCTTTAAGCAACCTCCGAAGCAGGGGAATATCCCATTGTTGGTTTCCGAGGTTGTAGATCTGGTTACCTAAGGTTTCCTCAGGTGTTACTTTGAAGGTATCATAAAAACTGCGGTTGGCCATAAGAATCGTCAGGCCTGAATCCAGCACCAAAAGGGGCTCACGTACTGTCTCTACAATATCTTCAAATATAGGGTCTGCCAGAGCTGTCAACATAATGCTTTCTTCCGCTATATTGGAATGAAGGGTTGAGGAAATAAGGGAACAGGCTCGTCACCCTGAAAATATATTTTACCATAAATAAAAAAAGGAGGAAAAAAATTTGGAAGAACCTATCCATAACGGCCCCCGATCAAAAAGGTCGAGTGATCTGAGAAAATCCTGAAGTAATGATCGGGGGTTCCCTTATAACAAAGAAACGGGGAGTCCAAGTAGTTTATTTGAAGTTCATGAGGGTTTTGGGTTGGGTGGGGATCTCTGTTTTGTTTGCCAATGGTTAAAATTTCCTGCCGACTTGATAACAATTGCCGATTGCTCTTCGGATTTTTCACAAATGGAACTTACAAGATTTCAGGAAGCAGTTGCAAACCCCCATTTGGTGCTCATCCCATATCTCTTCGATTTAGTTATCAACCTTTTGAGGGACTTTCTATGGAAATTATTGAGCCCAGCAGGCCGGTTATGTGTCACCCGTTCTTTCATTTACCTGCTACCCACGATTTCGCAGGATGGCCAGGGCCTCGGCGACTTCCCGACCTTTGGCCTCAATGATGTCCATGAGTTCCTCGGGCGGTCGCTCATCTTCATCCGGCTTTTTGTTTGGGTTGACAGCCTTAAGGGGTTAACTGTGTTCGGGCCACGACAAGTTATTTATTATTCGGGTTTAATGTTCCAGAAGTAGGTATTTTCAAGACCTATATCGTCGTTTTTGAACCCGAAAAGAGCCATATAGGGAGCAGATCCCTCCCGTAGCTGATAGTCGACGATACTAGGTTAATGTCCTTCGGCAGTACCCTGCGTTCAGAGCTTCTCGACGTCCGGCAGGACAGGCGACCCAGGTAGTTCCTCGATAGGTACGTCGACGCGACTGGGGGCGCGCCTGCGTTCTTCGAATCCGACGCCAATGGTCAAGTATATGAGGGCCGAACGTGCAAGGCCCAGAAGGTGTAGGGTCTTGGCCTCGAACTGCTCGCGAGACACCATCAACGCCAAGTCATCAGGTAGCCTGGCTGTGGGTTCGGTCACTGTAACTCGCAAGTATTTGTGCTCCAAATGGTTCCTTATGTCCTTCAAGCCACGGGCCTCCGGCTCGACTACCTCGTCGTACTCCTTCTCGAAGAAATCCTTGGATAGCCAGTACAAAGCGCAGAAACCCCAATTACCTGTCTGGTCGAACTCACTCCTTATTGGCTCCTTGTCGCCGGAGCGCCAGAGCCCTCGGAAGGAGACCTGTCTCTCTGGGATACTCAGGCCCATGTAGGCGTTTAGGAAAAAGCCGACCTTATCGAAAAGAGAGTAAGAAATCCTGTAGGCCATTTTGACCTTTTCAATGGCCAGGGAGAGCACTGGCTGGGGCTCAGTCGCGTGAAGGAGAACATCCCTATCCGAGAAGTGAGGCGTCTTTATGCTCACGCCCTGGTACAGCATCCAGCGTGCTGACACGTATTCTTGCTTCATCTGGTCGAAGAAGCTCTCGAAAGTATAGGGCGCATCGACCCGTACTACGTGAGATGGCAGCCCCAGTGAGTCGATGGTTGCGATGCTGTGCTGCCCCCCAAGTCATTCGATGGGTTAAGATACAGACGGTTGGACAGACACCAATGACGGTAGTCAGTCTCTTCGATGGTAGCCGAGGTGTCTGGGTGAGTGAAGGGGTGAACTGCATCCATGCCGACCACGTTCACAAAGGACTCGATCCACTCCTTGAGCCTTTTGGCTGCTTCCCGGGTGTGTTTATCACGGACATCCGTATAGACCGCAGTCGGGGCAAGGGCCAACGATACTTCTTTGTGCGCTGCATACAGGAAAAGAATCCGCTTGCCAGTATCTCCGAGGGCTTCGCCGTAGTTAGCCAAAGTCATGGCTCGGTTGCACAGTGCCATCCCGAAATTCGGCTGTACTTCGAGCACCCGACGCCAGTAGTCAACGGCCTCTATAAATCGACCTGCAACGCTCATGCGTTTGCCAAGGTTGTTGAGAATCATGCATCTGATGATGTCGGGAACCCGGTTGAACTTCGGGTGCGAGACAGCGCGTCGAAGGTAAAAAATCTCGCTTGCCAGCGTAGTTTGCTCCCACCGCCACTTCGTCCCATACCTGTTTCCCGCGATGGCGTTAGCCCGACTGAAATCAAGGGTTATCGCCTGTTCGCCACAAATCTCCTTTAGCTCAAGAGTCTCGTGCCAAGCGAGGGCACAAGCAAGGCAATCCTTGCGTCCAAGTTCTACGGCAAGTTTCGTCAGCGACACAGTGCGGATGACAGCATCCTCGTCCGGTCGACCGTCAATACCCTCTTTCATGAGGAGGTCGCAGAGGACGTTCTTATCTAAGCGTTCTTGGTCAGTCATGGCCGCGCGCTGCCCAGTCTGGAATCACTCTCGTTCACTGAAGTCAGCGTAGCGAGCACGGTCAGCGTGATGATGACAAACCACTGGGTTCCTCTCCTGATCATTTCATTTGCCAGCCCGTCATTCAGGTTTTCCGCTGAATGAAACCCAAAACCCCCACCTCAATTTGAGAAATGGGGTCCGTTATTCCGATCGACACTCCTTGTCTAAAAGTTACCAACAAGAAACTTGGTTAATTAATCCAGGATTTCCTACCTTGAAAGTTTGCTACGCTCCGGTTCACCAACGGAGGAACGCCGTCCGCTGCAATTAGGTATGCTTCATCTTTTTGTTACCCACGACTTCGCAATATGGCCAGGGCCTCAGCGACTTCCTACCTTTGGCCTCGACGATGTCCATGAGTTCCTCGGGCGTTTGCTCCCGGAATTTCTTCCATCTCTTTTAGAGACCGGGGATTTTTCGAGGCCAGGGCATTGATCAGGGCGTTATTCATAATGACCCCGGATTCAAGCCCTAAATCTTTTGCTCTAATATCCCGCCAAGCCTTCAGGGCCTTGACCCGGCGGCGCACGGGCGGCGGCAAATCCGGCTTTTCTTTCCGGGGGTAGACAGAAAGGTCTTTTTCAGGAATGGCCAAGGCCCGCTCGATCTCCCGAAGCCGCTGCAGCCGATGTCTTTATTGAATGGATACTTTCCCTTCATTATACTTATGAATCAGCATCGAAATGAGGGATTGATAAGGGACACCCTCTTCAATTGCCTTGGCCTGGATTTTCTTTAAATCCCGTTCGGTCATTCGGATGTTGATCCTTTTTTGTTTGGTCAAGCTATTGCGGGCATATTCCTCATATTGTTTTTTCTCTTTTTTGGTGAGGTCGGAAATCCATTCTTCGGTTTCAAGGGATTTGGCTATTCCCATTTCATCTTTATCGAGATAGGTTGCTCTTCTCATCTCTTACCCCCTAAGTACTTCTTGGTTGCCTTACTGTTTGGTATTATTGTTTTCAAGAATATTATTTCTTCATCCTCAATATAAGGCACCGAATAAATATAGCCCTCAATCTTTATCAAGAATACTCTCTGATTCGGGTATTTCTCCTTGTTCGGATGCTTTATTCGGTCAATCAGATCTCCCGAACCAATTGCTAATACCACTTGCTCAAATGACACTCCGCGTAATTTCTTGAGCAACTCATTTTTTTCATCATTCCAGTCGTAATGTTTCATAAAAGTGTGCCTATTGTATTCAAAAAAATACCGCTATTTGATATTTCTGTCAATACTATTGTGGGGGGTTATTCTATTCGGATCATCTCCAATTTAGTTGGTCCTGAAAAAGACCTTAGGTTTTGGAACCGCCCGCTCGGTCCTCGCTTGATTACCGGATAAAAGCAGGACATTTATTTTTGCCCTCGGGCGATACTCCCCGAGAGCAAACTTCCCGGTCTTCCGAGCGCCAGGATTGCCGGTTTTCGTCAGCGACAAGCTATTTCCCAGGCACAGTGTCGTGCCGGGGAAATACGATCATCCGTAATGGTCCCGTCTGGTCAAGTGACCGAAGGGAACGGGCGGTTAATTCATTCTTAAAAAACATCGAGGTTTAACAAAAAGAAGTGCGGCGTTTAGTGTTCAGTGTTCGTCGGGGGAACCAAGGGCAAAAGATGTTTGAGCAGCCAGAATCTCTTGTCCGAAATGATCTTTCAGCCATACCTTCATGCCCGGAATTGCTTCCATCTCTTTTAGAGACCGGGGATTTTTCGAGGCCAGGGCATTGATCAGGGCGTTATTCAAAAGGACCCCGGGTTCAAGCGCCAAATCTTTTGCCCTCCTATCCCGCCAGGCCTTCAGGGCCTTGACCCTGCGGCGAACGGACGCAGGCAAATCCGGCTTTTCTTTCCGGGGGTAGATCGGCAGGTCTTTTTCGGGAATGGCCAGGGCCCGCTCGATTTCCCGCATCAGGGGTTTGCCGTATCTATCTATTTGCCTCGGACTCAATGGCTTCCCCGTTTCCAACTCTTCCGGGTGCAAAGGTTTTTTCTTGGCCAATTCCAGGAGAGGTTCGTTACCAAGCACCTTGAAGGGGGGAAGGTCCGACTTCTGGGCCTGGGCCTCGCGGAATTCCAACAAGGCCTCCAGGACGGCCAGGTCCCGGGGATCCAGGTAGGCAGCCCCCTTCACCCTCAGGTAAAGCGGGGCATGGTTGGGGGAGGTGAAGCGCACCTTGGTCAAGAAACGGGATTCTTCCTCCACCCAGGATAACCGGCCCTTTTCTTCCAGTTCCCTTTCCAGCATCCGGGACAGGGGTATCAGGTACCGGCCGTCCATGGCCGCATATTCGACCATTTCCGGGGCAAGGGGCCTCTTAGACCAATCGGCCCGCTGGTATTTCTTGTTCAGCTCTACCTGAAACCGGTTGCGCAGCACCGCTTCCAGGCCGGTCTCCGGGAGGCCCAGAAAACGGCAGGCCAACTGGGTATCGAAAAGGTTCTCGACCTCGAGATGAAAGTCCCGGTACAGGGAACGGATATCATAGTCCGCCCCGTGAAAAATCTTGCGGATACGGGGATCGGAAAAAACCGGGCCTAAAGAGGAAAGATCCCTGAGCGCCAGGGGATCGAGGACATAAGTGTCGGTTTCCGTGGCCATCTGCAGGAGGCAGACCTTTTCGTAGTAGTGGTACAGAGAGTCCGCTTCCAGATCGACCCCGATGATCTCGGCCCGACCCAGAATCCGGGCCACCCCTTCCAATTGCAGAAGGGTCTCTATAAATTGGTAGGAAAAGTCGGTTTCAGTCATTGATCGTACCCTTCAGTCATAATAAATTTGGCCGGCTTGTTGTCCTGCTCCGGGGTGTCATCAGGTCTTTAACGAACATACAAATGGGCCGCCTGGCGCAGGTCCGGGCTTTCCAGGACGTGGAAAAAACGGATTTTGGTCAGCAGCACGGGAGAGAACTGCCCCAGGGGAAGATAGATGATTTTTCGGCCCTGATGATGGGCAAAGGTATGCCAGTAGGATCGGGGCGGCCTGGCGGCGATATAGGCCACCAGCCGATCTTCACTGTAATCGATGCCGGCCATGAGCAGCCGCTCGGCCTTGGTCCGGGCCACATCGAAAAAACGGTCCCTCCAGATGTCATACATCCGGTAAGGGGGAAAGCTCAACACAAAGCCGCCATATTCGCAGCGGGAGATACCCGGACCGACGACCTCTTCCCCGGCGGGCGTGGCATAGAAGGCCATGTCCGATTCCTGGTTGTGCTCCCCCAGCCAGGTCAATTTCCAGGGGAATCGTTCTTCTTTTTCCGGAGTCGGTTCATCTTCCTGGAAGATAAAAATCACCGACCCGACCTTGCCGCGCACCTGGATCTCCTCCCGGACAAAAATCTTTTGTTCGACGACCTGCCGCAAGGTTTCCCGGATATCCAGGCCGTCCAACAGGGAAGAGGTAAAAGGGACTACCCGGACCTGTTCCTGGGACAAAACCCCCCGGACCTTTTTCTTGACATAATCCCCCAAGCCTTCCACCCGGATGTCTTCCGGAGGATAGGAGCAGATAGTTTCACCGGTCCATTGTTTTTTGTATTCCTCTTTTTCAGCCGAAGAAGGCCGTTTTCTTAATGGAACCGGCACCAGGCGGCGGCGGAAGGTTCGAAAGCGTCGGTAAAAACGGATTTGTTTTTGATTGAGTCGCAGGTCCTCGGCCGTCACCTCGACCTCCGGTAAACCGGAAGCGGCCTCCTGAAAAGGATATTGGGAGCCGATTTCCCAGGCTTCATAGGCAAAGTTGTCATTGACCATTCCCCGGCAGGCCGTCAGGAACTGGTAAAAATCCGGGGTTAAGGTCCCTTGAAGAAAGGCCATATTACGGGCAAATTTTCGGATCAGGGCGACTTGATGGGCTTGAATGGTTTCCCGGCTGTTTTTGAAATGCTCTCCCTTGGCCCGGTTGAGCAGTTCCTCCTGGATGGCCGGACGGTTTAGATTTAAAAAATCGGAATCCTCGGAACCGAAACGGGCCCGTTCCTCTTCATATCGGCCTTGTAAGAAAGGCATTTCTGAAAGGATCTCCCGGCTGGAGGACTCTTTCAGGTTCCCGGTGATGACCCCGGTCCGTTTCTGCCTGCCCAGGGGCAGTTCCGGACCCTTGTCTAACTGCTGGACAATTCCGGGCCAGTGGGCCAGACCGCAAACCAGGAGGACCCTCTGGTATTTCTGATTGAGCTCCCAGGCATGATAGGCCATGGTCCGTTCCCGCAAGGTGTCCTCCGGTGAGGCGGTTTCCCGGCCTCTTTCCTCCAGATAGGCCAGGCAATAAGCCGGATAGCCGATTTGGGTGAGGGCGTAAGGATCGGGCATGGGATCGGACCTCTGGGGATAGCCTTCGGTGTCCCGGTCGATAAACAAGACCGGAAGTTTTTTTTCCATTCCCGATCGGACGGCTTCGATAATCCCATCCACCGGTTCTATGGGCAGATAGACATGGTTTCCTGATTTTTCCTGATAAAGGACCACGGAGAGATAAGGAAGTCTCTTGACCGCGGACAAGACCGGATCTTGTATGGTCAATGGAAGTTCAACGGCCAGGGCCTCGGGCTTAAAGTCCAGGATCTGACGATGGACCTCCAGGGCAAACTCCAGGCGGTTATGGAGGATGGGGACAAAGCGGATATTTTGGTATTGGAAAGGATTATCTTTCATGTTAAAATCATACCATGAACTAAGTCGATAATCTCCCAAAAAATCAAAAGCAGGATCATCCCATGACCGTCTTTGAAGAAGAATTGAAGGACCTGAGAATTAAAATCCTCAAAATGGGCTCCCTGGTGGAAGAGGCCATAGGGCAGGCCATGCAGTCCCTGGTGAAGAGGGACAGCGCCCTGGCCCAGAAAGTCATTGAAAACGACGCCCGGATCAATACCTATGACGTCGAAATTGACGAAGACAGCATCCGCCTCATAGCCTTAAGACAACCCACGGCCGGAGATTTACGTTTCGTCACCATGGCCATGAAAATCACCACCGACCTGGAGCGGATCGGGGATTACGCCGTAGATATTGGCGAACGGGCCTTGGAACTCAATGAAGAGCCCCAGCTCAAACCCTATATCGATCTCCCCCGTATGGCCGAGGTGGCCCAGGGGATGGTGCACGATGCCTTACAGGCCTTTCTAAACCGGGATATCCACCTGGCCATCGATGTGATCAACCGCGATGACGAGGTGGATCAGCTTACGGTGCAGATCTTTAATGAGCTCCTTTTTTTTATGATCAAAGACAATACGACCATCACCCGGGCCGTCAAGATATCCTATATCGCCAAATACCTGGAGCGGGTCGCCGACCATGCCACCAACATCGCCGAAATGGTCGTCTATATGATCGAAGGCCGGATGATCCGGCATACCAGACCCCCGGAAGACTTAGCCCATAGTTAGGGTGTCATGAGCACATTAAAGGACCTGATCAAAGAAGCCCCCATCCATGAACGAAAACTGACGATCCGCACTTATCCTTTGGAAAATGACCGGGTGATCGTTGAGGGCTGGCTGAGAGACGAGCGGCTGGTCTTCGGTTATCACCGGGACGGCCGGCCCCGTCCGCCGGGGGTGGTCCACTTAATGGGTGTGCGTTTGCTCATCGGAGAGCGGCCTTTGACCATTCTCGAGGCCGAGGCGGAAATGTCCACCACACCCCATGAGCTCTGCCCGACCGTGGCCGAAACGGTCAAGAAAATAGTCGGTCTGCCCATCGTCTCCGGATTCAGCGATCAGGTGCGCAAAAAGCTGGGCGGGGCGGCGGGGTGCAGTCATCTGATGCATCTGATCCTGGCCATGGCCCCGGCGGCCTTGCATGGCGCCTGGGCTTATCAAAGCCGCGATCCCCAACCAGTCCCCCGGTCCTTTGAAGAGATCCCCGGTCTGCCTTACCTGATCAATAGTTGTCGATTGTGGAAAGAAGACGGGCCATTGATCCAACAGATCCGGGACAAATTTCGTGATCAGGGAGAGTCATAGGGGGAGTTTTTTTACCAAGGCGTCGATCTGCCTCCTCCCTGGCCACCGGGATGTTCGGGGGGAATAGAATTTCTCGATGGCTGAGGAGGAGGCTGATTGGTATAAATATAACATCCTGAAAACAATAAAGCGGCTGAAACTCCTATCAACAACAAGGCGATTACTTTCTTCATAATGTCTCCTTTTTTTAGCCCGTCATGACGGCTATATTCGATTTCCGAGTGGGGGCTATTAGGTAGAATTTTTAATAGCTTTGGTCGTTCTTAGTATAGCAAAGACAAAAAGGGTTGCAATAAAATTTATTGAGGAGTTGCCGGGCGGGTAAACCTTTTTAAAGGGAGAAATAGTCCAGGGCCTTTTCTCCCAGGATCATTTCAACGGACAGGCGCAGGGAACGGAGTTTTCTTTCTTCCGAAGGAAATTTTCTGAGAACCTTTTGACCTTCCAACAGCTTCAAGGCATAGCGGGCGATGTTGATGCCGTCCCGGACCGTGTAGCGCTCATGGGCCTGATGGGCCCGTTGTAAAAAATGGACCACATAATGGAGGATATCCTCCGGGGCAAAGGGCAGGTTCCGTTTCAGGATCAGGTGTTCTTCTCCGGGCTCGGGAAAATCGATAAAAATCTGGGGCTGGAGACGGGAATGAATATACTCCGGCAGTTCAAAGGTGCTGGCATCATCATTCATGGTGGCACAGAAACGGAAATCAGGGTGGGCCGGAATCTTGATGCCGGCCACCACCGATTCTACGTAGCGGCGGTTGTCTAACAAAGGGGCCAGGGAGGCCCAGCTTTTTTCACTCATCCGGTTGCCCTCGTCGAGGATCAGAACCCCGCCGCGAATCATGGCCGTCACCAGGGAACTGGCCATGTAATGGATCTTCCCCTGCTCGGCGATCACCGGGGTGACGATCAGGTCTTCCGGCCGGGTATCCATGGTGGCCTGATAAAAATAGACATCCCGGCCGAGTCTTCGGGCCGCGGCGTAAGCCAAAGTCGTTTTACCGACGCCGGGTTTGCCGATGAGCCTTGGATGTAAAGGCAGGTCCTTTTCCTCCACCACCAGCCAGGCGGCCAGCACCTGGTCGATCAGGTCGGGCTGGCCGACCCAATCCAGGGGCAGGTCGTCGGGCTGACTTAAGTAAATAGTGATTCCTTCAATGATTACAGTTTCCATAAAAAGCAGGCTACCATAGTTTCTCCATTCTGACAACCAGAAGCTGGTGCTTATCCAAGGTAAAATTTGTTCCCCATTATAAAACAGACATAAAATTCCTGGATTCCCCCGTATCAAGTACGGGGCAGGCTTAGTCAAGCCCAGAATGACGGGAAGAATTCCCCACGATCCGTCATCAAGCCTGCCCCGGAATGTCTTTATCCGGGGGCTCTCGCATTTTCCGGGCGACAAGGCGAACGCCCTTGGTCACCCCGCCATAAATTACAACCCATTGCAATTTTTTTCAAAATCGATTATCTTTCTGCAAAATCTATTTTTGATAATGAGGTGCCCAATGATAAGAAATAAATCCATTGCCAAATTTTTCGGGATCGGGATTATTTTGGTCTTTGCTTTAATGATGATTACCAGCGAGGTCTGGGCCAGGGCCGGCGGGGGCCGTTCCGGAGGATTCCGGGGCAGCCGTTCCTATTCCGCTCCCCAGACCACCTCACCCGGAACTTCCCAGTTTCAGGGGAGTACCCCCTCGCCCTCTACCGGTCTTATGAACACTCCTTCAACCGGCAGTCCTTTTCTGCGGGGCCTGGCCGGGGGCCTGGCCGGGGGTTTCTTGGGTAATATGTTGTTCGGCGGTATGGGCCACGGTTGGGGTGGCGGGGGCTCCGGCGGTTCCGGCTTCGGGTTTCTGGAAATCATTTTGCTCCTCGCCTTGGTCTTTATCGTCTTTCGTTTTATCCGGGCCAGAAAGATGAACCAACAAAACCAGTCCAGCTTGGCCGATTATGCTTCCCCTTCCTATCCACAAACGGGAAACTATGCCGCACCGCTTCAGAGTCAGGATCAGGATGTGGAAACCGGAATCGCTCATATTCAATCCATGGACTCGAACTTCGATCCCACGGCCTTCAAGGACTGGGTCCAGGACCTGTTCTTTAAAATCCAGGCCGCCTGGGGCAATCAGGACTTGAGCCCGGTCAGTCCTTTTCTGACCGATCAAATGAAAGGGATTTTTTCTCAGGACCTGGAAGAGCAGAAGGCCGCCAACCAGATCAACCGTCTGGAAAACATCGCCGTTCGCTCGGTGGATATCACCGAGGCCTGGCAGGAGGAAGGCAAGGACTTTGCCACCATCCTGTTCTATGCCAATCTCTTAGACTACACCACCGATAAAACCACCGGGGCCGTGGTCTCCGGGAGCAAGACCGAGCCGGTCAAGTTCAAGGAATTCTGGACCTTCATGCGACCCGTGGGGGGCCGGGGCACCTGGCAATTGAGCGCCATCCAACAGGGGAATTGATTAAGAGCAGGGATCAAGGGGCCGAGGGGTCAAGGATTCAAGTGAAAAGCGAGGAATAAAACCCTTCAAATTAATAAATATCGGCATAATCCGAGGCCGAACGGAAAAAAAGGCCCGAGACAAACACTTCCTGAAACCGGGGGTGGGAGGCTAATTCCAGGTATTCCATCTTTCGGCTGATCCCTTCGGCCTCCTTTCTTTTTTTGGTATTGAGCAGGGCAAGGCAGGCCCCATGGCCGGCCGTGTTCCCCATCTTCCGGAGATCCATGGCCTCGCCCTCCGGGAAAAGACCAAGGGTCAAGGCATCCCGGGGATCGACGTAGTTGCCAAAGGCCCCGGCCAAATAAATCCGCCTGATCCGTTCTTCTCCCAAAAATTCCCGCAGCAAAACCGTACCGGCATAAATCGCCGACTTGGCCATCTGCACTTCAGCCACGTCCTTCTGGGTAATGACCATATCCTCTTTCCGGGCCGTCTCAGCGGCCCAGGCCAGGACGAACTCAAGACCGTTCTTACCTTTTCGCAGGCGGGGCGAGTGAATCGCCGGATTAAAATTTCCTTTGGCTAAGAGAATCCCCCGGCGGATCATTTCCGCCAGGCCCGAGATGATCCCGGAGCCGCAGATACCGGCCGGCGGATGATCCCCGATGGTTTTCCAGAAAACGTTTAAGGAATCCGGTTCTATTTTGACCTCTTCGATGGCCCCCTTTGAAGCCCTCATTCCCCAGCGGATATGGCCGCCTTCAAAGGCCGGACCGGCCGCCGTGGAACAACAGACCAGGCGTTTTTTACAGCCCAGGACTATTTCTCCGTTGGTGCCCAGGTCCATAAAGAGGGCCGGTTCCCTCTGCTTGTGAAGCCCGCAGGCCAGGACGCCGGCGACGATATCGCTGCCGACAAAACCGGCCTTGAGCGGCAACAGGACCACATAGGCCGCGGGGTTTATGTTGAGACCGAGGTCCCGGGCCTTGATCTCCTGAAGGGTTTGAAGGACCGGTGGGAAAGGGGCCATGGCCAGATAACGAGGATCAAGACCGAGAAAGAGGTGATGCATGACCGTGTTTCCGACGACCGTGACCTCCATGATCCGCTGCCCATCGATATGGGCCTCGGCCGAAGCCTCGGCAATCAAGCGGTTCAGACACCGGACAATGCTTCCCTGGAGTCTTTCCACCCCTTGGGGTTCCTTCCGGGAAAAGACTATGCGGCTGATCACCTCGTCTCCGAAGGCGATCTGAGGATTTAAGTCCGATTGGACCGAAACCCTCTGGCCGTTGGTAAGATCAAAGAGATAACCGACGACGGTAGTGGTGCCGATATCAAAGGCCATTCCAAATTGTTGATCTTGTCTTCCCGGGTTCAGGTCAACGGCCTCTTTCCTATTTCTAATGACGGCGGTAACCCCTTTCCCCGAACGAAGGGCCTGGGGGAGCTTTTTTAAAACCGGATAATCCACCGGGCCAGGGTGAAATCCGTAGGTCTCTTCAAGGGCCTCAAGAAGCCGCTGCGCATCGGCCTTGACCGCGTTTAGATCAGGTTCGGGAACTTCCACATAAAAGGGCTCGATAGCCGGCTTGAGGTTTAGATGCAGGGCTTGTCCGGTGTCGGCGGTCAGGATGACCGGGGCTTGAATGAGGCTTTCTTCCGGAATGCGGATTCGGGCCCCGGAGGTCAATACGGTTTCGCAGGCCAAGCGAAATCCTTGTTCGATGAGCCTTCCCAAGGTTTCCTTTTCCCGTTCGCTGGGCAAGGGCAATAAACCTTCGGCGGCCTCGACGATGACTCTGCATTTCCCGCATTTCTTCTTGCCCCCGCAGGAGGCTTGAAGCGGGATTCCTAAGGCCTGGGCCATTTGTAAGATGGTCTGCCGGCCGTCAGGCTGGGTCTTCTTTTCGGATGGTATAAAAATGATAGAGGCCATTATTTCCCTATCCTGTAAATCCTGTCAAATTTTCCCGACCCGTTCAGTTAGGTGCCGATCCCCAAAAGGCTTTTGATCTTCCGCACACCGTCGGCGGCGTCTTTGGCATAGGCCTGGGCCCCGCAGGTTTCCGTAACAAACTTGAGGGTCAGGGCCGCACCGCCGCAAATGACTTTGACCTTATCGGAAAGATCGCTTTTTTTGATCACCTTGACGGTTTCTTCCACATAAGGGTCTCCCGTGGTTAAGAGGGAAGAAAGGCCGATCACCCCGGCCCGGTGGGTCCGGGCCGCTTCCACAAATTTTTCCGGCAAGACATTGACCCCCAGATCAATGACCTTGAACCCCGAGCCTTCTAAAAGAAGTTTGGTCAAATTTTTTCCGATATCATGGAGGTCCCCGAAGACGGTCCCCAGGACGACCGTGCCCAAGGCCTCGCCCCTTTCCCTGGTGATCAAAGGCCGGATCATTTCGACACAGGCCTGCATGGTCTTGGCGGCCATCATCATTTCCGGAACGAATATTTTTCTCCTCTCAAACCGTTCCCCCACTTCATTCAGGGCCGGAATCAGATACCGGTCGATCAATTCCTGGGGATCCGCGCCCCGGCCCAATTCCTTTTGAATCAACTCAAGGGCGATCTTTCTTTGACCGGTGATGACCGCTTCTTTGAGGCTACCCGATGCCCCGACTGGCCGTTCTTTCCCTTTAAAAGGGCCTTTTTCTTTTTTCAACTCCTTTTCCCCGAAGGCCGCCAAATAATTTTGGCAGAACTCATCCTCACCCGTTAAGAGACCCAGGAGCAAAAGGGCCTTTCTGATTTTTTTATCCGTCGGGTCGGCAATGGGGCAGGTCAGGCCGTTTGAAACGGCCATGGCCAGAAAGAAGGCATTGATGGATGAACGTTTGGGAAGACCGAAGGAGATATTGGAAAGCCCCAGGGTCTGGTTGACCCCCAACTCGTCCCGTATCAGTTGTAAGGCCCGGAGGGTTTCCAGACCGGCCCGGGAATCGGCACTGACGGCCATGGCCAGGGGATCGATGATCACGTCCTCTCTCGGGATGCCTGCTCGGGTAGCCGCCTCCAAAATCCTTCGGGCGATCTCCAAACGCTCTTGAGCCGTTTTGGGGATCCCTTGCTCATCCATGGTCAGTCCGATAAGGGCCGCACCAAAATTTTTGACCAATGGCAGGATTTGTTCCAGTTTCTTTTTTTCTCCGTTGACCGAATTGACCAGGGCCTTCCCGGAATACACGGAAAGGCCGGCCTCTAAGGCCTTGGGCAGGGCCGAATCCAGGCACAAAGGGCAGTCGGTCACTTCCTGAATAGCCCGGACGGCCTCTTTTAATAATCGAGATTCATCGATACCGGAAAGGCCCACATTGACATCTAAGACCCGGGCCCCGGCCCTGACCTGTCTTTTGGCCTCCTTTTGAAGCCATTTCAAGTCCCCTTTTTCCAAGGCCTCGGCCAGCTTCTTTCGTCCTGTGGGATTGATGCGCTCCCCGATGATCACCAGGGGATGGGCCGGGCCTATGGCCACAATTTGGCCGGGACTCTTTAGGATGGTTTCTACGGGCTTCTCCACCTTTTGCAATTCGGGAGCCGGAAGAGAAAAACTCACCCGGGGAGCGGATTCCCCGATCCGGCCGTATTCCGCGGCCGTCCTTCGGGCGATTTTGACATTTTCATCCGGCGTGCCGTAGGTCAGTCCCACGGTATCGATGGAATAATTTTTCAGCGGGGCCCCCTGATCGATCAAATGTCGCACCTCGGCAATTATTTCCTCGGGGCTGCCGTTTTTCATCAGGACCGGACTGAGGCGGGCATTGACGGCTACCCTGGGCCCCAATAGCTGACGGGTCTTTTTCACATCCGACCCGAAGCCGATCTCTAAAAATTCAAGATGACGGACCTGAGCATAACCGGGAAGGGCCTGGTCCACGGAACCGCAGTGGTGGATGCCCAGAGGGTGGCAGGCCTCGGCCACTTGATTATCATAGGGCAGGATAAATTCCTCATAGGTCCGAAGGGAGATCTGTTCCACCGTGCAATTGGGCAGGACAAACATCCCGGGATCGCACATGGGGGTGACATCCACGGCCCCGGTGCCGGTGATCTTATAGATGTAATGAAAGAGTTCAATAATGGCGGCCGTACAGATCTTGAGCAGATGATGGCAGAGTCCGGGATTTTCAAAATAATCGAAATACAATTGTTCGCCCCGGATCTTCAAGGCCAGGTTCTGGACCCCGGTGGTATTGATATCGCCGACCACCTTCCCGTATTTATTTTTAAGGTAACCGATTTGTTCGATCATCTCGGTCATGGGATGGGCCTGGAGAAGATCAGGGACGGTGAGTTTTTTGATGCGGTCTTCGGAAAGATTCAAGGGTATGGCCCAGGGCAGTCCCTCCTTTTCAAAGACGATCTCACAGCCGAAGATGGCCGGGAGCATGACCATGCCGAAGGTGATCAGGGGTTTGGGCTTTGGATGGGGATCCCCCAGGCCCGTCTCCCCGAACCGTTCATAAAGCCTTCGGTCCATCTCCATGCGGGCCTCGACCCGGGTTTCCGGATCAAAATAATATTCCCGGTCAAAAGAAATACCGTAATGCTTGTACCACCAGTCCGGATAAAAGCCGACGCCCAGAGGGATGTGGTTTGGTCCTTCCATCAATCAGGCCTCCTGTCAAACCATTATGTCTTTTTGGAATCTGATGATACCCGAAATTTTTTCAGGATGCAACTTCGGTCCGTCATGATTTGATTAAAATGGGACAATAAGGGGCTGGACTATAGGGTTAAAAAGTGATAAAGGGAAGGAAAGAATGGGCAGGAGAGAGTTTTAAATTCAATGAAAAAAAGAGATAGGATGAAGGGAGCCAAAAAATGAATTTCGATCTGACAGAAGAACAAAAGATGTTTAAAGAAATGGCCTATAAATTTGCGGTCGCCGAGTTCAAGCCCGCCTCACGGGAGTGCGACGAAAAGGAGAAATACACGCCGGAGATCCGCCGGAAGGCGGCGGAAAATGGGCTGGTCGGTGCCTGGATCCCGGAAGAGTACGGCGGCGCCGGGGCCGGCATCCTGGGGAACTGCATCATCACCGAAGAATTTTCCAAGATCGACATGGGCATCGGGCTGAATATCGTGGCCGCCAGTTTCGGCTGCGAATCCATCCTCCAGTATGGGACGGAAGAGCAGAAGAAGACCTACCTGTCTCAAGTCTGCTCCGGCGAGAAAGTCAGCGCCGGGGCCTACACGGAACCCAATGCCGGCACCGACGTGGCCGGCTACAAGACCCGGGCGGTCAAGGATGGAACGGATTATATCATCAACGGCAACAAGATGTTTATCACCAACGGCTCGGTCTGCGATTTCATGGTCGCCCAATGCATCACCAATCCCGAGGAAAAAAAGCACAACAGCTTCAGCCTCATTATCGTCCCCGCCGATGCCCAGGGCATTACCCGAAACAAGATCAAGGGAAAGTTGGGGATCCGGTCCAGCGATACGGCGGAGATCGCCTTTGAGGATGTGCGGGTCCCCCAGAGTAACCTGGTGGGTAAGGAAGGACGGGGCTTTATTGAATTGATGCATTTTTTTGATACCACCCGGGTCATGGTCGCCTCACAGGGTCTGGGACTCAGCGAGGCCTGCCTGGAGGCCAGCATCAAGTATGTAAAGGAAAGGACGGCCTTCGGACAACCCTTAGGGGCTTTCCAGCTCACTCAAAAGAAGCTGACGGAAATGGCCATCATGATCGAAGCCCTGCGGGGTCTGGTCTACAAGTCGGCCTGGCTGATCGACGAAGGCCGCCCCGATTATTATCTGGCGGCCATGGCCAAGTTTTTCAGCGGCCAGACGGCGGTCTTTTGCGCCAACAACGCCGTAGAGCTTCATGGCGGCTATGGGTATATCGAAGAATACCCCGTTCAAAAGTGGTACCGAGACGCCAAGATTCTGGAGCTTTACGAAGGGACCAAGGAAGCGGAAATCATGACCATCGGCCGGAAATTGCAAGGTTGATGATCCCTTCCACAAGGGTCGGCCTGGCGGGATGCCCGACGAAAGTTTGACCGAGTCTTTCCCTTGGATGTTCTTAGAGCATCCCCGCCAGATCACGGATCAGCTTTTCACTGTCTTTCCATCCCAGGCAGGGGTCGGTGATGGATTTCCCGTACACTGTGCCAGTAGGCGGCTGGGAACCTTCCTCGATAAAACTTTCGATCATCAGGCCTCGGACCATATCCTTGATCAGGGCTGAATGCCGGCGGCTGTGGAGCACCTCCTTGGCGATGCGGGGTTGTTCGGCGAATTTCTTGTTGGAATTGGCGTGGTTGGTATCCACGATGATGGTCGGATTGGCCAGGCCCCGTTTCTGGTAAGCCTTGGCAAACAGGTTCAGGTCTTCGAAGTGATAGTTGGGGACCGCCATTTTATAGTGATCCACGGCGCCCCGGAGAACGGCATGGGTCAGGGGATTGCCGGTGGTCTTCACCTCCCAACGGTTATAACTGAAGACATGGGGGGCCTGGGAGGCCTGAACTGAATTCAAGGGTCACCTCCAGGTCTCCGGAGGTCGGGTTCTTCATACCCACCGGGACCTCAAGACCACTGCAGGTAAGACGATGGGCCTGGTTCTCCACGGACCGGGCGCCCACGGCTACATAGCTTAAGAGGTCCTCGATATAGGCATAATTTCCGGGGTAAAGCATCTCATCGGCGGCCGGAAGGTACGACTCCCGAAGGGCGCGGAGGTGCATCCTTCGGATGGCCTGGATGCCCTCGACCAGGTTCGGCTCCTCCTGCGGATTCGGCTGATGGACCATACCTTTGTACCCCACGCCGGTGGTCCGGGGTTTGTTGGTGTAGATCCTGGGAATAATGAGGATCTTGTCCTTTACTTCGGCCTGGACCCTGGCCAGCCGGGCAATGTAATCGCAGACCGCCTCTTCATCATGGGCCGAGCAGGGGCCGATGATCAGCAGGAACCTGCTGCTCTCCCGGGTAAAGACGGCCTTGATCTCCTGATCGCGTTTTTTCTTAATCCGGGCCAGGTCCGGAGACAGCGGCAGGGCCGCCAGGATCTCCCGGGGTTTGGATATCTCTCGAAGATATTTGAAGCTCATGGAATTTTATCACCTCTCAAAAAATCAATTTTGTGCCGTCAATCCGCTTTTGTAAATTCCGGTTGTCTTTTCGGTCTATCCAGTTTTTCAATTCGGTCAGACTTTCCATATACCCGTTAAGAATTTTTTGGGTATGGGGGTTCTGAGTAATCATCTCGGCATATAATCTCGAATTTTGATTGAATATTTTTTTCAAAATATTCAACTTGGTTTTAAAGATCGGGGTGGCATATTGCTTCAACTCTTCAAGATCGAACCCGGATCGGCCCAGGGTCAGACCCAGGGCGATGGAATTCAGATGATTCAAGCCCTGGACCAGGGCCATGCATTCGTCATGATGTTCCGGCGTAGTTTCGATCATGGCGGCCCCGTTTTTACCGAAGATTTCCCTAACCCAGGGGAGCCACTTTTGACTTCGCACCGGACAAAAAACTATCGTATGACCATTCAATGTTTTGACCCGGGGCCCGAAGAGGGGATGAAGACCGATGACCTCCGAGCGGGAAGAAGCCAGCATGGCCTTGACCGGTCCTGCCTTGAGAGAGGTCACATCCATCAAGAGGGATTCTTTGGGCATATAGGGGCCGACAGTGCGAATCACCTCTTCGGTGACACCGATGGGCACGCCGACGATCACCACCGGACATTCCTGGGCCATGGTGATCAGGTCCATGCCCGAGGTTCTTCCCGCAACATGAACCGAGTAGCCTTCTTTTTTAAAGAAACGGTCCATCCATCGGCCCATTCCCCCGGTCCCGCCGATGATACCGATCCGGATATTTTTCATTGGGATATGGCTTTCTGTCTTAACAGGTGATCGGCCAGGACGATGGCCACCATGGCCTCACACACCGGGATGATGCGCGGGATGACCGCCGTATCGTGTCTGCCCTTTAATCGATAGGGTAACCGGGTTACCCAGGAGATCGATGGTTTGTTGTTCTTTCCTGATGGATGGGACCGGCTTGCAGGCCGCACGGATGACCAGGTCATCGCCGTTGGTGATGCCGGCCAGTATTCCTCCGGCATGATTGCTCAGAAATCCCCTGGGGGTTATGGGGTCGTTACACTTCGAACCGGTCATCCGGGCGGCCTCAAACCCGGCGCCGATTTCCACCCCTTTGATGGAGCCGATGCCCATCAGGGCCTTAGCCAGGTCGGCGTCCATTTTATCAAAGACCGGCTCCCCCAGACCCGGAGGACAACCCTTGACAACGATCTCCACGATCCCCCCGAGAGAGTCCCCGCTGGCGGCGGCTTCATGCAGCTTTTCTTCCATTTTTAAGGCGGCTTGAAGATCAGGACAAAAAAGGTTGTTTTGGGAAATCGCCTCCAAGGAGATGTGCTCGGCCTTGATGCCGCCTAATTCCAGGGTATAGGCCAGGATATTTATGCCTTCTTTGGCGAGCACTTTTTTGGCAATCGCCCCGGCAGCCACACGGGCCGCGGTTTCCCGGCCCGAGGCCCGGCCCCCTCCCCGGTGATCCCTGATCCCGTATTTCTTGAAATAGCTGAAATCCCCATGGCCGGGGCGGAAGACATCCTTTAAGGCCTCATAAGCCGAGCTGTCGGCATCTTTATTGCGGATGAGCAGGGATATAGGGGTTCCGGTTGTTCGGCCTTCAAAGATGCCGGAAAGGATCTCCACTTGATCTTCCTCCTTTCTGGAAGAGGCCGTTGAAATCCCTCCTGGTTTTCTCCGCTTCAGCTCTTTTTGGATGTCTTGCTCGTTCAGCGGGATTAAAGGAGGACAACCTTCCACGACCGCACCCACGGCCGGGCCGTGAGATTCTCCCCAGGTGGTGACCTTGAATAAAAGACCTATGGAATTACCGGACATAATGGCTCCTGATTTAAAGGTCCCTCCATCCTTGGTTTACAAAGTTGAGGGGCTTGAACCGTTTGATTTAAAAGAGGAGTGTACGGCTATGAAGTACTTGAGTCTTAAACTTCTTGGTTATTGAGTGTCGCTTTGAATTTGAATTTAGTTAAAAATTTCCTCTGTAATCTCTTCAACAGTTTTTCTCGTTGGTATCAATGACTAAGTCGGCCATTCTGCTCATAGATTGGAAACCGCTCGGCAAGGGTGGCCTGGATCTCACTTTCCCAGTCTTTTTCCGAAAGATGAGGGCGCATATCCTTATTATTGGGATCGGCGTTCATCCTCTCTATGATGGTTTGGACATCGGCGGTCAGCCAGAAGATCATTCCGTTCCTTTTGATTAGCTCTCTGTTTTCAGGATCCAGGACCGCACCTCCTCCCAGGGCAATAACAGCAAGGTCCAGGGAAGAGATTTCTTGGATGACCGCTTTTTCCTCCTGACGGAAGGATTCCCAGCCCTTTTCCTCAACCCATTCTTTGATCGTTTTGCCTATACGCTTGACGATCAGGGCGTCGGTGTCGTAAAAAGGGACCTTCATTTTTTCGGCCAATTGCTTTCCGACCGAAGTCTTTCCGCTGCAGCGGTAGCCGATTAGGATAATGTTCATCTGTCCGTGTGCGTCCGTGTGTGTCTGTGGCTAATCCGATAGCTTTTTGAATTCATCCCAGAATCCCGGGAAGGATTTGTTGACACAGTCCGGGTCCTTGATGGTAATGCCCGGTACATTCAACCCCAGGATAGCAAAGCTCATGGCTATACGGTGATCGTTATAGGTTTCGATTTCGGCGCCATGGGGGTTGCCCCCTTCAATGGTCAGACCGTCTTCTGTCTCTTTCGCCTCGATGCCAGTCTTAGTCAATTCCCGGACCAGGGCCTCCAAACGATTGCTCTCCTTTATCCTGAGGTGGGCCACATTTTTGATAACGGTCCGCCCGGACCGGCAGGCCGCCAAGACGGCCAGGGTCGGGACCATGTCCGGCATGTCCCCAAGGTCATAGGAGTATTCACCCGGAGGCAACTTGGCACCAATAACCTCCACCCAATCCTCTCCCCAAATAATCCCACACCCGAGTTCTTCCAGGATCTTAAGAAAGCCGATGTCTCCCTGCAAGGTTTCAGAGAAAACAGGCCGGACCCTTACCCTGCCGGGACATAAGGCGGCGGCCAGAAAAAAGTATGAGGCACTGGAGACGTCTCCTTCGATGGGGCAGGTAATCCCCTGGTACTTTCGGGCATTTGTTATTAAATATTGATTTGGGGATTCCTGGATTATCTCCGCCCCAAATTGTTTCATCAGGGCCACGGTCATCTCCACATAAGGCCTGGAAGGAACCGGGCCTTGAAGCTCAAGAGAAAGGTCGCCCCTGGCATAGGGTGCTGCGATCAGAAGGGAAGAGATATACTGACTGCTTTCAACAGGGCCGATGGTCACCTTGCCTCCCCTCAAGCCTTGGGCCTCTATGACGACCGGTGGAAAACCTGGTTTGTCCTCACTCCGGGCTTCGACTCCTAAGGCCTTCAGGGCCGTCAGCAAAGGCTGGATCGGTCTTTCTAAGAGACGGGATGCGCCGGTAAGCCGAAATTCTCCTTCTCCAAGACAGACTACGGTAGTCAGCAATCGCATGGCCGTGCCGTTGTTGCCCAGATAGATTTCCTTTTGGGGATTTTTAATCCGTCCCCTGGTACCGCGCACCTTCATATCTCCATTGTGCGTCGTAATGTCAGCACCGAGCAAACGAAGGGCTTCTGTCAGATACCCCGTATCCTCGGAAAGAAGGGGGCCTTGCAAAAGGGAATCCCCTTCGGCCAGGGCGGCCATGATCATGGCCCGTTGGGTAGTGCTCTTCGATCCGGGCACTTTCACCCGGGCGTCGAGATGGGATAGGGGTTTAATGGCCATCATTTTCTCTAAGTTTTTTCAGGACCACCTCATGCATATATGCCCTGGGGGGCTCCAGACCGGTCCAGACTTTTATTTGTTCCGCACCCTGATGGACAAACATCCCCAATCCGGAAATGGTTTTACATCCAGCTTCCTCCGCCTCTTGCAGGAGCCTTGTTTTTAGCGGATTATAAATGATGTCCACGACCCACCCAAACTTTTTCAGGTGTTCCTGGGGAAAGGAAGACTTATTAATGTCCGGAGCCATTCCCAGGGAGGTGGTATTAATCAGGACCTCGGCCTCAACTTTTTCTATTTCGGATAACGACAAGAAGGCACATCCGAATTCGCGGGCCAAATTTTCAGCCTTAGAAATAGTCCGGTTCAATATTATCGGATATCCTCCTTCTTGAATCAGGCCGTAGAGGATCCCCCTGGCCGCTCCCCCGGCCCCCAGGACGGCAAACCGCTTTCCCTTGATCTCCAGGACTTCCTTTAAAGAAAGGACAAAGCCGAGCCAATCGGTATTGCAGCCCTTAAGCATCCCCTGATGATTAAAGATCGTATTGACCGCGCCGATGTTTCGGGCGGCTTCGTCAATTTCATCTAAGTATTTCATGACCTCGGTTTTAAAAGGCAGCGTGACACTGACTCCCCGGATATCCAATCCCCTGATCCCTTGAACGGCCGCTTTTAAATCTTGCACACAAAAAGGGACATAAAGGGCCTTGATACCCATCCGATTCAAGGCAGACTGATGCATGAGAGGAGACAGGCTGTGGGCGATGGGGTTTCCAAAAACGGCAAATAGTTTTTGATTGCAGTTATTTTCACCCTCACCCCGGCCCTCTCCCGTCGAGGGAGAGGGGGTTTTATGCGTTTTTGCGAAGTGTTCCATTTTGATCATTCAGATAGATTCAATATTCCAAACATCTGCTGCAACTCTTTTACCGTCATCTGCCCTGGCGCCGACTCCTCCCCTTTATTCAGGGAGGCATAGGTCCAACAGGAGCCCAGCAAAGGGGCCATGACCCGGCTCATCCTGCCTTTTTCTCCCATGCAAAAGGCGATAATCTCTTTTTGCTTTCTTTGGGCATAGGGGATGAGGCCCAGGACCTTGAGATTGTCCGCCGGCTCTCCCGCATGGGAGACGATCTTGACTACATCCGCCCCGGCCGCATATCCGTCGTCCAGCTTCTTTCTTAATTCCTTCGGCGACGGAGTCCGTTCAAAATTATGATAAGACAGGATCAGTTTTGTCTGTCCCCGGCAGGCTTCGATCTTTTCCTTCAGCCTGGCAATCAAGACCGGCGCGGTCCTTAATTCGACGTCCACATAATCGGCGCCTAAGGCTACCGCCTCTAATAAGAGGGCCACCCTTTCTTTCTCCTCCCCGGCAAAGTCTCCCCCTTCTTCTTTTACCCGGTTGGTGATGACGATCTCTCCTTTGTTATGCCCGACGAGTTTTTTTAAATTAACCTTTTGAATTCCGTCTATCCTCAGTTCCAGAATATCGGCCTGGGCAAACCCCTCTTCCATTTTGACCAGGGCTTCCCTGGTGGTCCTGGCCGTTATGGAAACACAGATACGGACACGTGGTGCTGGCCTGGGCATTCTTAACCTTCTTCTCCATGCGGGTAGGAGCCCAGGATTTTAATGAAAGTGGTCACCTTTTCCAATTCTTCCAGACACTGCCGGACCTTCTCATCCTCCCGATGACCGGAAAAATCCACAAAGAATAAATATTCCCACATCCGTTCCGGCAGGGGATAGGACTCGATCTTGAGCAGGTTCAGTTCTCCGCGGGTAAAGGGTTCCAGGGCATGAAAGAGTGCCCCCGGTTTATGAGGGGTCCCGAACAGGATGGAGGTCTTGTCCTTTCCGCAGGGTTCACTTTGACCCTTTCCCATAACGAGGAACCGGGTCGTATTTAAGGGATAGTCCTCGATTCGGTCGGCCAGAATTTTCAGCCCGTACAATTGGGCGGCTTCACGGCTGCCGATGGCCGCTCCTTCTGGATCTTCCAAGACCTTTTGGGCCGCCTGGGCCGTATTGTCCACTTTCAGGACCTCACTCCGGGACAGGTTTTTCTCCAGCCAACCCTGGCATTGGGCGATGGCCTGGGGATGGGAATAGACCCTTTTGATTTTCTCCAGCTTCTCCACGGAAGAAAGCAGATAATGGGAGACCCTTAAAAAAATCTCGGCCCTGATGGTCAGGGAGGTGGAGATCAAACGGTCGAGGGTGGGTTTGACCGATCCCTCTCCGGAGTTCTCAATGGGCACGACGCCGTAAGCGCATCTTTCCCGTTCCACCTGCTCAAAGACTAAGGCGATGGTCTTCTGGGGGAAAAATTGAGAACCTTGACCGAAATGGGCCATGGCGGCCAAGTGGGTAAAAGAGGCTTCCGGGCCGAAATAAGCGACGGTAATCGGACCTTGGAGGGCCCGGGAGGATGAGATAATCTCCCGAAAAATATCCTGCAAGACCTTATCGGACAGAGGCCCTTTATTGATTTGAGAAAGATACTCAAAAATCAGGCTCTCCCGCGAAGGGTCATAAACCGCCTGGCCGCTCTCCTTTTTGACTTCACCCACTTCAAGAGAAAGCTTGGCCCGCTCATTCAAGAGGGTTACGATTTCCCGGTCCTTTTCCCTTAATGCTTCCCTGAGTTTTTCCAACGGTTTTTTGTTCATGCTTTCAAGGCCTCGATGGTTTCCTGGATTAGGGTTTCGGGCACACCCCCGTTGATAAAGGGGAGCCCTATTTTTTTAAGGAGCACGAAAGGGATGATGTCCCCCTTTTTTTTCTTATCCCTGGTCATCCTCGATAGAAGGGTTTTTGTCTCCATCTCTTTGGGGATACGATGGGGCAGCCCGAAGGAGGTGATCAGGGATTCGATCCTCTCCCTCTCAATTGATGATAAATAGTTGAGCCTCTCGGACAGGACGGCGGCGCAAACCATGCCGATGGCCACGGCTTCTCCGTGTGAAAAGGCATAACCCGATTCCGCTTCCACGGCATGGCCGATGGTATGACCGAAATTGAGGATGCGGCGGAGCCCGCCTTCTTTCTCATCCATTTCGACGATTCTTTTTTTAATCCGGCAGGATTTGGCAATGATCCTTTCGAGCAGTTCAGCCTCCCGGTGCCTGATGGCCTCGGCCCCATCCTCCAGGGAGTTTAAAAACTCAGGGTCTTCAATGATCCCGTATTTGATGATTTCCGAAAGGCCGTTGGTATATTCCCGGTCCGTCAGGGTTTGGAGAAAGTCCAGGTCGATAAAAACGGCCTGGGGCTGATAGAAGGTCCCCAAAAGATTTTTTCCAGACGGCAGGTCTATCCCGGTTTTGCCGCCGATACTGCTGTCCACCTGGGCCAGAAGGGTGGTGGGAATTTGATAAAAAGGAATACCCCGCATATAGATGGAGGCCACAAACCCCGTCATGTCTCCGACTACTCCCCCTCCCAGGGCGATCAGGGCCGAATGTCTATCCACTCCGAGGGCGATGAGAGCATCAACCAGATGAAGACAGGTCGGCATATTTTTGGAATTCTCCCCGGAAGGAAAATCGATGAGGTCCACTTTAAGGTCCACCTTCTTTAAGGTCTCCAAAACCACTTTCCCGTGGAGGGTGCTCACCTGGGAATCGGTCACAATCACATAGCGATTGGCCCGGTTCCCTTTGCTTAATATAACCCCGAGACGATCGATGATACCTTGACCGATGAAAATTTCATAAGAAAAGGCGCTTTTGTTATCCAGCTTGACCTTGATCCGGTTCATTGTAAGGTCCCTCTGGTATTTTTCATCGCCGCTTGCAGCATTTTTAACTCATCCATGAGTTGATAAAATTTTTCCGGTTTCAAGGACTGGGAGCCGTCACACAAGGCCTTTTCCGGCTGAGGATGCACTTCGATGATGAGTCCATCGGCCCCTACGGCCAGGGCGGCCCTGGATAAGGGCAAAACATATTTCCAGTGGCCGGTGGCATGGCTGGGGTCGACGATCACCGGAAGATGGGTCAACTCCTTTAACACCGGGATGGCGCTCAGGTCCAGGGTATTGCGTGTGGCGGTTTCAAAGGTCCGGATGCCCCGCTCGCAGAGTATGACCTGATCGTTTCCCGCTGAAAGAATATATTCGGCCGACATCAAAAGTTCTTCAATGGTCGTCATCATTCCCCTCTTTAAAAGGACCGGTTTTCGGGTCTGGCCCACCTTTTTTAACAGGGCGAAATTCTGCACATTCCGGGTCCCGATCTGCAGGATGTCGGCATATTCTTCAACCAGTTCGACCTCCGTGGTGTTCATGACCTCGGTAACCACCGGGATGCCCATTTTGTCCCGCACTTTTTTAAGCAGCTTCAGTCCTTCTTCTTCCAGCCCCTGGAAGCTATAGGGAGAGGTCCTCGGTTTGTAGGCCCCGCCTCTTAAGATTTGAGCGCCTCCTTTTTTTACGATGTAGGCGCTTTCCATCAATTGTTCGTCGCTTTCAATGGAGCAGGGGCCGGCCATGACCACAAATTCCGGCCCGCCGATCTGAAGATCCCCGACCGAAACAAGGGTATTACCCGCCCGGCTCTCCCGGCTGGCCAGCTTATAAGGTTTAAGGATAGGCACGATCTTTTCCACCCCGGGCAGATGTTCGACCGATTTTAACTGGGCCTTGCTCCGGTCGTCTCCAACCACCCCGATGATGGTTTGTTCCACACCCCGGGAAGGATGGGTCTGGTAGCCTACCGATTCAATCCAATTGATAACTTGGTTGACTTCGTCCGCTGTGGCCTTCTTTTTCATGACGATCACCATTGGTAACTCCTTTTGAATGGCCAGGGTCCTCATTGCCCTCCAGACTTAAAAATAAAAAAGCCATGGAGAGCTATTTCGTCTCCCCATGGCTTTTTTTGATCTTTATTTCTGTTAAGTTTTTCTAATGACTCCTAAGCGATGGGCAGACCGGTAGGACGTAATAATAAAAGTAATAACTAAAGTTAACGCTAAAAATTCTCTGTCCCATCGTTGTTGATCTTCGTTCCTTATGTGTTTGTTGGCAATAAGGATAACCGAAAGGGGGCCTCTTTGTCAAGAAAAAAATATAACGATGGGATTCCCTGAGATCATCCCCCGATAGGTCCCGAAGTTTTAGCCGGGCAAAAGCTAAGAATTGGAAGGGGCAGCCCCAGGATTGGGCTGCCCCTTAATGATGAAGACCCTTGTTAAGGAAGGGCTAATCGTCGAAAAAGGACCTCTCCATGGAGACGGTCATTCCGTCGCATTCTTCCAACCGCTTTAACAACCCTTGAATCTTGGGGAGTTCATAATGAAAGAAAAAGCAGAAGGTGTAGAACTTGCCTTGATAGAATTTCGTCTCCATCTGGGAGAGGGGGCTGCCTAATGCCTTTTGTATGGACACAGCCTGGAGAAGCCATTGCCAGGCTATGGCAATAATCCCAAAAAGCTCCAGGTACAAGGTGGAATCGGCCAGGGCCTGTTCCGTCTTCCCCTCCTGGTACTGGCTCAACAGGTGCTGGGTGATATTTTTTAAAGCCTCCAGAGATTCCTTGAGCATCCCGACATAGGGATTCAGGGCGGGAAAAGGATCGGCGGCCTGGATCGCCTTTTGGACCTCTTCCAGGAAAAGGGTAAAGGCCTTTCCCCCTTTCATCCGGACCTTTCGGCCCAGCAGGTCTAAACCCTGGATGCCGGTCGTTCCTTCATGGATGGGGTGTATCCGGGCATCCCGATAAAATAGTTCCAGCAGGAATTCATCGCAATAGCCGTATCCCCCCAGACATTGAAGTCCCTGGCTGACGGAGAGGACTCCCATTTCTGAAGGATAGGTTTTGGCGATGGGGGTCAGCAGGTCCAGCAAGAGGTGATACCGATCTTGGTCTTCCCCTTCCGTGGTCTTTATTCGGTCCACATACCGGCTGCACTGCATCAGGAGGGACAAAGCGCCTTCGGTTACGGCCCTTTGAAAAAGCAGCATCCGCTTCACGTCCGCATGCTCGATGATGGGGATCTGCGGGGTAGTAGGATCTTTAGCCGATATTTTTCTTCCCTGAGGACGCTCCCGGGCATATTCCAAAGAAGCATAATAAGCGGCCGAGGCGATAGCGGCCGCCCCCACGCCCACGTTGATCCTGGCCTCGTTCATCATCTGGAACATATAGGCCAGACCCTGGTGCGGCTCACCGACCAGATACCCCCGGCAGTCATCGTTTTCTCCCAGGCTCAACTGGGTAATGGGGGCGCCCCGGTAACCGAGTTTATGATAGACGCCCGCTACCTGGAGATCATTATAAACCAGCCCCTGGCCCTCGACCCTTTTTTTAGGCACCACAAAAAGAGAGATACCCTTGACCCCGGCCGGGGCCCCTTTGATCTTGGCCAGCATCAAATGGATTATATTGTCCACCCCGTCATGATCCCCGGCGGAAATAAAGATTTTTTGACCGCGCATCTTATAGAATCCCTGGTCGGTCGGTTGGGCTTGGGTCAGGATGTCGGATAACGAGCTTCCGGCCTGTGGTTCGGTCAAGGCCATGGTCCCCTGCCACTCACCGGAAAGCATCCGGGGGACGTACAATTCCTTCAATTCCTCGGAGCCGAAGGACAAAATAAGATTGGCCGCCCCGGTGGTCAGATGGGGATAAACACTGGCCGAGTAGTTGGCGGCGGAAAAGATGAACTGGCTGGCCGTGGAAACCATTTGGGGAAGCTGCTGGCCACCTAAATCAAAGGGAAAGAGGGAAGCTATCCAGCCTCCTTCCCCGCTCTCTTTCATGAAGGTTCGAACCGCTGGATGAACCTTCACCTCTCCATTAACCAGGCTCGGGGCATTCAGGTCCATCTCTCGAAGTACCGGCCTCAGCAGGTCCTGTCCCATTTTCAAGGCCGTTTCCAGGGTCAGGTCAAAGATCTCCCGGTTGTGCTCCTGAAAATAAGGGTACTGAATAAGGTCTTCAATCTGAAAAACCTCATAGAGCATAAATTTCAAATTGCGCATACTGACGAATTGGTCCATATCAAATGCCTCCTTTTTAGCTCGGACTGTTACGATTTATCTAAATTTTATACCATCTGTTTTATGAGAAGGTCAAACGGAAAGCGAATAGACTTGAATGAAAATGAGCGGACAAGGGAAGGGGGATAACGACTACTCATTGAGGAAACGGTTCCCTCAACCCCGCCTTATAAGCAGGGCTGAGGGAAACAGGGTTTTTTATTTTTTCTTTTCCAGCATGATCAATCCCCGTTCCGCCGTGGGGATATAGATATTTCCCTTGGCATTAACCGTCATGGACACGGGGAATTCGATAGATGGATAGCTGCCAGCCATGCCATAGCTCACCGGGATATTTTCCGCCACCACGGAGAGGGCCAGGTTTTTAGGGTTGATGCGGAAAAGTCTTCCACTGGCACCGTCTAAGGCCAGCAGATTTCCTTTGCCGTCATTGGCCAAGGCCCCCACCTTGCCGACGACTCCGGAAAGAAAGACCTCGGTTTTGCCGTTGGCCAAGTCCACCTTACTGATCCTGCCGGATTTTCCTTCCGCTACATAAAGGGTATTGTCGATGATGGCCAGGCCAAGGGGACCTTCAAGGTCTGTAGCCAAGGCCTTCTTGGCCCCATCGGTCAGGCTGACTTCGGTGACTTGCCCGGCCCCGTATTCGGCCACATAAATTTTAGGATCCTTAGGGCTCATCAACACGGCCATGGGCCGGTTGAGTCCGCCGGCGACGGCCTTGAATTCGCCTTTGGCCGGGTTGCCGATGGCCACGGCGTTGTTAACGGGGTCGGGCCAAAAGACCTGATCGCCCGGTCCATCGGCCAGACCGATGGGCAGGGGCATCCCATGGGCGGCCCAGGCGTTCAGCTTGGTCGGGACATATTGTTTCTTTTCCACGGACCGAATCATGATGGCATCGCTGACCAACAACTTTCCGTTTTTAAAAACGACTCCGTTGATCTGATTGGGTCCGGTGGGGAAGAGAGTTTTGAATTTGCCGCTGCCGTCGGTTGATACTTCATAGATGGTGGCATTCCAGTAGCTGGTGACGAACAACCGGCCTTTCGGAGTGATGGCCAGATTGTCCAGTCCGGGAGGCAACTGGGCGAGCTTTTCCCTCTTCTGCCCGTCGAGGCTGAGCCGAAAGACGGCCCCGCCCAATTCGGGGAAGTAGGCCATCTTGTCCGGTCCCACTTTCAAGGCAATAGGGGCGGCAAATTTTTCAGCGATCGTTTTGATGTCGCCGGTATCCGGATTAACCCTTAAGATCTTGCCGGTACCCATATCCGGGATGATCAGATCGTTGGTGTCCGGGTCAAAGCCGAAGCCTTCAGGTACCGGGATGGTGTTTTCTTTGACGAGCAGTTTGGGTTCCTTGGCCCCGGTGGGATCAAGTTCAAAGACACGGTTGGCTTGAAAGCATTCGCTGGTGAACAGTCGGCCCGTGTTCTTGTTATACTGAATACCGTTGGGGGCCTTTAATCCTTTGGCGATAACCGTCTTCATACCGTTTTTGTCAATCCGATAGATCTCCCCGACGATTGGGGTCGTCCCGGTGACATAGAAATTGCCTTTATCGTCCGAGGTGATATCGTCGGTAATAAAAGTCCCGGCATAGGGCGGGACAAATCGGGAGGCCTTCATGGTCTTCAAATCGACCCGTGTAATCTGGCCTGTGGCCGTGTGCACCACGTAAAGGGCGCCATCCAGACCGATGGTGGCCCCGTTACAACCCGGGAAAAGGGTGTCTTTAACCAGTTGGACGACTTTGTAACTCGAGTCGAGGACCTTGGGTCCCGCTGCCAGGACCACTTGTGAAGAGGCCAGTGCCCAGAGGAGGGCCAGCAAAAAAATCAACCATGGTGAAAATTTCTTACGACATCTCATTTCATTTCCTCCCTATAATTAATATTTTTTTTGGTACTTCTCTTTAATTAATCGACATAAAGAGGCTAAAGGTCAGAGCCGGTATTCTCCCTGGTATTGATTCGGTTAAATGAACGATCTATAGCCTATATCATACCGGCCTGGAGAAAACAAGGCGACAATTTATTTATTCTGTCTTTTTTCCCGATCCCTAAGGACATCTTTGGATTTAGGCCTTAGAATAAGAGGCTGCTTGGGAGTTTTGAGCACTTTGGCGGAGGGAAAGTTTGTTTTTTCGGGTTAGCGACCGAACAAGGACATCTGTTTTTTCCTGGATCCCAGCGGTTTTTTGTTCCCCTCCCGATAAAGGGAAGATTTCAAAAGGTCGCCCATATTTTCTAAAAAAGGAGAAGGCGTTTGAACCAGGTTCTGCCCATATAAGGTCCTTCTTTTTGCCCAGGTCAGGAAGAGCTTTTCCCTGGCCCGGGTCACACCCACGTAAAAGAGGCGTCGTTCTTCTTCCGGGTCCGATTCCTTCAGCACGGTCAAGGGGAGAAGGTTTGCCTCACAACCGGAGATGATGACCACGGGAAACTCCAGACCCTTGGAGGCATGGAGGGTGAGGAGTTTAACCGTTTCCTGATCCGGCTCATAGGTATCTAATCCGGTTTGTATGGAAAGGGTCTCAATGAATTCCTCCAAGGGGCCTTTGAATGTGGCCGCCCAGAGACGAAGTTTTTTCAAGGCCTCAATCCCTTCATTCTCTAATGGAAGAAGTTCAACATTTTCCGAAAGCACCTTTTCTACGGCGGCGCCTGGAGAAAAATTCAGCGAGGGAAAAGACCGGAGCTTCTTTATAAAGGAGCGGATTTCGGGTCTTTCAGCCCAGTGGACTTCCTGAATTTTCTTAAAGGGGATCCCTTTCTTCAAAAAGGCCTTGGCCAAGAGATCCCCCTGGGCATGAAGCCGGTAAAGTACTGCAAAATCGGCAAAGCTCCTTTGCTTGTCTTGTCCTTGCCCCTTAGCTAAAAAATCCAGTCCTCCTATTTCTTCTTCAATGACCCGGGCAATATATTCCCCTTCTTCTTCCGCGCCGGACAGGGCCGCGATTGGCACCTGAGGCTCGCCTTTCCGGGAAGAGATTAAAGGAATCGATCGGTTCAGAGAAGACCCTTCCAGCACTAAGGAAGAAGCGGTCAGGATGGTCTGGTTTAGTCGAAAAGTCTCGGTCAAATGCACTTCCGTCAATGAAGGGCATTCCCGACGGAGACGGTCAAAGAAATCGGCGCTGGCCCCGCGGAAACCGTATATGGACTGATTAGGGTCTCCGATGACCATCCATTGTCCATCTTCTCGGGTCAACAATTTAAAGAGACGGTACTGGATTGAATTGATGTCTTGAAATTCATCGATGAACAGATAGGGAAATCGGGATTGCCAGGCCCCCTGGAGGTCTGGATTTCTTTCCAGAAGGGAAACGGCCTGAATAAGGAGCTCATCAAAATCCCAAAATTTTTGACCAGCCAGTTCTTTCTGATAAGCCTGATACAAAGAAGGCCAATGGGGATAGGTGTCCCAAGGGGGCAGGGATTGCGGTGTTTCGGAGGGACTCCAGGTATTCTTGATCAGGGAAATGCGCCGGGCCAGTTCCTTAAAAGACTGGGCCGGGAAATCCGCAACCTTTTTCCGAACCGTTTTTTTAAGTAAGGCCAAGGCCTCTTGTTCGGACAGGAGTTGACCGGGAACGGGGCTATTTTCCTGAAGAAAACGATAACAAAAACCGTGAAAGGTGGAAATCCAGGGAGGGGAAGAGGTCTGGAGTTCACCACCGAACTGAGCTACCCGGGAGCGCATCTCCTCAGCGGCCTTATTGGTAAAGGTGATAGCCAATATTTGATCGGAACGAGCGACCCCCTCGGCCATCAAATGGGCCAGCCGATAGGTCAGGGTCCTGGTCTTCCCGGTCCCCGGCCCGGCCAAAACCATTAAAGGGCCGCCTCGATGTCTAACGGCTTGTTCCTGAGAGGGCGTCAGAGAAGAAAGGTCCGGCATGGGAATAGTTGTACACTATTCCTGAAACCGGACCAAGGGGATTTGTGCGTTAGTTCGAAAATAAAGTTCGGAGTTAAGAGTTCGGAGTTCGGCGAAAGATAATCATGATTAGGAGCGCCTCGGCATGAGGACTATATTGAGTTCGCCAATCCTTTCTCCCAGTTAATTGGCAGAAGACTTCAAATTGAATTAAAGGCTAAAAGGATTGGCCCATAAAAAAAGAACAGGCCGGGGAATTCCCCGGCCTGTTCCCAAAGAAAAAACAACCCCGATGGTTATATTTCTTTTACTGTAATAGCAGCGGATTCACAAACTTCGACACAACTTTCGCACCCCAGACATTCGTCCATATTGACGGGTACGGCCTTGTTGTCTTGAAGTTCAAAAACACTTACCGGGCAGGTATCCACGCAATTGGAATCCCCCGTGCATTTGTCGGCATCAACCGTAACTTGAAACATTGATCTTTCCTCCTTAAGTTTTAGATAATTTTTTATCCAAAAACAGATAGTTAGTTAATTATCTTTGGGTTTATCCCTGGTTTGGGTAAAGGCCTTACGCCTTCAAATAAGCGGGAAGACTAAATCATTTTTTCCCAAAGGTCAAACAATTTTTTTAGCCGGAAAAACGACGAAGGGATTTTTTAAAATAGAATAATTAAATCAAATAATTATGCCTTCATTGGCAGGACTGCCAAGATTTTCAGGATTTCTTTCTTTTCGCTATTCCGGAAGAAAGGCTAAAAAACCCATTCGCCGAAGGCCAGGCCATTGTTTTCTCCTTTCATTCCCAAAAGATTGACCTTATGATACACTAAAAAGAGTTGACACCAGGAGGTCCCCATGCTCGATAACAACGATGCCCTTCGCTATGACCGGCAAATCATGATTAAGGATTTTGGAACGGCCGGCCAGGAAAAATTAAAAAATAGCCGGATTCTTATTGCCGGTGCCGGCGGCTTGGGTTCAGCGGCCGCCTTTTATCTGGCCGCCGCGGGCATAGGCTCTTTGCGGATTGTGGACAAAGATCAGGTAGAACTGAGCAATTTGAACCGGCAGATCCTCCACTGGAATGGGGACATAGGCCGGCTCAAGGTGGAATCGGCCAGGGAAAAATTAACCAAGCTTAATCCGGGGATTGAGGTAGAAATTCGGGCCGAGGAGATCAACGAGGAGACCCTTCCCGGATTGACGGCCGAATGCGACCTGGTGGTGGACGGACTGGATAATTTTCCGACCCGTTATTTGATCAATCAACAAATATTCCGCCGGGGAATCCCCTTTATCTATGGAGGGATTTTAGGACTCATGGGGATGGTCACCGTCATCCAACCCGGACAGACTCCTTGCTTGAAATGTCTTTTCCCCCAGGCCCCGCCCCCTCAGAAATTCCCGGTCTTAGGGACCACGCCCGGGATCATCGGTCTAATCGAGGCTAACGAGGCCATCAAATATCTGGTCGGTTTTGGAAAACTCTTGACCGGCCGGCTTCTGGTCTATAACGGGCTGGACATGCGTTTTTCAGAGGTTCAAATCGAACGCAACGCCGATTGCCCGGTCTGCGCCTGACGAAAATGACGATGCCGACGGAAAGAAACGGGTGAAAGAAGCCCATGGAAATTATTCGAAAACTTCAACATAAAATTCCTTAAAAAATCTTGCTTTTTTATTCTCCTGGTGTATAATTCTTAAATTATTATTTTAAATCTTGGCTGGATATTTGCAGACCTTCATCAATTCCCTGCACCTACCATCAAGCTTTGTCGCTTACTGACCCTTTGTCTTCAGTCCTTTTTTGCCTGTAGCAGCACGTTCGTTTAGCGACCATGTTTCAGGCCAGTCGACTAAAGTTGTGCTGTATCTAGTACTTCCGCGGCGCTGGGTTATTCATGTTGTAATTGTACCCTAACCCCCAACCAAAGTTTCTGGTTCAGACTATCTGTTTTAGAAGCTCCACCGGAAAGACTCAGAGATGTTGCTCTGTCCCGAGTAGAGGTGGCCTTCCGATTCCGGCGGAAAGGCCGTGGTTCAGACTCAGAAATGATCGATAGAAGGAAATATTCTATGAATTTTGAAGAATTACAATTGATTCCACCCATTCTTAAGGCCCTGGCTCAATGTGGCCATAGCTCTCCCACTACGGTCCAGGCCCAAGCCATTCCCAAGGCCCTATCCGGACGCAACCTGATCGTTTCGGCTCAGACCGGTACCGGCAAGACCGCGGCTTTCGTTTTGCCCGCCCTCCAAGGTTTGTCTGCCAAACCCTCGGTTCGGAAAGCCGGCCCACGTGTCCTGGTAGTTACTCCTACCAGAGAACTGGCCGATCAGGTGACCCAGGCCACCCGCAGCTATGGGAAATATTTGTCTGTGAGCAGCTTAGCCATTTTCGGCGGCATGCCCTTTAGGGAGCAACTGAGATCCTTGTCCAAATCTCCAGACATGATCATCGCCACACCCGGAAGGCTCCTCGATCTTATGAATCGAGGCCGAATCGACTTGTCCCATCTCGAGCTGTTTGTCCTGGATGAAGCCGACCGTATGCTCGATATGGGCTTTATCGAGGATGTGGAGCGGATCTCGGCCGCCGTCCCGACAGATTGCCAGACCCTTTTGTTTGCAGCCACGGTCGGTGAGACCATGACTAAAATGGCCCAACGGTTTATAAAAAACCCTGAACGGATTCAGATTGCCCCCGGTAAGGTCACTCATGATTATATCGAACAACGCTTACTCATGGCAGATGATCTGCAGCACAAGACCCGCTTATTGCACCATTTTTGTGATGACAAGGCCCTCACCAAAGCGATCATCTTTTCGGCAACCAAATGCGATGCCGATAGCCTGGCCCACGATCTCAATGCCAAGGGATATTCGGCTGCTGCCCTTCACGGGGACATGACGCAGTATGCCCGGAACCGGACCATGATGAATATGCGGCTTGGCAAGATCAGACTCCTGGTGGCTACAGATGTGGCTGCCCGCGGTCTTGACGTCAGGGGAATCAGTCATATCATCAATTTTGATCTGCCTCGTTTTGCCGAAGATTATGTCCACAGGATCGGGAGAACCGGGAGGGCCGGAGAGTCAGGCATTGCCATTTCTTTTGCCTCCCCTCGGGATCTCCCTATACATCAATCGCATTGAACGGTATTTGAAGCAGAATTTGACCAGGCACATCATTCCCGGATTGGAACCGGCCTATCAACTCCCCCGGTATAACCAGCCGAAGAACAACCGGCGGGGACCATCACCTAAGAGTGAAAACGGTGCTAATCCCGCAACCCCTCGCAGGGTTCAACGAAACATGAAAATGAATGGAAGGGTTCAACGGTTCAAAGATTCAAGGATTCAAGGGAAGGGCTTGGGAATAAAAAGGCAAGAACTCTCGACCCGGAACCATCTCGAAAGCCCGGCTTCTTATGGCCGAGGGAAGCCAATTTCCATAAATAAAAATGGCCCTGCCGGAAAGCCGCCCAGCGCTTTGCCGGGTTGCTTCGATCCGGAAATCCTCGAACCCTCTTTCCGTGCTAAACCGCCATGCCCCGATCTTGGGGGCGTGGCACCACGAATCATAAAAAAGGTCGGTGGACTCTAACCCTATTTTCGGAATAAAATGACAGAAAAAAAAGCCGGCCTGGAGGCTACAAAGAGACCGGGCCTATCAAAGGGCGTTCCGCTGGTGTCAGGCAGGGCTCGACAAAACAAGATGGGGGAGTAGCGGTAGAATATCGCCGGGGAAAATCAGGTCACCCGGGCCGGCCGGTGAATAAAAAAAATAAGAAAATCAATTATTTTGGAGCAAAGGATTAAGAGGACTGGAAGGGGCTTTAGGTGGGTTTTTATTTAATGCGAAAATAGGCGTTTCAAGGATTCCAGCGATTCGAGGGTTCAAGGCGTTTTACTCTTCGAATGCCGGTTTCGACTTGAATCCTTGACCCCTTTGGCTCCTTGAATCCGTTCTTCATGTTTCGTGGTGCCACGCTCCTGGCGGGGCATGACGGTTTATATAATATAAAAGGAGAATCAAACCAGCATGATTGCCACATCAAATATCACTCTTTCCTACGGGAAAAGAGTACTTTTTAAAAATGTTAACATTAAGTTCACCCCCGGTAATTGCTATGGGCTGATCGGCGCCAACGGGTCGGGGAAGTCCACATTTCTCAAGATTCTGGCCGGTGAGTTGGAGGCCGACCACGGGGGAATTCTATGCGGCCCGCGGGAACGAATAGCCCTTCTCCGTCAGGATCACTTTGCCTTCGATGAGGAAACGGTTTTCAATACGGTCATTATGGGGCACAAACAGTTGTATGACATTATGATGGAGCGGGAGGCGATTTACTCCAAGGGTGAATTAACCCAAACGGAAGGTGTTCGTTGTGCTGAAATTGAGAGTGAGTTTGCGGAAATGAACGGTTATGAAGCCGAAGCCGAAGCAGCCGTGCTCCTGAGCGGAGTCGGTATCTCTGATGATCAGCAGACGAAGAAGATGAAGGAGCTGGAGGCGGGTGACAAGGTCCGTGTCCTTTTGGCCCAGGCACTGTTTGGCAATCCGGATGTGCTTCTCCTGGACGAACCGACCAATAACCTCGATCTGAAATCCATCCAATGGCTGGAAGAGTTCCTGTCACGGTTTGCCAATACGGTTATCGTGGTTTCCCATGACCGGCACTTTCTGAATCAGGTCTGCACGCATACCGCGGATATCGATTTCGGGCGGATTCAGATTTATGTCGGCAATTATGATTTCTGGTACCGTGCCAGCCAGTTGAACTTAAAGCAGAAGCAGAATGAGAACCGCAAAGCATCGGAAAAGGCGGATGAACTGAAAGCTTTTATTCAGCGCTTCAGCGCCAATGCCTCCAAGTCCAAGCAGGCCACGTCGCGCAAGAAGCTGCTCGAAAAACTCACTCTGGAAGATTTGCCGGTCTCATCCAGAAAATATCCCTATGTGGTCTTCAAACCGGAGAGGGCTTGCGGCGACATCATCCTGAGCATTAAGGGGCTGACCAAAGAGATTGACGGGGTCAAGGTTTTGGATAATTTTGACCTGGTGGTGCGCAAAGGGGATAAAATCGCTTTTACCGGCGACACCTATCTTGCCCGAACGACCCTTTTCCGGATTCTGGCAGGCGAGTTGGAACAAGACAGCGGCAGTTACCGCTGGGGGGTGACCATTACCAGCGCTTATTTCCCCCAGGAGAATAGCGAATTTTTTGCGCAAGAGATGACCTTGATTGAATGGCTGGGCCAGTATTCACCGCCCACGGAGGGTGAAACCTTTGCGCGCGGCTTCTTAGGCCGAATGCTTTTCTCTGGTGAAGAGGCCATGAAAAAAACAGTCGTCCTCTCGGGCGGCGAGCGGGTCCGCTGTATGTTGTCGCGTATGATGCTGACCGGAGCCAATGTCCTGATTCTTGATGAGCCGACCAACCACCTGGACCTGGAATCGATCATCGCCCTCAATGATGCGTTGATTGCCTTCAGTGAGGTGATCCTCTTTGCCTCGCATGATCAGGAGTTCGTTGCCACCGTGGCCAATCGGTATGATCGAGATCGCCGAGGGCGCCGCCATCGACCGCACCATGGATTTTGAAGACACTCAGGGGCAAGGCTATATCGCGAAAGCAAGCTGTGGATAAAGAGGACAAGGTCGCCCCCTTTTCCTCACTACGCATTTGAAAACGGTTTTCTTAACCGATTTTCCTGACCGGTTCAGTCTGAGCCTTTAATAAGGGAGGGCCCTGTCGCTCCGAAGTTTTTCTTGACATATTACGCGAAACGTAATAGGCTGCAAGATATGATTAAGTCTTTTGCTTGCAGAGACACGGAGGCTTTATTCAATGATCGTCGAGTTCGTCGTTTTCAGGCGATAGAACGTCAGTCAAGAAAACGACTGATGGTTTTGCATGCCGCCCCAAGTCTCGACGCTTTAAGTCTTAATCCTGGCAACAAATTCCACGCATTAGGAGGAAATAGAAAAGGCCAATGGGCCATCAGCATCAATGACCAATGGCGGATTTGTTTTGAATGGCGTGATGGACACGCTTACCAGGTTCAAATTATTGATTATCATTGAGGGATTATTAGTATGAGAAAGAACAGCCTGCTGCCCCCTATCTCGCCCGGAGAAATTTTGCGGGAAGACTTTATGGATCCTGGAGGACTCAGCATTAACCGGTTGGCCAGGAATATTGGAGTACCCCCAAACCGGATCAGTGAAATCGTCAATGGGAAACGGGCCATTACTGCTGATACGGCACTCCGGTTACAGCGCTATTTTGGGGTTGAGGCTCAATTTTGGCTCAATCTTCAGTCCGAGTTTGATCTTAGAATCGCTAAACGACAAAAATGGCTGGATATTGAACGGCACATAACGCCTATCAAATATAAGGCCACTGGACCCTTAGAAAAAGCAATCCCGGCATAAATTTTAAAAGGAGTTTTTATTCTACAAAAAGGCGCCAAAAAGCCTAATCCCCAGTTCTCCGCCCTTCGCCTCTCGCTTTTTGCCTTTCTTTTCTTTTGAGCTCTGAGCTTTCACCTTTGAGCTTCTTCCCCTACCTCTTCCCTCAAGTTCGCCCCTTCCGCTTATCTTATTTTTTGCCTTTTAACTCAGTTCTCTGATAAACTGGCCATAATTTGGACTAATAAATATCATCCCGATTTCCAAAACAAAAATCAATTCAAGAATAAAGGAGAGAGATATGATACCTATTGAGTATGATGTCCTTGTCTTCAAGGAAGAAAATACTTATGTAGCCTATTGTCCCGAACTCGACATCTCAAGTTGCGGCGGCGATGTTCAACAGGCTAAAGAAATGCTTAAGACCGCAGTAAGGCTTTTTGTCGAAGAAGCGGAAAAAATGGGAACCCTGGAAGACATCCTGGACGAATCAAGGTACAAGAAAGACCCTGCGGGACGCTGGATACCTCCAAAGCTTGTTGCCACCGAACTGGTAACTGCCTTTTAATATGCCTAAAATTACCCCGTTAACTCCCGAGCGGTTCAAAAGGGTATTTGAAAAAGCCGTATTTAAATGTGTCAGAACGGAAGGAGACCATTTTCTCTATACAAAAGAAGGGGTCCAAAGACCGGTAGTAATCCCGATTGGAAGGCAATACCAGTATTTATCATCAAGAACAATTTACGTACCGCTGGATTGACCAGGGATGAGTATTTTCGGTTGCTGAAAGAATTATAAAGCCAATCTGAGCTTTTAGCTTGGAGCTTGCATCTATTTTTATACTTCGCCGAACGCCGAACTCTTCACGCCAAACTATCCTTCCCCCCACTCTTTGAGCTTTCCGCTTTGAGCTTGGCCCTTTCATTTTTCCCCATTTGCCCTCTGCCCCATGATCTATGCTTTCGGAATATGTCAATGAGAATGAGACACCCACGGTCAACAATTAAACTCCAATATGATCTGTCGAAGGCTTATTGATCCATGCTGCCTCTGGCAGGGAAAAGGGTTTAGGTATTCTGCCTTTGAAACGGATGGGATACTTTTCAAAGGCTGCGGAAAGGACCTGGGAACGAAAGTCAAAAACCTGGGAGGCCAACCCATAATGAACCTGCTCCGGCGTCATCAGGGCTATCCCGGAATGATGGTGGTCTTCGTTGTACCAGGTGAAAAAGGGTGACCAAAAGCCCTAGCATCCTGGATGGACCCGAAGCGATCCGGAAACTCAGGGCAATATTTTAAGGTTTTAAACTGGGATTCCGAATAGGGATTGTCATCGCTGACATGAGGTCGGCTGTGGGTTTTAGTGACCCCGAGATCCGCCAGGAGATTAGCAACTGACTTTGGATTTCATGCTGGATCCCCGGTCGGCATGAATGGTTAAATGCTCGGGTTGGATGTTCTGTTTAAGACACGATTGCTCGATGAGCCGTTTAGCCAAGGCATCCTGCTCCCGATGGGCGACCATCCAGCCAACGACGTAACGGCTGAAGATGTCCATGATCACATAGAGGTAAAAATAGGTCCACTTGGCGGGGCCTTTCAACTTGGTGATATCCCAGGACCAGACCTGATTAGGACCGGTAGCCAGCAGTTCCGGCTTCTGATAATGAGACGCTGATGGTGTCTTCTTCGTTCTTTGACATGGCCATGCTCCGCAGTGAGGATCCGGTACATGGTCCGGATGGAGCAATGGTATTGACCCTCATCCAGGAGCGTGGCATAGACCTCATAAGGGGCCTTATCCTGGAATCTTTCCGCGTGAGGAGGCCACCAATGTCTGCCTTTCTACCGGGGTTAGGGCCAACGGAGGGGCAGGACGATCGTCCTTTCCCTGGGCCTCAACAGGCTTTTCCCGCTGTGACGATAAAACGTGGCCCGGGACATCCCCAGGGCTTCGCAGGCCGGTTGCTTCCCCACTTCATGGCTGAAATCGGTGGCAGCGTTCATGAGTTGCTCCCGGCGTCGGGATCCTGGGGGATCCCCAGGATCTCGGATATTTTTTTTTGAACCTCGATGATGGTTTCCGCCTGCTTGAGCTTCCGTTGGAGCCGTTCGTTCTCTTTTTCGAGTTGGGCTACCTTCTGGACCAGCGGATTGCTTTCGGCCTTTTTCCGACCCCGTTTCTGGGGAGACAGGGCGGCCAACAGCCCAGCCTCTGCTGTCTCTTCCAGGTGGTCAGGTTGGAGGAATACAACCCCTCCTTCCGCAGCAGGACACCCACCTGGCCGGGTTGAGTGCACGCTCAACCTTTCCCAGGACCTCCAGTTTGTATTGGGCAGTGAACTTCCTTCGGGGCTTCTTCTCGGGAACCTCCGGATCCGGTCTGACCGAGGGCTCCCATACCATCAACCAAATTCCTTTCGCTCTTTTCCATGTTTTACCTACCTACCCGCCCTACACTAATTTTTCAAGGGGTAGGTGTCTCACTCACATTGGCACAGAGGGCTTTTCCCCCACTCCGACAAAAAATCCAAACTATTCTGCTTCCCCGACAAAAAATCCTTGACTTCCCCCCTTATTCCCTTTAACTGTATAACAATACTTAATATTTTTACTATTTTTTCTTGATCCGACTTCACGAAAGAAGAGTCGCGAGCAGAATTGACTCCTTTATAAATGGCCATTAATACTTTCCGATGGTTGCACCTGACCGACCTCCATCTTGGCATGCCAGGACAAGCATCTCTTTGGCCCAACGTCGAGGAGATATTCCTCAACGACTTGAATTTCCTTCGGAAACAAGTTGGCCCGTGGGATATAGTATTGGTCACAGGGGATCTAACCCAACGGGGCACCAAGCTTGAGTTTGATGAAGTCGACAAGCTATTGCAAAAATTTTGGTTCCGCTTCAAAGAATGGGGATTCACTCCCGAACTTCTGGCCGTTCCAGGGAATCACGATCTTGTCCGCCCACAAGATCCATCCGATCCGTCGCTGATCAATCTTTTGAACAACTGGAATCTGCCGACCGTTCAGACCCCTTTTTGGGATAAGACGGATAGTCCCCAAAGAGCTTTGATTTCTACCGTGTTCCAGAGCTATATCCAATGGTGGGAACACACACCCATCCCGAAACCCACCGTAATCAACAGCGGTCTTTTGCCTGGCGATTGCTCATCTTCGTATAAGGTAGGTGACTTCAAGGTAGGGATCGTGGGATTAAACAGTGCCTACCTGCAGTTGGAGAATGGAAATTTCGAAAACAAGCTAAACTTAGACGTTCGCCAGTTTCATAAAGCCTGTAACGGCAATGGCGCGGAATGGGTTAAGCAGCACGACTTATGCCTGCTGCTCACCCACCATCCCGACACATGGCTGAGTACCGAGGCGCAGAAGCATTTTTCGGATGAAATCTATTACCCACCTGAGCGCTTTGCCCTCCACCTGTTTGGACACATGCACAAAGGAAATCTTACGATCGTCTCGCACGGCGGTGGCAGCGAACGGAGGAGACAACAAGGTGCATCACTCTTCGGCCTTGAATTCTGGGGCGAGAAGGAAGAAAAACGGGAACACGGCTATTCCCTGTGTGAGCTAAAGCTGGAGGACAATGAATTCAGACTGAGGATCTGGCCGCGGCGCGTAAGCGAAATGCAAGGCGGAGGCCGGAAGTTGGGCCGAGACGAATCCTTTGACCTTGACGAACGCGATGGCGGGACGAAGCCCGTCGTCGTCAAGCGCTTGAGTCACAAACAATTAGTGGTTTCAGACCAAGCGGACACAGAGACGACATCTCCCAAAACCGCACTCCCCTTCGACCCGCGCAACCCGCCGTTTTTTGTCCCCTATCGCCAAAAGGGTGATCAAGTCATTGGCCGGGAAGGAGCGCTGGAAAAAGTACGGAAGTAACTCACCACTGGACGCCGGACCGCCATCGGCCAAACAGCCGTGTTTCAAGGCCTCGGTGGCCTTGGCAAAACCCAATTGGCGGTGGAATACGCCTACCACTACCGGGACACCTATCCGAACGGCGTCATCTGGCTAACCGCCGACCAAGACTTGGACGCTCGACTCATTGACCTTGCTGTCAAGGCACGTTGGGTCGCACCCGCATCGGAACACAGACTCAAACTGGAGGTCGCACTGCATAGGTTACGCAGCTATAACGGATGCTTGATCATTTTCGACAATCTTGAAAAACTAGAACCCATCAAGAAATATTTGCCGGAGCCCTCGGCGAAACCCCACATTCTCGTAACCAGCCGGTCAGAACAGCCCGACTTTACTTATGTACCGATTGACGTGCTTGACCAGGACCAATCGTTGATTATGCTGACTCAGGAAGCCGGTCGCCAGCCCGACCGCGAAGCCGACTGGGCAGCCGCCCACGAGATCGCCCGCACTCTGGGGGGATTGCCCCTGGCCTTGGAGCTGGCGGGCGCCTACATGTCGCGTCGCCTGGTGAGTTGGCAACGTTATTCTGGAATGCTACAATATAATCTGAGGCAGGCATTGCCGGCTCGATTGGCGAGCCTGACTGAACACGAGGCTGACCTGTATGCAACGCTGCAGGTCAGCGAGAGGGTATTAGCAGAAGAACCCCGTCTACAAGACATCCTAGAGGTTCTCACTTGGAGCGGGTCGGCGCCCATGAGCATAGATCTCTTGGCGACGCTGGTTGGTGTATCAGACCAAATGGAACTCACCAATGCATTGGGGTTGGGCACCGCGTTATGCATACTTCAGCAAGTGCCGGGCACCGACAGTTATGCCTTGCATAGACTAGTGCGCGAGGTCCGCCGCGAGCAAAATCATTGCTAACAGGCCCACCTGGGCAGCCGACTTGTGCCAGCGCATCGGCGACTGGTTCTTTACGGTGAGGGAGGACTTCGTCAACTACCTCGTTTCGAGGCCGAGATCGACCATCTGAGGGAATGGCACGATCACTCCCTGAAACTATCGCCACAGCAGGCAAGCCGCCTTACCTGGCTCCAAGCCTACCCCCCTTTTCACCGAGGCCAGCCCCGGGAGATCAAACGACTGGTCGAACTTGCGTTTGTCGAGTATGACCAACAGGGTTGCAATGACCGACCACTTCTTGCCCATTTGGATAACGACCTAGCGTATTCGCTAGACTTTTTGGGCGACCCGAAACGGGCACTGCAACTGGCTGAGCAGGCTCTTGCCATCCAGCGCGAACTGTTTGGAAGCTGCATCCTGATACATCCATCTCCCTAAACAATATCGCTGGTTACACAAGCAAACTGGGCGATCCGAAACAGGCACTAGGGCTGGCCGAGCAGGCCTTAGCCATCGAACGTGAACTATTCGGCGAGCGACATCCCAATACTGCCAGATCCCTTAACAACCTTGCATACCACATCAACGCCCTTGGCGACCCGAAACGGGCACTAGAACTGGCCGAGCAGGCCTTAGCCATTCGGCGCGAACTGTTCGGCGAGCAGCATCCCGATACCGCCATGTCCCTCAGCAGCCTTGCCGAATACACCAACGCCCTTGGTGACCCGAAACGGGCACTGGAACTGGCCGAGCAGGCCTTAGCCATCGAACGTGAACTATTCGGCGAGCGGCATCCCAATACAGCCAAGTCCCTCATCAGCCTTGCTGATCACATCAACGCCCTTGGCGACCCGAAACGGGCACTGGAGCTGGCCGAGCAGGCCCTTGCCATCCAGCGCGAACTGTTAGGCGAGCGGCATCCCGATACCGCCAAATCCCTCAGCAGCCTTGCCGGATACATCAACGCCCTTGGCGATCCGAAACGGGCACTGAGCTGGCCGAGCAGGCCCTCGCCATCCAGTGCGAACTGTTAAGCGAGCGGCATCCCGATACCGCTACAGTTCTTCACAACATGGCTGGTTACCTGCAATCACTCGGCAAAATGCAACAGGCTTATGCCTGCGCCCAAAGGGCTTTCGAAATCAATAAACAAATTTTTGGGCCACAACATCCGTCCACATTAAGAACCGCCAATCTGCTTTCAAAGATCAATCGTCCAGGCTTTCGGATCCCGTCCGGGAAAAAATCACAAGGCAAAAGGAAAAAAGGGAAACGCAGGAGATAACCTCGTTGCGGGAATTCCGCGTAGCTAAAAGGAGACGTTGGTTCTGAATTGACTTAGTCAGATTTGGGTCGGCTCCCCGAAATGGTTGAATTGAAAATTAAATTCTTCAAAAGATGGGGTCTAAAAGGGACTTAAACGGCCCCCAAAACACGCTTTTAAGCAACCGCCCTGGAATAACGTTCGGAGTTCGGCGTTTGGATAAAAATCAAAAAAGCTGAGGACTTCAAGCTTAAAACGTAAGTGCGTTTTCCGAGCTATTCCGGCCATCAATTCCGGTTGATTTTGCTAACCCCCTAAATGTGACTACAATATTGAAGATTCCCCTGTATCAGGTGCCGGGGAATCTTTCGGGTAAGGTAAATTCTATTATTTGAAATTCGCTCGCTAACCTTCGTAGTCATGCCATGGCGTGACGGGGAAGGCGCTCGCTGTTCATGTTCAATGATTCGTTGTCGGTTCTTCATACAGTGCCCTATGCTCAGGGGACATTTGGGATAGGTGTTTTTTGGCCTCTTCGGGTGAAACGGCCCTTAAAGTCCCGTCCGTTCCCTGGATGACCACCCCGCTGTTGATGACCATCTTATACCGCTCCTGCCGTACCAGTTTGTCCGGGTGACAGACAAACTGACAATGGCCGCAGGTGAATTCCAAAAGGCTGCCGGGCGCCAGGGCATGGTAAAAGCCGTAATCTGTTTTTTTCCGGTTGCGGTAAGCGGGGGCTGTCTTTATCAAGGCGCCTAAAAATTCCTCGTCCTTTTCCGGGATGGGAAAACGTCCCGGTGACCAGGTGGACCATTTGCCGGATCGGTGCAGGCCGGTAAAGCCGCCGCAGACATATTCACAGCGGTGATAGGAGCGGCGTGTGGAATAGCTGAAATCCACTTTGCCCAGCGAGACGGTGGTTTTCTCATCCTCCGACATTAGGCCAGAGGCGCAGGCGGCCATGCAAAGACGGCAGTCGTCGCAATAACTTTCCTCAGCGGGTAAAGGATCGGTGGGGAGCAGATCGGCGGCTGTGGCCACCGAGGCCAGAATGACGGCCGCCCCATACTTGGCCATGATGACATTGCCCGATTTCCCAAAGTGGCCGATCCCCGTCCTCACGGCCAGATACCTGTGGGAAATAGGGGGCATGTCATCGTGTGGGCCGTTGGGTGTGTTCTGGCGATAGGTTGAATTGGCCACTAAAGGAACGGATTTGTGGCCTTTCATCATCAGAAACTCCGACAACTCCAGGGCCAGGCCGCTGGCCATGTTATTTACCCGGCGGTTGTCGATGCTGGCCGAAGCCATATCCTCTTTTTTCAAAAAACATTCGATGGCCGACTGGTCCAGGGGCAGGGCAAAAACAATGGCGGACCTGGCCTCCGGGAGGACATAGGTCAGGTCCGCGGAGGGCGGCCCGCCTTCCAGGGTTTCCGTGGTGGCGATCCCGACGGCAACCGCCCCCGAGTGCAGGACCAAATTTTTCACGGTCCGGGTCAGTTTTTCATTTTCCATTTTCTCCTCCATTTTTTCGTGGTCCACAACAAACCGCCCTACCGGACATTCAGAGAAATACTTAACAGTTTGTATTTTGCCATGCGTCCCCTCGGGCTATGTTTTCTGAAAGGCCCGAAGACGTCTTAGGATTAATTTGTAAACCTCTTCCTTCTCTCTTTTCCCAATACCGATGATTTCGATTACTTCAAGGTAATCCTTCAAGAAACGATACACGATACGGTACTTCCTCTTGGCCGCATAAAGCTTGAAAAATCCTGCGAGGTCCAGCCCCATTTTGTTTCCAAGGGGTTTCCCGAGAAAAGGGTTTTCCGCAAGGGCGTCGATCCTTTTTGCCACTTCTTTTTGGATTGAGCCGTCGAGTCGGTCAAAATCCTTGATCGCTTCGGGATGAATTTCAATTTTAAAGGCCACGTTTCGCCTTCACTTGTTCCCAAGGGGTATTTTGAGTGCGTTTGTGACCTTTAAGTCTCTTATCGATCACTTCCGCAATCTCGAGATGTTCCAGAATACTTTCCGCCTCTTTAAGAAGTTCATACTCGGAAGGAGATATGATCACCGCGGCCAAGGAGTTATTCCTCATAATAAAGAGGGGTTCCTCGTTATTGGTTAATTCTCTCAATTTTCCGGTAAGCTCCTTTTGTAACCTGGCAATGGGAATCATTCGTTCGGTCTCGACCTGCATTTTTGTTCTCCTATATTAAAATACATAGAATTATACATACAAAAATTCTAGAGTCAAACGATAATTAAAGCGACATTAAAAAGTAGAACGTTAGAACGGTCCGAAATAGTTGAATCGAAATTATATTCTCGATAAGATGAATCAACAAGGGTCTTAACCCGGCCTTTTCGGCCCCCCCAAAAAACGTTCGTCGTTCCGTGTTCGGAGTTCGGCGTTGGGATATAAATCAAAAAAAATGAAAGATTCAAGCTTAAAACGTAAAGTGCGTTTTCCGAGCTATTCCGGCCACCCATTCCGATGCGGCCAGATTTTAAGCAATTACCGTATCTGTTTAGCTTTTTGAACAGGGACAGCGAGCGCATTCCCCGCAGCTTGCTGCGTGGGTT
>CAWGEQ010000033.1:0-25763 GCA_963821645.1 uncultured delta proteobacterium | reverse complement strand
ATGAACAAAATAAAAACATATCCATTACTTGAAGTCAATTTAAAAGGAGGTAAGAATCCTCCCGGATTACCCGGAAATTGGGGGGACAATATATTGACTATTTTTCAGTCAAATGAAAAATAGACTTGACTATTTTTAATTACAATGAAAAAATGCCCATAAGTGACTACATAGACTACATTTAGTAGGGTACCACAAAACACCTTAAAAAGGAAGGCGCCATGATTTCCAAAAGCCTGGGAATACGGGAGGTCAAAATAAATTTAAGCAGGGTAATGAAACGGGTTAAAGAGGGACAGGAAATCATTATTACCGATCGGGGAAAACCCATAGGGAGAATTGTTCCTTTTTCCCCGCAAAACCTTTCCCTTGAGGATCGTATACGCATTCTGGAAGACCAGGGATTGCTTGATCCTTTGCCTAAAAAGGCCGGGAAAAGGCTCCCACCGCCTCTTCCCGCCCCAAAAGGTTTGGCCCAGAAATATCTTCAGGAGGGAAGAAACGCATGACCGGACCGGAAAAACAGATAGTCGTCTACTGGGATGCCTCGGCCGTACTATCCGCCCTCCTAAAAGATGAACACAGCCTGGACGCTCAGAAATGGGCCAACCGATCAGGCCATCATTTCCTTTCTCATTTATCCTATTCGGAAGTGCTGGCGGTTTTATCCCGAATTCGGCGGGAAAGAGATATGGCCGAGGTCCTTGTGGCTGCCGCCGGCGAAGTTTTGGAAAGTGGTCCCTGGAGATGGTTACATATCGTCCCCCAATGGACCATTATCAAGAATTTGTCCAATAAATGGCCGCTTCGAGGGGCTGACCTCTGGCATCTGTCCGCCGCCAAAGGCCTTCAGGAGCATTTCCCTGAGTTGCACCTTTTGACCTATGACTCGAGATTAAAGGCGGCCGCCCAAGGGGAAGCGTTGTGCCCGGGTGTTTAAATTTCAAACCTTAAAATAAAACGATTCTCAAAGAAATCCAGGACTATCGTTCAACGGTACAGGAAGCTTCGATTCAGTGGCCGCCTCAAATCCATTTCTCTTTTGAAAGCCCACGCCAACCTCCGGTATCGGCGGGACTCGTGCCTGCCATCAGTTAATTTCGGATCAGGGATTCAAAATGGCTGGTGCCAAGAGCCACGAAGGTCCCATCGTCCTGCAGGAGGATATCGTTGCTGAACTGGAGCAGTTCGGTGTGGCTGAGGATTTCATTGACGGCCATCTTGATCCCGAACCCTTTCAGCAACTGGGGGTCGAAATGTTCTCTGGCCACTTCTTCCGCTGTTTTGGGTCCTTTTTGGAGGATGGTTACTATGGCCCCGCAGCGTTCAACGTGATGCTCGATGACTTCATCCACCCGGGTCTTAAGGTCGATTATATTCCAATGGTCTCTGTTGTAAAGGCGATGGCCCGGCAGGACGATTAATCGGGGAAAGCGGGCGGCCATTTCCTTGAGACGTTTCAAAGAGTCCACATAAGCCCGTAAGCCATAAATGAGAGGCCCCTGGTTATAAGGTGCAGGTAACAAGGTTTCTGTGAGCTGATAGAATTTTTCCTGGGTGGGGTGGGGGGTTATTTCCGGGAGGAGGATGTCTCCGACAATCAGGGCTTCCTCTCCGATTTGAAGGGCCAAAGAATCGGGGGTGTGGCCGGGCAGATGATGAATCATAATGTCTTTATCGAGGGGAAAAGGAAACCGGTCGATTTTTTCAATTTCAAGGGCGTTCCTTTCCTGATGATAGTCATGGCAATGGACCTGGGTGAAGGATTCGGGCATAAAACAATGCCAGCAGGAAGCTGAAAAGGCTTTTTTAAAAGGAAAGGGGGCCTTCTCCGGATAGTTTCGAATCAGTTTCTCATAGATAGAATGGGCCTTGACCGGGATCCCGGTGGCCGCCACCAATTCCGCCAGGCCGCCGTCATGGTCTTCATGGCCGTGACTGATGAGGACAAAATCAAGATCCTTTCCCCTGATACCGATTTGAGCCATCATCTCTAAAAGCCTGCGGCCCATGCCGCTTTTGCCGGTATCCACCAGAAAAGGGTTCTCCGGACCGACGATATAGTTCCAGGTAGGTCCAAGATCCCATTCCCCACCATAATTATTTTCCGTGGCCAGTCCGATAATTTCCCTTCCCTGAGGGGAGGGTCAGACGAAAAACGTTATTATTACCATTTTCGCTTCCGGGCTGGATCATCTCTACCCAATCTAAAAACATTTCAAAATTCCTTTCATAATAATCACCCCCACCCTGGCCCCCCCCGTCGAATGGGGAGGGAAAGCAATGGGAGCAAACATAGCTCCAGCCACTAACAAAGGCAATTTGTTTTTTCTGACCTTTAAAGAATCGGTCCTTGCCTTTCAAGCTCTTTGATTTTATAATCGGAACCATTAAATAGACAGGATTTACCGGATAGAAAAGATCAATAAAAAAATCCTGGTATTCCTGTCCAAGCGAGAAATGATGAAACGAACATTCTTAGCACCGCTGCTTTCGGCCTTTGTTTTACCCGGCCTGGGGCAAGTTATTAACCGGCAGGTCCGCAAAGCCGTCTTGTTGATGGCCGCGGTGTTTGTCTTGTTCCTGGCCCTGGTGATCAAATTAATTTTTGATCTCAATAAGGTCCTTTTTTCCCTGCCCCTTGAGGTCTTTGAAAAAAATCCCCATCCCTTCACCATCGTCGCTCGGGCCGTATCCAAGCAGGATAAGACCTGGCTGCTTATCCTGGTATCGGTCTTGATACTCGTCTGGGTCTATTCCGTCTGGGATGCCTTTTCCGTGGCCAGAAAATCCGGTGAAGGTCAATCCTGATGCGCCAGTTTTTGGTGGATGAAATTCCCCGGCCGCTCATGGAGACGATAGAGGCCTATTTAAAAGCCAAGACCGTCCCGTCGGGCCTGGAGAAAATCTATTGGCTGGAAATCCCGGAAGATCTGCTCTCCGAGCTTCAATGGGAGCACCGGGAATGCGGCCCCCATTACCTGGCCATTGAGTTGGGAAAGGACTTTTTGAAATTCGAATTTCTGGTCCGAGGCCGCCGGCGGCTTCGCTGTGACTGTGTTCAATATGCTACGCCGGCCCAGGAATCCTTTCTATTAAATTTTGCCCACACACTCATCGAGGCCCTTGATTTAAAAGCTTGAAATATTAGGATCGAGGCGCAAGGATCGGGGAAAGAGGCCTTAGGCTTGGTCATAAAATTCGGCCGGACATGGGCCATAAAAAAGTCAGGGGATGACCAGCCTGACTCCTTCGTTATTTTTTTCTATCTTATCGCCAACGGTGGTCAGACAGGCGGCACATCGATACTCATATTTATCCCCTTCAGGTAATACCAACAATAGCCTTTTTCGGACCGGCATGGCCTGCCGACACCTCGGGCAATAAAGCTCGGTGGCCTCGAATTGGTCGTATTGGCTCGGTCGTTTCTTTTTTCCCCTGGGGGATGGAAAGTTGGGATTCATCATGGCAGTGAAATACCGTTTTTATAAGTTGTGAAAATCGAAATCAATTTCCTGTGCATGAATATGAAAAAATTGTTTTTTATATAAATTAAACTTAAAGACCGATTTTGTCAAGCCTCCCTCCCTTCTCGATCCTAACCAATTCGGGACAAGGGGCAGGTCCCTGGCTTGACATCTTTCCCTCTTGCCTGTACCTTGAAAAATACCTATGTTCACCAACATCATCTTTTTTATATTGGCCCTTTTGATCTATCAAACCCGTTCTCTGGGGCCGAGACTTCCGTCCTTCGACCTTTGGGGCAATGCCGGCATGGTCTTGATTTGTGTGGCCATCTATGGATTGGAGACCTGGAGACGGTTCCATCGGCTTTATCTCCTGTCCCTCCATAACCGGCAGGAATCCTATGTCTTGCAGCGGGGGTTCCAGCAGACCACCCAATACTCGATGATCCTTTCCTTGGTCTTTTTTGCCACTGAAATCTACCTCCTGAATTTCAAATCGTTAGTCGCCTTGATCCCGGGGATCAGCCGCTTTTCCTCCTTGGAAGGGGGGCTGGGCATCAGCCTGTATCTCGTCCATGTGGCCCTGATCTGGGTGCTGGGTTATCCGGCCCAGAAATCGATCCTCCATTCCAGCCAGCCCAAGGGGCCCTATCTCCGGTCTCAATTCCAGTTTAATCTGCCCATCCTGTTCCCCTGGTTCTTCATTACCTTACTTTCGGACTTAATCGAATTGTTTGCCGGTCCGGGGCTGCGAAATTTTCTAAATCAGCCTTTGGGTGAAATGACCTTTGTCCTAATTTTTTTAATCGTCTTATCGATTTTTTTCCCCTTTCTGATCAAGACCTGGTGGCAATGTCGGCCTCTTCCGGATGGGTCCAAGCAAAAAGTGCTTTTGACCTTTTGTCAGGAGATGGGATCTCCCTTTCGAGAGGTTTTTCTCTGGCCGGCCTTTGGCGGCCGGATGTTGACCGCCGGGGTCATGGGCCTGGTCAGACGTTTTCGATACCTGTTGATTACTCCGGCCTTGCTGGATCTTCTGGAACCGGAGGAGTTAGTGGGGGTCGTAGCCCATGAGATAGGACACATACGAAAGAAACACCTTCTTTTTTATCTGTTTTTTTTCGTCGGTTATGTCCTGCTGGCGGTCTTCTTTTCCGAGTGGATCTCCCGCCAGGTCCTTCGCTATCCGGCCTTCCTCGACTTCCTCTCTTCCTTTAAAGGCTATTCCGAAGATCTGTTTTCGGTGGTTCTGGTCCTGCCCATGGCCCTGGGATTGATCCTCTATTTTCGCTTTCTCTTCGGCTTTTTTATGCGCAATTTTGAACGACAGGCCGATCTTTTTTCCCTGGAAATCCTTGGCTCTTCCCTGCCTTTGATCCGGTCCCTGGAAAAGATCGGTTATTCGTCCGGCCAGGGCCGGGATCTCCCCAGTTGGCACCATTTCAGCATCGCCCAGCGCGTGGCCTTTTTGGAACAAGTCAGCCGTAACCCCGACCTGGCCGGCCGGCATAAAAAAAAGATGACCTGGGCCGCAGGCCTGTTTTTTTTCCTGCTGATCAGTTTGGGGGTCTATGGTTTTGAGGAGCGGATCTGGTTTTCATCAGGGGCCGCCGAAGACCCCCGGGTATTGGAAACCCTGTTGACCCGGGAACTCCGCTCCCGGCCGGAAGACACCAAAATCCTGATGGCCCTGGCCATGGTCTATCATGAACAAAAACATTACGGGCAGGCCAGGGAGATTTATGAAAAAATTTTACGAAAGGATCCTCAAAACGCCTGGGCCATGAACAACCTGGCCTGGATGCTGGCCACCGGAAAAGATCAGGACTTGCATCAGCCCCAGAAGGCCCTGGCCTTGGCCCTAAAGGCGGCGGCCTTGAATCCTGCCCCCATGATCTTAGATACCCTGGCCGAGGCCTATTTTGCCAACGGACGCTCTGACCAGGCCCTCCAGGTCATCCAACAGGTACTGGCCAAAAATCCGGCCAATCGTTCTTATTACCAGGCGCAGGAGAAACGCTTTAAGCAGGCCATGGAAAAAGAATAAGAATTAAACTCAAACACCAAGGACTCTCCATGAAAAAAGATGACCTGATAACCCTGGCTGATTTAAACTATGCGGAATTTATGCGAGAAATGGGTCGCTGGAATGCCGCCAGCGAGATCATCGAACAGGATGATCTATTGATCATCGCCGGGGCCGATTCAACTCCGGTAACCAATTGTGCCATTCGAGTAGGGGACCAGGCCAGGCCCCCGGCCGATGAGGTCATGGAGAGGGTCCGAACCTGTTTTGACAACCGGAAGCGCGATTACAGTCTTCGCCTGCGCGGCCATCAGGATTCCGATCTTGAAGAACTCTGCCGGTCGGCTGAAATGATAAAGATATCCGAAGCCCCGGGCATGTCTATTCACGACCCGTTGCCGGTTAAAAGGTTGCCTCCAAGGGTTAAGGTCCGGGTGGTCAAGGATAAAGCAGGGGCCGATGATTATGCCTCCGTGGTTATCGACAGTTACCGGAGCATGAAAATGCCTGTCGTAACCGGACAAAAAATCTTTGAGACCGCGGAACGAATGATCCGTCCCTATAATTATGCGGTCGTCGCCTATCTGGAAGAAAAGCCGGTTTCCGGGGCGATGATTACATTCTCTCATTCCATTGCCGGTATTTACTGGGTAGGAACGGTCGAATCGGCCCGGAAGAAGGGGCTGGCCGAGGCTTGTGTGGGAACGGTCACTAATGAGGCCTTCAAAAGGGGGGCGTCCTGCGTCATCCTGCAGGCCAGCAAGTTCGGGGAGCCGCTTTATCGCCGCCTGGGGTTCAGGGAATTCACCCGCTACCCCTGGTATATGCATTTTCAGGGGAAAAATTTAAGATAAAAAAAAGTTGACATTATAATGGGGTCGTGATAGAGGAATGTGATCTTTTACACAACCCAGGTTTTCCAAAAAAATAGATGGGTTGAGAAGCCTGCCGTATCTTTGGAATCGGGATGGGGCTTCGTGCAGAAAGAGACTAAAAATTATATCAAATTGTTGGCCATAGTCAGTACCATGGGAATCTCCATGGTAGTGGCCTTAGTAATCGCCATTGCCATCGGTTATTATCTGGACAAATGGTTTCAGACTAGCCCGGTGTTCTTTCTTATTTTTATGGTCTTAGGGATCGTGGCCGGTTTTAGAAATATCTATGTGATCATGAAAAGAACAGAAAAAGAACTTTAATGACCCGGGGATTGTCTATTTGGAGAAAAGGAATAGGGGACCAGGACCCTTTGCTTAAGAGGGTCCGGATCATGAATGGGGCTGTCTTCGCCCTTCTACTCCTGATAAGTCTGACCCTCATGCCCCCTTTTTTTACCCTGGGAGTCGCTCTGGGAGGCCTAATCGTCCTGATTAATTTCCTTTTGCTCTACCGGATTTTAAAGAAGGCCTTTATTCCGGATCGGCTGGCCAGCCCCAAAGTGGTTATTATTAAATATTATCTGCGGTTGTTAGGGACCGGCGTTCTCTTATATTTTCTGATTGCCAAAAGGATGGTCGATCCCTTGGGACTGGTGGTCGGTCTGTCGGTGGTGGTCATCAACTTGACCCTGGTGGGTTGCAATGAAATGAGGAAAATCCTTTTTAAGGAGGCCAATTAGTTCATGGAACACCCGATTTTTTTTATAACCAAGCTTTTTGAATCCGTCGGTCTAGGCCATTTTGCCCATGCCTATCCCCATGTTACTTATACTTGGTTGATCATGGTGCTTTTGATCATCTTTTCCCTCCTGGCCGTACGGTCGGTCAAGATGATCCCTGAAGGGGGGCAGAATTTTTTTGAGGTGGTCATTTCAGGAATTGAAAACTTCCAGGTGGAGGTCATGGGTGAACACGGGCGCTCCATGTTTCCCCTCATTGCCACCTTGGGCCTCTTTATATTCTTTTCCAATGTCATGGGTCTGATCCCGGGTTTTTTTTCCCCCACGGCTTCCATCAACACCACGCTGGCCTGTGCCTTGATTGTTTTCTGCACCACCCACATTGTGGGGATTAAATATCATGGGTTTAAATATATCAAACATTTTCTCGGGCCTATTTGGTGGATGGCCCCTCTTATGCTCCCCATTGAAATTATCGGCCATCTCTCCCGGGTGCTTTCTCTGACCCTTCGGTTGTTCGGGAATATCATGGGAGAAGACCTGGTTCTGGGCATCCTGCTCCTGTTGGCCGGAAAATTTCTGGCCCCTCTGCCGATGATGTTTTTGGCGGTATTCACCAGCTTTGTCCAGGCCTTTATTTTTGCCTTGTTGTCTATGATGTATATTGCCGGTTCCATGGAGGAATCGCATTAACAAATATAAAGGATTCAAGGAGTCGAGGGGCCAAGGGTCCAAGTGAAGTGCTGAAATCATAAAACTTAAGCCTTGAACCCCGGAATCCTTGAACCCAGCTTTTTTATTAACTTTGGGAAGAAGGCGAATCAAATATAGAAGGGAGGATGAGTAAATGGTAAAAAGAGTAGCTCTGTTGACAATGGTCGCCCTGCTGAGCATGGTGGCTATGGCCTTTGCCGAAACCAATCCCCAGGTGGCGGCTGCCGGGTTGAACGTCTATTTTGGCGTTGTTCTGGCCGCTGGGTTGGGAATTGCTATCGCTGCCCTGGGAACAGGTATCGGTCAAGGCTTGGGATTAAAGAGCGCTGTGGAAGGGGTAGCCAGGAATCCGGAGGCTTCCGGGAAGATCACGGTAACCATGCTGATCGGCTTGGCTATGATCGAGTCTCTCTGTATCTACGCCCTGGTGGTTTCTTTGATTCTGTTGTATGCCTATCCTATGGCTACACCGATTGCTAAGATGATCGGTCTGCCTATGTAATGAATGAAAAAGGGGCTATTGGTTTTAATCAATGGCCCCTTTTTTTGAAATAACATGTGCTATGCTTCACAAGAATATTGAGAGGTTAGTTTTGAAATTCCCCAAGATCCCTACCGCGACTATAACCCGTTTATCCCGCTATTCCCGCGCCTTGGAAGAGCTGGACCAACAGGATTTAAAGGTAATCTCTTCTGAAAAATTGGCGCATTATTGCGAAGTGAATTCCGCACAGATCCGGAAGGACCTGGCCTACTTCGGAGAATTCGGTGTCCGGGGGGTCGGTTACGTCGTCAAGGAACTCCTTTTTGAGATCAAGAAGATCCTTGGTTTGAATAAAAAATGGCACCTGGGCCTCATCGGCATGGGAAATCTGGGATACGCCTTGATAGCCCACAGTAATTTCCCCAGGCAGGGCTATCATTTTGTAGCCGCTTTTGATATCGACCCCTTAAAGGTCGGCAGGATGTTGCCCCAGGGATTTTCTATTTCTCCCCTGTCGGATCTTAAGAAAATTGCCCTTGAGCGGCAGATTGAAATCGCCGTGATCGCTACCCCGGCCAATAAGGCGCAGGATGTGGCCAATCTGATCGGGGAGACCCCCATCCGCGGGATCTTAAATTTTTCCCCGGCCCAATTGCACGTGCCGGAGGGGGTTACTGTTCACCATATCGATTTTACAGTAAAGTTAGACAAATTGGCCTACCGGTTGGGTACTAAAAAACCTTAGCCTTCACTATCCCGGAAATGAAACTCCTTTAGTTTCTTCCAAGAGTCTTCCTTAAAAATTGACCGGTATAGGACTTGGAATTACTCGGCCATTTCCTCGGGTGTTCCCACGCCGATCACCTGCCCTCCCTCGTCACCGCCCTCCGGACCCAGGTCTATGATATGATCGGCGGTCTTGATGACATCCAAATTGTGCTCGATAACGATAACGGAATTACCCATTTCCACCAGGCGGTTGAGGACTTCCAATAATTTTTCGATGTCGGCGAAATGCAGACCCGTAGTCGGTTCGTCCAGGATATAAAGGGTCTTCCCGGTCGATCTTTTGCTTAATTCCCGGGACAATTTGATCCGTTGGGCCTCCCCTCCGGAAAGGGTGGTGGCCGACTGGCCCAACCGGATATAGCCTAAACCCACTTGACTCAAGGTTTCCAATTTTTCTCGAAGGGCCGGAATGGCCTCAAAAAGGATCAGGGCCTGGTCGACCGTCAGGTCCAGGACCTGGGCGATGGTCATTCCTTTATAAAAAATTTCCAGGGTGTCCCGGTTGTAGCGGCTTCCCTGACAGACCTCGCAGGTGACGTAAACATCGGGCAGGAAATGCATTTCTATCTTCATCAGACCGTCCCCGTTGCAGGCCGGACAGCGCCCGCCGCGGACATTAAAACTGAAACGGCCGGGCTTGTAGCCTCGGGCCCGGGCCTCGGGGGTTTTGGCAAAGAGGTCGCGGATGGTGGTAAAGAGCCCGGTGTAGGTGGCCGGATTGGACCTGGGGGTCCGCCCGATGGGGGATTGATCGATGTTAATCACCTTGTCGATCAGTCTGACCCCTTTCATTTCCTGGACCCGGCCGGCCCGTTCTTTGGAGCGGAAGAGGCGCTGGGCCAGGGTCCGATAGAGGGTGTCGATAATCAAGGTGCTTTTTCCGGAGCCGGAAACACCGGTCACGCAGGTTAAAACCCCCAGGGGAATAGAGACATCGATCTGTTTGAGATTATTTTCCGCGGCCCCCTTTATCTGGATGTAGCCTTTCCGATGAGGACGGCGTTGGAAAGGGATAGCGATGCCGCGCCGGCCTGATAAAAATTGGCCGGTCAGGGACTGTTGATCCTTAAGCAATTCCTCCGGTGTCCCGCTGAAGACCACCTGCCCGCCATGCTCTCCGGCCCCGGGTCCCATATCGATGACATAGTCGGAAGCCAGGATGGTGTTGGCATCGTGCTCCACTACCAGGACCGTGTTCCCGATATCCCGGAGGGATTTGAGGGTTTGCAAGAGCCGCAGATTGTCCCGGGAATGGAGCCCGATGCTGGGTTCGTCCAGGACATAAAGGACCCCCATTAATTGGGAGCCGATCTGGGTGGCCAACCGAATCCGCTGCCCTTCACCGCCCGAGAGGGTGGCCGAGGTCCGGTTGAGGGTCAGGTAATTCAGCCCGACGTTGACCAGAAATTCCAGACGGTCGTTGATCTCTTTCAATATCCGTCGGGCGATCTGAGACTGGCGGTCGTTGAGTTGCAGGCTGTTAAACCAGATCCTGGCCTCTTTGACGGAAAAGGAGGTGACCTGATGGATGGAAAGGTCCTGGACCTTGACGGCCAGGCTTTCCTTTTTGAGCCTGGTCCCTTTACAGGTGGGACAGGGACGGACATTCATAAAACGTTCTAATTCCTCCCGGATCATGGTGGAATCGGTTTCCCGGTAACGCCGGTCCAGGTTGGGGATGACCCCTTCAAAGGGCCGTTCGTAAAAATGTCGCCGCCCTTCTTTTTCAAAATAAAAACGGATCGCTTCGTTCTTGGACCCGTACAAGAGGACATCACGGACCTGGGCCGGAAGGTCTTTAAATGGGGTATAAAGATCAAAATGGTAATGGCCGATCAGGGCCTCCAGCATCTGCTGGAAATAAACCGAAGACCGATTTTCCCAGGGGACGATGGCCCCTTCCCGAAGAGTGAGGTTCGGATTGGGCACCACCAGTTCGGGGTCGAAATACATCTTGGTGCCCAGGCCGTCGCAGGTCGGACAGGCCCCCTGGGGATTATTGAAGGAAAAAAGCTGGGGGGTCAGTTCCGGCAGGCTGATGTCGCACCGGTCGCAGGAAAAACGCTCGCTGAAGAGGATCTCTTCTCCCCCGCTTAAAAGGACCCTTAAAAATCCCTGGGATAGCTTTAGGGCCAGTTCCGCCGAATCGGTCAGACGCCGCCTGAGACCCTCCTTAACCACCAAACGGTCCACTACGGCCTCGATAGAGTGTTTCTTTTTTTTGTCCAGCGAGATGTCTTCTTCCAGCTCCCGGAATTCGCCATTGATCCTGACCCGGACAAAGCCTTCCCGTTTTAACTGCTCCAAAAGTTTTTGGTGCTCCCCTTTGCGGCCGGTGACCAGAGGGGCCAGGAGTTGAAACCGGGTCCCCGCCGGGAAGGTCAGCAGTTGGTCGACAATTTCCTGCACCGACTGGGAAGAGATCTTTTGTCCGCACTGGTAGCAATAGGGTTCTCCGATGCGGGCAAAAAGGACTCGAAGAAAATCGTATATTTCGGTGACCGTACCCACGGTAGAACGGGGGTTTTTGCTGGTCGTCTTCTGTTCGATGGAAATGGCCGGTGAGAGGCCTTCGATATAATCCACGTCGGGCTTGTCCATCTGTTCCAGGAACTGGCGGGCGTAAGAGGAAAGGGATTCCACGTATCGCCGCTGTCCTTCGGCGTAAATGGTGTCAAAGGCCAGAGTGGATTTTCCGGACCCGGAAAGACCGGTGATGACCACCAATTTATCCCGGGGGATAGCCACATCAATATTTTTCAGGTTGTGTTCCCTGGCCCCTTTGACCAGGATTTGGTTTAAAGCCATATTTTATTCCAACGCACTCCTCCGGGAAAATTGGACGGCCATCCTGACGGCCGCTATCAGACTGTCCGGGTTGGCAATGCCTCTTCCGGCAATATCAAAGGCCGTGCCGTGGTCGACCGAGGTGCGAATAAAGGGCAGTCCCATGGTGATATTGACGGCCTTATCAAAATGGAGCAGTTTCAAGGGAATCAGCCCCTGATCATGATATAAGGCCACCACCGCATCATAACGGCCTTGGGCGGCCCAATAAAAAAGGGTGTCCGCTGGAAAAGGGCCGGTGGCCTGAATTCCTTTTCGTTGGGCGGTCTGAACGGCCGGAAGAACGATGGTCTCTTCTTCCGAGCCGAAGGCCCCCTGTTCACCGGCGTGGGGGTTAAGACCGGCCACGGCTATCCGGGGTTCTTTCACCCCAAACCAGCGGGTCAGGGTCCGGTGAGAGAGTTCGATGGTCTTCAGGATCTTGTCGCTGTTCAGCATCCGAAGGGCTTTTTTGAGAGAAAGATGGACCGTCACCAGGCTGACCTTCAACCGCTCCCCTGCCAGCATCATGCCGAAGGATCGGGTACGGGCCTGGCGGGCCAGGAATTCGGTATGGCCGGTAAAGGAAGGGACAAAGTGTCGGATGATCTCTTTGCTTATGGGGCAGGTGACCATGGCCGCCACCTTCCCGTTCAGAGCCCACTCCGCAGCCAGCCGGATATACTCCAGGACCGGTGGGCCCCATTGGACATCGGGTTGGCCGGGGATGATTTGATCCGCCGGTAAATCAGAAGCCTCAACCGAATAGCCGGGTTCCTGGTATTCTTTTAACTGGTCTATCCCCTGAATCCATTTAAGGGGATAGGCTTTTCCCATTCTTTGAGCGGTCTTCTCCAGTACCTTTCGATCCCCGATGACTAAAGGGCAACAGGCCTGAAGGATCCGGGGATGATCCAGGGCTTTAATGATGATCTCCGGCCCGATCCCGGCCGGATCTCCCATGGTAATGGCAATCAAGGGCTTTTTCATACCTCAGTCCGTCTTCAGCAGAGATTCCGTCCGTAGGATGGATTTTATTTTGCCTTTCTTCCTGAAGGGCAAGATAATCCAGGTGATTCGGTAAATCCCGTTTAAAAAAGATTTTATATTTCAAAAAGCCAAATTATCAATTTAACCGAAAATTAATTTTTTCTCAAGGTTAATAAAAAAAACGCTCTGGACAATAGATTCCTTTTTAGCCCTGGAGTAGTTGATTCCGAGACGACGACGGTAGGGTTTTGCCTCGATGGATCAACGGACATTTCCTTCTACGAATAGCTAAGAGTATTTATGCGGGACTATTAGGATTTGCTTTAACTTGCCTGTTGCACGGCCAAAGGGAATGAAGTAAAGTTAGGGTGAATCGGCAGGGGGGGAGCCTTCTGCGACTGGCAAAGTAATTTTCAGACTCATCCGGATCAGGAGAAGGCATGACTAAACAAGGGACGGATAAAAATCAAAAAAAATGGACCGGGAGGATCGGGCTGATCTTCGGGGTGGGTTTTATTCTTTTCCTCTGTGGAGCGGGTTTTTGCCAGGGCAATGACTGGGATCTTTTTCCCTGGAAATTGAATCTGGAAGAATTAAACCGGGTCTTTAAAGAGAAATATAAAACCGGCCAGATCCAGGAAGACAAGCACCGGACCGAAATTGAATTCCAGTATTCACCCAGCAAGTCGGTAAAGGTCAACCGGGGAGAGTCTGATGGCCCTGATGAGCTCGACGGACCCTTCCACATCAGGTCGTCTCTTCGGCTATGCCTTTGAAGGGAAATTTTTTGGCCGGGTCCTTCTCTTTAAAGACCATCCGGAGTTTTTCCCGGAATCGATCAATAACCGCTTAAAAGAAACCTATCCCCAGGGAAGGGTATATCGAAGCTTTGGCACGACCCGTTCTCCCTCTATATTTGAATTTAAGTCGGATGAAATCTATGTCTTTACCACCGAAAAAGGGATATTTTTTTATGAACCGAATCTCCTGGAAGAGGTGGCCAGAAAACTTCAAGGCTCAGGAGGACGATAGATTGAGAAGATATGATGAGGAATGGAGGAACAAGCCGGTTGTGCCCTAAGGGAAGCCCTTAAAAATATGGGAAAATCGGAAAAAAGGACGATTACGGATAGACGGAGACAACCGACCCCTATTATCAGTCGTTATACTCTAAGGGGTCGAAGAAAAAGTTTTCGAAGAAAAGGCGATCTACCGAAATGGCGGTATGTGGATCGTTACAGCCCTCGATTGTTAACCATTATCATTTTGATTTTTGGTTTAAATTGTCTTGATTCATTCTTTACCTGGGTGATTCTAAGAAATGGAGGTTGTGAGTTAAATCCCCTCGTAGAATCGACCATCAATCTTTGGGGTAAAAATTTTTGGGTCTGGAAACTGGCACTTGTTTCTTTTTGTTCAATCATCCTGTACTTTCATAGTCAATTCGAAAGGGTTAGGATCGCTATTTTTTTGCTTTGTTTTTTATACCTGGGATTGGTTTTTTATCAATTTAGCGGTCTCATTATGAATAAAATTTTTCTTCTCTTCTAAGAGAGGCTGACCTCCGGTATCAATCCGCCGCCAAGGGTCTTCAAGACCATTTCCCCGAATTGCAGATTCGCGGAAATGACGGAACGATATTTTTTCTAAATGTGAGTTAGAGACACTACACTAAGTTCTCGCTCAGCGGGGCCATTGAATATTTCTCGGCCAGGAGGTCGATCTCTTTGAGGAGGACGTCATCATAGACCAGGCCGGTCTTTAGATTTTCGCTTTTATTCTTTTGCTCTATCTCACCGGGAATCAGGATCTCCGATGAATCGGCGGCCAAGGGGGAAAACTTGACTTCCTCGATCCATTCTTCCAGCCTGCGGAAAAAGACCTCCGGTTCCATAAAGTTTTCAATATTAATCGCCATCAGGAATTGTCCTAATCCAGCCACATGATCGGCATCATAAAGGGAGTGGAGTCCTTGGCCGAAGGCCGCCCCGGTCAATACCCCGGCCAGGATTTCCAGGATAAAGGCCAGTCCGTAGCCTTTGTGTCCGGCGAAGGGCGTCATGGACCCCCGCCGCGAGATGAGTTCTTCCGGGTTATCCGTGGGCAGTCCCTTTTTATCCAAGACCCATCCCAGGGGAATATCCTCACCTCGCCTCAGGAAGGTGAGTACCTTCCCGTAAGACACGGTACTGGTGGCCACATCATAGGTGATGGGCGGACCCTCAAGGCGGGGAACGGAAACAGCAAAAGGGTTGTTGCCCACCACTTTTTCTTTACCCCCCACAGGAGCCATCAAAGGAAAGACATTGGTGGTCATGATGCCGATCATCTTCTTTTCCACAGCCAGGTCGGTGTAATACCCTAAAGCCCCGCAATGGTTGCTGTTAAAGATACCGCAGGCCCCGAGGCCGAATTCCTCGGCCTTGGCTATGGCCAATCCCATGCCCCGGAAACAGGCCACCTGGCCCAGGCCGTTCCGGGCATCCAGTTGTTGGACCGTCCTTGCTTCCTTGACCACGGTCATCTCTTCTTTCACATTGACCACACCGGTTTCCATCCTTTTGACATAGATCGGCAGTCGCAGCATCCCGTGAGTGCGGATCCCTTTCAGGTCGGCTTCGATCAGGGTGTCGGCCAGTATGAGGGCCTGTTCTTCGGGCAGTCCGGCCTTTTGGGTCAGCGCGATGATGAATTCATTGAGTCTTTCAATGGCAATGGGTGTGTTGGACATCCGTTCTCCTTAAAAAAGATCCCAGAGACTTTCCCGTTGCATCATGTTTTCACGGGTATCCTCGAGGATAATCTGCCCGGTGCGCATCACATAGATCCTTTGGGCCAGGGAAATGGCCATCTTGACGTTCTGCTCCACTAAAAGGATCGTCGTGCCCATGCCCTGGATCTCTTTCAACACCTTTCCCAGTTCGTGGACGATAATGGGGGACAGGCCCAGGCTGGGCTCGTCCAGCAGCAGCAGGTCCGGCCGGACCAGCATGGCCATGCCTACGGCCAGTTGTTTTTGCTGACCGCCGCTTAAGGTTTCGGCCAGTTGTTTTTCCCTTTCCCGGAGGATCGGAAAAAGCCGGTAGACCTCCCCAAGTCTCTCGGCCAGTTCGGCGTCTTTTCCGATGGCATAGGCCGCCAGCTTCAGATTTTCCAGGACGGACAGATTGGGAAAGAGGGACTTTTCCTGGTGGACGAAGGAAAGCCCTTTTTTCACATTGATTACCGGGGATTTGTTGGCAATATTTTTTTCCTTGTAAATTACCCGGCCGGCCGAGGTCTTCAGAAAACCACAGATCGCCTTCAACAGGGTGGTTTTTCCAGCTCCATTGTGGCCGATGAGGGCCACGAATTCACCGGCTTCGATTTTCAGGGAGGCGCCGAAGATAACCTGTTTTTCCTGATAGCCTACATCCAGATTTTTGACTTCCAGCAGCAATTTTTTTCCTCGCTTTAAACTTTGAACAATAACGGTCCAAGGATTCCAAGGTTCGCAAGGTTCAAGGTCCGGAAAAACCTGATTTTCATGCTTCGTGGTGCCACCCTCGGGCATGCAGAGTTCAGTTCAAAAATAGGATTCCAGGATTTAAGGTTCGAGGGTTTTGACCTTCCACGCCTTTCACTTGAACCCTTGACCCCTTGGCTCCTTGAATCTTTCTTCGTTCACACCCCGAAATAAATCTCTCCCAGCTTCGGATCGGCCATGAGATCCTCGGCCTTGCCCTGGGCGATCCTTTTTCCCTCGGCCATAAAGTAGACCGTGTCGGAGACCCCCCGGACCACCTCCAGATTGTGTTCAACAATACAGATGGTCTTGCCCGATTGGGCCAGGTCCCGGATGATGGCCATAAACCGCTTGACCCAGTTGGGGTCTACGCCGGATGAGGGTTCATCCAACAAAAGCACCTCGGCCCCGGTGGAAAGGAGCCTGGCGATGGCCAGCAGTTTTTGTTCCGCATAAGAAAGATTCCGGGCGATTTCCCCTCTTTTTTTTAACAGGCCCACCTTTTCTAAATAGAGCAAGGCCTTTTCGAGATTCTCCTTCTCTTCTCTCTTCCATTTCCATGGGGTAAAAAAGAGTTTTAAAAGACGCTCTCCGCTCTGTTTCTGGTTGGCGATCAGGACATTGTCCAGAACCGTCATGCCCTGGAAATTGCGCACATCCTGCCAGGAGCGCACGATGCCGATGTGGGGCATTTTGTGAGACGGCAGGTTGGTAATATCCCTTTTTTGGAAAAAGATCCGGCCCTGGTTCGGCTTAAGAAAACCGGTCATCAGGTTGAAGGCCGTGGTCTTTCCGCAGCCGTTGGGGCCCACCAGGGCCGTGACCTTGCTCTTCTCCAGGGTCATGGAAAAATCGTCGACCGCCTTGAGACCCCCGAAGGAGCGCGAGAGCCCTTGGACCTCCAGAAGAGATTCGCCCGATAAGGTTTCCTCCTTCGACCGGGTTGCGCTTGACGGTATGGCGCCTCTGATGGTGAAGGAAGCCGAACGGTCTCCTCTTTCTTTCCCCGATCGCCGCAGGTGCAGATATTCCGGGATCAGGCCCTCGGGTCTGAATCGCATGAACAGGATGAGCAGAAGGCCGTAGATAAAACTGCGCAGGGGTACAATCAGGTCGCTGGCCCCCGGCAGGAAGGTCAGCCCTTCCGGAATGAGAATGAGCAGAAAGGCCCCGACGGCCGAACCCCAAAGGTTGGCCGTGCCCCCGAGAACGACCATGGCAATGATCAGAATCGACTCATCCAGGGTCCCAATGGAGGGATTGATGAATTGGCTGTAATGGGCAAAGATGCCCCCGGCCCCGGCGGCAATGCCCGTGCCGACCATGAAGATCATGATCTTGAATTTCTTTACGTCCTTTCCCAGGGAAGTGACCGACATCTCATCCTCTCTGATGCCTTTTAAAACCCGACCGAAAGGAGAATGGGTTATTTTGAAGGCCACAAAATAGACCATGAGGACAAAGACCATCATGAAGGGAAGGAAATGGATCGGGCCCTGGGGGGACAGTCCAAAGAGTCTTGGGCCGGGGACACCGAAAATCCCCGAGTCGCCCCCGGTGATGGCCGGCAAAGAGAGCATGAGAAGGAAAACGACCATCTGGAAGGCAATGGTAAAGAGGATGAGGTATTCTTCATGAACCCGGATAAAAGGAGCGGCCAAGGCCCCGCCGACGGCCGCCGTAACGATGATGGCCAACCCGATGCCCACCAGGAAGTTGCAGCCCCAATGCATGGTGACGATGGCCGACAGATAGCCGCCGATACAGAAAAAAGCGGCATGGGCCATGGAAGCCATTCCCCCATACCCCAGGATGAGGTTCAGGGAAACGGTCAGAAGCACATAGACCAAAGCCAAATTCAAGGTGTGGGTCAGGTATTCCACGCGTTAACTCCTCTATTCCCGATTAGATCCATTGAAGCGGCCTCCTAAGCCGCCTTTTTCCCCATAAGCCCTTCGGGCTTAACCAGAATAACCAGGAAAAGGATGAAGAAGGTGACGATCATCTTGTATTGGGTCGGCAAGGCCAGGATAACCAGGCTTTCGGCGATTCCCAGGATCATTCCTCCCATGACCGTCCCCTTGAGGTTTCCCACGCCGCCCAGGAAGACGGTGATAAAGGCGATCAACAGGGCTTGAATGCCCATGTGAGGGTTGGCTGGTTTATCCAGAGTAGCCAGGAAGGCGGCCAGGCCCGCCAGCAAAGAACCGATGGCAAAGACCAGGAGAAAAATTTTCCGGGAATCGATACCGATAAACAGGGCCTTTTCCGGATTGCTGGAAACGGCCCGGATCATCATCCCGGCCTTGGTCCGGGCCAGAACAAAAAAGACCAGGGCGATAATCCCCCAGGCCAAAAGCACGGTAAGCAGGTCAATGGTCGTAAAGGTGATGGGACCGAAGGTGATAACCTTTTCCGGAAGACCCTGGAGGGGTCTCGAATCGGGTCCAAAGAGAAGACGGATCAGACTCTGCCCGGCAATCATGATGCCCATGGCGGTCAGAAAGATGGAAAGCTGAGAGGCGTTTCTTTTTCTCATGGGCCGGTAAGCGAAAATTTCGATGGCACAACCCCCTACCGCGGCCGCCAGAAGACCCAGAAGAAAGGCGGGCAGGAGGGGAATAGAAAAATCAACCGCCAGGACAAACCCATAAGCGGCCAGGGTGTAGATAAAGCCATGGGCAAAATGAAAGGTCCGCGTTGTGTTGTAGATGATGCCCCAGCTTACACCCAACAGGGCATACAGGCTCCCGGTGATAATCCCCCTGGCCAACAACTGCAAAAATAACCCCACGCCCCATTCCTCCGCTATTAAGCTTGTAAAATGTCAGGTTCCATATGGATGTCATAAGGCATGTATAATTCTCCGGATCATTCCGCAGGCCGGCCCAGGTTTAATAAACAGCTTATCCCTGAAGCAGGGACATCACGCTTTCATTCGAAAACGATCCGAATGTCGGACGTCTTGTGAGTCAGATTTTAATGAATTCGCAATAAGGTCGGTCCTTAATGCTTTTTTATCACCACCGGGGCCCCGTTTTTGATCTCGAAGAGAACTACCGGTTTCTCGCAAGTTCCGTTTTTATTGAATTTAATATAACCACCGTAAATGCTCTTGAAGGTCGGATTTTCCCAGATGGCTTTTTCCAATTGTCCGCCGTCATAAGGGTCTCCGCCCTTGGCGACCACCCGGCCGACTAATTCCTTGAGGATGTAGGTCAATTCATAATAGTTGGCGGCATAGAAATCGGGATCGGCGTTAAATTTTTTCTTAAAGGTGGTAACGAATGATTTTGTCCAGGGGTCGGTGGAGTTCACATTAAAAAATTCGCTGGCAAACAGATAGCCCTCTGAGGCCCCGCCGGTCACCTTCTCCATGTCCCCGGAGTGCTCGGTGCCGCAAATAGCGGCCTTGATCCCCATCTTGCGCACGGCCTTGATCACATAGCCCACGTCCAGACCGGTGCTCGGGCAGAGGATGACGTCGGGGTTCTTGGCCTTGATGACCGAAGCCTCGGAAGTGAAATCCGTGGCCCCGGTTTCATGCATCTGCTCGCTGACCACGGTGCCGCCCAGCTTTATCCAATATTCCTTGCCGGCCTTGTTGAGCGATATGGGTGCGGTCTGGTTGGCATAGATGGTGGCCATGGTTCGTGCCCCCTTGTCAAAGAGGTACTTCAGGGTGAAGGGCAAGATTTCATCCCCCAGCATACGGGTATTATACAGAAAGGGCACATTGACCAGCATGGGGCTGGAGGCGCCGCCGTTGAACACCAGGACCTTCTTCTGTTTGGCCATTTCCATGATGGACAGCGTCGGCGCGCTGAAGGAAGAAAAGATGGCCGAGATCTTGTCGATGGAGGTGAATTTTCTAAAGGCATTCTGGGCCGGGGTGGTCTGCCCGGATTTATGGTCTTCTACCACATAGCTGAATTTATATCCGGCCACGCCGCCGGCCTTATTGATTTCATCCACGGCGATACCGGTGCCCCTTTCCATGGTCACGCCGTACCAGGACCCGGAGCCGCTCATGGCCAGGATCTCGCCGAATTTAAAATCTTTCAAATCGGCGGCCAAACCCGTTGAAAAGGTTAAACCAAGGACCAACATGGCTACGATAAAAATGACTTTCCCTTTGTTCATAATAACCCCCTGTAAGAAATTTTTTTAGGTCATCTTTTTATAAATTTGAAAAAGTTCCATTTACCTTCTTCCTGTCATTCCGGAGTCGGTTTCGGAGGGGACCTCAACCGAAGGGGAACGGCGGAATCCAGCTCTTGACCGGGAGACCTCGGATAACTTTTCCCAGGACCCCTTTGAATCCTTGTCCTATTTATTATTTTAAAAGACTGTTGGCGATGATCAGTTTTTGAATCTCCGTGGTTCCTTCATAGATCCGCAAGGCCCGGATCTCCCGGAAAAGGCGTTCCACGGCCGAGCCCTGCAGGACCCCGATACCGCCGTGAATTTGGACGGCCTGATCGGCTATGCGAAAGGCGACCTCGGTGGCGTACCACTTGGCCATGGCCGCCTTTTGGGTGACATTGGCCCCTCCTTGATCCTTGAGGATGGCTGCCCGGTAGACCAGGCCCCTGGCCGCATCCAGCTCCGTGGCCATTTCAGCCAGCTTGAATTGAATCGCTTGAAACTTGGAGATAGGGCTATTAAATTGTACCCTTTTTTTGGCGTAATTCAAAGAGGCGTCCAGGGCCGCCTGCCCGATGCCTACGGCCGCCGCCCCGACGGTCATGCGGAAGACGTCCAGGGTGCCCATGGCGATGGCAAACCCCTGGCCGATTTCTCCCAGGAGATTTTCCCTGGGGATCCGGCAGTTGTCGAATTTCAGTTCGGTGCTGTCATGGGGGGCCATCAGCTTCAACCTCCGATGGACCGTAAACCCAGGCCTTCCCTTTTCGACGATAAAGGCCGACATGGCCCTGGGGTTATCGGCCAGCGGGGTCTTGGCAAAGACAACGGCCATATCAGCCGCCTGGCCGTTGGAAATGAATCGCTTCAGGCCGTTGAGCACAAAGCCGTCCGCATCTTCCCGGGCCTCGGTCTTCAGGCTTTTGACATCGGAGCCGGCTTCCGGCTCGGTCAGGGCATAGGTGGTCAGCAGCTCTCCGGCCCCGATCCTGGTCAGAAATTTTTCCTTCTGTGCTTTATTGCCGGCCAGATAGATGGGGTAACTGCCCAATCCCTGCATGGCCAGGGTCACATCGGCCGGACAGTACACTCCGGCCATTTCCTCCCTGGCCAGACAAATGGGCAGGGCCTTGACCCCTCGGCCGCCAAGATCCTCAGGCAGGATGAGCCTGAAAATTCCGGCCTCGGCCATGGCCTTAACCAATTCAGGAGGAATGTCATCGGTCTCTCCGTAGCGCTCGGACAAGGGGACCAACTTTTCCCGGGCAAACCGCCGGCAAAAGGCCTTATATTCTTTTTCTTCAGCAGACAACATGAGGTCCATAATCAAATCTCCTCACCCAAACAAGTGGAAAGTTTCAAGTTAAAAATTGACGAGTTATTTATGAATTCATCAACTCTACTCCCTGGGAAGCTCCTTTTTCATAATCTTCCCGGTGATATTTTTGGGAAGTTCTTCCATAAAGGCCATTCGGGGTATTTTATAAGACGCCAGGTTCTTTTTACAAAAATCCAACAACTCCTTTTCGAGAACCTGGAACCCTGTTTTGATGGAAACAAAGGCCTTGGGCACCTCCCCTTTGATCGGATCGGGGACACCGATCACCGCCGCTTCATTGACGCCGGGATATCCATGGAGGACCTCTTCGATCTCCCGGGGATAGATATTGTAGCCCCCGCAAATGATCAGCTCTTTCTCCCGGCCGACGATGTAATAATAGCCCTCGTCATCTCTCCAGGCATGGTCTCCGGTATGGACCCAGCCATTATTTATTTTTTCGGCTGTTTCCTCAGGAAGGTTGAAGTAACCCCTGGTGGCATTGGGGCCTTTAAAGATGAGCTCCCCTATTTCCCCGTCCAATTGTTCTTGTCCGCCCTTATCCACAACCCTGGCCTCGACCCCGGAAACGGTTATGCCGATCGATCCGGGTTTTCGGGTGCCGTAAACCGGGTTGGCCGTCACCAGGCCGGTGGATTCGGTCAAGCCGTAAACTTCGATTATCTCCGCCTTGAATTGATCCTCCCAGGCCCGCAGAACCTCTACGGGCAGGGAAGCCCCACCGGACAGGCCCATCCTCAGGGAAGATAAATCCGTTTTGTTTTCCGTTCAGCCCGTTTAATAAGATAGGTGAACATGGTGGGCACACCGGGAAACCAGGTCACCCGGTAGCGCTCTATAGCCTCAAAGACCTCTTCGGTTTTAAATCGTTCCAGGACGACCACTGCTCCCTCCTGAACTGAGACTCCCGAAAAAAGGGCTGGCAACACAAAAAACATGGACCAAAGGCAGGACGGCTATGGTGCAATCGCTTTCTCTCAAACCGTAATTCTGGGCCACATTGGGGCCGCCGAAACAAAAGTTCCCATGGGTCAAGATCACCCCTTTGGGGCTGCCCGTGGTCCCGGAGGTGTAAAAAATAACGGCCGGATCATGAGGGTGAAAGCCCCTGGCTTTTATGGGGAGAAGGGATGAGCCGAGGGTTCTTTCCACGGCTTCCTCCAAATGCTCGGAGTCTTTTCGAACAATAAAAATCGTGACTCCGGGGATCTCCTTCTTGATTTCCTCTATTTTGGGGATAAAGGATTCGTGGAGGATCAAGGCCCTGGCTTCGGAGTTATTCAAAATAAAGGTGATTTCCCGGGGGGTATAGATAGGGTTAATGGGAATGACGACGCCCCCGGCCTTGACAATCGAATAATAGGCGAGCAATGTCTGCGGACTGTTGGGATGGAGGACGGCCAGGTGATCGCCCGGGGCCAGCCCCATTCTTTCCAACCCAAAGGCGATCCGGTCGGTTTGGGCATCGAATCTGCGATAACTGATCCCTTCCGGGACTTCCGGTCCGTAAAGCAGGGGGCGGTCCTGATATTTTTCGGCCCGAATTTTTAGGAATTGCACCAGGTCCAAGGAAGCCCGTCCTTAAGGGGTAAACTAAGGTGTGCGCCGAAGTGTTCAACAATCTTGTATGTAAAATTGCATACATAAACTTCTCTTCCTTTGTCAAGGGAAAATTAAAGAAAGCTTCACGGATCGGCCATAAGGCCGGCCTCCCCCTTAGCTTCTCGTTCCCTTCTCTTTCCATTGGAAATCATCGACCCCTTGGGCTGACTCATCGCCCTATTTGGGGATACCGTTCAGACACAATATCTTTATAGGTGATCCAGCGCTCGGAACAGACCGATTGGCAGGGACAGGTTTGGTCTCTGGCCGTTCCATACAGCATTTCCCGCTGAAAAATACAGTGATTCCCTTATTTATTTTTGGGGTTATTTTTTAAATAATAGTTTTTATATGATATAAAGGTTATTGGGAATGGTCGAAGCCCATGGTCACAAGGGAAGCAAGGCCGTTTTGAATTTTATTTGCGATTCTATTGATTCTTTGGGTTTTAGAATCGGTAATCGACTGAGCCATGGGTGAAACCGTCCAAGTCCTGATGTTTCCCTTGGCCGTTTTGGTCCTGCCCTGGTTATTCGGGGTAAAGGACAGGATTACGAATGGCACCCAATCCGAAAAAGGGCGGGGCTGGGGTTAAGATCATGAAAAGTTATGATGTGATTGTCGTCGGTGCGGGCGATGTCGGTTTGGGGATAGCCTTCAAGGCCGCATCGAAGGACTTAAAGGTGGCCCTGGTCGACAAAGGACAGGTGGGAGGGACTTGTGTTAATTATGGCTGTGTGCCCTCGAAAACCTTGATCCATTCGGCCGACCGAATCAGGGAGATCCGGAAGGCGGAGGAACTCGGCGTCCGTACCCAAATAATCGATATCGACTTCCAGGCCATCATGGAGCGGATGAGAAGGGCCGTCATCAGTGGTAGAAATGGGATTGAAAGGGCCATTGCGGAAACTGAAAACCTTGATTTTATCAGAGAAGAAGCCCATTTCATCGATGATCGAACCTTGGAGGCGGGGGATCAAAAAATAAAGGGTAAGAAGATTTTTATCGCTTCCGGAGCACGCCCAAGGGTCCCTTTGACCAAAGGCCTGGACAGGGTTCCCTATCTGACCAATGAGAGCGTATTGGAACTCAAAAAAAGACCCGAGAGCATGATCATTATCGGCGGCGGATACGTGGGGCTTGAATATGCCCATTTTTTTTCGGCCATGGGGACCAGGGTGGTTATGATACACCGACATTCGACCCTCCTGTCTTTTGAAGAACCGGAAATATCGGAATCATTAAAGAAGGAAGTGGAAAAATATACCGAACTTTTTTTGAATTTGGAAATTACGGAAGTGAAAAAGGGGGACAGGGGTTATAGTGCCGGGGTGAGAGATCTATCGACCGGGGAGGAAAAGAAGCTTTCGGCCGAAACGCTGTTTGTCGCTGCCGGCCGAAAATCCAATGCCGACCTTCTCAGGGTTGAAAATGCCGGGCTGGAGACCGACAAAAACAATTTCATAAAAGTTGATGACCATCTTCAGACCAACCAAAAACACATCTGGGCCATCGGTGATGCTATCGGAAGGTCCATGTTTACCCATGCCGGTGACAAGGAAGCGGAGTTGGCCTGGCACAACGCCACTCATCGGAAAAAAATCAAGATGGACTTTGACTCCGTTCCCCACGCCATTTATACCAACCCTCAAATCGCCTCTGTCGGCTTAACCGAGGAACAGGCCCGTAAGAACCATGAAATCCTCGTTGGACGGGCGAACTATGCCGATATTGTCATGGGAGAGGCTATGATGGAGCAAGAAGGCCTGGCCAAGGCGGTCGTTGAAAAGGGCACGGGAAGGATCCTGGGTTTTCATATCCTCGGCCCTCATGCCGCCATGCTCATCCAGGAAGTGGTCAACGCGGTAATCAATAAAAATGAACTGAAATCCATCACCGACTCCATGCACATCTTTCCGGCCCTTTCCAACCTCATACCCGAGGTGCTGGGTAATCTTGAATAACCGGTTCATCCGGATGAAACAATAACCCTGATCAAAACAGGAGGAAGGATAGGAGGCATGGAGGCCAGACCAAAAATGCGACCCTTGACGGAGCGCCCGGGTTGGAAGGCCCTGGAAACCCATTACCAGAAGATAGGCCGCGTCCATCTGCGCGACCTTTTCGCCGATGATCCGCTCCGCGGCGAGCGTCTGAGGGCCGAAGGGGTCGGCATCACCCTCGACTATTCGAAGAATCGTATCACGGATGAGACGATCCGCCTTCTGGTCGCTCTGGCCGAGGAGTGCGGCCTCCG
>CAWGEQ010000032.1:0-71594 GCA_963821645.1 uncultured delta proteobacterium | reverse complement strand
AGGGCCTCGGTCTTCTTCAGATTTTCAAGGGTCTCTTTAGGCCAGCCAAACTCAGCTTTGACACCTCCAAGAATCATATAGCTAATGGATATCAGGCTCGAAAGCCAAGTTCTTGAATCAGGTTTATCCCCTGGCGGAAATACTCTGCTGCGGCCTCGATCTCACTGGGATTCTTTCTGGCCAGGATGCACTCTCGGGCAACTCTGTCTTTTCATCCATAGACTGGCTGACGGCTCCATCAGCCACTTTGGAACAAAATAGAATGGCCATTAAAATAAACCCCAAATTGGATCCCAAAATTAGGCCTGAGATAAATAACCACATTTTATCCCCCCTTCTTAAGAATATATGTTGTAATTTCCATTACATCTTTTTTCTATCCGCTATATACCACATTGTGGTATTTAAATTAACCACATTATTCTATTTCGTCAAGTATTTTATGAATTAATTTTGAACAATTTTCTTTAGATTCGAGTCAGACAATTCAATTCTTTGTATTTATTGGATAATAATCAAATATTATATATTTTAAATATGGGCAGGATAAATGTTTCTGAATCTTTAAATTAATTTGACAAAAAAACGGGACGTTACAAGGTAAAAACATAGTCCCATGAGAAAATATCAAGTGATCTCGATAGAAAACAAAAAAATGAGGCCAACTTTTGGCGTGATTTAAATTATGTAATAAATACAAACGGTTTACAAAAGGACCAAGAGACCAGGGTTGAGGGGTCTGAATCTGGGATATTATAAAAAAAATTTTTTTGTGCTCAGGGATGGAACTTTAGTTTTTCCCAGGGTAAGGCCACCCCATTAATGATTATTATTTGAACTCTTGTCTTTTTTCAAAAATGATAATTTGAGGAGTTCAGGAAGTCGTATCCTTCTCAACAATGTCTATTTAATCAGACCATGGCCTTCCCAATTCTTTTAAGAGAATCTTCAAGAGCCCTTTTCCATTTCTATTCGACGGGCGAGAGAGCGGCTCTACATACTTGCTCATCATGAAGGTCGCAACAACGGCATTCATACCTTCAACCGGCTGTCACGGTCTACTCTCGGTGGGCCAAGGCACACAGACCTCAAAAAGGAGTTTAATTTTATCTCTCGGTCGTATATGATAAAATAAATCATAAAAAACGAGGAGGCCTCTTATGAGTGATGTTGTTCACACTTCACGAATTAAAATTGTCCGGGAAAAAGGCCCTACCCGTCGGGCCATGATAGAAGGATTCTCGGAACCAGTCTATTATGGAGTTCATGGTGGGATTATGAAGTTCTATAACGTCCAGCCCGAAAAGGAGCATGCAGCGACGCTTGACCATATTGTTGCCGCCACAGCCGGGTGAATGATGGGAACACTGGCCACGGTGATGGCCGGAAAAAAGATTCAAACCCCCGAACACCTTTACTGGGCCGATGTGGAAGGTGATATCGAGAACGTCAACGGCGTTCTTAAAATCACAACGATCAGGGTCAAATACCACCTGAAGGTAGCCGAAGACAAGGTGGTTGATGCCAAGGAAAGTTTCTCGAATTATATAACCCGATGTCCTGCCGCCCAAAGTGTCATGGGCTGTATTAAAATTGAAGATGAATTAATAATCGAGAAATAATACCTCATCACACCAAATTCAACCGAATATAATGGTTTGGGCCAAACCCGTTGCCATTGGCATAAACGCCAAATAATGTATTGCATAGACCATTAGGGAGCAGTCACAAACCTCCCCTATCGAGGATATAAAAGTCAGGGTGTTCAGCCAAGGCATCAAAAAAAGGGAGAAACCGATGAACCTTATTACCATAGATCGAGAGAAATGCAACCAGGACGGCATCTGTGTCAGCGAGTGCCCAGCTCAAATCCTGGTTATGGAAAAAAATGAGGGCTTTCCAGTTCCCAGTCCTGAATTTGAGGAATATTGCATTCGGTGCGGGCACTGTGTGGCCGTTTGCCCCTCGGGGGCGCTGTCCCTGGATTGGTTGGAACCGGAGAATTGCCGAAAGATGGATAATGACCTGGCCCTGCCCCCCGAGCAGGCCGAGCAGTTTCTGAGGGGGAGGCGCTCGATTCGTAGCTTCAAGGAAAAGACAGTTCCCAAGGAGACCCTGGAGAAACTATTGGAGGTGGCCTGTTCAGCTCCCTCCGCCAAGAACAAGCAGCCCTGGCACTGGATAGTTGTCCAGGAACCTCAAGAGGTTCAGCGTGTGGCCGGCCTGGTCGTGGAGGGAATGCAGGCCTTCCTGGATTCGGATCCGGAAGAGGGGAAAATCAGGGGCTACCACCGGGTAGTGGCCGCTTGGGATTTGGGAATTGATCGGGTCTGCCGGGAGGCGCCCCATCTAATAATCGTTCACGCCGAGCAGGATTGGACTTTTGCTCCCGAAGATACCGCCCTGGCTTTGAGCCTGCTTGACCTGTACGCCACCAGCATCGGGTTGGGGGTTTGCTGGGGAGGCTACATATACAAAGCGATAAATGCCTTCCCTCCCCTGTTTGATGCCCTGGGTCTACCTAAAGGGCATCTCGCTTTTGGAGCCGTGATGGTTGGGTATCCTAAATTCAAGTACCAACGCATCCCTGTCCGTAACCAGCCTCGTGTCATCTGGAAATAATTTGGAAAAGGGGGAGGACAGATCCTATGGATGGCTTTGCCCCTGTCCTCCCTTTTCTTCCCTACACCTACAAATGTTTTCCTTTGTCATGTGCTTGATTTAGCGATTTCCGTTTGAACTCTTCGGGTCGCTCACGGTCAGATGATGTGGCTCGTAGAGTATTTCTATGGGTGGTAAAGGAATGAAGCCATCCTTATTTTCCTTTTGATAAAGCCCCCGGGAGACGTTACTGAATTGTGGCGAAGATTACCATTTAAAATCAGGTTTGTTGCAGTTGATAACCTTTTTCCCGAAATAATCTCATACAGGCATCCGCGACAGTGTTGTCGTAAAAGGTTCCTTTATTCTTCTCGATTTCCTCAAGGGCTGCCTCAATGCCCCGGGAGGGACGATAGGGACGGTGGGAGCCCATAGATTCCACCACATCGGCCACGGCTATGATCCGTGACTCCAGAAGAATATTGTCTCCCGTTAAACCATTCGGATATCCGGAACCATTCATCCTTTCATGATGCTCCAGAACTATCCTGGCAACGGGCCAGGGGAAGTCAATGTCCTTCAATATATCGTAACCGGATTGTGAATGCTCTTTGATCAGATCAAACTCCGATTTTCTTAATTTTGTCGGTTTACTTAGGATTTCAGCAGGAACGGATATCTTGCCGAGATCATGGATGGCAGCGGCCATGCGGATCCCATCGATTATATCGATAGGAAGGTTCATCTCCGTGGCAATCGCACGGGCCAGATCAGCCACCCTCCGTTGATGGCCAGCCGTGTAGGGATCCCTCGCCTCAACGGTCACAGAAATGGCCTGGACGGTCCCTCCCAAAGCCTTTCTAATCCGCTCGACCGACCTGCGGTTGGTGATATCGCGCCCGATACCCAGCACGCCGATGAGTGTTCCCTGAGCATTGTACATCGGCGTCTTGATTGTATCCAGAAAGACACGATGGCCATCGTCTGCGAAGGTGATCCATTCTTCGTTGCTGGTGGTCTTCCCCGCCGCCATGGCCTTATTGTCATGCTCGCGGAAGGCGTCGGCAAGTTCCCGGTCTACAAAGTCGTAATCGGTTTTTCCGGCGATGTCCGCTTCCCTGGCACCGAAAAACCGCTCGAACATTGTATTGCATGAGAGATAGACACCATCTTTGTCTTTCAGCCAGATCAGGTCAGGGATAGTCTGCACCAGCGTTTGCAGGCGGCCTTCACTATCGCGCAGGGACTCCTCGGCCCGCTTGCTGTCAGTGATGTCGAGAATGCCCCCGATAAGACCACCAACTGAACCATCCATGTTGGGAAATGTGGCCTTGTGGAAGATCACATTATGGACAGCTCCACTCGTATCTTTTATTATAGACTCGTAAATCTGTATTCCTGGATTCTGGAGCAAAACCCCATCATTTTCATGATATATATCAGCAAATTCTTTCGGGGATAGCTCGTAGACCGATTTGCCGGTAATCTGTTCCCTTTTCTGTCCGAAAAATTTCTCGAAGGAACTGTTGCATCCCAGATATCTGCCCTTCGAATCCTTATAAAAAACAGGCATCGGAAGGGCATCAATCAACATCTGCTGGAATATGACCGCTTCTTGGAGTTTCCGATTCACCTCCTGGCGTTCGGTGATGTCGCGTATGATCCCCAATGCATGCCAACCATCCTCAAAATGAATTGCGGAAAGAGACAGTTCGACGGGGAATTCCTCTCCATTCCTTCTGCGGGCCTGTAACTCGATGGTCTTGTTCAAAGCCTCGCCTTGACCAGTTTTTTTAAACTTGGAAAATGCAGCATGGCATTCTCCCCAGTAACGCTTTGGGGCAAGGAATTGATGCAAATTCTGACCGATTGCCTCTTTCCTCGTGCGGCCAAAGATATGTTCAGCCGCCGGATTCCAGAATGAGATACAACCCGTGGGGTCCATCATTAATATCGCATCCTGGGCAGAATTAGTAACAGCACGCATCAATGATCCGCTTTTGCCCTGCGTTTCGAGTGAAACCTGCTGCCGTTGGGACTCCACCCGTTTGCGCTCTGTTTCTGATTTTTCCAGTTCAGCAATCCTCCGGCGAAGATCTTCCAATTCCTGGATCAGTTGCTCTTTGGTCTTCCTGTTATCGTTCATTCTGTAAATCTCCGGTTGAGGCATTCACAATAAAAAAACACCTCTCTTGAGAATGGGGTCTATTATCCTTTTATCGGTACACCTTTTAAGGTTGCCAACAATAAACTCATACTGCTATAGATTATTCCAACGCTAAAGGTTATGGGCTGAAAGAGAGCATAGAAAGGTTCATTTTTGCTTTAGCTGAAACCCCTTCTCCTTAAAAAGCCTCAGACAGGCATCGACCACCTCGGGATCATAGAGAATGTCTCTATTCTGCAAGATTTCCTCCAGGGCTTTTTTAATACCAAGGGCAGGCCGATACGGACGGTTGGAGGCAATGGCCTCGACCACATCGGCCACGGCTATGATCTTGGCCTCCAAATAAATTTCATTTCCAAACAGCCCCAAGGGATACCCTGTTCCATTGATCCTTTCATGATGCTGAAAAACGATCTGGGCCACCGGCCAGGGGAAATCGATGTCTTTCAGGATGTCAAAACTGATCTGCGGATGAACCTTGATTAACCCAAATTCAAGATCACTTAGCTGAGTAGACTTACTAAGAAGCTGGGCCGGGAACGAAATTTTTCCTAAATCGTGGACCATACCGGCCATCCGAACGGCTTCGATATGATCTTGGGAGAGCCCCATTTCCTGAGCGATGGCCCCGGCCAGAGAGGATACCCGTAGTTGATGGCCGGCGGTGTAAGGATCCTTACTTTCCACCGTCAGGGCCATGGCCTGGATAATGCCCACGCTGGTTTTTCTTAACTTCTCCAGACTTTGTTTGAGTTCTTCCGTCAACTGGTGGAGCTGAATCGTTCTTTCCGCCACTTGGGCTTCAAGCTTGATCCGCAACCGGTTCAATTCGAGATGGGTCCGCACCCGCGCCAGGAGTTCTTCGCGCTGGAATGGTTTGGAAATGAAATCGACTGCTCCGAGTCCAAAACCTTTCACCCGTTCATCGAGATCGGTAACGACGCTGATGAATATGACCGGGATATGGCGGCTTACTTCCTGTGCCTTAAGCCGTCGGCAAACTTCGAATCCGTCTATCCCGGGCATCTTGACATCCAACAAAATCAGATGGGGCGGTTCGGATGCGACCGAGCGTAAGGCCCCTTCTCCAGTGTCGGCAGATCGCACCTGGAAACCTTCGGCCGACAAGATATCGGTAAGCAGATTAAGTGTTATTAAAGTGTCATCGACTACCAGTATCTCTTCTTGCTCGCCCTTAGATTGTCTATTTATCCCGATTCTGATAGAATCATTCAGCACCCTATCTTTGTCTAATCCCCATTCTAAACTTGAAAGATTCATAAAATTATTAACCTCGGTGTTTTTCCCCAATTTCATCTCAGGGGCTATGACAGACAACCTCACGCAGACCCGCTTTATTTAAAAACTCTTAAAGGGGTCTCCTTCTTATTCTTCAACGGGATCTTTGAAAAAACAGGGTATCCATTTCCATCTGTCTGGATGACTTTCTCTTTGGGTAGTCGCAAGGGCACCTCCTTACCCGCTCGCTTTAATGAGTTGGAGGATGCTTCCAGGATGGCCACCACCCTCAATCCGTTATTCCCATCGGCACGAGGATGGATCCCATTTCTTATACATTCCAGAAAGGTATCGCACTGTTTCCGGAGGGGTTCATATTCGTCAATCCTCGGGCTATAGGTATCTCCTGACCGATAGGAGAAATGAAACTCGGCAAAAGTATCATAATAAGGCGGTATTTCTAACCCCTTGTCATATATCTTTATCTTCTCCTGCATTTCCAGATCATCATAAACCAACATCTTCCGTGTTCCGACAATCGTTGTTTTGCGGATCTTTTTCGGATCAAGCCAACTGTTATGTATAAAAGCGATTAAGCCGCTTTTAAAGTTCAACGTGGTAATCGCCACATCCTCAATCTCTGATTTAAAATGAGCTTTCCCCTGGCAGTTGACCGAAACCGGAAATTCGCCCAGGACATAAAGAATGATGGATATATCGTGGGGGGCAAGATCCCAAACCACATTGATATCCTTTTGAAAGAGTCCCAAGTTCACACGGGTACAGCTTACATAGAGTATCCTCCCCAATTCCCCACTTTCGACGATTTCTTTAATCTTGTTTACGGCGGCCTCATATTCAAAGGTGTGGCCCACCATGAGGATCCGTTTTTTTTCTTCAGCCGTCTTGATCAAACTCAGACTGCTTTCCAAGGAATGGGTCAGGGGTTTTTCCACCATTACATGTTTTCCCTGCTCCAGAAATTCCTTGGCCAAGGGGAAATGACTGTAAACCGGAGTGGCAATAACCGCGCCGTCCAGATCCGGCATTTCCAGAAGTTCTTTGTAATCCCTCACTCCTTTGACCAACGGGAAAAGGTTTGTTACTCGATCCAGCCTTTTACTGTCCAGGTCACAGCAAAATAATTCATCGACCTTATTTAATTGGGAAAAATTTCTAACCAAATTGGGTCCCCAATAGCCGCACCCAATGACTGCAATTTTCATCTTAATCCCCTCTATTAGACGGCTCCTCTGGTTTCAACAATCGCATTAATCGTTTTGAACAAAATATTTTTCATACTTCTGTAAACTCGAATCACCATTGATTTGCGTTCAGTAGCCTCGATTTCTTTTTTGAATTGAATCATCAATGAAGTTTTCTTCATAGAGGTTTGAGTCCGCCAGAAAACCCGTATGAACGCCGGGTGTCATAAGCTAATCACCTGGTTTCCATTTTTAATTCTTTCTTTGAACCAAACCTCAATATCTTTACGGTCAAATCGCCAATGTCGGCCGATTTTTGTCCCCGGGATTTTACCTTCCAGGCAGAGTTTATAAATGGTTGACTTAGGGATTCTCAGCCATCTCGATATTTCATCCGCTTTGAGAACGTCATCACTAAAATGTCTCATAGAAATTCCTTTTTCTGGTAAAAGCCGAAAAACAAAATTTTTCCAGTTAGTTTCTTTTATTCTATAAGCAACAATTAGGCCATTAATTCATTGAATGGTGAAATTACAATTATTTTGGGATGTTAAGGTTTTATGAGAGGATCTTTGAGGGGTGGGAATAGGCTGATGGACAGGTTTTAACTTCCATGACCGGACAAAAAATGTCGTGTTTTTGACAGGAGATGGATTATTCTCGGGATACTTACCGTTGAACAAGTGAGCCGAAAAATGAATGGAGCTATCCTTTTAAGATGACGTGGAATAGTATAATGCCCACTTCCGGATTCTTCTTCATTGACCACCTGGTTTCCCGGCGATCTCAAAAATTTTCAACCCATTATCGTTTGAAATGTAGCCTAAAGAGCCGAAATTTAAAAACAAGATTTCAGGAAGCTATACGTACTAAAATCTGATTTTCTTATTGAAGTTAATGGGTTAGGTATTGTTTAAAATCTCATAGTTTTATGTTTTCGTCAAGGATTATTTAGGGTGCCAGCCGTTTGTTGCAAGATCACCTCCATGGCCTTGAAGTAGTCTCTCTGCACCTTTAGGTTTGATACCCGGCAGTACCGTTGTGTGGTTTTTACATGGCTATGGCCCAAGAGATCCTGAATGGTGGAGAGATCGGCATCGGCATTGAGCAGCTGTGTAGCCATGGTATGCCGAAGGTGATGACAGGAGACCTTGAGCTTGGCCTGACGGGCATAAGTTTCCATGCGCCGTTGAATGCCGCGAATGGAGATGGGTTGCCCATGGCAAGGCTTCTTTTCGGCCAGGAAGATCTTTCTGGATCTGGATGGAGGCCTGACTCTTAAATAAGCAGCCAGGGCCTGGAGGGCATCATGGCTCATATAGACGACCCGATCTTTTCCACCCTTACCGTCTTCAACCAGGATAGTCCTGCGTTTGACGTCTATGACCCCGATCGTTAGATGGGCGACTTCTTCCACCCGTAACCCGCAACGGAGCATGAGCATGAACATGGCCCGGTCACGGTCGCCCTTGATGGCTTTGAAGAAGGTCTCCACCTGATCATCTCTCAGGTGCCGGGGAAGGGGCTGTGACATCTTCTGGAGATGAGTCTTCTTGATGGGATTGTTGATAATCATCCCTTCCTCATCCCGCAGGTAATGGTAGAACTGGCGAATACCGTTCAAGTGGCAGTTGACCGTCTTGGGCGCCAGCCTCTTCCGCATGAGATGCTCGATGTAGCGTGATACGTCTGAGTGGGTCACTGCCTCCACCGGCACATCCAACCAGACGACAAAGTGTTTAATGAGGTTCAGATAGTTCTTCACGGCATGGGGCGAACAGTTCCGCCGCTTTAAAAATCTCTGCCAGTTCAGGATCGCATCGGTCATCGCCATTACTGTCCCTCCTCTCTATCTTCGACATGGCCTTAAAATACTCTTCCTCGCGGGTCTTATCGGTCAACTGGGCATAACGCCGCGTCTCCTCGATACTCCGGTGACCCAGCAACACCTGGAGACATTCCAGACGCATACCGGCATTGAGAAACTCCGTAGCAAAGGTGTGGCGAAGGGTATGCAGAGTGTATCCCTTGTCCGCCAATCCTGCCTTGGTTATATATCCTTTAAAGATGGTTCGGGCGGTGCTGTAAGACATCATCTCTGTCCGGGTATAGATCAGGTACTCCTCACCGGGATGCCTCTTCTTTAACCACTTCCGCAGAGCCGTGGCCGCATCATCACTGAGATAGACCACCCTCCCCAGGCGGTTCTTCTCCGCTTCGTAAATCTCTATCCTCCGCTCCTTGAGATGGACGTCGGCCCTCTTGGTATTAAGCAGTTCACCAATCCGCATACCGGTTCTCAACAAGACCAGGATCATGGCTCGGTCACGAATATCTTCAATGATCGAAAGCAGCTTCCGCAGATCGTCAAGATCCATGGCCCGCGGCAGCCGCTCCGGTAACTGCAACCGTATCCTTCGGCTGAATAGTTCCGCAGAGACGATCCCTTCTTCCATCAGGTAACGGAGAAAGGCTTGCACACTCACCAGCCTGGTCCTGATCGTCGTAATCTTAATCCCCCGGTCCTGCTCCTGCTCAATGAACGCCTCCACATCCCTTCGGGTGATTGCTTCCAGGCATGCCCTGCCGCTGTCCCGTATCATCTCAAGAAAAAGAACGATGGTGCCAAAGCGACTGTATAGGGTCCTCGGCCTGCGATTGCGAAGAGTCAAGTAACGAAGATAGGTTTCCACCCGATCCTTCCCCGGCAGGTCCATCCGGGATAGCCGCTTCAAGATCTTGGCAAGTGCTTCTATACAGCCTTCAGGATGTATTTTAAATCGTAAACGGGTCTGATAATAACGGAGAGCGTTATTGGCGGGAATTTTAAAATCTGAAGATATACTCGTCTGCTGTAGATTACTATGTCCGTTCGTCATCTCTGCCTCCTTTTCTTAAATCAATAAGAAAATCAGACAGATGATGACTAATAACTACTTATCTGTCAAACATCAGTTTGGTACGTATAGCAGGAAGTAGCCCACTTTAAAACCACTTTTCCCCCAAAAAAAGTTCATATAGGGGGTGTTTTTTCGATTATCTTTGGAAAGGTATAATTTCCCTTGGCCTTTCTGAGATCATTGAAAGAAAATTAGTTTTATTTGGCCAGAGATCTTCACCCGACCCTTTTTCCCTCCGTCCGTGAAACTCCCCCTAAAAAATCTGTTCCCAATGACCGAGATCCATGTTATCTTGGATTCGGAGGTTATCCCTTGGAAAACAAAGAAGAAGAGAGGGAGAGAAGCACTTCTGGATTCTTTACAATGGCAACTGAAGAGAGCATAAAAAAGAAGCACACAAAAATCAATTTGACAGATCCTGCCAAAAAGACAACCCCTTCGTAAATACAAGATGGACTCAGTCTGGTGAAGTAATTATGAATAAGGCAGCATACAGATGGGAGATAGCGATGAATCCCATATCTCCGGGCACTCTCTGCCATTTCAGACCAACCCACTCTGGAACGGGAACCAATGGAGAGTAGTGATCAAAAAATTTCTCCGGTAACGGCGACCATTGATCTTTTGGAGAAAGCGGTTATTGAGAAAATCGACACCCTGGGAAAAAAATTAGAGCAGTCTCATCTCGATAATGCAGCCCTGACTCTGGAAGTAAATCGTTTAAAATCTGAACTTGGCACCTCTCAAAAGAAAGCCAACGAATTGGAACAAAAGAATGAGTATTTAAGGGAAATGTTCAACCAGATAATGATGAGTGGGGGTCAAAAAAATTCGCCAGTTAAAGCAACCATTGATCGTTGGAAAAAGGGGGTTATTATAAAAATCAACATCCTGGGGAAAAAATTAGAACAAACCCGTATTAAGAAAAAAATGGATAATGAAGAAATTAGTACGGTCAGAAGCCGTCTGGTAAAACCGGATGAAGAAAGTTTTGAAACCATTGATCTTCGTTCAGAAGAGACCCAAACATCGTTTGAAGAGGCCTTAAAGAAGAAGCTCCAAACGGAAACTAAAAAAACCCCGTAGTTTTCTCTGCGTGTGGGTTTGGAACGACCTAAACATAGTCACATGATAAAATATCAATTGAATTTTTACGCTTAGGCTTTCAAGCCTAAGCGTAAAAGATGGATGCCGGGACTTCATTTTTTTCACTACCCACGCGGTTGTCATTGCCCGGCGCGGAGCGACGAATCAATCCGCCTAATCCCCTTGGATTCTAAGACGAGATCACTTCGCTGGTCATGACGGGGTTTCCGACTTTCGGGTCAACCCAATTTGGGCCGTATTCGCTACAATTTTTCTTGTGTGTGCGAATGAGTGGTCAGGCCCTATTGGCCGTGCTTTTCTTTTACGTAGGCCAGGGACTCCTCTATGGCCTTGGCCGCCAGGTCCAGATCCTGGTCGGTGTGTCGGTAACAGATATACCCGTGGTGGTGCGGGTGTAAAAAGATCTTTTTTCGAATAAGCTGGGTATAAAAATCATCCCGTTTGGCCCGATGGGTCTTGGCCTCATCAGACTTGAAGGTTATGAAAAACATGGGGGCCACGCCGCTTAGCTCGGCTCCCACGTCGTAACGGTCAAGACAGGCCTGGATTTTTTTCCAAAAACGGGCCCCTTTTTCCCAGATGTTGTCCAGGACCCGGTCCCGTTTGAGGATTTCAATGGTCTTCAGGGCGGCCACATATCCGTCACTGTTGGGGAAGAAGGTGGAAGAGATGAACAGCTTCTGGGCCGAGGCCATCATGACCTCCCTTTTCCCGGTCACCACGCTGATAGCATAGCCGTTGGCCATTCCCTTTCCCAGGACCACCAGGTCGGGGGTGACGCCATAATAGGCCTGCGCCCCTCCCATGGCCAACCTGAACCCGGTCCGCACTTCATCAAAGACCAGAATAGCGCCATACCGGGTGGCGAGTTCCCGGACCCCTTCCAGGAACCCGGGTTTGGGCTCTTCCATCTTCATGTGTAAGGGATGGCCGAAAGGGGTCATAATGATGGCCGCCGTCTGATCGCCGTGTTTGGCCATCAACTCCTCGAGCTGATCGAGACGGTTGTACCGGAATTCAAAGACATCCTCGTAGAACTTTTCCGGGACGCCCCCCTTCATCTCTACGCACCAGTCATGCCAGCCGTGGTAACCGCTGCGCATCACCTTGATCCGGTTGGTAAAGGCCCTGGCGATACGGATGCTCGCCGTGGTGGCATCGGAACCGGTCTTTAAAAAAATACTCATTTCCGAACAGGGGACCAGTTGGCTCAGTTTTTTGGCCAGCTCATTCTGAAACCGTTGCGTCAGGGTGAAACAGAAGCCCTTGTCCCTTATCTGGTGGATAACCGCCTCGTCCACTTCTTCTTCCCGGTAGCCCAGAATAATGGGACCGTAGCCGCAAAGGAAATCGATATATTCATTTCCATCCACATCGACGACCCTGCCGCCCCGGCCGCTTTCCACAAAAATGGGGTATTCACCTTCGATAAAATCAGCGGGTTTTCTGGCTCCCAGGACCCCCCCGGGGACCAGGGTAAGGGCCTCCTTAAACAGTTCCTGACTTCTGGTAATATTGAGTTTTTCAGCGCTTTTCATAGAACCCTTCCTTTTCATGAAAAATCTGGATTCCCGATAAAGGCCTTCGGGAATGACGAAAAAAGTGTCGCAGTATTAAACCCTCATGCTGCCCGACGAGGTCACCGACGAAGCACGAAAATGGGTTTGGGTTTTTCGGACCTTGAACCTTGAACCCTGAACCTTGAACCGATGTTTGTGTTAAAGTGCAAACAATGAGCCTATGGTTTCGGTTTGATGTATCTTGGCGCCTCGTTTAAGCAGGGCGGCCAGAAATTTTTCCGGATTGATGCAGCCTTCCGGGGCCACGACCCCTTTGACCGTCACATCGCCGGCCTCCATCATCAGGGCGGCAATCGAAGCCGGAAGTCCGGTTCCCGGCCTCATGCGGCCGACGATATCGGCCGTGTAGGTCACCTGCTTTCCGTTTCTCTCCCCTTTGACGATCACTTTCAGACCGGAGGCCTCCGGGCCGTTATCCCTCCCTTGGGGGATGGTGTCCCAGAGCCGCAGGGTCAGGTCATAGGGGGTTACCCTGGTCCCATGAACCTCTACCGGCTCCTTACTGAGGAATCCGGTTTCTTTCTGTTCCTTGATGAGCTCGTCCACCCATAAGGGGATGAGCGCACCCTTGATCTCCACTTTCTTTAGACCTTTGATGTAGCGCGGGATGGTCAGCGGCTGGGGATGACCCACGTAGCGCACCTGACAGGTGCCCAGGGGTTCCAGGAATTGGGCCGTCTCCACACCGGTGCCGCCTTCCACATGGACCAATTGTCCGTCCAGATATTGGGGAATTTGCCCGATGGTCATGTGCAGGCTGTGATCCCAGGCCGCACCGGCCAGCTCGGCGATGCTTACGACCCAGAATAAAGAGATCTCATCCACCCGGTCCAGGTGATCGGCATACCACTTGACCAGGACATTGTTGGTCCCCGGGTCCGATCCCATGCCGGTCAGGACGGTGATCCCCGCATTCTTGGCCGCCTGGTCGATATCGGAGGCAAAAAGAATTTCCGTGGCCTCATAGTCATCGCAGATATCGATATAATTGACTTTCGCCTCTACGGCGGCCCTGGCTACGGCCACGGCCGTCTTGTAAAACGGTCCGGCGCAGTTGACGACCACATCGACTTCCCCAATGACGCCCACCAGACCCCGGTGATCGTTGACATCGATTTTACTAAGGGATATCTTGCCGCTGGCCTTCAACTTGTCCTGTACCCGGTCGAGGTCTATATTGATATCACCGAGGATGACTTTATCGATCTTCTCCTGTTTAATGAGGTCCCTGGCGGCCCCCTGACCCATACCGCCCGTCCCGCCTACGACTAATACCTTCATGATCCCTCCTTGATTCGATTCTTATATTAAATCCACATGCGCCCCTTTAGGGCGCCACGAATCATGAAAACCAGGGTTCAAGGGGCCGAGGGGTCAAGGATTCAAGTGAAAGGCAAGGAACTAAAACCCTTGAACCCTCGAATCCTGGAATCCTTGAACCCTGGTTTTCAAACTAATACGAAAATAGAGTTACGAGTTACCTGTACCGCGTTCAAAGAACAAACATAAAATCCTGGATTCCGGGTCCAAGCCCGGAACGACGGGAGAAACTTTACCCAGTCCGTCTCCACGGCAAAAGCCGGGGTCCAGATATTAAAGCCCTATTGAGTAAGAGAGAAAGCCGGTTCAATCATGAAAACTTTATTATTTATTCCCTCTCTCGTCTCCAATACCTTGCCCGGAGTTAGGGAAATTCCTTCAAATAGACCCCGATGGTTAGCCACCGGCCAGGGGGTCCATATAGACTTCAACCAGGACGGTGTCGCCCTCCTTGATCTTCTTTTTCAACCCCTCGGGAAATGAAAAGTGACTCTCTCCATTGAGGTAAAGATGGCGGAGGTCATCTCCCATCTCTCCCCCTTCGATAAACTTTAAATAGGGGTACATAGCGGAGAGCTTCTGAAGGACATCCTTCAAGGTATTTTCACCATCTTGGAGATCCATCTGCAGGGGCGGTTCAAAAACATTCTTTATTCGAAGATTGGAATCAATCTTGACCTTGATTTTCATTTTTGCACCTACGTCGTCTTCTTTCCCGCTTCTTCAACGGCCTCGACGATCTTCTTGTATCCGGTGCAACGGCAGATATTGGAAGAGATCGTCCCGATAATCTCTTTCTTAGTCGGTTTTTTGTTCCTGTCGAGGAGCGCCTTGGCCGTCATGATCATACCGGAGGTGCAAAAACCGCACTGAACGGCGCCTTTTTCCATGAAAGCCTCCTGGAGCGGATGGAGCTGTCCTTCCTGGCGCAGCCCTTCAACCGTTGTGATAACGGCGCCATCCGCTTCGGGGGCCAGGACAAGGCAGGACCTCAACGGTATTCCGTTCACCACAACCGTGCACGCCCCGCAGGAACCCATACCGCAGGCCTCTTTCGCCCCCGTGAGAGAGAGCCTCTCCCGGAGGGTCTCGAGGAGAGTCTCATAAGGCTTCACCTGGAGCGTGACCTTCTCGTTGTTTATCTGAAAGGTAACCTTCATCCTCCTCATCGCGCACCTCCCCGCTGAACTTTTTTGATCGCCTTTTTAAAGAGGACACCCACCATTTTCTTCCGGTAAGCCGGGGAGAGCGTGGCGTTCAATACCGGCTTGGCCTCTGCAACCGCCTGGTCTGCCGCATCTTTAACGCTGCTTTCATTGATATTCTTGAGATTATAAACCTGGGGTGACAGGCCGACGCCCCCGACACAGACCCTGGCCGAGGACCCTTTCATAGAAACGGCCACCCCGACCAGGGGATAATCTATGGAACCCCGGACCCGTAATTTCTCGTAGGTCCCTTTCGTCTTTTCCAGGGGTATCCGTATTTGGGTCAGGATCTCTCCAGGCTCGAGGGCGAAGGGCTTCCTGCCGTCGCCGGTGAAGAGCTTTTCCAATTTTACTGACCGTTCGCCCCCGGGGCCGGCTAATTTTACCTGGGCCGACAGGGTAATGAGAGAAGGCGTGTTGTCACTGCAATAGTTCGAAAAACAGGCCTGGGCATTGGGAACGACGTTGCAGGCCTTGCCGCCCATTTTCCAACAAAAACCTCTGGCGGTGCGCCATTCCAGGGATTTGTTATAAAGGAGGCAGCGCGTATCCTGGAGGATATTCCCGCCGAGGGTGCCCCGCATCTGGAGCGTTTCGCAGGAAGTGCCGTCGAGGGATTCAGAAAGGGCCGGGAAATATTCTTTTACCAAAGGATCATTCTTGAGGTCAAAGAGCGCAAAGTTTGCGCCTATGGCCAGCCATCCGCCGCTGCGGGAGAGGGTTTTCAATTCTTTGATGGGCTTCAGGTCAATGAGGGCCGCCGGCGTTGACAATCTCAGCTTCAACAGCGGGATAAGGTCCGTGCCGCCGGCGAGATAGCGGGCCTGCCCGTCAAAACGGGTATAGAAGCCGATGGCCTCGGCAATACTTTTTGCTTTCTTGTATTCAAACTTAGGTAGGATCATCCCTTCACCCCCTTTTTTCGTTCCATTATTTTCAACACCCTGTCCGGTGTAAGCGGCAACTCTGTGAAAAGCGCGCCTGTGGCATTGGCCACGGCGCAGGCGACGGCGCTGTAGGCGTTCATACGGATGGTAAGGCCCCCCTCCTTCGCCCCGAACGGCCCTTCAGGGTCCCGGGAACTAATGATGATCGTCTCTATATCAGGCATGTCGCAGGCCAGAGGAACCTTGTATTCCAGGAGATCAGGGTTCAAAAGGAAGCCCCTGTTCCAGAGGTTCTCCTCGGTGATGGTCGCCACCCCGGCCTGCTGGATGGAACCCTCCATCTGCCCTTCCACCCCTATGGGGTTTATCGGACGGCCGCAATCGTGGGCCGCCGTGAAACGGGGGATCGTGATCTTCCCCGTCTCGGGATCAATAGAAACCTCCGCCACGGAGGTTCCAAAGGAAAAGGTCCCGGCCATCTGGCCCCAGGGCCTCGAGATCCATTCCCTCTTAAAATCGATGTTGGGGAAGAAAGACCCGGTCCCAACGATCGGTTCTCCCCTGGAGAAGGCCTCCCGCACCACCCAGGAGATGGGCATCTTTTTGTCGGGCTTGGTCTTGGAATAAGCCCTCCGGTCTTTCAGGTCGATGTCCGCCTCTTCTACGCCGAGCTTTTCCGCGGCAATGGCGACGATCCTCCGGCGCGCGTTCTCACAGGCAATCTTCACCGCGTTGGCTCCGACGAAGGCAGCCGCTTGTGAATAGGCGCCCGGATCGAGGTTGGTGACTTCCGTGTCGGCGTTAACCAGGTTGATGTCCTCCATGGGGACGCCGAGGACCTCCGAGGTAACCTGGATCACCATGGATTCGTTTCCCTGTCCATTGTCAACGAGACCGGTCACCAGCGTCACCTGACCGTCATCATTGATCTTGACATAGGCCGACGAGCCGGAACGGAACCCCATAGGGAAACCGCACATGATGGCCACGCACCCCATCCCGATCCCTTTGAGCTTTGCGGCTGTGGCCCATTTCTTCTTGAAATTTGTTTTTTCGGATGCGGCCTTGATCGTATCTTGGAGACCGCAACTGGTTATCTTGGATTTCGTCGCCGTTACTTCGCCGGCCGTCAGGCCGTTCTTGAGGCGTATATCGACGGGATCCAGGCCGAGCTCTTTGGCCATAAGATCCATCTGGGCTTCGTTCCCGGCGAGAAAGGCCCTTCCGTGACAGCCGTACATCCCCCGGATGCCTTTGTTCGTGAATACCCGGTATCCGTTATAGCGGACGTTGGGGAAACGGTAGCATTCCTCGTATACATAAAAGGGTATCGAGGCGGCGATAGGTCCCGTAGAACTGTAGGCCCCACCATTATAGATCGCCCGGTAGTCCTTGGCCACGATGGTGCCGTCCTTTTTCATACCCGTTTTCACCGTGGCGATGATGTCGTGGACCTGTCTCGAACTTGTGGCGTTCTCCTCGCGGGAAAGGACCAGCCTTACAGGCCGGCCGGCCTTCATGGATAAAAGGGAGGCCACAAGATCGCCGGGCGCCACCTCCGACCGCCCGCCAAAGGCGCCTCCGGAATTAATGTGGCGGACACGAACCCGGTTGAGGGGTATTTTGAGGAGGTTCGAAAGCGCCTTGGCCCGGACGTGGGGTCCGGCGTTGGGCATCCAGAGGTCGAGAAAACCGTTCTTGTAGGAAGCGACGACCGCATAGGGCTCCATCATCGCGTAGGCCTCACCGGCAGCGCTGAAGGTATCCTCACGGACGAGGAAGGCCCTTCCCATCTCCTTGTCCACCTCACCCACATCGATATGAACGTGAACATTAATGTTGTTCTTATACTCGTTGTGGATTTGGGGTGCACCCTCTTTCATCGACTCCAGGGGATCAAAAACCCCGGGGAGGACTTCATAGTCCACCTTGATGCAGGAAAGGGCCTCCAGCGCCGTCTCTTCGTCAATGGCCGCCACGGCCGCCACGTCTTCCCCGACATAGCGGACCTTGTCCGTCGGAAGCATGGCGTGGTCCTGGGTATAGCGGAAGACACCCCACTTGATCCCGTAGGCGTCAAAGCCGCTGACGGCCGCCTTGACGCCCGGCACCTTCAGTGCCCGTGTGGTGTCGATATGGAGTATCTTCGCATGGGAATAAGGGCTCCGCAGCACTTTGGCCACGAGCATGTTGGGCAGTTTCAAGTCGCCTGTGTAACGCGCCTCGCCGGTAACTTTAGCCAGGGAGTCACTCCGCACCACCCTTTTGCCGACAATATTCAAATCATCATTCACAGGTACCTCCTTAAAAAATGTAAGGTTTCATCAAATAGCTTCCTCTTTTTTTGCAAACTCTCGAACTTTATAACGCCCTCATCCATTCCGGCCTCAAACCCACCTTGCCTTCCAAGGCTTTTTTGATCAAGGCCAGGGCCGGTTCTTTTCCGTCGGGGAACCGGACCTTGATAGGCAGATAGTTGGAGGCGTGGTTGGAATAAAAGAGGCCCCGGGAAAGCCGGGTGGCCGCCAGCATTTCACCTAACTCGGTTAAAAACTGTTCTACGGAAAGGGGTTGAAATCTCTTTTCGGCATATTCCTCCCCCAAGGGGGTGTTGGGCAAAACCATGACCGATAAGGCCCCGACAAAATTGGGGTCCATCTCGGTCAAAAGGGTCCCCGTTTCCCGGGCGTGTTCCCTGGACATGGCCGTCCCGCCGATGCCCAAAAGCACGGTCACCGAGAGCTTGATACCGGCCTGTTTGATGCGTTTGCCCTGAAGGATCAAGTTCTCCCGGCTGGTGCCTTTGCAGATTTTTTTCAGCAGCTCCGGATGTCCGGTCTCCACCCCGAGGTAGACGATCCCCAGTCCCAGTTCCTTCAACTGTCTCAACTCCTCATCGCTTTTCATCTTGATGCTTTTGGCATTAGCATAACTCCCGACCCTTTTAACCCAGGGAAGGTATTCCCGGATCCGCTCCAAGATCCAGACTAATCGTTTCTGGGGGATGATCAGGGCGTCCCCGTCCATCAGAAAGACCCTGTCCTGTCTTTGACAATATTGGGAGGCAAAGCGGATGTCTTTCAAAATCCTTTCATCCGATTTGATTCGGAAGCGTTTGTCTTTATAGGTCCCGCAAAAGGAACACTTGTTATGAGAACAGCCTACGGTGACTTGCAGCAGGATGCTGTAGGCTTCGCTGGGAGGCCGGATGACCATCCCTTCATAATCCATTTCCTCTTCTTGAACTTCGCACATCTCAAAACCTCTTTATTTGTAACACGATCAGATTTATGGGAAAAATTTTATCGGGCAGGATTAACCGGATTTTCATATATTTTTTGCTCAGGCCCCGAAAGACCCTTGAGCAACCTTGATCTGCTTCCAGCGGAAACTAAGGCTTCTGTCCGAAGAAACGATTCGGTTTGTGCCTTTCTTTCGGAAAGGCACAAAAATCCAGGTAATCCCGTTAATCCTGTCTAAAAGTATTTTGAATTTTAAAAAAAATAAACAGAACCCTTTATTTTTTTTCGTTACCCATCAGACCGGCCAAGTGCCGCACCCGGGCTTCTATGTTAAGCAAATAAGCCCCCTCGGGCTGTTTGGGTTCCGGTTTCGGGTCATATTCGACGGCCTTTATCCTGGCCACGGCCTTTTGGATGTCTCCCCCTTCGGCGCTAAGGGCTTCCTCGACCGACTGCCTGAACTCTCTGGCTGCCAGCAGGGACCGGCTAAAAAAATTCCTGGCATCTTTTCCGGTAAAGACCGCCCCGTGGCCCTGGCAAAAGAATTCTACCTCCAAGCCGTCCAGGCGGCCGATGGAATTAATATAGTCCTGGTAGTCCGAAAGAAATTCAGTCATGATCTGCCCTGTCGAATCGAGGCAGCCTCCCGACTCCGAGGCTATCAGAATTTTTTGTTTGGGGAGATAATAACTCAAAGAATCCCGGGTGTGTCCGGGGGTCGCCAGGACCTCGACCGTCAGATTATCCTCCAGCTCGATGCGGTCTCCGTCGGAAAGAACCCGGTCGAGGGTGAAAGGCTGGAAGACCTCGTCACTGACCAGATTAGGGGCCAAACTCCGCATTCCTTCGGTGGCGGCCTTATTTAAGTTGGCCATCAGTTCCAAGGCATTAGGCCGGGCCAATATTCCGGTCGCCGGCTTTGAGCCGGCAATCTGTAATCCGGGGAAGGCCTTTTTGAGAAAGGCGGCCGCCCCGCAATGATCAAAATGGACATGGGTCAAGAAAAGGAACTCCGGGGTCCGGCCGTTCAGGATCTTGGTGATGTCCTCTTGATAAGCCGGTCCCAGACAACTGATACCGGCCTCAAAAATGACCGGTTGTTTTCCATCCAAAAGATAGGAAGGCATCCGGCTTGTTCCCAGAACATATAAGCCCGGTCCCACTTTACCCGTATCGGTAATAATCAAGTAATCCTCCAAAATTCAATGATTTTTCCAGCGGAATAAAAGCCCTGCCTCTTTAATATTAAAAAATTACTATGATCAATTTGTTAAAGAAAATCAACTTTTTTAAAAAAGACTTGACATCCCTCACACCTGACAATTAAAAGCCTTTATATTGCCTATTGTTTTATCGGTTGGTCGGAACATGATTCCGCCTTTCGTCGGAATGACAAGAAGCGACCCAATCGACTCTTTACAATACCATCGAGTTGATAATAAGGAGACGATTATGAAAGAAATAGTCATTGTCAGTGCGGCCCGGACCCCGATCGGGGATTTTGGCGGTGCTTTGAAGACGGTCATGACGTTGGATTTGATGAAAACAGCCATGGAAGAAAGCATCAGACGGGCCGGCATAAAAAAGGAAGAGGTGGGCTCGGTTTTTGTCGGCAGTTGTTTCAGCCCTATGGATCAAAATGTCGCCAGGATTTCTTCCCTGCTCCTGGGGCTTCCCTATGAGACCCCGGGGGTGACCATCAACTGCGCCTGTGCCTCCTCCGCACAGGCCGTTATTGTCGGGGCCAACGCTATTGCCCTGGGCCAGGCCGATTGCGTCCTGGCCGGCGGGGTGGAATCCATGAGCAATGGGCCTTATATTATGGAGAGTGTCCGGTGGGGCCAGAGACTACGCCACGCCCAGGCCACGGACCTGATCTGGAAGGCCATGCAGGAATATCCGGTCGGCGGGGGCATGGGAATAGTGGCTGAAAGGCTGGCCGAACGCTACGGCCTGAGCCGGGAAGAGCAGGATCAATTGGCCTTTCAAAGCCATCAGCGGGCCGTGCGGGCCATTAAAGAAGGGAGATTCAAAAGGGAGATCGTGCCTGTTGTGCTGCCCTCAAAAAAAGGGAAAACCGTAGAAGTCACCATCGATGAACATCCCCGGGAAGATACCACTCTGGAAGATCTGGCCCAGCTTAAACCGGCTTTTAAAGAAGGGGGAACGGTCACGGCCGGCAATGCCTCCTCCCTCAATGACGGGGCGGCGGCGCTCATTTTAATGAGCTCCGAAAAGGCCAAGGCCCTGGGCCTGAAGCCTATGGCCGCTATCCGGTCTTATTGCTCGGTGGCCGTAGATCCCCATATCCTGGGGATAGCCCCGGTTCCGGCCATTCAAAAAATATTAAAGGATACCGGTCTGGCCTTGAAGGATATTCAGCTTTTTGAGATCAATGAGGCCTTTGCCGCTTACTATCTAAGTTGTGAAAAAGAACTGGGTCTGAACCGGGAGATCGCCAATGTCAATGGCAGCGGCATCTCTTTGGGCCATCCGGTGGGTTGTACCGGAAGTCGAATCCTGGTTACGCTCCTTTACGAAATGGAACGGCAGGATCTGAAGAGAGGCATTGCCTCCCTCTGCGCCGGCGGCGGGATCGGCACGGGGATACTGGTGGAACGTTAGGGAGATTAATGCGAAAATAGGGTTCGACCTTATGCTCAAAGTCAATAATATCGAGGTGGTTTACAATAAGGTGATTGGAGTCTTTGCGAGATTTTGATACCGGCGGGGTCTTTCCTCCGGTAACCTATACCTATAAAAGCCATGAGCCGGTGGAAATGGTAAAATTTTTCAAGGCCGATGTGGCCAACAAACACCTGGTGCCCATCACCGACTGGCGAAGACCCAAAAAGATGTAGGGACTATTTTTCTATTCAGCTCGGAGTGCACGAACGGTTGCCTCTTTATCTCTGTAGGTGCGTGGAAATCTGGAAGCCCCGACTTCACCAAATAACTCTTCTCAGAGATGGCCAGAATGTTACGGAATAGACAATAAGGGTGTAGGCTAAGGGTGTTTTTTGTTGACCTGATTTTTCTCTTTCGAAAAATCAGGTCAACAAAATGATTCTCTCTGAGATCTACTTAAGTCCGGCCGAGACGGACCAAGGCGGGGAGCAGGCGAGAAAAATTTTTTTGAAGAAGCCGATAGGTTGACGCCTGCTATCGTCAAAAATCGTATCACTACTCAAAGCTGATCGTTTTCTTTTCCAGCCTTTCGAAAAGTGTGTCCAGTTCCTTCTGAATCTCGATAGTCTTTTTGAGGGCGGTTACCATTTGACAATATTGTTTGATTTCGTCGAGTTGCAAAACCCGTCCCTTTCGGTCCTTTAACCACTTGTCGCAAACCTGGTATCCGCCTATGGGATATTCCCAAATCTCCACGGGGACTCCCTCAAAATAACAAGTGTTGTTAATATGGACTCGTTGGCTTTTCCTGTCATAAAGGGGTTTCTCAACCTTGGCCTCTTCTTTCCCTTGAAAACGGGCGGTAGGTGGATCAATCTCTGCAGCCTTTAAAAGATGGAGATCAACAAGCCGTTTTCCATACTGGGCGGCCTTTAAAAACAGGGGATATTCTGTAGTAAAGGGAATGCGAGGAAAATCCATTTTCAGGAACTCTTCATATTTGGTCCGGTATTTCTTCGAATACAAGACGGCATAGACATAAAATAAGATTTGTTCCGGAGAGAGAGTTTTCTTATAGGATTTCTTAAGTTGATCAAGGAGATATGTGGAGATGTTCTGTTTCTTGGCCTGATACTCGGTTTGAGGATCAAAGAGCAGCATGAGATTGCCGAAAGATTTTTTATGAGGATTGCCGGTTCTTCTTCCCTTAGTCTGGGGATATTGATAAAGAGGAAAGAGATAATCAATTGTTTTAAGGGAAACGGCTACATGCTCGGTGATGTGACTGGTCACCAGAATATGCTGCCAAGGGCCGGAAACTTCCACCCGCCGGGGAAGCACTAATCCTAAATTTTCTTGCAGCATATGTCCGCATTACTTCAGATCGAGGCCGACAGTGAAAGCCACTTGATTTTCCCGTGTAGTAGGTGTAACGACTATCGAAAGGGCGATAAAAGATTGGTACTATATTTTTCCTATCCAGACTTACTATCCTGCAAATCCTTTTGTGCCCATTCCACCTTCCAATCTTTGGCATCTTTCCCCAACCTGTAGGCCGTACGGGCCATCTCCGGTTCCAACCGTGAGAAATTCATGACCGTGGTCCAGACATCATTTTTGTTCCAGCGAATAGTCAGGGAATCCCGGGCGGTAACGATTCCGACGCTGTGGACCGGGAAGATGTCGGTTATCTTTGGATAGTGCTCATACTGTTCGAGAAGATTTTCATCTCTGGGCACGAAGAAATAAAAGCCGGGCTTTGGTTTTATTTCCTGCCAGGAAATGCAGTTCTTGTCTTCTTTTGTGAGTCGGGCATATTTTTCTTCCCGCTTGCCCCAAAGTTCGGAATGAAAGATCCGGCACTCTTTTTTCTTGCCCTTCTTCTTGATAAAAAGGGCAATGGCTACCCCTTGTTTGATATCAAAAACGTTTTCATCCTTGGAACCGTCGGGACACTTTTCTTTCTTCTGGGAGTTGCCGTGAAGATCCAGAACATAGATTTCGTCAAAACTCCCCATGAGGGAACGGCGCATACCCCGAAAGGTGGGGTTGTCGAGATAGCCATGGTTGGTGATAAAACCGATGACCCCTTCGCCGGCCTGATCAATCTTCCATTGGGCAAAACGGATGAACTTAACATAGTCATCCTGGAGCCATTTGGGATTTTTTTCTCCCAAAGGCTTCCCATCCACTTGATGATAGGTTCTGATCTCTTCCAAAATCCATTTTCCAATGTTGGTTGAATGCCCCGAGTAAGGGGGATTGCCGAGGATAACCAAGATGGGTTGTTTCTTTTTAACCCTTCCGGCCAGGTGGGATTCTTCCGATAATGAGGCCATTCCCGGGAATTCAGTCTGGGCCAGGTCTTCCATTTCGAGCGTATTGGTCAGATAAAGTTTGAACCGGTCCATCTCACCCAACCGGTAGCCCAGTTCTTCCAGGAGAAAGGCCATCTTCAAATGCCCAACAGCATAAGGGGCCATCATCAATTCGAAGGCATAAAAGTCTTTCAGGATATGGTCCCGGATAAGGGCCTCTTTTCCGCCTTGACCGAATTTATCCACAAATTCGGAAACGGCCAACGAGGCGGCTTCAGCCAAAAAAGTGAGGGTCCCGGCTGCCGGGTCCAGAACAGTTACCTGGCCATCGGCCAAACCGTCTTTTCTGGCGAATGACTCCTTGAGAATTTGATTGATGGATCGAACAATAAAGGAGACCACCGGCTCCGGGGTATAATAGACCCCGCGGCGCTCACGGGTTTTCGGGTCGTACTCGGTCAGGAAGGTTTCATAAAAATGGACGATAGGGTCTTTGCCTTTTCCTTCGTGAAAATAGCCGTGAAGGATGGCCTGGACGTCGGTCACGGCCAGGACCTCGGCCAGATCGTCGATGATCCATTCCATTTGTTTGGGAAGGTTGCCAAGAGAAATAAAATGAAAGAGGTCTCGAAGGATACCGATGGTCGGCGGGATACCGTCATAAGCCAATTTGCGGTTAAAGGTCTCCATACGGGTCCGGGCCGCAAAAAGGCCATAGGCGATGGTCTGGGAATAGAGATCGGCAAAATCCTCGCGAGACAGTCCCTGGATCAGGTATTCCCGAAAGGCCTGATAGAAGCCTGAGATAAAGCCTTTTTTATCCGTTTCCTCCTTTTTGAGTTCTTCTGTGATTACCCAATCTTTTAAAAATCGGGTCCTCTTGGCCAATTCAATGGCCAGGGCTTTGGCCTCATAAAGCTTGGGCAGGGCAAAGGAAAAATATTTGTCAAGGAGATCAAAAAAGGCCTTTTCATTTTCCGCCGGGGGTATCCGCTTGATCTTATAAATCCAGAAAGACCTGCCGATCAGCACCTTGTCTATCAGGGTCCCATTTCGGTAAAGACGAAATTCAAAAAAGTTGGTCAGAAGCAGATTGGGAAAGGTGTGGATATAACGTTTAAGCTGTTCGGAAGTTTCGATCTGGTCCAGATACTCGTTGCTCGGTTCTTTGGCCTCGATGTATCCGATGATATGCTGTTTGCCGTCCCAGACACGGAAATCCGGGTTACCGGCTTCGGTCTTTTTGGGCAGGGTGGTTATATGGACGTTCGACTTGCCCCGATTCTCGGCAAACTCTTTCAACAGCCGTTCCAGCGCCGGATAATAGCTTTCTTCCCGGGCATCGCCTTGGCCGGCAATTTCCTTAAGCTTTGAGAAGTAGGCGGTTAACATGATATTTTATTTGACCTGGATAACGAGCGAACTTCAAACAATAGATATATTCATTGCATGTAATCCCGCCCTGCGGGACTGCATATCGCTGCAGGGAGTTTCAATTTACTATGGGTTGATAAGGTAGTCAATGAAGAAGTAAAAATTTGGGTGAGCGGTTTAGCCCCAGATACGCATGCACGCCAGACGGACGGACAAACTATCGCCGGGTCTGTCTTTGTCTGTGTGCGTCTGTTGCTAAAAAATTCCGATGTTCAGGATTTGCCCAGGAGGGCGAGGAATTCGGACCAGTCCGAAACCCTGGAGATCTCAGGGCCGGGGAGTTCATCATTAACCGAGATGTAGCCGGGGACAACCGGCAGGTTATGGTCCTGCACATAGGTCATCCAAACAGGCTGGAGTCCGGCCCGTTGGGCGCCAAAGACATCTGATTCAGGGTCATCGCCCACATAAAGAAGTTGCGCCTTTTCAACCCCCAGCTTTTTCACCAGCATTTCGAAAACCATCGGTAAAGGTTTTCGAAAGCCGATTTCACCCGAGACCAGCACGACCTCGAAAAAAGACCCCAGCCCCATTCGTTCGAGCAGGTCTTTGATGACCGGAGGATGGGTGAAATTGGACAGAAGCCCGAGCCGATAGAGGCCTTTCAGTTTTCCAAGCATTTCCACTGTTCCGGGTACGGGCCGGCAATAATCAAAGAAGGTCGTGAAGTAGGCCTCGACAGCATTGGAGATGCGCCTGTCCTCCGGAGGGACCTCATAGCCCAGGGTGGTCAGGGCCGCGCTGATCCAAAACCGATTATGGGTCTCTCTTCCATCCGCTTTTGTCTCGTTGATAAACCGAAGGGCCGCCTCCTGGTAGGCCTTTTTGAAGGATTCCTGTTCGAGTACCAATCCGCCCTGGCCGAGGTTGAGATTCAGACGCCGCCAGGCCTCTTTTAATGCCCCGGGATCAGCCGTAATCAGGGTGTTGAAAAGATCAAAACCGATAGCTTTTATGTCATCCCTATTCTTTAAGATCATAAAAAATCACCGTAATCATTAGGTTAAATTCGCATCAATCTCTTCCCGGATTCTTGACAAGAGGTTTTTGGAATGGGACAATATAAAATAGGGCGGAAAGGAGAGTCAAGGAGAAACCCCGGCCGAAAGCTTAGTTTTAAAAATTTAACTTCTGGCCTGGCGGTTGTTTCTAACGGTCAGGATCCCGCTCGCCAGACATCATTTGCAATGACAAGAAAATTGGTGTAAAATACGCTACTCAAATAATGATGAAGTCGTAAAAAGTCCAAATGAGCCTCTTTTAGTCATTCCCGTGAAAATGGGAATCCAATCATTTTAAGGTAGTTACCTGTGGCCTAGACATAATGGCTGACAGTTAAAAAAAGCGACCTGCCCCTTATCAACGTGGGTTATATTAGGGAGTGATCCCGATACAGAGCCAAAAACAAGGAGGCAGGTCATGAAATATTTTATCACAGTTGTCGGTATGGATGTACACAAAGATTCCATAGAGATTGTAATCGCCGAAACCACCGGAACGAAAGAAGTTCGGCATTACGGAAAAATTAACGGCGACATGGCCTCATTGGACAAAGCAGTCAGAAAACTCAAAAGCACCAGTAGGGAACTGCACTTTGTCTATGAAGCTGGGCCATGCGGCTATGAGATTTACCGTCACCTATCCTCGCAGGGGTTTACTTGTGTGGTCGTTGCCCCTTCGAAGACTCCAAGACGGAGCGGCGACCGAATCAAAAACGACCATCGCGATGCCCAGACACTGGCCCGGCTTTATCGGGCCGGGGAGTTAACCCCAGTCTATGTCCCTCGACAGGACGACGAAGCCATGAGGGATTTGACCCGCGCCCGGGAAGATGCGGTCAAGGCCTTGCGCACTGCCCATCAACACTTAGGGGCTTTTCTGCTTCGGTATGGCCACAGGTACCCCGGTAAAACATCCTGGACACCTGCTCATATGCGTTGGCTATCGGACGTCACTATGCCTCACCCCGCCCAGCAGATTACGCTTCAGGAATATATCCACACGGTAGACGAGGGCACTCTGCGAGTCGGTCGTTTAGTCGACCAGAGTCTGAAGCTGTTGCCCCAGTGGCGCCTGGCCCCAGTGGTTGAAGCCCTCCAGGCCCTCAGAGGGGTGGCTCCTATTGTGGCTATAACCACCGTCTCTGAGATCGGCGATATAACTCGTTTTGAGAACCCCCGGCAGTTCATGGCCTATCTGGGTCTGGTTCCCTCGGAACACTCCAGCGGCCAGTCCGTCAAACGGGGCAGCATCACCAAAACCGGCAATGGCCACGTCAGGCGCGTTCTCGTTGAAGCGGCGCAGGCCTATAGCTATCCGGCCCGGATAAGCAGGTTTCTGCTCAAACGACAACAGGGACTGCCGCAGCCCATCCGGGACATTGCCTGGAAAGCCCAGGTTAGACTCTGCGGCCGGTTCCGTAGGCTTATGGCCCAAGGAAAAATGAAAACCAAAGTGGTCACCGCCATCGCCCGCGAGCTCTCCGGCTTCATATGGGCTATTGCCAGGGAAGTTCATTTACAAAACGTGTAACATATGTCAAAAAACAAAACTTCTTAAAGGAGTACAGAGACAACAAATTATATCCTATCCAGGGTACCAGCAGAGACGCGACCCCGTTGGGAGAACCCTCGAGGAATCCAAGGAATAAGGTCATCCGAATTTCCGATCCTAGAGCGAGGCAGCTCCTGTGACGAAGTCAAGTCAGGCGTTCAAAATACGCGAATATCAGAATGATCAAACGTCGCTAAATCGGTCCCGTCTCTGCTTGTGCCCTGGATTAAACTGACAGGCTACCCCTCTACTAAGGGCCAGGAAGAACCTTTTTCTCTTGACAACTGTCAACCATATCGGATTCCCGCCTGCGCGGGAATGACGAGTTTTTACGAAACCGTAAAATATTGGAAAGGAAGACGGGATATTTAAACGATGTTTCATTGTAACTCCACAAAACTAAAGCCTTTAAAGGCGGATTTTCATATCCATACGGCGGAAGATCCCCTGGATAGGGTTCCCTATACCGCTCAAGAATTGATCCTTAAGGCTGCCGATGAAGGCTTTGAATGCCTGGCGATCACCAATCATCAATGCCGGACCTTCAACCAGAAGCTCTTTTCCTTCGCCAGAGACCTGGGCATATTGCTCGTCCCCGGCATGGAGACCACTGTTCAAGATCGTCATGTCCTCATCCTGAATCCTCCTGCCAATATTAACTTTTCCGATTTTTCCTCTTTAGCGGCCATGAATCGTCCCGACAGGCTGGTCGTCGCGCCCCATCCCTATTTTCCGGGGCTCCACTCTTTAAACGGCTATTTGAAAAAGAACCTTAATTTTTTCCATGCCCTGGAATATTGCCATTTTTATTCCCCCCATATCAACTTCAACCAGCGGGTACTGGAGCTATCTCAATCTTCCGGGCTGCCTCTTTTGGGAAATTCGGACTCCCATTTTTTGGAGCAATTAGGGACTACCTATTCCCGGATTTATGCTCAAAAAGATGTGGAGTCGGTTTTTTCGGCCATTCGTCAAGGGCAGGTGGAAGTGGTTTCCCGGCCTCTTTCTTCATTCCAGATGGGAAGCATCATGGGACGGTTCCTGGGCAGGAAGATGCTCGGAAGAAAATCAGTCCATCCCGATGGGCGGGACCTCTGTCCTGCCGATCATTGAAGAGCCTTGGCCGTAATATATAAGGGGTTTCAAGATAGGTTACACAAAAAACCAGGGATTCGCCTTGGTCAAACTCGGAGCAGGCGAGACTTTTTGGCCCTCCAAGTTCTTCCACAGATCGACATCAAGGCCGGAGAGGTTTTCCCCCGGTTGCAGACAAGGCTTGAATCTCGGCATAATCTCCAATCGCGTGGGAATTCGTGTTATCCGAATCTGTCAGAATCCCAATTCCCGTGGCGACCAGATTTTTTTCCCCTTCTCCGAAGAGCTGCTGGTAGTCAAAAAGGACATCCCGCATTTCTTGCGCCCATGTTCCCATCAGTGCGCGTCCGTTCCGGATCACGAGTATCTTGGTTTCCTTTGAAAAAGGGGATTTGAACGATATTCCGACGGGCAGGGTGTCGCTCCAGATGTATTTGATGGTCTTGATGAAGGGCCAATGGCCGAAAATAATATAGAGGCCGAGAACGCTATCGTTTCCACTTTTCTCCCGCTCGTTGGTGCCAACAGGAAAGAGGACAGCGCGCCACTGCCATTGCAGTATCGGGAACTCTTTTAAAATCCATTTCCTTTCGTACCCGATTTGATCTCGCGAACCTTTAGAGTCCGCATGCAAAAATTTTTTCCCTCCTTCAACCTGGACGGAGTAAACCTTTGCAGCGTTATTTTTATCCATGGACAGCCAGCCTGATGGAAATTTTCCGATCTCATCTTGTCCAAAGGTTATGTTGATGGGAGACTGGGCAAACAAAGGAAAGGCCCACAAGCCCGGAAGAACTATCAGGAATAGTAGAAAAATCTTATTTTTGGCCCGATGTCGTTTCAGAATCTTTCGACGTGAGCTCTTCTTCTTGTCCAATGGGTCCATTTTAACAGGCCTCTCTGCCCAGGAAGCGGTACCGGTCAATAAAAAAACACCCAACAAGAAACTAATGTTTTTTAATAAATTTTTCAAGAGGTCAGCCACCCTATTTTGGAGACGGATTTGTTCTTAATAGACCCGAAGAGAGCGGGTTGGTTAAATATTATTTATAACCCCCTTGACCCCTGTTACCTGGTTTGGTAGCCTAAAGAGAAAAAGGAGTTCGGTCATGATCAAGGAAGACGCCTATAAGCGATTCATCGAGCACCTCCGGGAGTGGTATATGGGTTTACCAGAGGCGGAGGTTCTTCTCCCCCTTTTAAAGACCCGTTTTACCTTAGAAGAAGCTGATTTTTTGGCCGACTTCCCCTTTCTGCCCCAATCGCTGGAGGATCTGGCCCTATGCTTCAAAAGACCCGCTCATGAACTCAAATCCGAGCTGGAAGCCCTGGCCGAGAAAGGGTTGCTCTTTGAACGGGAGTCCGGAAAGACCATCCGTTATTCCCTGAACGATCCCATGTTTTCCCTTTACCGAAGCCCCTTCTGGTCCGGAAAGGCCGACGAAAACCTGGAAGAACTGGCCCGACTGACCAACCAATACTTTGACCAGGGCTATGGGCAGGAATTCGGGGCCTATCCGACCATGGGACTGCGGGCCATACCGATTGCAAGGACGGTCAAAGACACCCGGCAAATATTGCCTTATGAAGACATCGTCCGGGTCGTCGAGCAGGAGGATTGTTTCTGTACTTCCCACTGCACCTGCCGGCAGAGAAAAAAATTGGACCCTGAAGCCCAGACCTGCCGGCATGAGACCTTCAACTGCCTTCACTTCGGACGCCTGACCCGCTACATGATCAAACAGGGCATGGGCCAGGAGATCTCCCGGGAAAAGACCATGGAGATCCTTAAGGAGGCCGCCGAAGCCGGGCTGGTCCACGGCATCTCCAATACCCGGGAGGGCATGGACACCATCTGCAATTGCTGTTCCTGTTGCTGCCTTTTCCTGGAATCCAAGCACAAGCTTCAGTTGTACGGCCATCAGCCCTCCAACTACATCCTTACGATCGATACCCGGACCTGCCAGGCCTGCGGCCTCTGCGTGAAACGCTGTCCCATGAAGGCCCTGGAACTGGTGCCCTCCACGGAGGCCCGGAATAAACAGGGGAAAGTCAGCTCTCTCAAAGAGGAACAATGCATCGGCTGCGGGGTTTGCGCCCACATGTGCCCGACCCAATCCCTTGGGCTGGTCCGGCGCTCCGAAGAGCAGGATTTTCCAAAAAATTTTCGGGAACAGGTCTATCGTATGGGGAAGGAAAGGGGACGGCTCCTTTTTTAAGGCCCATTCTCTATGCAAAAAGTGATCGAAATCAGAAAGGCCACGGTATACCGGGGCAGGACCCGGGTCTTCGACAACCTTTCCCTGGAGATCATCAAGGGGCAGAGTGTGGCCATCCTGGGACCCAACGGCTCCGGCAAATCAACCCTGCTTAAGCTGCTGAGCCGGGAACTTTATCCGGTACAGCGGGAAGACAGCTATGTAAAGGTGTTAGGAGAAGAGCTCTGGAATGTCTGGGAACTCAGAACGCACCTGGGCATCGTGTCTCAGGATTTACAGGAACACTATATGGGCGGCGTAATAGGTCTGAATGTCCTCCTTTCTGGGCTCTATTCGAGCATTAACATCTGGTCCCATCAGACCTTCACCGATCAGGACCGACAGGGGGCGGAAACCTTGATGGCTATGATGGGGATAGCCCATTGCCGGGAAAAACGATTTTCGGAAATGTCCACCGGCGAGCAGCGACGGCTCCTTCTTGGCCGGGCCTTGATCCATGATCCCGATGTCCTGGTCCTTGATGAGCCGACCAGCGGCCTGGATGTCAAGGCCTGTTTTCAATACCTGCAAATCGTCAGGGCCCTCATGCAGACCGGCAAGACCATGGTCCTGGTCACCCACCACATCCATGAGATACCGCCTGAAATATCGCGGGTGGTGCTGCTCTCGGCCGGTCAAGTCCTGGCCGACGGCCCGAAGGAAGCAATTCTGACCAGTGAAAATCTGTCCGGTTTATTCGATATTCCGCTGGAGCTGGTTAAAATGAACGGTTTCTACCAGGTGATTCCCGCTAAGGGAAAGGGTTTCCAGTAGGTAATTTTCAGATCTTTCAAGCCTCGGGCCTTACGGTTTCAAGGCCGAAACTCATTTTTTGATCTCTTCAAGTTCCACCCTGTATTTGTTATAATTTACGCAGACATGATCCATTCCCGAACGGTCTTGATGGACTTTTTTGATTAACTGGAGGACCTTTTCCACTGAAGTGAGATGAAATATATGATGCATGTCCTGACTGTCGAACAGGCCCCTCTTCAGGACCTCGGTCCGCAGCCACTCGACCAACGGGGTCCAGAGGTCTCCATAAAGAATAATCGGCGTTTCACAAATTTCATGGACCTGGACCAGTTGCCAGGAATAAAACAATTCCAGAAGCGTTCCGATCCCCCCCGGGGCCACGATAACCGCATCCGACAAGGACATAAAGGTGTCCAAGCGATCGCTGAATCGATCAAACTCCCTTTTGATATCCAGAAACTTGCTGGTTTCTTGTCCCAGGGGAAGCCTTATATTCAGGCCGATGGAAAGGGTATCCGACTTTACGCTTTTATGACCGGCGCTGGCCGCCTGCATCAGACCCGGACCCCCACCGGTAACGATATCAAACCCCAGGAGGGCCAGTTCCCTGGCCAGGAAATAAACATCATCGTACAGGGAATCCCCTTCTTTAATCCTGGCCGAACCGAAAATAACCACTCGATAATGGGCATCCATAAAATATCGCCTTCCTCAAGGCCGTGACTCCGTCTTTTTGAAGTCGATAAAACCCCGGTCCACATCCGTAGAGATCAGCTCTACGCGGACCCGGTGGCCGATGTCTAAACCTTCAAACCCCTGGACCAGTTTTCCTTCGATCGGCGGATGGAGAAGGCGGACCCAGGTCCCTTTGGGGGCGGCACCGGTGACGATAGCCTCAAATTGTTCCCCGATCCTCGATTCCAGGAGAAGGGCGGCAGCGGATTTCCCGACCTGGCGCTCCACCTTTCTGGCGGCGTCCTCTTCTTCGGTACAGTGCTTTGCCAGTTCTTCTAATTCATCATAGCCGTAGGGTAAAGGCCCGTCCTCTATGGCGGCCTTAAGCAGTCGATGGGTGATAAGATCCGGATACCGCCGGTTAGGGGCCGTGGAATGGGCATAATCCCTGACCGCCAGGCCGAAATGACCGGGAGAGGTCCCACCCGGAAACTCGGCAAAGTATTCCCCGGAACCAAGCAGTTTAATAATACTGAGGGAGAGGTCGGGGAAGCGGACCGGGTCCTCTGCTTTGGCCTTCATGAGAAAGGTCTCCAGGGCCTTGGAGTCCGGCTGAATGGGGAGCCCGAATCCATGTTCCCGGGCGATCTCCACGATCCTTTCCCAGCGCTTTGGAGTGCGCACTATCCTGCGCAGAGAGGGAAATTTTCTTTCAGTGAGATACCGGGCAGTCACCCCGTTGGCCGCGATCATGAAGTCCTCAATGATATCCCTGGCGCGATTCTTTCTAATTACCACAAGTTCTTGGATCGTATCGCCCTCAAACAGAGGACTGGCTTCAATAGTCTCGAAATTCAAGGCCCCATGCAAATGCCGATAGGCTTTCAGCGTTTGGGCCACCCGATCCTGCAGACGGAGGTTTTGTTCCAGCCCCTTAACCGCGGCACTCTTCTCGGGTTGGGGACCGCTGTCCTCAAGCCAGGCGCCCACGCTGTTGTAAGCGAGCTTGGCTTGACTGCGGACCAGTGCCCTGTAAACATCCGACCCCTGAAGAGATCCGTCGGGCTTAAGGGTTATTTCGATGACCAGGGCCAGGCGGTCCTCGTGATAGTTGAGGGAGGTCAGGTCGGTGGATAACCGCTCCGGAAGCATGGGGAATACGGCTGCCGCCGTGTAGACCGAGGTGGTGTTATGTTGCGCATGGCGGTCTATGGCTGAGCCCTTCCGGACCAGGGCATCCACATCGGCCACGGCAATGAATACTTTGACTTCGCCTCCGGGCATTTCCTCGGCAACGGTCAGTTGGTCAAGATCCTGGGAATCATCATTGTCAATGGAGGCCCAGAGCAGGGTCCTGAGGTCACGGACCGCCTCGCTTTTGGCCGCCGCCGGAGTTGGGATCCGCTCTACTTCTGCCAGGACCTGGGGAGAGAAATCAGGAAGCAGTCCCCGTTCGACCATTGCCCGCCGGGCAATGGTTTGAAGAATCTGGCGATGCCGTTTGTCATTAGCTTCCAAGGGGACTCCTTGCTATAATCTCCTTATGGATTAAAATCCATGGTCCTCAGGAGAAAATTTATTTTAGGGTTTTGTAACACAGAAGGTTCCAAGGGTCAAGATCTCCCTTTTTTCAAGACACTCCTCCAAAAGCCGGACATGGCGGTTTTCCTCTTCGATGATCATGTCAAGCTGGTCCAGACTCTTTTCATCTTGAATAAAAGCACTGAGCATTTCGTAAAAAAGGATGGTATCCTTTTCAAATTCCATCGAAAGTTCAAGAAGACCTTCCAGGTCCTTTATCCTGGAAAAATCAGCGTCGTCGATCGAGAAGGTTTTGTCACCCAATACGCCTTGCAGAAGGGTTTTGCCCATTTCCTCCAGTCGGGGATCTTCCGCCGTGGTCTCCACCTCTTCCTTGAGCCCGGTAAACCATTTCTCATGCTCGGCTTCCTCCTCCGCCAGCCGTTGAAGCATGGAGGCCAGAGATAGATTTGAAACCTCATCCCGGGCTTTTCTATAGGCCTTTTCTCCATTTTTCTCGATGCGGACGGCCAGATCTATTATTTCTGCCAAGGTGAACATTGATTCCTCCAAGACCCTGAATAAAATAGTTTTTCAGGGGGTTTTCTTCGGTTAAATTTTTGATCAAAATATATTATACCATAAAAAAACCCCTCGACCCCTTCTTCATTCGTATTCCCCAGACCATGTTGTCAAAAGTGAAGGGTGGGGCAAGTTAGGAGTAATCCTTGACAAGAGGAGGGCCTGGGGGTATTAAAAAAAAATCTGAATAATTTTATAAGGAGGGCATTATGGATAAAAGAATCCAAGCCGGTTTTTTAATTTTTTCCTTTTTCCTTTTAATGGTTGTTTCGGCGACCACGACCCAGGCGGCGGCCATTCCGGCCAAGATCGGGGTCATTTCCATCATTACCGGTCCCTTGTCAGCCTACGGTGAAGCCATTACCAACGGCTTTAAACTGGCCAGGGACGAAGTCAATGCCAAAGGAGATGTCAAAATTGACTTGATCATCGAAGATTCCTCCGGAAAGCAGGAACAGGCCTTGGCCGTAGCCCAGAAATTGATCAACTCCGAGAAGGTCGTGGCCATCCTGGGTCCTACCCTGAGCACGGAGATGATGGTCGTCGGTGCCGAGGCCAATGCCAGCGGCGTGCCGATCATGGGCACCTCGACCACGGCCGTGGGAATCACCCAGATCGGCAAATATGTCTTCCGGAACTCTTTACCCGAGGCCCTGGCCCTCCCGGCCTCGGTTAAAAAGGCCGTAGCCAAGTACCACATCAAGCAAGTGGCCATGCTGTACGGAAACGATGACGTCTTTACCAAATCCGGGTTTGACACCATGAAAAAAGTGGCCACCGATTTGGGACTGAAAATCCTCACCATTGAAGAATTTCAAAAGGGTCAGGCCGATTACAAGGCCCAGTTAACCAAGATCAAGGCCACCAAGCCCGACGCCATCTTCTGCTCGGCCCTTTACCAAGAGGGAGGGGTGATCCTCTCCCAGGCCCGGAAGATGGGGATCACCGTCCCCTTTTTGGGCGGCAACGGATTTAACTCACCTAAGGTGATCGACATCGCCAAGGAGGCGGCCGAAGGGTTGATCGTGGCCACGCCCTGGTTCGGGGATAAACCCGATCCCAAGGTCAAGGCCTTTGACCAGAAATATGAAAAGACCTATGGCAAGAAACCGGACCAGTTTGCCGCTCAGGCCTATGATGCCCTTTACATCATGGCCGAGGCCCTCAAAAAGGCCGGCAAGGCCGACCGGGACAAGCTGCGGGACGCTTTGGCCGGTATCCGGAACTTTAACGGCGTCCTGGGCAAATTCTCCTTTGACGCCGAAAGGGACGTGGTCATGGAGCCCAATGTGTTAATCGTCAAGAACGGAAAATTTCAGCTCTTTAAATAGACGAAACTCTAACTAAGCTCTCATGCCCGCCTGAAGCGGGCACCACGAAGTATAAAAATCCCACCCTCCCTCACTCTCCCCCTCGGAGGGGGGAAGGGGGGGTGGACAAAATCCCTTTGGGTGGAAGGTAGCCTTTTTGTTTTTCGAACAACTCATCAACGGCATCACCCTGGGCAGTATTTACGCCATTGTGGCCCTGGGCTATACCCTGGTCTTCGGCGTCCTGGATATCATCAATATGGCCCATGGGGAGATCTTCATGTTCGGTGCCTTTATCGGAATGCTTTTAATCACCCGGTTCCAGGCCCCGATAGTCGTTGCCTTCTTAGGGGCCATCCTGGTGACGGCGGCCATGGGGTATCTGCTGGAAAGGTTGGCCCTGCGGCCCATCCGAGGTAGAAAAGGGGCCTCCCATCTGGCCTCCCTGATCAGCACCATCGGGATATCCATTTTCCTGGAAAACCTGGCCCACCATTTCTTCGGGGCCGGAAACAATCCCTTTCCGACCTCCTTTGCCGATATCAAATTCGAAACGGGTTCGACCACCATTTATCTGGTCCAGATTATCATCCTGGTCATATCCATCTTGCTGATGGCCGGCCTTTCCACCTGGCTGAAAAAGGCCAAGGCCGGCAAGGCCCTGAGGGCTACGGCTGAAAACCTGGAGACGGCCAGTTTGCTCGGTATCGACACCAAAAAAATCATCACCTCAACCGTCGTCGTGGCCTCTTCCATGGGGGGGATTGCCGGGGTCCTGGTGGGAATGGCCTTTAATTACATCAACAACCAGATGGGGCTGCCCATGGGCCTGAAGGGGCTGGCCATCATCATCCTGGGAGGCATGGGCAGTGTGAATGGGGCCATGGCCGGGGGCCTGATCCTCGGCCTCTCGGAGACCTTTGTCGTGGCCTATGGTTATTCCGGGTACCGGGATGCCATCGCCTTTGTGGCCATCATCGTCATTCTCTTGATCCGGCCCCAGGGACTCTTCGGCCAGGCCCTGCCCGAGGCCAAGGGGTAAAGGATCCATTTTGATTAACCCTTATCATCTCCAGGTCGCTTCCTTTATCCTCATCAACATCCTGCTCGGGTTGAGTATCTATATCACCCTGGCCACGGGACAGCTTTCCCTGGGCAGCGCCGGGTTTATGAGCATCGGGGCCTATACCACCGCCCTGCTGACCTCCAAATTGGGACTACCTATCCCGGTGGGCATTTTGGCCGGCTCTTTTTTAGCGGCCTTGATGGGTATCCTCATCGGTCTGCCGACCCTGCGTTTACACGGGGTCTATCTGGCCATCGCCACCCTGGGCTTCGGGGAAGTGATCCGGGTGCTTTTTATCAATTGGGAGTCCCTGACCAACGGGGCCGTGGGCATTGCCGGTATCCCCCATTTGGGCCGGACGATCCTGGCCCATTTAGAAAAGGCCGGCTTTTCTCCGGAGACCATAAGTCTCAAGAACAACGAGTTCATCAGCCTGACGGTTTTTTCCATTTTGTTGATCATCACCATCGTAGTGGTCTTTTTTTTCGGACGCTTGGATCATTCCCGGGTGGGCCGGGCCTTTCAGTCCATCCGGATGGATGAAAAGGCGGCCGAGGCCATGGGGATCAACACCACCTACTATAAAGTCCTGACCTTCAGCCAGGGGGCACTATTGGCCGGTTTTGCCGGGGCCCTCTTTGCCCATGTGACCGGATATATCAGCCCGGCCGATTTTACCTACCACCGGGCCGTGGAAATCCTGGTTTTTGCGGTCTTCGGCGGCAGTGAAATCCTCTGGGGTCCGATTTTCGGGGCCTCCTTCCTGACCATAATGCCTGAATTTTTGCGATCCTTGAGTGAGTACCGCTATATGATTTATGGGATCGTTCTGGTTTTGATGATGGTCTTCCGACCCCAGGGATTTATCGATAGTAACCTGATCGACTGGTTTAGAGGCCGTAAAAAAAGAGGACCCGATGCTGCTTGAGCTTAAGGGGGTCAGCAAGGTTTTTGGCGGCTTGGCGGCCTTGAATGAAGTCTCCTTCTCCTTGGAAAAGGGCGAGATTCTGGGGTTGATAGGCCCGAACGGGGCAGGGAAAACCACCCTGTTTAATGTGGTCACCTCTTTTCTTTATCCGACCTCCGGGGAAATTTTCCTGGCCGGTGAAAAGATCAGCGGCCTGAAGACCCATAGCATCACCCAGAGGGGCATCGGCCGGACCTTCCAAAATATTCGGCTTTTCGATCAAATGACGGTGGAGGAAAATGTGATGGTCGGCCGTCATTGCCGAAGCAAGGCCGGTGTCTTTGGAGGTGTCCTTCGCACCAAGGGCCAAAAAAAGGAAGAAGCACAGATTCGGGAGAAAACCAACCACCTCCTCAACATGGTCGGACTGGAAGGCTATAATACCTTCCCGGCCATGAGTCTGCCCTACGGCCTTCAGCGGCGGGTGGAAATCGCCCGGGCCCTGGCCAGCGAACCAAAGCTGATTTTATTGGATGAACCGGTGGCCGGTATGAATGATATGGAAACCGCGGAGATGGCCGCCTTGATCAAAAAGATCCTCGGGCAGGGGATTACGGTCCTGTTGATCGAGCATGATATGTCCATGGTCATGAAGATTTGCGACCGTCTGGTGGTGCTAAATTTCGGCCAAAAGATCGCCGAAGGGACCCCCCAGGAGATCCAGCGCAATCCGGAAGTCATTGAAGCCTACCTGGGCCGGGAAGAAGAAGAGGAATAGTCTTTGTTATCGGTTACGGGAATCGAAACCTATTACGGAAATATCAAGGCCCTTAAAGGGGTGGACCTGGAGGTGCCGGCCGGGGCCATTGTGGCTATCCTCGGGGTGAACGGGGCAGGCAAAACCACTTTGCTCAAGACCATCGCCGGACTGTTAAAACCCAAGTCCGGAAAGATCCATTTTTTGAGGGAAGATATTACGGCCTTAAAGCCCCATCAGGTCGTTAGAAAAGGAATCGCCCTGGTGCCGGAAGGCCGGGCCATCCTGGCCAAAATGACCGTTTTGGAAAATCTGGAGATGGGCGCTTACCACCGGAAAGACCATGAAGTAGAAGAAGATATAGAACTGGAAATGGACCGTTTCCCCTGGCTTCGAGAAAGGTTGAACCAAGCCGGAGGTTCCCTTTCCGGGGGCGAACAGCAGATGCTGGCTATCTCCAGGGCCTTGTTAGCCAGACCAAAATTGCTCCTGCTGGATGAACCTTCACTGGGATTGGCCCCCCTGGTGGTGACCGATATCTTTCGAACCATCAAAGGGATCAACAAAGAGGGAACCACGGTCCTTCTGGTGGAACAGAATGTCAAACAGGCCCTGAAAGTGTCCCATTTCAGCTATGTCCTGGAGACGGGACGTATTGTTCTTAAGGGCGAATCCAAGGATTTAATCAAGGAGCCCAAGATCAAAGAGGCCTTTCTGGGTCAAAAGGCCTGACGATCATCCCCCCTTTCTTACTTTTCAATCTAAATTCAGTTTTCAAAGATGCCGTTAACCTTTCCTTAAGAGGACGGCCCCTTCCACAAGGCCTGCCTGATGCCGACTAAAAAGCAAGGCTTGACAAATGGCTTGTTATACCAAAACGAAAAATCGGCTTTCATCTCAAAGAAAAGCAAGCCCGATATGGCAGAAAAGGGGTCCGGTAAAATCGTTGTGATTGACTTTAACTGTTTGCTATGCTTTAAATAATCCATTCAAAAATTAGCTTTCTTAATACCGGCAACCCAAACCCGAAAGGCTGGTCCAATGAAGCAGTCCGATAAGACCCCATTTTTTCAAAAAAGAAATGGGGTTTTTGTTTTGGAGTGGGTAATAATTTTTGTGTTGATGGGTTGATCCGGCGGATCCAATTAAATGTTTTATATTAACCTTAGGGGTTAATTATTATATTGACATTAAACAGGTGCCATGTTAATTTCATTTAAAAAGAAACAAGACCGAAAAACCTTTTCGAGTGAGAAAACTTTGATTAAGGTCTTTGGGAAAGAACAGGCCCGGAAAATTACCCAGCGTCTGTCTGAAATTCAGGCCGCCGATAACCTTGAAGTATTACGCACCCTCCCGCAAGCCCGAGCCCATGAATTAACTGGAAACCGTAAGGGTCAGATTTCTCTCGACGTAAAGCAACCATACCGGCTGATCATTCTTCCTGATTATGAAGATTGTCCTCGGAAAGAGGACGGTGGCCTAAACTGGAAAAAAATCTTTAAAGTCAAGATATTAGGAATTGAGGATACCCATGAATAGGAATGCCGACCAATCATTTCAACCGGACTATGCCGTCCCCCCTGGTGAGACCCTGAAAGAAACTCTGGAAACGATCGGCATGAGCCAGGCGGAGTTGGCGGAAAGGACAGGCCGCCCCAAAAAGACCATTAATGAGATCATTATGGGGAAGGCCGCTATTACCTCGGAAACGGCCCTCCAATTGGAAAGAGTGCTGGGTGTCCCAGCCTCTTTCTGGAACAACCTGGAGCGTAACTATCAAGAGAGACTGGCCCGGCTTAGAGAAGAGAATTACCTAAAAAAACAGGCCAATTGGCTAAAGGGATTTCCTCTTGCGGCCATGATAAAAATGGGCTGGTTATCAAAGGAAGATAGCCTGATTAAAAAGGTACAAACCCTTTTAAATTTTTTTGGGGTAGCCGGTGTCACCGAATGGAAGGGGGTTTGGGAAAAACCTCAAGCGGCCTACCGCAATTCAACGGCCTTTCAAATGAACCCGGCTGCCGTGGCCGCCTGGTTGCGCATGGGGGAGCTTGAAGGACAAAAGGTTGATTGCCAGCCTTTTCAACCGCGTTCGTTCCGGTCATCTTTACAACAAATTCGGTCCTTGACTCAAAAGGGTCCCGAGGGGTTCGAACCGGCCATGAAGGAACTTTGCGCGGAAAGCGGCGTGGCCGTGGTCTTCATCCCGGAACTTCCGGGTACACGTCTTTATGGAGCCACTCGTTGGCTGAAACCTTCGAAGGCCCTCATCCAGCTCAGTTTGCGCGGTAAAAGTGATGATCATCTCTGGTTCACCTTTTTTCATGAAGCCGGTCATATTCTGCTTCATGGGAAAAAGGAAATCTATATTGATGAGGCCCAAGAAGATGGTCGCCAAAAAACCGAGAGGATCTCCAAGGAAAAGGAGGCCGATCTTTTTGCCCAGGAAATGTTAATTCCCAGGGAAACCTATAAAAATTTCATAACCGGAAACGACTTCAGCCCGGATAGGATTTTACGATTTGCAGAACAGATAGGAATTGCCCCGGGGATTATTGTGGGACGACTCCAACATGAAAATATTATTTCCTTTTCGCAGGGCAATAAACTCAAGAACCGGGTTCGTTTTTCCAAAAGATAGGCCGGTTTCGAACTGAAAGGTTTGTCCATGAAGGTGAACACAGAGATACAGCGTGTTACAAAGGAGCTCGCCACTCGGGCCAAGGTAGTAGACGTAGCCCATAGCCTTGGGTTGCATGTGTCACGCCGGGGATCAGGGCTACCCCAAGTACTCTGCCCGTTCCATGATGACCACACCCCTTCTCTGTCGCTTTATGATGATCATTATCACTGTTTTGCCTGCAATGCGCATGGGAATGTCTTCGAACTGATCAAGGCAGTGCGAAATGTTCAGTTTAGCGACGCTCGTAAGTGGCTTGCCGACAAATACGGGGTTCAGCTTCCTCAGCCTGCATATGCTGACAAGCTGCAGCAACAAAGCCCACGATCTTCGGGCCTATCTCTTGCGCTCGAAAAATACAGGCACCAGAATGCCGCTGATAGCAAATGTCTTAATGGGTTTGCTTCAATACGTGGTTTTGATAATGCTTTTCTCAATTCGGCAGAGGTCTTTGGTGCCAAGGCAAACAAATTATCGCGCCTGTTCAAATCGACAGAGAATTACGAGGAATTGGACGCACTCGCGGAAGCAGGGCTCGTTTATCAACCCAAGTCCGATCTCCCACTGACTCATCCATACCAGGATTTTTATTATACAGATCGCATTGTTTTTACGCTACGAACTGTGCAGGGTGAGGTGGCCGGCTTTGCTGGGCGCGCTACGGGTGATGATAAGCCCAAGTATCTGTTCTCCCGAGGACTCCCCAAAGGAGATATTCTTTATAGACTCGATTCCGTCAGAGAAAAATTGCTCTCGATTCCAAAGTCCAAGAACACTGAGGCCGTTCATCTTAACGTAGTTGAAGGCTTGCTTGATGCGTTACGGTGCGAATCTTTGGGCCTTTCTGCAGTTGCGATCCTTGGCAGCAGGGTGACAGAGCACCAAACGGAACTTCTTGCGAATTTAGCTCATGATCTCGCTGGGTTAAATAGACAATTGGTGGTTCATCTGTTCCTGGACTCCGACGAAGCGGGAAAAAGAGGGGCAATAGCGTCTATTCCATTTTTGTGGTCGGCCGCCAGGAAGTCTCTCTTTGTTCTCGATATCATTTTACCCAAACCGGAGGAGGGTAATACCACTCATGATCCTGATGAGTATTTACGGAACTGCTCCAGTATAGAGGATGCCACCGCGTTTCTGGAAGACTCCGTTGTATCGTGTCTCGGCTATCTAATGGCGCATCAATTTAATTGTCAGCCATCGGACATAGACGCCGTGTGGGATTCAGTTTCGCAAACCGAGCGCTTAGCTTGCATGAGGAGCTTTGATCATCTTGGAGACGGTACGCTCTGGAGTTTTGCTTTTGCAAAACTCTCGCCATTTTCTGTATTCCTTGGCACTGCGAGACGAGAGGAACCGGAATGGCTCCGGGAGATTGAAAACTTCTTACGGTTTGAAGAACCTCGCGCAAGGTTTGCGCCCAAGCGGGATGTCGCCGATATTGAGAAATCAACACCTTCGTTAGGCAGGGAACGTCTTTCTCACGCACAAAAACTTGCAGCCAGCAGTCTTCAACGCCGTGATATTCCAGTTGATGAGGGCGCATGGCTACGCATGAACCTAGCGAGTGACGTCTTCGAAGAGCATTTCAAAACGATGCTCAATTCCGGTAAATCGCATGAGGAACCGTTTGCAGCCGTTAAGATACCAAAGCGTTTTGGTGAATTTCGGCTCAAGGCGCTTCCATGCCATGAAGATTTGGTGCTCCAGCAATACATGATGAACGCCCTGCTTTGTGACTACCCACAGTACCCTCGATTTCTGGAATGGATTCCGGCAATACGGTTCAATCGTTATGAGCGCCGAGTTAGGTCAAGATTAACAGGCCTTGTTAAGCCCAAAAAAAACGACGAAATAGTCAGTTTCGCCTATCAGATTGACATGGATGTTCTCGATGGACGAACACCGCCTGGTGAAAGCGGGATGTTCAGACATTACCGGGAGTCATGGCAGGAATTTATTAGGTATCTGGACATACAGGTCGCTCGGATTGGGGTACGGGATCTTCATGTGGCGCGATTGGATATTCGTCAGTATTACGATCAACTGCCACTGTTTGCTGTGCGGGATGCATTGCTGGAGCCGATGGAGAAAGCCTTTGATTCACTTGGGGATGCAAAACAGTGTGCTCCGGAATTTCTTCCTGATATCACAGATCCCAAAGGCCGTTCCCAGAAAATGGTTGATTGGCTGTGTAAACAAAGTTTCGGCTATCGATATTACGATCCTTCGAGTGGTCAGCCACATGACTATAAGTGGAAGGATCGCGGAGTGCCACAAGGACCTGATTTGTCAGCGTATCTTGCCAACATAGCCCTCTTCCCCCTGGATAAAGCTGTTAAGGACCATATCGACAAGCTTAATGAGCCAGGTGTGGATGATCAAAAAGATGACGCTATTCGCGCAGCATATGCCCGATATGTGGACGATCTCATTCTGATTACCGATTCTGCTGAAATACTGACTCAGTTGCAAAGTCTGATTGAAAATGAACTCTCGAAATTGGGCCTCGAACTTAACAAAAAAACTGCTCCTCTGCCCTCCATGACGCAAGCCGATGTCCGGGAATGGCTGACTGATGAACGAGGGGGGCTTGGTGTTTCAGCGCCGTCGCAGGCGCCTACTGCCGATTTCGAGACACTCGTTAATGATTGCATCGACAGCGGGCAGGTTGATCGACAGGACTCCCTTCTCGTCCTATATAGCCCTCACATGGATGATCCCAACACTGATTGTCAGGAGGTAATCCATGGGGTTAGAGCAGCGAGGAACAGCCAAGAGCTCCGATACGGAGACCTTTGCTCAGCAGCAAAACATCTCTGGCGTGTTGTTCTGGAAGAGGCGTCGGATGGCGTTGCACTTGAAGAGATTGCCCAGCAGTTTTTTAATTATTGGAACGACACGGATAGACCTAAAAAATCATCGGATGCTGAAATTAAAGCATTTCATGATGCTTACGCCATCTTAGCGGCACTGGATGGGATTGAACGCTTTCTTTACAGTAGAGCCGACAGAAATCCGACCTTTTCATCTTCGGCGCACCAAAAGCATGAAGTACGGCGGAAGCGGTTGGCACGTACAGTTATTTTAGGGGATATTCGATCCATTACAACGCTTTCGGGAGTTCGAAATGTAGCCTTTGTTGAAGAACAAGGCTTTCAACATATGATCGAACTTAAACGCCTCTCTTTGGTCAGAACAGCTTGTACTGTTTTGAATGACGAATGCCTTTTCACAACGAACCCGATTAAGGATCAACGAGAGTCATTGCCTTTGACGCCTCCGATTTTGAAACACCATTGCTCAATTGCTACGGCCTGCAAGAATACCGCGATTTTGGAGTGGGCGGAGATGATTCCAGATGCTATGAAGGCCGCTTCAGGCCCGGTCCTCCTTCTGCACAATGCGATTGCTCGTCTACAGATAGGTAATAAACACGAGGATGCAATTGATCCGCTAGATGGACTGAAAGGGCAGTTCTCTGAAGTGGATAAGTACTTTGCTACACTTCGGGCATCCGAATGCGCTACGCAAACCTTAAGGCTTTGGATACCCCACGACACTCCCTGCGAAAGTACAGTCCATCAAAACTTCATCAGGCAGGCTCTGCGATCTTTCATCAATGTAGCCGTTAAAGAACGGATGGCCGAATATCTCGGGAAGCGTCCAGAGTTTCAGCCACGCCTTGCTCGATGGCGCGGAACCTATCCCTGTACCACCGGGTATCGATTATCCCGGAATTCTTGGCTGGGATAAAGGAGGGCTTAAATTCATTCGTGTAGATTTTGCTAATGACGCCCTCTTTGGAGAGTTGGATGGCATAACGTGGGAAGTCTTCAATCTTGCTGAGAATCAGACCAAGAAAGAATGGACCCGTCTAAGAGCCGAGGCTAATGGATGGCGACCGCTCGTAGAAGTAATTCCTGGGCCTAAGGAGATCTGTGCTCATAAGAATGCACCGGCTTTCTGTGCTTCGCTTTTCCTTGGGCTTAAGAAAGCAGTGCTAACAGATGAACAGAGCATCATTCCCTGTGCTGCACCGCATGTTTTGGTGAGAGGATTTAACCAAGAAGAGATGTCATTTTCCGACGTTGCAGTTTTGGGGTACCGATTGCAAAGGAATTCTTTCGAGACGTCGGCATTTATTCGCCGTGGCTGGTCTTTGGCGCAAGCGGGTGTTTCGGCCAAATATGCAGACGTTTGGCGCATAGGAAACACCGTAACGGATATCACCGGATTTCTCGAATACTCCCATGCTGATAGTAGCATGCGCCTAACGAAACGTCCGTTTATTCTCGATTGCGGGCATACTTCCAGTTGGGCAAGAGAGGCACTTTTCCGTACTGTTTTTTATAGATTACGAGGTATATAATGTACGCCCTGGTGTTCTTCGTATTGATCCATCGACCAATCTTCCCATGACTGTTGCGCGTGCGGTGAAGCACCTCGATGGTTTTCCAATACAAACGGATGACCAAGTGGTCGACGTTCCACAACTAAAATATGTTCTGAGTTCTTCCGCTGAATCAAGGGCCATGGCTTTACGCAAGGCCAAACGATTGTGGTTTACGATGGACCGGGTGGGGCAGCGTTTTTCTTGATGCACTTCGCGTCGCTCTATTTCCAAGAGGACGAGTCTTTGGTGGGTCTTCTACCGAAGCTTACTGAGATTGACCCTCAATCATTGCCCAAACGAAGGGCTGTCCGGGGTTACCACGAACTGGCACGACGAATGGAGTTACTTTTGCAGGATCAACAGCCAGATACACCTTTTGACGGGATTGAAGCTCTGACAGCAGGTCTTTGGATTCTTGCTCTAACAGAAAATATTAAAGCACAAGTTCTTGAAAGATTGCATCTGCTTGCGGAAGAAGACCTCCGGTCCATTAAGGAATCATTAGGCTTGGAATCTTTCGGGATCGATTCCACAAGCATTCTTATTTCCGAAGAAAATGTGGAACAGCAATCTGAATTGGTTAAGCGGCTCACGAAATTGAAACGTGGAGCGAAATTTTCGTCCGCAGGCTTGGATAAGACTACACCTCTTGGATGGTGGGCGCTGTTACTTGTTCTAAACGGATTCAGCGAGATTCCGTTTGCCAAAGCAGTTGTGCCCGATGTGGTCCGTGACTCAGAACGTTCCAAATTCAAGGAGATAACAAACGCGCTGGTTCTTTGGGACAAAGACTCCGATGACTTCCCTTGGGAAGGGCTTGCATCCACATGTAAGCAATGGACGGAGGCCTTTGCCCGTGAATCATTTGCTTTGCTGGCTGAGTTGGACCACATTCCAGGTTTAAATCTGGTGCCGCAAAAGGATTCGATGTTCACCTATTGTCCGAATAACCGGAAGGAAATCATCGAGTTTAATTTGCCGACTGGTCGTTTTACGCTGAGCTCATGGCGTTTTCTTTTCTCTTCGATCGAAAGCAAGAATCGGGATATTGAGTTCATCAGGGATCCAGAGGACAAGAGCAAAAAAATTAGCTTCTGGACTGAAACGAGAGTGGACGGCGAATTGGTTGCTATTAGTGCCATGTCTACGTCGCTGGCCGCACTTGCAGGTATCTCCAGAGAAAAGGGGCCAGAAACCGAGGCTGTTGAACCAACTTCGCCGATAGGCATCTGTTCGGGGGAGGCATCCAAAGAGGAAGCAAACGTCACAAAAGTTGGTACCGAGGGCACGCATGTCCCTGCCAGTTTAATGCTTTCTGTGGAAACTTCCTCTGAGGCTAAGGATGAACTTACAATCGGCAGCACTGGCCCAAGAACATGGCGAGGGCCTCTTTCGAAAATGCAGCATGACTCTTGGAAGGCTCGACAGGAAGATACAAGAGATATTGCCGGTCATGTTCGAATTGCCCTTCTCCAGATGGAAGTTGACGCCAGTTATGAGCATCCTGTTGCCGAATTGTGTTGTCAGTCATCGGGGACATCAGGTTCGGATAGCGATGTTGGGAAGCTGATTGGAGAAGTCCAAAAAAATATGTCGAAATGGGACACGGCTGCGGCTGATGCGATGATAAACCAGACGCGTAGTTGTGCAGAGTACCGTCGTCGAAAGATTCTCGAAGCAGTGTTGATGGCTTGCGGTAGTTTCAAAGTGGACATCCTCGTCCTCCCTGAATACTCCGTTCGACCTGAGACCGCGCAATGGATCGCGAGAATGCTTCCGAAAATGGCCCCCGAAACGTCTGTTTGGGCGGGAACGTTCCGGAAGCCTCCATATATGATAGGAGACTGTGCCCAAATATTCGCGGATGTTCCGGATTGGGCTGCTCCACTCCCCATTGTATTTCCGAGCGATCCCTCAACAGGTCCGGGGGATATAAGGGTAGTAAGATGGAAAAAATATCCTGCCGCTGGCCTCGGTGAAGTATTTCATCCCTATGGAAGAGAAATACAACCCATATCCTGGATGTTGGAGGGGCGACATGGATTTGGAGATCATCGCGATCTTGTCTGTGAGCTGATCTGTTCGGAGATATTTTTACTCTCTAGCCCGTCGAATCTTCTTTCACTTGGCGTTAGACTTCGCGCCTTAAGTCATAAGTTTGGGCTACCCGACATGGATCTTCCGAGTGTTATGAAAAACGTGGTTCTCCCGGACTGTGCGTCGTTTTCTTACTTTACATCGCTGCAGACATCCAGAGGGTATCGACGGCATCCTATTATAATTGTTCCGGCATTTACCACACGGCCGGTTGATTGGGCGGTGACTGGGCAAGCTGGCTATCTGGCGTCCGGCCTCACCACGGTATTTTGCAATGCTGTCCATCCCAAGGGAAAGGGACAAAGTTGTTTCATTGGAACAGACTGTTGGGATAATAACCGCAGGAAACCCAAGATAGACAGGCATAATCCCCAATTGGGGCCATATCATGGCGTATTGCCCGGCATTTATAACCAATCGAGTGGAGATCGAGGTTGGTTGACTGGAGAGGAACAAGCACTGGTGATCGCCGACATAGATCCAATCCTTTCATTCGGAGGTGACCCCAGGCCCGAATCAATGGGATCTTCACTAACACTTGTAGCGCATCTTTCCATAATCGAATCCAGTCGATGTGATCCGAAAAAGAAGAACAATGCTTGTCGATGTTCTGGTGTTTCCAATGATTTAGGAAAACAATTTGATGATTTAATGACGCGCATCGCAGATCGTTTGACTGCTGTATCGGGCGAGAATTCAATAGCAGATCATCACCCTGAAATTCTTACTGGGTTGCTCAGGACATTGGCGAACCTGGTAGGGTTGAAAGATAACCCCTCCCACTGGTTAGCGCAAAGGGCTGAGGCTTATCTTAACCATCATGCAGGTGATCCTGTGCGGTGGCCACCACCTGTCGCCCTAGATTGGTTGTGGGTTAACCTTGATTATAAATCAGAACCTATGCCTATTATTTGCATGCCAGAGTACAGAAAAGCACCGGGCGAAACAGAAGTATAGGTTGGAACAACCACGCGAATGGATTGGAATCTCGAAGAAAGGAATTAAAGATGAGTTTTAAAAAGTGCTTTAGTGCCTCCTTTTTACTTAAAAAGGGTTTTTAAACAGAGACGGAATAATGATTAGACCAATAACGGCCTCAATGCTTTATAACTTGATCCAGTGCCCGCATCGTTTGAATCTCGATCTCCATGAAAACCCTCAAAAAAGGGATGCCGAAAGTAAGTTTGTTCAATTGCTGTGGGAAAAGGGTACCGCTTTTGAGAAGGAGGTTATAGATAAACTGCAAATTCCTTTCAAGGACCTAAGTTCTTTTGAAGATAAAGAAAAAGAGCGCCAGACCCTGGTAGCGATGAGCCAGAAGGTCAAACTGATATATGGGGGTCGTATCCGAGCCGCCAACCTTTTGGGAGAACCTGATATCTTGCGATGGAATGACAGACTGGGATATGTTGCTGGCGACATAAAAAGCGGAGCCGGCGAAGAAGGAGACGAAGATATTGGAACCGAGAAACCGAAGAAGCACTATGCCGTTCAACTCGCTCTTTATACGGATATCCTTGAAGCAATGGGATTATCTCTTGGCAGATATCCGTTCGTCTGGGACATTCATGGCAATGAGGTGATCTATGATCTGAACGCGCCTCAAGGACCCCGGACTCCACAATCGCTATGGGGGCTTTATCAGGAAAAACTCGGCCAAGCGGAAAAAATCGTTTCCCGTCCGCATTCGACTTTACCCGCGCTCGGCGCAACATGCAAACTCTGCCATTGGACAAGCCACTGTACCAACCACGCAGAGAAGCTCGATGATCTGACCCTTATCGCAGAACTCGGCCGCGCCAAGAGAGATCTCATCTTACCCTATGTAAAAACGGTAACCGGGTTGGCCGCCAGCGACCTGTCATGCCTTAAACGCGGAGACAAGACCGTAATCCAAGGAATAGGTTTGTCTTCTCTTCAAAAATTCCAGATTCGTGCCCGGCTTATGCTTGACCCCAACGGCCGACCCTATTGCACCATGCCTCCACATCTGCCAGAATCGGAAGTAGAGCTCTTTTTTGACATCGAAGTTGATCCTATGAGGGATATCTGTTATCTGCACGGCTTCGTTGAACGGCGCAATTGTGACGATTCCACGGAAACCTTTTACCCTTTTATGGCCGAAGCCCCCACTCTTGACGAAGAGAAAAAGGCCTTCTCTGAGGCTTGGGAATATGTCCGATCCCGCCCGCCCTGCGCTATCTATTTTTATTCGAAGTACGAACGAACTTGGTGGAAAAAACTCCAACAAAGATATCCTGATGTAGCAACAGAAGCCGACATAATAGCAATGTTTGAATCGGTCATGTCCATAGACCTCTATTTTGATGTGGTGCAGAAAAATACCGAGTGGCCAACTCGTGATCATTCTATAAAAACTCTCGCATCTTACCTGGGATTCAAATGGAGGGACACCAGCCCGTCGGGAGCAGATTCCATTGAATGGTATCACCGCTGGGTAGAAACAGGCGACCCAGGTATAAGACAGACGAATCCTGGACTATAACGAAGACGACTGCGTTGCCACACGAGTACTGCTGGACGGTATAAGAAAGATGAACGTGCGTTGTTGAATAACATTGCGCTTGTGGGAGGACGGGACGTTGGTGCAAGACGTGCATAACTCTTGGTTGCCGATTCTTAGAAACCAGGTTATATTTACTTGTAAGGCTCAAGGTCGGAACAAGTCGAGGGGAACCAGAAGAGCGGATTGATCAAGGTCGATATTTTAACGGATAGGAGTGTGGCGAGAGTCATACCTGATGGCTGCCGGCCTATAATGAACGGCGTAAGTGCTATAAAAGGAAAAGCTAAACTTCGAGGGAAGTAATAAAGATTAGGAAGAAAGGTGAGCCTATGAAACTGGCGGAGAACGAAGAACGGGCCTTGAAAGAATTGCACGATAGTTTGTATGAAAAATACTCGATACTTGATATTCGTCTCTTCGGATCAAAGGCACGGGAGAAAGGAAGACAGGACTCCGACCTGGATGTCATGATAGAAATTCCTGATTATGACCGGGCGATAGTGGAGGAGATCGACGACATCATATACAAGATTAATTTAGAATATGACGTTTTCATTTCCGCCATTATTTTCGGGAAGAATGAAATTGAACAAGGACCGATGTCCGAAGCGCCGATATACAAAGTCATCCAGCGAGAAGGGATTCCTCTATGACCACCGACGACAAGAAAAAGGCTTTGGCCCAATACAGATTGCAACAAGCACAAGAGAGTCTGGAAGAAGCCCGTTATCTTTTCAACGGTGATAAAAGCCTTCGTTCCGTGGCCAACCGTCTTTATTATGCAATGTTCTACGCGGTTCTGGCCCTTCTGATCTATGAGCCTTACACATCGTCAAAGCATACTGGCGTGCTTGCCTACTTTAACAAGCGCTTTGTCAAGGGCGAAATTTTTCCCGAATCCATGGGGCGCTCTCTCAACAAGGCTTTCGAACTAAGGCAGCGAGGCGATTATCGCGAATATTTTGAATTGACAGGGGATCAAGTGGAACCGATCCTTACTGAAGCTGCAGAGTTTATTGTTTCCATTAGAACCTACTTGGATAAGAACGTATAAAAGGTTTAGCCTATTTCCTGTCATGATAGAGACAAAGAGGGCGTGGAGAGAGCATGGTTGCCGGATGCTTTAAAAAGTTGTCTCAACTCATCGGTTATGCTACAAATAGGCCACGAAATTTGAGCCGGACTTTATCGGCGTAGAGTAGCGAGGTCATTTTTACCATTCACCGCGAACAACCATCACCTTCCGATCCTCCCCAACCCCATTATCCTCCCCCTTCCCGGGCCTGGCTGGTCTGGGGCCTGGGTGCCGCTTTATATTTGATCGGGTTTTATCTGAGGGTGGCTCCGGCGGTCATTACCGATAAATTGATGGCCGATTTTCGGATCGGCGGGGCGGCCCTGGGAAATCTTTCGGCCTTTTATTATTACAGTTACGTGGCCATGCAGATCCCCACCGGGGCCCTGGTCGATTCCTGGGGGGCCAGGCGGTTGTTGGCCTCAGGGGCTTTGGTCACCTTTTTAGGCACCCTTCTTTTTGGGCTGGCCCCGACACTCTTCTGGGCCAATTTGAGTCGCCTGCTGATCGGCGGCGCAGTGGCCGTGGCCTTTGTGGCCATGCTTAAACTGGCCATCCATTGGTTTCCGGCCCGCCGCTTTGCCATGATTTCAGGAATGGCCCTTTGCAGCGGGCTTGTCGGGGCCGTGTCCGCCGGGGTCCCCCTGCGAATCCTGGTCGACCTTTTTGGTTGGCGGGCGGTGATGATCGGTTCGTCCTTGTTAGCCTTGGTGGTTGCTTTAGCCACTTGGCTTTTTGTCCGGGACGATCCCACAGAACTGGGTTATGCCAGCTATGCCCCGGCCCTGGCGGCCCGAACCAAGGACAGGTCCCGCCAGGGATTTTTAAAGGCCCTTCGGGTAATCTTCCGGCATAGAAACGCCTGGCTATTGATCAGCATTCCCAGCGGGGTAGTCGGCCCGGTTCTGGCCTTCGCCGGACTTTGGGGAGTCCCCTTCCTGGCTACCCACTACCAACTGCCCCCGACCAAAGCCGCAGCCGTGACCTCGACCCTTCTGATGGCCTGGGCCTTGGGGGGACCGGTCCTGGGGGCCTATTCCGACCGGATCAGGAAGCGAAAACCCATCTATGCCATAGGCTGCTCTCATGGCTATGATAGGCTGGGGAATCGTCTTATTCATCCCGAATCTCCCATTTTTCCTTTTAGTTACCCTGCTCATCCTGACCGGATTTTCTTCCGGCTGTATGATTATCGGCTTTGCCTTTATTAAAGAGTCGGTTCCTGCGGTCTATGCCGGCACGGTCTCGGGCCTGACCAACCTGGGGATCATGGTCGGGCCCATGGTCCTTCAGCCGGCCATCGGCTGGACTCTGGATCGGAATTGGAAAGGGGAGATCATCCACGGGGTGAGGATTTACGATTGGTCGGCTTATCGAAAGGGGTTCCTGCTGATGCTGGCCTGGTCCATTCTGGCCTCAATTTTAATTCTTTTTACCAAAGAAACTCACTGCCGGCAGATGGAAGAACAACCTTAGGTGGCTAAGGTATTGTCTCAAACAAGCCTTGACATTCTTGTCAGTCTCGGCTTGATCCGAAATTCAGTTTTTTCAAACTGGAATCCCGCTTTCGCGGGAATGACGGCATGAGGAATATTATAAAGAAGGGTCGGAGACGCCACACTAAGGCTTATCAACTCCTGCTGGCTCCGGAAAAGTCATAGGATCTAAAATTTCTTTCGATTCAAATGGGACCAGCCCGAATGAACCGGTCCTCTGGAGGCAGTCCTAAATCCAATTCTTCGTCAATCTTCCTTATCTCTTAAAAGCTCCAAGGCCTTCTCAACCATATGGTCGACGGTAAGCCCGAATTTTTCGTACAAGGTCTTGTAGGGGGCTGAGGCCCCGAAATGATCCAGCCCGATCACCGCCCCCTGGCCTCCCACATAGCGATGCCACCCCATAGTGAGTCCGGCCTCAATGGCCACCCGAGTCTTGACCCCCGGCGGCAATACCCGGTCGCGGTATTCCTGTGGTTGCTTTTCGAACAGTTCCCAACTGGGCAGGCTGATAATCCAGGAGCAAACGCCTTTCTCCTCTAATCGTTTACCGGCCTCCAGGGCGATGGACACCTCCGAACCGCTGGCCAGCAAAAGAACCGCGGGTTGGTTATCCAGGTTTTTTTTTAAAACATACCCCCCGTAAGCCAGGTTGTCGGCCGGGGTCATCAGGTCCCGGTCGAGGGTTGGCAAGTTTTGCCTGGTCAGGATCAAGGCCACCGGTCCTCCTTCGATTTGCAGGGCCGTTCGCCAGGCCTCAGCCGTCTCGTTGGCGTCGGCCGGCCGGATGACCGTCAAATTGGGTATGGCCCTTAAGGCCGCCAACTGTTCGATGGGTTGATGGGTGGGGCCGTCTTCACCCAGCCCGATGCTGTCATGGGTAAAGACATAGATGACCTTCAAGCCCATCATGGCCGCCAATCGAATCGGGGGGCGCATGTAATCGGAGAAAATGAGGAAGGTGCCGCCGTAGGGTATGATGCCGCCGTGGAGGGCCAGGCCGTTCATGATCGATCCCATGCCGTGTTCCCGGACCCCGAAATGGATGTTCCGACCGGCATAGTTTTCGGGCGCAAAATCCTTTGAACCTTTGATCATGGTCTTGTTGGAAGGGGCCAGGTCGGCCGAACCGCCCAACAGGTGAGGCACCCTGGCGGCCAGGGCATTGAGGACCGTGCCCGAGGCCACCCGGGTGGCCGTCCCCTTGGGATCGGCCGGAAAGGTGGGGATCGCCTCATCCCAGCCTTCGGGCAGTTTTCCGGCCATGATCCGGTTAAACTCTTCGGCCGCTTCGGGATAGGCCTTTTCATAGGAGGCAAACAAGGTCTTCCACTCCCGCTCTTTTTTTTCTCCGGCCGTTACCGCCTGTCGAAATAAGGCCAGGGCCTCTTCCGGCACATGGAAGGCCGGCTCCAAAGGCCAGCCCAGGTTTTCCTTGGTCAGGCGGATCTCATCCTGGCCCAGGGGTTCGCCGTGGACACCGGATGTGTCTTGTTTGTTGGGGCTTCCGCAGCCGATGCAGGATCGCACGGAAATCAAGGAAGGCCGGGCCGTTTCGGCCTGGGCCTGCCGGATGGCCTGATCAATGGCCTTGAGGTCATTACCATCCTCGACCTGCTGGACCTGCCAGCCATAGGCCGAAAATCTGGCCAACCGATCCTCGGTAAAAGACAGGTCCGTACTGCCTTCGATGGAGATATGGTTGTCATCATACAGATAGATCAACTTGCCTAATTTCAGGTGCCCGGCCAGGGATGCGGCCTCATGGGAAACCCCTTCCATCAGGTCCCCGTCGCTGACAATGGCATAGGTATAATGGTCCACAATGGGAAAATCCGGGCGGTTATAACGGGCGGCCAGAAAGCGCTCGGCCATGGCCAGGCCTACCCCATTGGCAAAACCCTGCCCCAGGGGACCGGTGGTGGTTTCCACACCGGGGGTATGGCCATATTCCGGGTGGCCCGGTGTTTTACTCCCCCACTGCCGGAAGGACTTCAGGTCCTCCAGAGAGAGATCGTAACCGCTGAGATAAAGCAGACTATAAAGGAGCATGGAGCCGTGTCCGGCGGAAAGGACAAAACGGTCCCGATCCGGCCAGTGGGGGTTTTTGGGGTTGTGCTTTAAAAATCGGGGCCAGAGGACATAGGCCATGGCCGCGGCCCCCATGGGCATGCCGGGATGGCCCGAATTGGCCTTTTGGACCGCATCGACGGCCAGCATGCGGATGGTGTTGATGCACAGATCGTCTAAGGGATCAGGCTGGGCGGGATTATTCCATCGAGTCATTTCCTTCATAAGGGCATCTCCAAACATGAAAAGGATTCCAGGATTCGAGGGTTCCAGGATTCAAGGGAAAGGCGCTGAAATGAAAACCCCTGAACCCTCGGATCCTTGAATCCTCGAACCCTGTTTTTAAATAAACCAGCCCAATCTATTCCAAGAAGGCCGAGTTGTAAATCAATTTTTTGCCCTGTTTATTGGATACTGCTTGAGTGTTCAGCTTTGAACTTCTTCTCGCCTCTTCCTTCACGCCTCCCGCCTCATGCCTTTTCCCTTTCTTTTCTCCGAACTCCGGCGTCACCATTCCGATTGATTTTGCTAAACTGTAAATGTGTCTACTGTATTGAAGATCTTTTATTAGACAGGATTTATTGGATTATTTTTTTGCCTTTCCGGAAGAAAGGCAAAGACTCAATGCCTAAGCAGCCCTTTTCAAGCTGATTCTCATGCCGGTTTTGGTTGCCAGCACGATGAGCATTTCCAGGCTGAATTTCTCCCACTTACCTCGTATTAAGTCGGAGACACGGGATTGGCTGATGCCTAAAATAGTAGCCGCTTCAGCCTGAGTCAGCTTTTTGTTTTGGATAAATTTCCGGAGATCAGCCATCACCTCGGAACGCATTTGAAGAACGGCTGCTTCTTCGGGAGGAAATCCTAAATCCAGAAATATATTGCCTGAAGATTTAACAATGGGCTCTTTCATATACTACCCTCCGATTTGCTTATACCGATTGCGCGCCAGGTCAACATCTTTTTGGCTCGTTTTTCGACCTTTCTTTTGAAACGAATGGAGTACAAAAACGGCATCCCCAAACTTCGCCACGAAGATTATTCGCCATTCGCCAAGGACATGCAGGCGAATTTCCTTGACTCCCAGACCTATGGCGGGCATGGGTCTCCAATCGCTCGGTTCAAGTCCGCATTGAACGGCATACAGTTCAAAGCCGGCTGCTCTGCGGGCTTCGTCTGGAAAATTACGCAGATCGTCCAGACTTGTGCCGATGAAGTTTAGGGGTTTCATGTTTTTATTGACTGTATTATATAAGTTTTTATATATTTGTCAAATAAAAATTATTGGCCTATCTCCAATCAATACTTTTCTCTGGCCCGCTCTCCGCAAGGTCCGGATCAGAGATTCTCTTCCGTGTCGTTATCATGCTCATCGATTAAACGGCTTTTCCGTGGGTGAATTACTCCAAAGCACACAAGATTTAGAACTTGGCAAGCCAACTTCTCGGCCAGGAGAAACATTCACCCTGATCTCCCCTCAATATTTGGAAATCATTTCTGTTCTTTGCCGGATGATCAGCCAGGTGATCTCGGCCATGGAAAGGACGGCGACGGCGGCCGAAAAGATGCGGACTGCCGGAAAAAGGCCGATACGGGCGGCGGTCAGGCCCAGGGCGATGATCGGAACGGAAAAAAACAGATAGATGATGACAAAATAGAGGGAATTGGTACTGCCCCGTTCCTCAGGTGAGGCCAGACGGTTGATCTCAGAGATCGATCCCAGATAGGCTATGCCGGTTGAGACCCCACAGATGATGGAACCGATGAACATCAGGGGCAGCGAGGTCAAGGGCCAGGCCCAGACAACGGCCGCCAGACCGACGATCCCCCCTCCCAGGCCGAAGACCTGGAGGCGAAAGACCGATTGGCTCCTCATGATCAATTGACCGACCACGCTCATACCTAACATCAGGGCCACCAAGGCGCCGCCGGCCGCTACGTTTCGCACCTGAAGCAGGCCGGAGACGTAGCTCGGCACCAGGGCCACGAAAAGACCGCCGATGGACAGGGTTAGGCCGCCTGAAAAACCAGCCGAGGCAAATCCGGCCAGGATGTCCCTGGGAACCCGAGGACGGTGGAGACGCAGGGAAGACAGACTGCCCGGACTGGCCGCCTCTTTTATGGCGGCAATACGGACCAGGGCCAGGGTCAGAAGACCGAGTTCCACCAGGTAGCAAAGTACCAGTGGCATGGGCAGATATTCGGCCAGGAGACCGGAGGTGAGAGGACCGGCAGCGGCCCCGCTTAAGGTGCAGGCCGCGGTCACGATTCCGGCCCGGAGCCGGTCTCCCCTGGGCTGCATCTCAACCAGGGCCGCGCTCAGGTTACCCTGTGAGGCCCCAACGGCAATCCCGACCAGCCAACGCCCTACGAGTAGCCATAATAGGCCCCGGGCCGCACAGAGGAAGAGGATTCCGATGGTCTCGATCAGGATGGCGGTCATCAGAACCCGCCGCCGGCAAAGGGAGTCGCCTAAGGGACCAAAGACGAAGAGCGCCGGGATCACCCCGAGGGCGTAGACGCCGAAGACGAGCGTCAGGGTAAAGTTTGAGAAATGGAAGGCCTCCCGGTAGACCTGATAGAGCGGCGTCGGCAAGGTGGCCCCCACCAGAATGACGAAGGTGGCCAGGGCCACGGCCCGGTAGGAGCGGGGCAGGGAACTCCCTTCTTGCAACCGGCAAAGGTGCAGCCCCTGGGATGCGCTGAGTATTTCATCCGCCTTGTTTTCAGAGGAACGTTGTACCACCATCTCGTAGCCGGTAAAGGGCCTCTTTGCTTTTTCTGCCCCCCTGGCTACATTAAGTCGTAGCCGGTATCCAATTTGGGGATACCGGCGATCTTACAGGTGGTGATTGGGTCTGGAAACTGGATATATTCGCATTTCTGGGGCAGATGGACATTGGTGCAGACCGCCCGGACAATGGGGACCGAATTGAATTTTTTATAATATTCCCGGATAAACTTTAATATTTCCAATTGCTCCTGATTCATCGGGCAGGTCTTACTGACCTCTTCTCTTTCAGCCAGGGCACAGGCTACGGTTTCGTCCCAGTCATCAAAATTCTCGAGATACCCTTCTTCGTTGACATTGATCATCCGTCCATCATACTCAAATTTAGGCATCGTTCCCTCCTTTTTTTAGACAGAATTTACCGGATTAGCGGTAGGCAACCTGTTACACTGCGCTGTTTCTTTTTCCAACGGATTGCCTATGTTCAATTATTATATGTCGCTCGGTCCTTTCCTTCAAGAAGTTGTCCCAGGGCCGACAGGTGGATCTTTTCTTCTTCGGCAATAAGGTGGAGGATTTCTTTGGTGGATTCTTCCGTCGTTTTAAAGGCAAAACGCAAATAGAGGTCCAGGGCCTGGGTCTCCAGCATCATGGCCGTGTCGAGCACCCCGGCGATGGTTTGCATGGCGGCCCTGTTTTGACTGAGAAATTCGGAAAATTTAAACCCCCCTTCCAGGATTTGGGGAAGACGATTCACCAGTAATTGAAGGCTTTCAGGATCCCGTCCAGTCAATTTTCCGTACTCGGCCAGGAGCATTTGTCCATGTCGGGCCTCAATATCCTCCAGCTTTTTCAAAAGGGAGAGAACCTCTTTATCCTCCATCCCATGGCTTACGGTCCCGTAAAAGTTTTGCAGGGCCTTTTCCATACCCAGGGCGATCTCAATCATCTCGGCCGGGGACTCATCTTCGCGAATCAGGTCCAGGTTTAATTCCACCGGCCCAAAGGCCTTCAGACCCTGCCAGGCCATGATCCCTCCCTTGAGGCTATAGACCTCTTTGAATCCCTGGCCGGTTAAAAATTGAGCCGCCACGCGGCTCCGTCCTCCCACAGCTCAATAAACAATGGTCGGTTTTTCCGGATCCAGTTCCTTAAAAGAATCTGCCAGGGCTGGTAGAGGGATCAACCGGGCGCCCGGGATATGTTCTTTTTCGTACTCACCCGGCTGGCGCACATCGATGAGGGCATAGGTCCCTTCCCTGTGCCGGGCCATAAGCTTTTTAACCTCATCAGGTTCCAGAGATTTTACAGGAGTAAAAAGTTTTCCCCAGAGCATGGTCACTGTCCTTTTTGACTAAAATTTATTTGATCGGTTTGGTAAAGGGCATGATCAGAAGGTGGTGGAAGTTCAATTTTTCGGGCCTTTGATAAGCCCCCACGCCTATCCGAATCCTGGCCTGATCCACCTTGGACAACAAGGTTTCCAAGGCCCGGTCCCAAAGAGAAAAAATGGTCCCGTAGTTGGTATTCCGTTCCTGAATCACTACGGAGTGGTGGATGCGGTGCATGGAAGGGGGGACGAACAGGATCCAGTAAAGTTTTTCAAACCAGTCCGGGACCTTTAAACTACTGTGTTGAAACTGAGAAGTAAAGACCAACAGGGACTCAAAGAGAACGACACCGATCAGGTCGGCCCCCAGGAAATAGATCAATCCGATCTTGATGACCGCCGAAATGGCCAATTCACCGAGATGAAAGCGAGAGGCCGTCGATACGTCCATGTTCAGATCGCTGTGATGCACCCGATGGAAACGCCAAAAAAGAGGCATCTCGTGATTGAGCAAATGCCAGACATACAGTATGAAGTCCAGGAAGACAATGGTGGCCAGGATTTTTAACCCGTGAGGGAGAGGCCATAGATTCAAGATCCCCTGGTGTCGCTCATTGACATAAACGGCGGTTTGAATAATCAACCCGGCAAAAAAGAAATTGAGAATAAGGCCGTTGAAGACAGCCAGCCCCAGGTTATTCAACCACCGCTTGGGCTTGGGAATCGAACTGGGGCGATAAGGGATGAACCGTTCCAGGATCAGAAAAAAAAAGAGCCCTCCCCAAAAAAGGGTAGCCCTGATTAATTCCGGATCAGACTTCATTTAAGTCCTTTAAAAATGTCCATTGGTCCATGATTAGCCCAAAGCCTTTTTCAGTTCGGCCAAGTCGGTTATGGGTGTCCGGCAGGCAAATTGTTCACAGAGATAGACCGTAGGCTGATGATTCAAAGGGATCAGGGCCTCCGCATAAGAGGACAGATTTATGATAGACCGACTTTCCTCACCTTCCGGCCGGAATAAAAGGGCTTTGTTGGGTAGAAAGGCCCCCTGTATCCAGGATATCAACTCCCGGGTCGCTCTTTGCGAACGATCCCCGGCCACGACGATCTCCTGAGCGGGACCGACCATGAAATCCAAGGCGTTCAAGAATTGGGTATAGGCCACGGGGTATCCGCTGACTTTTCCGGAAAAGGATCGAAATAAATGATCCGCCTTTTCTTCCCAATCGGGATTGCCGGTTAACCGGCCCAGACGCAGGAAATTCAAGGCAGCCACCGAATTCCCCGAAGGGGTGGCCCCGTCATAGAGATCTTTTTGCCGGGCAATAAGGCTTTCCCCTTCTTTGGCGGTAAAAAAACAGCCCCCCTGTTCCGGGTCCCAGAAAAGTTCGACCAGGCGTTGATTCAAAGCCACTGCCTCTTCTAAATAATGGACCTCAAAAAGGGCCTCATAGAGTTCGATGAGGCCCCAGATGAAAAAGGCGTAATCATCCAGATATCCCGGGAAAGCGATGTGTCCGTCCCGATAACGCCTGTAGAGACCGCCTGAGGGAGTGCGCATCTTTTGCAATATAAAATCAGCCGACCTTTTGGCCGACAGGGCATAGGCCGGATCGCCAAGGGCCTGACTCCCTTTGGCTAAGGCGGCGATCATCAGGCCGTTCCAGGAGGTCAGAATTTTATCATCCTTTAAAGGATGGATCCGATTTTCGCGAACCTGAAAGAGGCGTTCCCTATAGCCGTTTAACAGGGCTTCCAATTCCTCGGGCTTCCTGTTCTCCCGGAGGGCGAATTCCTCCGCGGAGATTGAAATATGGGGAATACTCTTCCCCTCTTCAAAGTTACCTTCGGGAGTGATGTCATAGAAACGGCAAAAAAGATCGGCCTCATCCGGACCCAGTACCTCTCTGACCCGTTGAGGGGTCCAGAGGTAAAAGAGGCCCTCCTGGCCCTCACTGTCGGCATCTTCAGCCGAATAAAACCCCCCCTCCGGAGAGGTCATGTCCCTCAGGACATAAGAAAAAATTTCCCGGATAACCCGGGCGTAGAAAGACTTTTGAAAAGACTGAAAGGCCTCGGTGTAGGCCATGGCCAGCAGGGCCTGATCGTACAGCATCTTTTCAAAATGGGGAACCAGCCACCTTTCATCCACTGAATAGCGATGAAAGCCCCACCCGATCTGATCAAAAATCCCTCCGAAGCGCATGGCCTCCAGGGTCTTTTCAATCATTTTTCGTGTGCCGGGGTCCTGATTGCGTCGGTACCGGCGCAAAAGAAAAGTCAGATGATGGGGGGTTGGAAATTTAGGAGCGGCACTAAACCCGCCCCAGGCAGAATCAAAGACCTTGGCCAATTGCTGCTGACCGTACTCCAGGGTTTGCCCGGTTAAAGGAGAACCCGCAGAACCGGGCTCGGGCCGGCTTTGAAGGGCCTGGGTGGTTTCTTCGGCGGCTTGAATAACTCTTTCCCGATTCCTCTGCCAAAGGGTCGCTATTTGAGTCAATAATTCAGTAAATCCCGACATCCCCAGCCGTCTTCTTTTGGGGAAATAGGTCCCGGCAAAGAAGGGCTTTCCTTCCGGAGTCATAAAAATGGACAGGGGCCAGCCGCCCTGGCCGGTCAGCGCCTGGCAGGCGGACATGTAGATCTGGTCGATATCGGGCCTTTCTTCGCGATCGACTTTGACGGCAACGTAGGATTGGTTCAGAAGTTGGGCCACCTCTTCATCCTCGAAGGATTCATGGGCCATGACGTGACACCAGTGGCAGGTGGCATAACCGATGGAAAGAAAGATCGGTTTGTCTTCCCCCCTGGCTTTTTGAAAGACTTCTTCGCCCCAGGGATACCAGTCAACGGGATTTTCAGCATGTTGGAGGAGGTAAGGACTTTTTTCATTATGAAGGTGGTTGGACATGACCGAAATCCTCTTTTAAAATTTTTATAACCACGGAATCACCCGGACTTGCCGGGCAAGACCGCTATGGCCCGAAGCCAGACGGACCACATCTCGGTAAGTCTGAGTGATTCCGCAGCTAAACTTTTCTCGCCTTACACCGGTCAGGGAGCAACCACATCCGCACCTGCTTCCAGGGTGCATTTGGTGAAATCGATCTCTTGATGACATCCTTTACAGATATGTTTCTTATCGAATTCATCAGAAAAGATCTCCACTTCCCTCCCACAGTTGGGGCATTTGCATTCAAAGGACTTTAAGTTTTTGAGCTCATACAAACCGGGACAATGTAACGGTGTACTCATAGAAACCTCCCTATTCTCCCCCCTAACCCTCCCCCTTCTTAAAAGGAGGAGATGGAGGGGGTGATGATTTTAAGATTAATTAACTTGTCTCTCCTTTAACTGCCTTTACTCCCAAGGCATAACCTTCTTCGAGGGCAGCGGGATGTTCCCTGATGCTCCCTTTCCCTTCGATGGCCCGGAAAAAGAGGCCGCCCTCATAGCTTTTATCCAGGGCATCGAAAAAATACTTGGCGGTGAGTTGAACACCGTCAAATAGATTTTTTCCTTTCGTCGCCCCCACGGCGATCAGATAGCCGCGGCCATGGTCATATCTTTTCCTCTGCTCCGGAGATTTCTCCAGGACCCTTTTCGACCACATGGCCTGGGAGCGGTCCACCAGGGCCTTGGCCTGGGAAGGCAGTCCATAAAAAAAAATCGGAGAAGATAAAAACAGTATCTCGGAGTCTAAGAGTTTTGGATAAATTTGTTGCATTTCATCCGGGATGACGCATTCCCCGGTCTTGTCGCACCCCCCGCATTCCTGGCAGCCTGATATCTTCATCTCCCGGACATAAACCCTTTGGATTTCCGCCCCGGCTGACCCTGCCCCTTCCAGCACCTTGTCGAGAAGGAGGTCGCTGTTTCCACCCGGGCGCGGACTGCCATAAATTCCTAGGGCCTTCATTTCGAAGCTTCCTCTTCCTCCACCACCTGGCCTTTATGTTTTGTGCCGCACAGGGGGCAGAGAATATCGATTTCCTTCTCGTCACCGATAAATTTTTCCCGGAGTTTTTCCGGTCCTAAAAAGGTGACATCTCCACAGGCGCAAGCCGGGCATTCCGCCCGGACGGTATACTTTCTTTTGGACATGAGCACTCTCCTTTTTTTGAGCTTTCAGCAGTCAGCGGTCAGGGTTTAGCAGAAAGCTAAAAGCTGATAGCTGACCGCTCCATCCGGAAAATTCTCTTTTCCGGATGGATATTATTTAAGCCTTTCATCCGGTCCGCTGAACCCGCATTCCGGGATATAGCAGGTTACATTGACAAACTCACATTTTTCCCGGCAGGAAGGACATTCCTCCGGGGGGATTTTGATTTTGATCGTATATCCACACTTACTGCATTTCCATTCGTCTTCGGCCATTTTTATCACCTCGCTGGTTAATTTTTTTGATGGCTTCTTCAGCCCATTGTCGAATAGGTTTCTCTTGAAAATTTTCATTAAAGAATATTTTAACCATCCGATCTTCTGTTTGCAAGGTTTCAAGGAAGGGGAGGGCTTCCCGGATTCCCATCTCCCCAACGGCCCAAGCCGTTGTTCCCTGCATTTCAGGATCGCTGTTTTTTAAGGCCTTAAGCAGGAAAGGAACGGCCCTGGCCTTTAAGGCTTCGTCCAATTGGCCGATTCGACCGAGGCCCCAGATCACCCCTTTCTGTAATGGTTCGTTTTCAATAAAACACCCCTCTTCGGAGATGTAGGCGACCAGCAAACAAAGATATTCGTCCTGTAAAGCTGGAATGGCGGCCAGGATCTCGCCCAAGGCCTCCGGCATGCCCCAGCCGATACCGCCTGATTCTTCATTCAGGTTCCAGATCAGTTGTCGGAGTACTTTTTTGACTCTTTCCGGATCCTCGGAAAATAATCGAGCGGTCACCCGGCCGAGGGCCTTAACGGCCCGCCACTTGGTGACCTCATTGGCATCGGTCAGAAGACCGATCAGCCCATTGACCACCTTCCCTCCATGTCCCTTAGACATCTGAATCAAGGGGTCATATTCTTCTTTTTCCAAAAGACTTCTCAAAGAACTCAGAAGTTTCATTTAAGGAATTTATTTTTAAATTCTGAAACTACTCTTCCGGACTGAACTGGTCCTTACCCACCCCGCACAAGGGACAAACCCAGTCATCCGGAAGGTCTTCAAAGGCGGTACCCGGGTCAATTCCATTAGCCGGGTCTCCTTCCGCCGGATCATAAACATACCCGCAAACATCACAGACATACTTTTTCATTTCCGCTCCTTTCTCCGCGTTTCTTTCGTTTTTAGTCGTTCGGCCATTTCCTCGATATTCTTGCTCAGATACCAGCGCCCGTTGGCGAAGGCCCCGTAATCCGCGCCCATCATGGCCGAGGCAAACCGGGTGGAATTGGCATAAAAGAGCCATTGTTCGACCCATTTTTTCTCCAGGGTCTCATTAAAAGGGCTGTCCTTTTGGGCCGGCCCTTTGGCCAAACCCTTTTCCCAGGCGGCACTCATGATCTGAGTGGCCGTTAAGGTCATCTGATTGGTGGTCCGAATCGTATTATCCAGCCGGCGGAAGTGCCCCTGCACCCAATTTTGGCTATGGCAGGAAAGACAGACCTGTTGCATGGTCTGGCGCCTCTTGGCCTGCTCCTTTTGGTCGATCAAATAAGCCTTGGCCGGTTCCCCGGTTAGTTCGGTAGGTAGGGGCAGGCCGGCCTTATTCCGGATGATCGTGGTGTCCGGGGACAAAGGTTGCGGGTGGGCATAGATCAGGCCAAAAAGCCTAAAGGACAGTCGGTCATTCATCTGGTGGGTCCTCTCGGCCACCACATCACCTTCTCCGTTGGTCAGCAGGCTCACATGGCAGGCGGCGCAGGTCGGGGCGGCAAGGTCCTTCCCCACTTTCCAGGGGACATTTTTAAAATCCCAGTCTTTCCCCTGGGCCAAAAAAATATTCCCGTGTTTGCTGACCGAATAGACCTCGAACATGGGCACGTCCGGTCCTTTATGACACTGGGAACAGGTAAAGGGTTTGCGGGCCATTTCCAGGGCAAAGGTATGCCGGGTGTGACAGGCCGCGCAGGAACCGAGGGAGCCGTCAGGATTAACCCTTCCGACCCCTTGATTGGGCCAACCGCTAAAGACAGGAAATTCCATGGTGCCCATGGAGGTCTCCCGGGTCTGCTTTCCCTTGACTTCCACCAGGGTGCCGTGACAGTAATAGCAGGAATCGTCTCCGGTTTCTAAATCCGCCCTTCTGTGGACGATTTTCCCCCCTTTGAAGATTTTGATCCCATTGACCTCATCGGCCAGCCCGCTATAGACGGGATTGGCCTTCAAATTGCCATAGGCCCGGGACATCTTATTCTGACCGTATTGCTTGAATTCCGTGCTATGGCAGGTGGCACAATCCTCCGGGGTGACCACGGTATGGACCTTGAAGCCGTTGTGCTCAAAAGTATCCTTATGTTTTTCAGGATTAAGGGTGTGGCACTCGGCACAGCCGACTACCACCGAGGATAATCGGGCCGGTACCTGCTCGCTGGAAACCCGTCGTTCGAGCTTGCCTTTCTTAAGGCCTTCTCCGGGGGTATTCCCGGCATGTCGGCTTTTTTCCCAGTCCCTGAAAAGGCCCGGAGAGATCGATTGATGGCAGTCGAGACAGGCCTTGGTGTCCTCGCTTAAGCTGTTCTTTGGGGAAGAAGAATCGGCAAACACGGAAATCCCGATCAGGGGAAGAACGATCAGGATTCCCAGGAGAATCCTTTTCACAACCATAAGATCTCCTCTCTAAACCCCCATGCCCGCCTGAAGCGGGCACAGACGAAGATTCAAGTGAAAGGCCTGGAAGTTAAAGCCCTTGAACCCCAGAATCCTGGAATCCTTGAACCCTATTTTCGTATTATGCATAGGTTTCCAAAATCTGTTTCACCTTCTCCTGATCCACCCCCCGGCCGACCAAAGGACCTTGTTTCAGCACCGGAAAATGGTCTTCAAAGATCGGCCGTTCATTTCGGTAAACGATCCCTACCGGTATTCGCTCTCCCCACTCCATGGCCGTTTTCATGGCCCCCTCCCAATGAGTGGGGTCATAGTCTCCGGGTATTTCAAAACAACGCCTCTTGTACCAGCTAAAGGTATTCACCTTGTTGAAGGAAACACAGGGCTGAAGGATATCGACCAAAGAAAACCCCCGATGGGTTACGGCCTGTTGAATCAGACCGGCCAGATGATCGGTCATTCCCGAAAAACCGCGGGCCACAAAACCGGCCTGCATGGCCACGGCCACGGCCAGGGGATTAAATGGGGCGGAAGGAACACCATGGGGTTGGGCCTTGGTGATTTGGCCCTCATCAGTGGTTGGGCTGGCCTGTCCCTTGGTCAAGCCGTAGACTTGATTGTTATGAACCAGCAGGGTCAGATTGATATTCCGTCTTATGGCCGCCAAAAAATGATTGCCCCCTTCTCCGTAAGTACAGCCATCACCGCTTTCGGCGATGACCGTCAAATCCGGGTTGGCCAATTTAGCACCGGTGGCCACCGGCAGGGACCGGCCGTGAAGACCGTTAAAGACATTGGCCCTCAAGTAATGAGGGGCCTTGGCCGCCTGTCCGATACCGGAGACAAAGAGGACCTCCTGGGGTCTTAGTCCCAGGCCGACCAAAGCCTGTTTGACGGCCTTAAGGATGGAAAAATTCCCGCATCCCGGGCACCAGGCGGTTTCAAAGGTTCCGTAATCTTCCAAGGTGACCATATCAACTTCCTGAGTTTTTCATCCTAGATTCTTCAATATACGAAAATCGTATTCGGGATTCCAGGATCGAGGATCCAATGATTTGCATTTCACACTGGATTCCTTTCACGGGAATGACTTTTGAACTCTTGGACTTTTTAGAATCCATCAGAATTCATATTTTTTACCTTGTACCTTAGCCTCAGCCTTGACCTGCTTTAATATATACTCCGGGGTGATGGGTAATCCGTCGTAACGCCTCACCTGTTTTATGATCTGAAAACCTGTTTCCCGGCGGATCAAGCGGGCCAATTGCCCGAAGGCATTACCCTCCACGCAAACCACTTCCCGGGCCTCTTCCAACAGGCCGACAAATTGCTCGGGCACCAGGGGCCAGACCTGGGAAAAATGGAGGGTCCCCACCCGCTTTCCTTGCAATCTCAGCCTGACGGCGGCCTCCAGGACCGACCCCTTATTGGACCCCCAGGTTACCAACAGGACATCCGGCCCTTTGTCGCCTGAAAATTCGGGTGGAACGACCTGTCGGGCCAGACCCTCAAATTTCTTAAGTCTTTTTTCCACCATCTTCTGCCGTACGGATAAATCCTCGGTCAGATGGCCGTCTGACCTATGCTCATCGCTGTCGGCCACCACCAGGTGTTCGCTCCTTCCCGGGAGTAAACGGGGGGATAGACCTGTTTCAGTCAGGGCGTAACGGAGATAGGACCCAATCGGGCCTGACCAGTCCGTAGACGGTTGAACTGAGGAAAGGGCCGTTACCTCAAAAGGCTCCACGGCCCGGTAGGAGTCGGCTATAAATTGATCGGTCAATAAAAAGATCGGAGTTTGAAAAGTCTCGGCCAGTTCAAAGGCTCTACGGATGAGGTGGAAGCATTCTTCCACGGTGCCGGGGGCCAAGATGGCCCTGGGAAATTCGCCGTGGCCGGCATGTAAAACGAACTCCAGATCCGCCTGTTCGGTCCGGGTAGGCAGTCCGGTGGCCGGTCCGGGACGCTGGCCGACCACAATGACCACCGGAGTTTCGGTCATCCCGGCCAGACTGACCCCTTCCACCATCAGGGCAAAACCACCCCCTGAGGTGGAAACCATACTGGGGGCCCCGGCAAAAGAGGCCCCGATGGCCATATTGAGGGCGGCAATTTCATCTTCGGCCTGTTCAACGATCATTCCCAGGGTTTCGGCCTGGGCGGCCAAGGTGAGGGCGATGGAGGTGGAGGGGGTCATGGGATAGAAGGAAATAAATTTTAATCCTGCCGACATGGCCCCCAGGGCGATGGCCTCATTTCCATTCAACATCAAACGACTGCGCGGAACAAGAGGGGAGGGCAGTTTGGGAAACGATGGCGATTGACCATCGGTCCATTGATAGGCCGTCTTCAAGGCCTTCCGGTTTTCTTCCAGCAAGGAAGGGTCCTTGTGGCCGAAGAAGTCCTTCAGGGCCTCTCCGAGGGTTTCTTCCGGAAGTCCGATGAGGGCACCGGCCACACCCAGGGCCACCGTATTGGCAAACTTAGAGGACGCTAATTCTTTGAAAGGGACTCTTATCCCCGGTGTACCATCCCCTTCCCGGCTGTCCATGACTATTAATCCTCCGGTAGAAAGCTCCGGCTTATGGAGGGCTGCGGTCTGGGCATCGAGGCAAATCAGCAGGTCGACGGCTTCCTTTGGGGCCAGGATTTCATCAGCACCGGCTCGAATGGCAAAGGTGTTATGTCCCCCGCGAATTCGGGATTGGTAGCCTTGGGTAACAACAATGGAATAGCCCCTCCGCACCAGTCCTTTGGCCAATATCAGACCTATGGTTACCAGACCCTGCCCGGCTTCACCCCCGATGACGATATTGACGGAAGAATCGGTCATTATTCACCATCTAATCCGGCCCGTTCCTTTTCTATAAACCATCCTTCCGGATCGGTGAGATAATAGCGGGTATCTTTCAAGGCCCTGAAATGTTCTTTCTCCTCCAGGGTCATTTGGTCCAGGAAGGCCGCCTCGAGCGGATCAACGGCCTTGGCCCGGCAGTCCTGATAAAATTTTACACTGGCCAATTCAAAATCGATCCCGATATCGATGGCCTCCAGATCGGTGGTCTCGGCCTTTATTTTTTTTCTTTCCTTGGCCGCCAGGTCCCGAAAGAAGGCCCCCAGGTTTTTGGACGGACCTTTCACCGATTCCCAGTCCCGGGGCCAGCATTTTCCCGCGGTCAGGATTTCATGGATTTGTTTAATCCGGCTGGTATGAATCATTTCATCGGCCATGAGGGTGGAAAAAATTTCCCGGCACTGGGGATCCCGGCAGGATTTCTCGGCCTTTTCATAAAAGGCCTTTCCCTTCTCTTCCATCTCCAGGGCCGTGGCCAGCATATCAAGCGAACATTGGATTGGATCGGTCATTTTTATCAGGCCTTCCACAGCCCATGTAGGTTGCAATATTCCCGGGCCGTAATCTGGGTTGCTTGGATCTCAAACTGGGCCTCTGGGGCCATCCCTGGTTTCAGAAATTGGCGATAGGCCTTTCCATCGGCAATCACTTCTATCCATTCGATGTAATGCTTCTCTTCCATGGGATGGGCTACACTCCCCACTTTGACCTTGAAGCCTGTAGCGGTTTTTTCAATGACCGGCACGTGCTTCTCTTTAGCCGCGTCCAATGAATTTTCAACAAATAACTTCATGGGCTGGCCGCAGCAAACCAATTCTCCCTGGCCCTCATGAAGCACCTCCACGATGTTGCCGCAAACTTCACATTTGTAGATTTGTAATCGTTCAGTCATAATAGATTGTCCTTTCTCTGTTAAACCTTGATTCAATCAGCAATAAAGGCCTCCAGATTTTTCTAGGGTTCCTTATCGCAAGATGCCAGTTTATCAAAAATAATTCTAAAAAGACATAGGGTGAAAACTGTATTTTCGGATAAAAAACAATCCATTTTCTTTATTTATCCGTTTTCACAACGGCTTATATCACCTTCAGGTCTCCTGGATCACCATGGAGAATCAAATTGGAGTTCGACGAAGGATGAAAATTGATGGACTCGTAAGAAGGCCATCATCTGGCCGAGGGCGTTTAAGCCCCGGACAGGGGTGAAGGTGGGACCACTTGAATTTACTTCAAGAGGCGGGAGAGGGGAAGCCCTTTCCCGCCGGGTAAAAAGGCCTTTTCGACTTTTTACGAGGTGTCAAAATTGAACGGCGAAGGTTATTTTCGCGATAAATCCTAAGAAGGGCATAGGCAGAGGGAGACTAAAAGGAGCGATCGGCCCCGCAATCCGGGCAGGTCCAGGTAATACCATTACAGGTCAGGCCCCAGGCATTTTCCAGGAGACAAAGTTGGCAGATTTGGAACCCGCACCGACAGACCCAGCAGAACGCTTCGCCTTTTCCGCAGCAATGGCATTTAAAGGTCCTTCGGGGCTTTCTGCCTTTTTTAATCGGTTCGGTCATCAGGCCAAAAAAATAGACTGGATTATCAACGGGGAGAAATCACCAGGGTATCTCCCGCCCGGACCGGTCTGTTTTTATCCAGTTTGTTTAACCGGGCCAGGTCATCGACAGACACCTTGAACTTCCTGGCAATGCCCTGGAGGGTTTCCCCTTTTTTGACTTTGTAATTAATTTTTTCTTTAACCGGAAGGGGTTTATTCCCCTCTGCCGGACGTTTTTCCAATTTCCCAATTTTGGTTGACAGGTCCAGGGTCAGGGCTTCCAGGGACTTCAGTCGCGACGTCAGTTGGGCCTCGTTTTCTTGGATGGCTTTTATCATTTTGTCGAATTTTTCAGCCTGTTCCCGAGAGCTGGTTTCCATAGAACTGATCTTCTTTTGTAATTTTGAAGCCGTCCCGGAACTATCCTGGAATAAAACAAAATAGCCGACATAGATTAAACCTAACAAAATCAGGATGCCGAACAGGATCTCCAGGCCGGATAATTTAAATCTCTGTTTAAAATCGGTCGCGGGAACAGGCTCCTGAGCAGGTGCATTTTCCGATACATTGTCCATTGATTTTTCCTTAGAGAGATACTCGGTTAATGGTCCGGAAAGCTTTTGCCCTTGGACCCGTATTTTCTATATAGAATCTTATCAAAAATTGGGTGGGTTTGTCAATTTAGGAAAGGCTATGAAAATCTTAATCAGAAGTTCA
>CAWGEQ010000031.1:0-57392 GCA_963821645.1 uncultured delta proteobacterium | reverse complement strand
GCAGGAGGAGGAAAGCCCCACCGAAGAAACGATCAAAAAGAAGATGGCTGGAAATCTCTGCCGCTGCACCGGATATAAAAAGGTCGTTGAGGCCGTGATGAGCGTCCAAGGGCAGAAAGGGAAGGAGGCTTAGATGGAAAAAGAATTCAATGTAGTCGGACAACGGCTGCCGATGCACGATGCCGCGGCGAAAGTAAAAGGGACGGCCCAGTTCACCGACGACATCGTTCTTCCCGGAATGCTTTACGGGAAAATTTTAAGGAGCCCCCTCCCCCATGCCAGGATTCTCCACATCGACACCTCCAAGGCCGCCAAGCTGCCGGGCGTCAAAGGGGTGGTGACCGGTCAGGACATTCCGGATCGGCCTTACGGCATTGTGCCCAAGGCCCGGGATGAGCATGCCCTGGCCAGGGGGAAGGTGCGCTATATCGGTGACGACGTGGCCGCCGTGTGCGCTATCGACCAGGAAATCGCCGAAGAAGCCCTCGAACTCATTAAAGTGGAGTATGAAGAGCTTCCCGCTGTCTTTGATCCTTTGGAGGCCATCAAGGAGGGTGCACCTTTGGTGCATGATGGTGTGCCCAACAACATCTCTTTTTACATCAAAAAGGAATTCGGCGCGGTTGAAAAGGCCTTCTCCGAAAGTGACTTTGTCTTCGAGGACACCTTCTATTCTCAGGCGGTCAACCACGCCCCCATGGAACCCCATGCGGCCGTGGCCCAGTACGATCCGCTCAAGGGGGAGATCACCCTTTATTCTTCTACCCAGATCCCTTTTTTCTTAAGAAGGAATCTTTCGGCTACCCTCATGATTCCCGAATCCAAGGTCCGGGTGATTAAGCCCAAAGTGGGCGGAGGGTTCGGACAAAAGATCGACATGTTCGCCAAGGATTTTTGTGCCGCCTGGTTTGCCAGGGAAACGGGGAGGCCGGTCAAATTCGTTTACGAACGGGAAGAGGTCTTCATCTCCACCCGGCAGCGGCATCCCATGTACATTACCGTCAAGACCGGCATGAAGAAAGACGGAACGATCCATGCCCAGAAATTTAAGGCCTATGCCGACGGCGGGGCCTTTAACAGCACGGCCCCGACCATGATCGCCCTCTCCTGTTATTTTCTGATGATTCCCTACCGGGTGAACAACCTGATTTATGAAGGACATCATGTCTACACCAACAAGCCGGTGGGAGGGGCCATGAGGGGCCATGGAATCCCCCAGGCCCGTTTCGCCGTGGAACGGCAATTGGATATGATCGCCGGAAGGATCGGCATCGATCCCGTGGAACTGCGCCTGAAAAACAGCATCCAGGCCGGAGAACCCCATCCGGCCAAATTCATCATCAACTCCTGCGGATTTTCGGATTGCCTGAAAAAGGCGGCTGAGGCCATCGGCTGGAAGGAAAAAAGGGGTAAGCTGCCCCGGGGCAGGGGCATAGGGATCGCCGGGGCCTCCTTTCCCAGCGGGGTGAGCAATATGAGCCACATCAGTTCAGGTTCCGTGGTTCAATTAGGTCAGGACGGGGCCGTAAACGTCCTTTCCGGGGCCGCGGACATCGGACAGGGTGCGGAGACGGTCATTTCCCAGATCGTGGCCGAAGTACTGGGTGTGCCCATGGAAGATATCCGGATCACCGCCGCCGATACGGGCATTACCCCTCTGGATCCGGGCACCTTTGGAAGCGGAGTAACCGTCCGGGCCGGGAATGCCGCCCGATTGGCCGCCATGGAAGTAAGGGAGAAACTCTTTAAATGTGTGGCTGATAAACTCAAAGTCTCCGTCGAGGACCTGTCGGCAAAGGATCGATTCATTTTTGTGCCGGGGGATCCGGACCGGGGAATAACGTTAAAAGAGGCCCTCAAGGCCTATCAGTATGCCGACCTCCCCATGCCTATCGTCGGCCGGGCAGCCTGGTTTCCGCCGGCCACGGAGCCCACCACCCTTTTTAAGGAAGACGGCAACTTCTCTCCCAGCTACTCCTTTATGGCCCAGGCTGCCGAGGTGGATGTGAATCTGGAAACAGGCCAGATCAAGCTGTTGAAAATGGTCACCGCCCATGATTGCGGCCGGGCGATCAATCCTATGCTGGTGGAAGGGCAATTAGAAGGTTCGGTGGTCGGCGGCATGGGGCAGGCCCTTTATGAAAACATTATTGTTGAAAAGGGGCAGGTCATGAATCCTTCTTTCCTGGATTATGGGTTTCCCACCTTTCTGGAGATGCCCGAAATAGAGGCGATCGAGGTGGAAACCGATGATCCGGTCGGCCCCTTCGGGGCCAAAGAAGCCGGGGAAGGGACGCAATTATCGCCGGCACCGGCCATTGTCAACGCCATCTACGATGCCATTGGGGTCGATTTCAAGGAACTTCCGGTCACCTCTGAAATAATTCTCCAAACACTCGGGGAGCAAAAACCATAGGAGACTGGGCAAGCTCTCCGAACACTATCCAGGACCCCCTGAAAACCCCGGGCGGGAGCAGGGGGTTTTTATTTGGGATTAACAACTCTATCCATCCGGAAACTGTAACTATCCGGATGGAGCGGTCAGCCATTAGCTTATAGCCTTCAGAAAACCGTTTACCGGTAAAGGGTTGGCTAAACTCTGATCGCTGACGGCTGAAAGCTCTATCCGAAATCTTGGATTTCCGGATAAGAAAACCTTATGTCCAGCAACTTCACCAACCAGACAAACCAAAAACCCATTGATGGGGGAAATTATCTGAATACCGCCACATCCCTGGCTTTAAATCTCCCTCAACTTTTTTTTCTGGTCGGAATCTTTTTTTTAAATTTTTTTTCCCGAATCGTTTTCGCCCCCTTGTTGCCCACCATAGAGCAAGAGCTTCATTTGGGCCACCAAGAAGCCGGAGTTCTTTTTTTGTTGATCTCAGTCGGCTATAGCCTGGCCTTGCTCGTATCCGGTTACCTCTCTTCCCGGGTGTTTCACCGGAAAACGATTTTCTTCTCCACTTTGGGTATGGGGATTATTCTCCTGGTCCTTTCCGTCAGTCAAAGCCTGCCGTCGATTCGACTGTTATTATTCCTCCTGGGAATATGTGCCGGTTTTTATCTACCCTCGGGGATAGCCACCCTGACTTCCTTGATTCGACCCCAGGATTGGGGAAAGGCCATTGCCATTCACGAACTGGCCCCAAATGTGAGTTTTGTCATGGCCCCCTTTATAGCCGAAGCCTTTTTAAAATGGGGATCCTGGCGCGAAATGATGGCCTTGTTGGGAACCGTTTCTTTGATCTTGGGGACGGCCTTTTTCTGGTTCGGCCGAGGTGGGAATTTTTTCGGCCAGGCCCCTACCCCTCGAGTGGTCCGGGATCTGATTAAAGAACCTTCTTTCTGGATTGTGATGATTCTTTTTGGCCTGGGTATCGGGACGAGTTTTGGGATTTACAGCATGCTTCCTCTTTATTTGGTCGCCGAACGAGGGATCGGCCAGGGGTGGGCCAATACACTGATCGCCTTATCCCGGGTGTCCGGAATAGGTATTTCCCTGGTGGCCGGCCTGTTTGTGGACCGCCTGGGGGTAAAAAAAACTCTCCTGGTTTTTCTTCTGACCACTGGGATCTTGACCATCTTGCTCGGAGCGGCCCCGGCATTCTGGTTGATTCCCTGTATATTTCTCCAACCCATGGTGGCGGTCTGTTTTTTCCCGGCCGGGTTTACGGCCCTCAGCCGGATCGGTTCGGCCGACACCCGGAATGTAGCCATCTCTTTGGCCGTTCCCTTAGGATTTGTTATCGGGGGTGGAGTCGTTCCGGCCCTGATCGGTTGGAGCGGTGAGCGGATTTCTTTTTCCCTGGGAATCATCCTGGTGGGAATCATCACCGTGGCCTTAACGCCGTTGATTCGCTGGTTGCGGTTTTCGGAAGGGAACAAGTGAGAACAGTTGAGCGTTCGGCGTTCGGCGAGAAAAAGCGAGAGGCATGAAGCTCAAGTTAAAAAGCCCGAAGCGTAAGGCCCAGGGCGTAAGGGCTGAAACTAAAAATTTGGGGACAAGTTTTTGCTTTGAATTTTTTTTCTGGGGATTGTATGTTTTTTTTCATTGCCGTTAATCAAAAGGCCGAGGCCCAGGAGAACAAGGCGCCGGTTTGGGATTATCAGGTGATCCAGGCCTTTCCGCATGACCCCAGGGCCTTCACCCAGGGGCTGGCGTATGACCAGGGATTTCTTTATGAGGGGACGGGTCTTTTGGGAAGGTCCTCTTTGCGAAAGGTCGAACTGGAAACCGGAAAAGTGTTGAAACTGGTTACATTGCCCGACGGGTTGTTCGGAGAAGGGGTGGCCCTCTGGGAAGATAAAATCATCCAACTGACCTGGAAATCGAAGACCGGCTTTGTTTATGACCGGCAGACCTTTCGATTGCTAAAAAAATTTTTTTATCCCACGGAAGGCTGGGGACTTACCCAGGACGGAAAGCACCTGATCATGAGCGACGGGTCGTCCTTTCTGTACTTCCTGGACCCTGACACTTTCAAGATGATCAGGCGTATCCAGGTCCGCGATGAGGGCCTTCCCATAGCCTTTCTCAATGAATTGGAATTTATCCAGGGGGAGATTTTCGCCAATGTCTTACCAGACCGATCGGATCGTTCGCATCTCCCCCCAAACCGGGCGGGTGACCGGCTGGATCGATCTGAAAGGATTATTGCCCGCAGAAGATCGTAGGCTGGGGGTGGATGTGCTTAACGGGATCGCCTACGATCCCCAGGGAGACCGGATCTTTGTCACCGGAAAACTTTGGCCGAAATTGTTTGAGATCAGGTTAATTCCCCGGGAGGAAAAAAGTGACAGACCTTAAGACTGGGATCGGCTAACTTAAGGAGAAGCCCTTTCCCCGAAAGAGCTTAAGTAGGCCTCGACCGCTTCTGGGTGCTCTGAACGACATTTGAGTTGACACCGGGTGTCAAGATAACCCTTTTCCCACGTTAGCACCTACAAGTCCTTTTCATTGGCATGTGTTTGAAGTAGCTATTACGAATTGATCTCAACAAATTACACCATTTACAACCCGACTTTTTTTATGGCCGGCCCGCCCTTCAGAAGAAATATAAAAGCCGCCACCATTGCATGAAGAGAGACCAAAGTGTAACCTGTCGGAAGGTCGAGTTTATAGGAAATAAATACACCGAGCAGATTAACCAGAGTTCCATAGATCCAGGCAAATAAGAGATTGAAACGGCTGACCATTATCAAAGAGACCAGGGCCGGGGCAACCAGAAGAGAAAAAACCACCAAGACACCGGCCAGCTTTACCGAACTGGTTACCGTTATGGCAAAAAGCAAAAAGAAGCTGATGTCTTTTAGGTGATTTTTAAAAAATTTCCCGGTCAGGTAGAGAGCTATCCCGATTAAAAAATAAATCCCGGTAGTTTGGTAAATGTCTCTCAAGGAGACAAAAAGCAAATCGTTGGCCAGGAGCCGTTGAAAATCTTCCGTACCTTGAGGAGACTTGGAAAGGATCAGAAATACGGTGGCGATGCCGAAGGCATAGATCAGGCCGATGAAGGCCTCGGACAGTTTTTCGGCCTTTGAGGCAATGGCAATAACAAAGGCACCGAAAAAGGCAAAGAGCAGAGAGATCGGGTAAAGAAATTCCCCCTCAAGAAAAAACAAAGAAACAGCAGCCCCGAGGGCGGCCATTTGACCGATGGCCAGATCCGTAAAGATAATCCCTCTTTTTAATATCTCCATCCCGAAGAAGGAATGGATGCCAACTAAAACCACCGAAAGAAGAAAAGCGGTAAAAAGGATATCCATTATTGAGTCAACCTCCTGACTATATCTTCAAAGAGGGAAAATAAATCCTTGGCCTCCGGCACCGCACCGATGTCATGGGGAAAGAGAACATATTTTGCCCCGATTTTCCCGGCTACGAACTGGGCGCTCCTCTTTTCGTGATAGACGTCTTGAAGAATAAAATCGACTTTCTGGGATTTGGCCTCCTCTATCAGTTCCTCTATGTGTCTTGCTGTCGGTGGTATCCCCGGTTTCGGCTCGATGGTTCCTAACAATGACAAATGATAAGTTGACAAAAAATAGTTAAAGAGCTGATGATACTGAATAACCCTTTTCCCTTTAACAACGGAAAGTTTATGTTCCCATTCCTTCGTTTTTTCGTCCCATTGTTTCCTGAACCCTGTGAACCTCTTTTCATATTCCTGGCTGTTTTTGGCATCCAGATCACAAAGCTTTGCCTTTATGGCCCCGGCCAGAAAAGGAATATTATGGGGATCAAGGGCAAAGTGGGGATTCCCTTCGGGATGAATATCCCCCTCTGATCGGGAAACATTGGTGGGCACTTCGATGAGATGGACGTGCTGCGAGAGATCTAAAAATCCCTTTGAGGTTTGGATCCTGGGATTATTGGCCTGCTGAATGAGGATCGGGATAAACCCGATTTCCAGACCGGCCCCATTAATAATAACTATGTCCGCTCCTCGGAGTTTGGCAATGAAAGAGGGTTTGGGAACAATGAAATGGGGGTCTTCCGTCCCTTTGCCCAGGACAAAGACTTCCACCTGATCTCCTCCGATCTTTTGGGTAAGGTCCCCGATGTAAGGGTAGGTGACCACCACTTTTATCTGTCCATAGGAGAAGGTGGTAAAGGATAAAACCAATAGTAAGTCAAGGAAAATTATAAATTTTTTCATCTTCGTCCTCCATCAATAAGCGTGGGCGCCGTGAGCCCCGATTGCCATTTCAAATTGTAGAAAAACCCCGGTAACCGGCTCCCGATTGGTTCCGTTAAAGAGCGAGTTGTCCTGGTTGAGTTGAAGTCTCAGGAGTGAAAATTCCGTGGGTTTAAATTCAAGCATGGCCGAAATTCTATCCAGGCCGCCGGGTAGATTTTGTTTTACACCATCATTATAAATATCGTTTTGATTCAAGAGATCATATCTGACGCCGGTTCGCCACCTCTGAGCAAATCGATATACCAATTGGGAATAAACGCCCGATTGCTTCAGTTCCTGACCAAAGATACTCAAGGATTGATTGGGATCGTCCGGGGCCGGGTCTGTCCCGACATTTAAATTCATATGCCGGTACATAAACTCGTTTTGCCAGGATACATATCGATAGGAATCGATAAAATATTTGGCCGTCAAATCCAGACCGTAAATTTTTGCATCTCCATAGGCCATCTGGGGAATTGAATTATTAGAAAGGTTCTGCCTGGTTTGCCCCTGGGCATAAGAGAGACCTCCCAAAAGAGAAAGGCTGCCGATATCAAAGGAAGACTTGACATAGGATACCAAAAGGTTGGGTTGCTGGGCGCCATCCTTGGCAAAGACGAGGCCATTTTTTTCCAACCGGATTGAATTGGTCCCGAAGCTGCCCTCATTTTCTCCCTGAAGGATCTCGGCCCCGAATAAAAGGTAAAAGGGGGTGGGGGCCAGCCAATTAAATTGAACCCCTTTTTCATCCAGGCCGTCTTCCCCAAAGAAGGCCCTATTCACCAGGGGGGCGTCGGCAAAGTCCCAAACATGCTCGTGTTGAACATTCAATCTCCCGAAAGAGGACCTGAACTTCCCTCCTTTTACTTGAACGCCCCATGGCAGAGCTTTGGTGGTAAAGAAGGCCTCCTCGACGGAAACACCGTTCTCAGAAAAAGGGATGGTGGCAGACAAATCAAAATAGGGATCAACCGGGGAATAAAGGGACAGCTCTCCAAAGTTGAGATTGAAGCCCCTGTTGGGATTCGATATTCCGGAAGGGATCAATTCCGGGGCTCTGAGTTTTCCTAAGGTTTCATCATTTACATTTCGAGCCACGTAAGAGCCGTCCAAGATAAAGGAAATATCCGGAATAAATTTACTTTGTGAAAAAGAATAGACTTCCAGAGGTTTGGGCATTTCCGAGTATTTTCTATCAATCTGGTTGGTTGGATAAGCCATCTCAAATACTTTGCTTTTAATTGGAGCGACCGTTTCCTTTGGAGTTGCCTGGGTTACCACGGGCTTGACTTCCTGTGTAGCCTGAGTCCCTTTGGATTGCCCCTTCAATTCATTGATCTCCTGTTGCTGCTTTTCAATGGTCTTTTGCTGATTATTAATAATATCTTCCAGGGCTTTAAGTCTTGCTTCTATATCCGAGCCATAAGATTGTGTTGTTAGAATAAAAGGAAAAAAAAGAATAAGGATTAATATCCTTTTCATGAACACCTCCATAAAACAGATATTCTTGTAAAATGACCCTATTTTTTTAAGGTCGATGATTCGAGAAATCTTGAATGAAGAAGGACGTTAAATAGAAGGAGGTGCTCGGGGGACTTGGGGATCTATAAAAAGTTTTGAGACTGGAATTGTGGTTTTAGGACTATTGAATTCAATACCCTGAAAAAGGAATTGAATAAGGGGGGCGTTATTATTGACTAAAAAAGGGAGATTAATAGAGATACAAATCGGACAATCCGAATGGGAAACAGAATCGTTATGGTGATGGTAGGGTAAGATAAAACTGAAAATCAAAAAGAGAAGGATCAGACCGCCGGACCATATCCTGGCGGATCTGCGAGACCTTGGGGAAAGGCAAATCAAGGGTAACATAGTTATAAGGGGCGCATCCGATAATTAGATTATTTTTTTATAGCATCTTTGATAGTCTTTCGCAAGGGGGGATTTCCCCTCATCTCTGTAGCTTATAAGCAATAAATAATGTAGTGGCGCTATTTCTTGACTGCCAATCACGCCCATCATTTCTTTGGTAAAATGTTCATAAAATTTAAACCTCTTTCATTGTTTTCCGATTGAACTCTTACCCTTTTTTAAAAAATGGAAACTGCACGAGTACAGGAAGAAGTCACCATCTGTCTTGACAATGTCTGTATAGTCAAATCTCAACATTCGCGGACCAATAATCCTTTGTTCCTGGAAATATCCTCCAAGGAGACCTCTAAAACCATTCCAGTTTTCCGGTCTTCAAATTTTGTTCAAAAATAAAATCATTGGTCTTCCGGCTGCAACCCGAAATCGTGCTTCACTTTTTTCCAGGGCCTTCTGGGCAAACTTTAATCCGGTAACATAGCAGGAGATCTCCTCGGAAGCTGCAGAGGAGAAAAAATTATTCTGGGGAAATTGGTTTTAGCTTTAAAAGGATGAGGTCTTTGCTTTGGGACCAGTCGATTTTTCTTAAGCTCGTCCCAACGACTGGTCGGCCATCTACCTCAGCCCCTCGAAGGCCACTCCAGAACCTTTCATCTTGTTCCTTGAAAAATTGATCCAGGTCCTCCCCACTGATCAAAACCCCTTGGGCCAACAAATGGGGTCCGAGTTCCGGGACCAGGAGATTGAAGAGTTTCACCACAACCCGGCCTTGTTTTTGAGAAACGGGCCCTTTCTCCTCCGAAAGCGTAATCGCCCGGCGCAGGGAAGCATAGGTCCCTTTCCGTCGGAGGGTGGCCCCGACCAGGCCGGGCAGCGCCCCTGAAAGGGCCAGGGTCGATCCATCGTGGATGATGGCCGAATCAAGGTCGTCCACGGCCTTCCCGTTAAGAAAAACGGTCTGGATCCGGCTTTCCATGTATTCGGGAGTGATGCCCAAATCCCGGGAAAGCAGGTCTTTGATGCTGCACCCCACTTTTGTTATTATTATAACCCCTTTCTGCAGGAGCGGGGAAAAAAGATAAAGCAGGTCCGGTCTTAAGGTTAGAGAAAGTGACTTTCCCATCATCGACACTCCTATTTTCCGAGATTAATCAATCTAAGGGATTATCCTGTCCGATCCGAAGAAAAAAAAAGGAGACTCCCGTAGAAGTCTCCTTTGAGATTTAAACCGACGCGAGGGTTACCAGTTAAAAACCTGATCCAGTTCCTCGTCCGTGACCTTGAAGGTGATATTATGCGGGGCCAGCGCTTCCTTTTTGAAGAAGTCGGGCAGCCGGTCCTGTTGGGCCGTAAGGCCGGCCTTCAGGTTGAAATCCCTTTCATTCTTAAGGATTGATTTTCCCAGAGCGGTGACATCATCACCAGTCAGGTTTAATCCATAGAAGGCGTTAAGCATGTCCAGGAGGGCCTGGAAGGTTTCCGGCTGATCCAGGACGGCAAAGGCGATGAACAGACACATGCCGGTGGCATCGATGGCCGCCGTGGCGATCTGGAGATTGCGGGAGAGCTCGATTTGCCCGGTGGGTTTGAGGGGATCCACTTTGCCCCCCACATTGAGAATATTGGTGGCCACGGCATAACCGGCCGTGTGGTCGGCCCCCATGGGGCTGGTGGCATAGGTCACTCCCATGCCCTGGACGGCCCGCGGGTCATAGGCCGGCATGGATTGGCCTTTAACGACCGGAACGCGTTCAACGCCGAAAACCTTGCCGGTCACGGCCGCCCCGCTTCCCAGGATGCGGCCCAGAGAGGTCCCCTGCCCCACTTCCTTGATCAGATTGATGGCCGCCTGGCCGTCTCCGAATTTAAGCAGGCCGGCCTCCATGGCTACGCCGATGGTGGCCCCCATCTCGATGGTGTCCAGACCGTAATTGTCATCCAGGAAATCCATTTGGGCAATCACATCCAGGTCATCGATGGCGCAATTCCCGCCGTGGGCCCAGACCGTTTCATATTCGGGCTGCTTGGTGAGATAATGGCCGTCTTTGTCATTAAAGGTGCCCGAACAGCGGATCACACATCCCCGGTGGCAGCCGTGGGTGGCCGCCCCGCCCCGGGACGTCTCCAATTCGGCCAGAGTTTCGCCGCTGATCTTGGCCGCGCCGGCAAACCGGCCTTCCTTGAAGTTGTAGGTCGGATAGCCCCCGGCCTCGTTCAAGACATTGGTCAAGACATTGGTCCCGTAGGCCGGAAGGCCCTGACCGGTGACCGGGTGTTCTTTAAGACCCTTGACCCATTTTTGGGTGGCCGCCTTAAATTTCTCCGGGTCCTTAGGGGCGCGCATGATCTTGCCGGTATCGTCTAAGACGATCACTTTGACCCCTTTGGCACCCATGACCGCCCCGACGCCCCCGCGGCCGGCATGACGGGTGGGTCGGAGCTCCATATCCGTACAGGCAATGGAGGCCGCAGCCAGTTTCATTTCACCGGCCGGGCCGATGGAAACACAGGCGATCTTGTCGCCATAAGCGGCCTTCATCTTTTCAATCAGGTCATAATTGGGCAGCATCTTCAGACTGTTGTCAGGCTGGATCTTGACGCCGTCCTTGTTGATAAAGATTTTATAGAGGGTATCATCCTTCGGCTTCCCCTCCAGGACGATGGCCGCATAACCCAAACGGGCCAACACCTGAGAGACCTGGCCGCCGGCATTGGATTCTTTGATGCCGCCGGTCAAGGGGCTCTTGCACCCGATGGAGAGGCGACCGGACATGGCCGCTGTGGACCCGCTTAACATTCCCGGGGCAATGACCAATTTATTGTCTTCACTCAGGGGATGGCAGGTAGGGGGTACTTCTTTTGATACGATCGCCGAAGTCATGGCCCGGCCTCCCATCCCGGCATAGGCACCAACCGGTACCTCAGCTCGCCTTGGGGCCGCCTTCCGCCCCCATATTGATTCTTAGAATTTTATCCATGGATGACCTCCTTTTCGGTTAAGGTTAATACTGAGGGATACTGCAAAAATAATCATAGGAGGATACGATTCAATTTGTCAATATGTCATATTTGACATGTCACATTGGAAATTAATGGCGGAAAAGTGAAAGTGGAAATGGGGATTTTTATTTAGCCACCGGCCAAAGGCGGAAAAACACCCAGCCGGTCGCCCTCTTTTAAAGCCACCGTTCCCTCGGCATGGACCCCGTTTAAAAAAATAATCCTGGGCAGCTCCGGGGGGACCTTTAAGCTTTCCAACAAGGATTGGATGGTAGTCCCTTCTTCGATCTCCATCAAGCTGGAAAAGCCGCCGCTTTTTTGATCGGGCAGATACCCAGCCAGGGAGGCAAATAGGCGTAACTGAATCTTCAAGATTTTTTTCCTTTCCATTTCATTATAGGCCATAGAAAGGACTTGTCAAGAAAAGGGGAATCAGATTAAAATAAAATTTTTTTATAAGGAGGGCTATGAAATTCTGGAAAAGGGAAAAGAAAAAAAGGATGTGGAATCCTCGGCGAAAAACCAAAGCTTTTTGGACTTTCTGAAGGCCGCCCGTTTGGAGATGGAGGGGCTAATGGCTCAAGATGCGGATTGGTTTTATCATCTGCCCTATAAAGGGGCCATGTCCAAGGAAGCGGCCAAAGATGTGGAGATCGAAAAAAGGGCCATCTGGCGACGGGTGATTTACGATGCCAAAAGGACCAAATTAACCGGACTTCGCTGGGAGACCCGGGGCGACGATCTGGTCTGCCCTGACTGTCAAAAGATGGAAGGCCGGATCTTTTCTTTGGCAGAATATGATGCCCTGAATCAAAGGGTGATGCATTTAGGATGCCGATGTAATCTGGTGTCGGTGAGGGAATGATAACCGTTCGGTGCAAGGTTTAAGGTTCAAGGTTCAAGGAAAAACCGTACACCCTATACCTTATACCAGGAATTTCTATTTTTCTACAAAGACTGGTGCTCATGAAACGTTCAATTAAAGCAGTAGGTTTATTATCGGGTGGCCTGGACAGCATGCTGGCCGCCCGAATCATTTTGGAACAGGGGATCGAGGTCCAGGGGATTTCCTTTATGACCCCCTTTTTCGGCCCTGAAAAGGCTGAGCGGGCTGCGGAGCAATTGAAAATCCCTTTAAAAGTGCTGGATATCACCCAAGCACATTGGACCATGCTCAGGCACCCCCGATACGGCTACGGCAAAGGGATGAACCCCTGTATCGATTGTCATGCCCTCATGGTCCGCAAGGCCGGGGAGTGGATGGAGAAAGAGGGGGCCGATTTTCTCTTCACCGGAGAAGTCCTTGGCCAAAGGCCTTTTTCTCAGACCAGGCCTTCTTTACGGGCCGTGGAAAAGGAATCCGGTTTTCTCGACCGGATCCTCCGGCCCTTGAGCGCCCTTCTGCTGCCGGAAACCAGGCCCGAGCAGGAAGGCCTGGTGGACCGCTCCCGGCTCTTGGATATGCACGGGCGGTCTCGAAAAAGGCAGATGGCCCTGGCCAGGGATTATGGGCTCAATGACTATCCCACTCCGGCCGGTGGCTGTCTGTTGACGGACCCCATTTTTTCCATCCGTTTAAAAGAATTATTTTCTCACTCCAGTGAACCCCAGATAAGGGAAGTGGAATTGCTCAAGGCCGGCCGTCATTTTCGCCTTAACCCGGAGGTCAAATGCATCATCGGCCGGAACAAAAGGGAAAATGAATTTATAGAAAAATGGGCCGCCCATGAAGACGGCTGGGCCCGGGTGATGGGATATCCCGGACCTATGGCCCTGGCCCTGGGCCGGATTGAAGAATCAGAGGATTGGGAACGACTCGCCCAACTCTGTTTGTGCTATAGCGATGCCCCGGAAGACTGTAATGTCCTGGTGCAATTGGGACAAGGGAATCGGAAGTGGAAGATCGAAACAACCAAGAAGCCCAAGGAATTTTTCAGGGAGTGGTTGATTCAATATGCCTCTAATCAAACTTAAAGAGGTCACCAAATCCTATCTGACCTAAAATCTAAACCATATCATTTTCGATGAGCCAAGGCCCCTAAGGCGAGGTGTATGTACTTTCCAGTGCGGAATCTCACCTCGCACCCTCGGAAGTAGAGATCCTCGATATCGTCCGGAGACAAGTCCTGCCGCAGCTCCCAGCCAACCGCCTTAAGGTTCTTTTCGAGGACCCTGGGATCGAGACCTGTTTTCATGGGTTCCCCCAGAAACCGGACTTTGTCCCTGAGCTTTTGCACTTGCGGCGTCGCCTTGTCCGGGTCGAAGGCTTCCAGATCCATATAATCAAAGGCGATTAGGCTGCCTGGTGCGGCTGTTTCGCTCAAGCCGTGAAGCACCTTGAACAGGGGCTCTCGCTCCAGGTAATAGGTCACGCCAAGCCAACTAAAAAATGCGGGGCTTTCAGAATCGTAACAGGAGCGGGAGAGCGCCTGGGGCAAATCCTCGTGTGCAAAATCGACGGCGACAAAATGCCATGAGGACGGCAGCGCAATGCCCATGGCGGCCAGGCGTTGGCGTTTGATGGCCTGAGTCGCCGGGTGATCGACCTCGATGACCCGGATTTTGCTCAGCAGGTCAGGGCGACGAAGGGCGAAGGTGTCGAATCCGGCTCCCAGAAGCACAACCTGCTGAACCCCCTCGGCCACGGCCTTCTCAAGGGAGTCCTCCGCGAAGCGGGCTCGGCTAAGAATACCTCCAGCCGTTCCGGCGCGCATTGCCGCCATGATCACCGACCGTCGTTGGGCAGGCGAAGCAAAGGCCTCGGCTGTATTCTTCAAGGTCCTCCGGTAGTACATCTCCTCGAAAAAGGCATATTCTTCCTTCGTAAGCAACTTCGCCGCTATCCAATCGTCGAAGACCTTGGGGTTTTCGTTAGCGGAATGGAAGGCCCGTATGAAAGCGGTGATAAAGGCGGTGCGGCTTCCCTCGACAGGTCGGCCGTCAATGGTGATCTTGCCAATGCCTTCCAGGAAGGCTAAAAATTTTTCTCGCGGCAGAGTTTCAAAATTTGCGGCTTCTTGAATCACTTTACCTTCCTTACCATGAATCGCTGGGGTGGTTTCAACCGTTTTGGTTGAATTCAACGGACGTCGCAAGCGGTCCGCTGTGACCAAGGGTTATATTTCCTTGGTCGAAAGCATTCTCTCGATGCGCCGATCCGGGATCAGCCAAAACAAGGCGACCAAGACATATATCCCTTGCGAGATCCAGTGTGACCGGAACGCCGTTAAAATGGCGATAATGTAGAGGACCGGCGACAACTTTCCCTTCCAATCGCCGCCGATGGCCTTTTTCAGGAGGGAATCGCGGCCCTGAGAGGCGATGATCAACTGTTGCAGAAGGAAGTAGGCGATGGCGGCCATGAACAGAACGAGTCCATAAACGGCCGAAGGTGCATTGGCGAAGTGATTTTGGCCCATCCAGCCTGTGGTAATCGGAATGAGCGACAGCCAGAACAGGAGGTGCAGGTTGGCCCAGAGAATGGGTCCGGTCACCTTGCTTAAGGTATGCAGCATGTGGTGATGGTTGTTCCAATAGATGCCCAGGTAAACGAAGCTCAGCACGTAGCTCAGGAACACGGGAAGCAGCGGGATAAGGGCCTGGAAATTATCGCCGCGAGGGACTTTCAACTCCAGCACCATGATGGTGATGATGATGGCAATCACGCCATCACTAAAGGCCTCTAATCTGTTTTTTCCCATTACTGAAATGTACCATAAAATCGTCATTAAGGTAAAAGAATTTCATGCTTGAACGTGGACGCCTTGAACGGTCAGCTTGACAAGGTCCTGATATTCTCCTTGACCGTCTCTTTTCCTTCCCCTATACTCCTCTCATAAAAAACCAAGTCTTTGCTATTGTGTGTGCTTTTGCATCATCGATAGGTCTCCTCCCGCTTCCTGGTGAACCGCGGCAATCTCAAGAAAGGAAAAACCATGGCAAAACACATCGGCATAGTGGCCTGTAGTGCGGAAGGGGCGGCCCTCTGCTACCGGACCTTGTGCGACGAAGCACCGGCCCTCATGGGCGAGCACCTGCATCCGGAAGTTTCCCTGCATACCTACCCGCTGGGAGAGTATATGGTTTACGTCCGGTCCGGAGATTGGGCCGGGGTGGCCAGGCTGATGTTGGCTTCCGTCCGCAAGCTGGCCTCCATCGGTGCCCAATTGGCCATCTGCCCGGACAACACCATTCACCAGGCCTTCGGCCTCCTGGCGGCCGAGTCTCCCATCCCCTGGCTCCATATCGCCGAGGTGGTCGGAAGAGAAGCCGAGAAACAGGGATTCAAAACCATGGCGGTGACGGGAACGAAATATTTGATGACCGGGCCGGTCTATCCCGAGGCCCTCCGGAAGTTCGATATTGCCTGCCAAATCCCGGATGAGCCCGATCGGGAACGGATCGACGCCATCATCTTCAAAGAGTTGGTTAACGGCATTTTCAAAGAAGAGTCCCGACTCTATTTCAACACCGTAATTCAGAAGATGAAAGAGCGGGGATGTCAGGCCGTGGTCCTTGGATGCACGGAGATCCCTTTGCTGGTTGACCCCAAGGACTGTCCCCTTCCGACGCTCGATTCAACCCGTCTGCTGGCCAGGGCCGCCTTGCAGGAATCGCTTAAATAAAATCCTTTTGAACAGGGACAGCGAGCGCATTCTCCGCCTTGATGCGTGGGTCAGTGAGCGAACTTCAACCAATAGAAAACAACACCTTGCCTGGAAGCTTCAAAAATGAAAAAGAACAAGACCCTATCATTGATCAGGACCAATCCTTATCTTCAAAATCCAGAGGAATGCGATGTCTGGTTGACCCGCTCTGTAATCTCTTCGTCGGCCATCGAGGGTGCCGGATCTGCTGCCAGCCGTGTACTCGGTTTAACAATGCAGGTCAGGAAAACTAAGGGTAACCGCGTCGTTTCAACGTCCTCTCAATCACGGCGCTAAATATCTCCTCCATTGGGCCGTACTGATATTGCATGCCTGCCCGAATGATGCGCTGTCTTAACCTGCCGGTCCGGATTGGTCTTGTTTTCTTCCCGCCCACCCATCCAGACTTTAGCATGGTGAGAATCAGCCTCCTCAATCTGATCAATCAGCCAGTCTTTGACTTCCAGGACCAGCAGGCCGTGCTGGTTCCCGAAAAGGACGAAATCCGGTTCCCGGCCCTGTTCCCCGACGGCCGGCTCATACCAGCCGATGAAATCCGAATCCGGTCTGGCCTCCTCATGAAGGAGTCGAAAGACCTTCCGTTCGACTGGTGTGGCGTTCTCCAGACCTTTGATCTCCAAGGGGCCATGGACAGGGTGAGGTCTCATCTAAAAAATCCGCTTGACTTGATATCTAATAATGATATCATTTCTCTATGGCTGCGAGGCACCGTAAAATTCTCCAGGCTATTTTTGACGATCCCATAAGGGCAAACATTCTTTGGGCAGACATAGAATCCCTTTTCCTTTCACTCGGAGCGGAAAGGGAGGAGGGGAGTGGTTCCCGTATCCGTTTTTACCTGAACGGGATTCGGGCGACCTTTCATCGTCCTCACCCACAAAAGGAAACCGACCGAGGCACGGTAAAATCCGTACGCAAATATTTAAGCGAATCAGGGGTAAGACTATGATGGAATACAAGGGCTACATAGGTCATGTGGAGTTCGACGACAACGCGGAAATATTCCACGGTGAAGTCATCAATACTCGCGATGTTATTACCTTCCAGGGAAAAACCGTTAAGGAAATCAAAAAAGCCTTTCGGGATTCCATAGAGGATTATCTCGAGTATTGTGCCAAGCTTGGCCAACAGCCGGAAAAACCTTTTACCGGGAAATTTTTGCTTAGAATCCCGCCTGATCTTCATCGTAAAATATATGTTGTCGCCAAACAATCCGGGGAAAGTATCAATGCCTGGATAAAAGAACAATTAGAGCACCGCGTAGAAGATTTATGTTAAAATAAAAATGAGTCTAACCTATATATTCTTCTTTTTCATTATACGTGTCTATCGATGGGGGCGGATCGTGTTATCTTAAGGTCCTCACACAAATGTCTATGCGAGCGGCGTCTTTATAGTTTGCACCTATGTTTCCCTTAATGTTAAGGGCTTTTTGCATCTCATCCTCGCCGGTCTTGTTGAACATTCCAGGGATCCATTCCTGCAGTTGCTGATCATAATAGCTGGCGGCGATTTTGAATTGGCGCCGCAGGTAAAGCTCCGTCGGCATGCCACCCATAACCTGGGGTATTGGCCAGAGGGAACTGAGGCCCTTGGCGATGATCGCGGAGAAGCCGGCCTTCTCCGCCCAGGCGATTGTCTCGTCGAGCAGGCGCGTACCGATGCCCCGCCCCATATATCGGGGGTCGCGCCGGTCCGTGTTGTCAAGCTGGCCAACGTGAAAACAGAACAGCGAGAGTGATCGGTCCGGCATCGTGGGGGCTTGATCTTCGAAATCCATCCAGTACAGCGGGTCAAAAAGTCCGTTGGGGGAGTCCACCCCAGGTTCGTAGGGACGGAATTGGATTTGCCCGATATGAACTCCTTCTTCAAAGGCGATTATCGCGGAAGAACCGATGGCGGCTATTCGAGCACGCACCTCTTGGGGGGTGCCCTGGTGGAGAAGCGGAACCGTTTTCACGTCGGTCGCCGCAAGAGGCCTATATTGGATTGCACTTTTTTGCTGGTTCATCTGGGATCTTCCTTAATTTTGTTACGCCTTTTATTGGTTAGGATGAAAAGGCCCCCTTAGTTTATGCTCGGCCATGGCCTCGGTAACGCTTCCCGCAAAGCCTTCTCGGCCATGATTTCCAGGGGCGGTTCTTGCCGTCTTCTTTTTCTGCTCTGTGATTCTTTAGGGAAAAAGTCTGTAGATATCTTTTCGATGGGCGATTCGGCTGCAAATGACTACCTTCATTCTGTTTGTCTATCGAGATGCCGATCCGGTATTGTCCTATACGTGCCTCCCCTTCGCCGCCAAACCTTCGCCCGGCTGATTTTATTAATAATTAAACATCATCGATCAATTTTTATGCAACTTCGAGTTTAATTTTGGATCCCCTGCAAGTAAGGCAATCCCGGCAACAGCCGTAATTGAAATAAGCTCTAAGATTACCCTTTGAAAATCAACCACGGCAGGGGATAAAGGGGACCAAATGAATGCATAATAATTGATCGAGAACTCTTTCCCTTCGGCTACAAGTCTCCAAGGAACATATATGGAGGCAAGTGCCACAAGGATGAAGTAAATAATCAGGATAATTCGCCTCGTCCCATTCATTTTATTATCTCCTTTTAGCACCTTGATTGATTGGTAAGCCTCTGAATGCTCCCTGTGCTTATTCCAGTTATCCAGATAGAATTTGGTGCCAACTCTCTGGATTTGATGATCAATAGATTTTCAGCGTTCTTTCCCTCTGCAGCCTTAGTAAAATTAAAGGACCCGGTTATTAATTCGCTTGGCCCGGCCCCATCACTACAAGGCATGTCATTATTGAAAATTTGACCCTCTTTCAACAGGCCCGGCCGTCACTCCTAATGCAGACGCGGCAAACCTTCTTAAATTTTTCCCTGGCACGTTGATGTATCTCTTTCAAATCCATCGGGTAATCCTCCTCTCCTTTTCCTGGTTCCTGAAAAGAACGAAATCCGGCTCCCGGCCCTGTTCCCCGATGGCCGGCTCATACCAGCCGATGAAATCCGAATCCGAAAGACCCTGTTTGATCGAAAGTGTATTGACACCATCGCAGGATTGTTATAATAATCTTCGGTAATTAAAACTGCTGTTTTGATGGATCGTGACCTCTCGGTTGACATCGGGGATAGGCAGTAAAATCACTTAAGGGGTATTTATAGCCGTTTGCCTGAACGTGTCGGCTGCCAAAGAATACCTCCATATATTATAAAGAAATTCGCCTTTTTCATGAACGAATAGTTAGTCTCCTCAATTAAAAAATAGCCTTAAAGGAGTAAAACTTATGAATGGCGAGAAGGGATTGCATGAAGTTTACTTTAAAAATGTCCTGGTCAAAATGTCGGACGGGTCTTTAATTCAAGGCAAAGTGAATACCACAGAACAACATCGCCGCCTCTCTGATTGGTTCAGGAATGATACCCATCCTTTTATTGTGGTGGTTTCCGAGGAATCTCCAGAAAATCCCCCAGAAATTTTTATCATTAACAAGACCCAAATCGCTTGGGTTAAGGCCAGGGATTAACGGGATTCACTTCCTGACGAGGCGACCGGGATGTACCCAAGATAGAAATCAAGCACCTGAATGTCAGTGCCCTTCCGCTTCCTTTTGTCAATATTCTATTCTCTTTCCCGGTGGTCGTTGATTTCGGAGATTATAAAATCCGAATCCCATCTCCGGAAGCTTATTCCTTCACAAAATGATTATTGCCCAGAAAAGAAAAAACGAGACCAAGAAATTGAATGACCTTGCCCAGTGCAAAATTTTATCAACCGCGATTGATTCCGAAAGATTGCGCCAGATATTAGACTCCTTAAGGCTCAGCGGGAAAACCCGCATTGATGGTCACTTCCTGCAAGGCTATCAATTTTACACCACAAATATTCTATTTTAAATAATATGCGGTGGAAAGCAGATCCGGGTTTTTTCATAATCGGCAATCCAGATCTTGAAGTTGTGAGAATCGGCCTCCTCAATCTGATCGATAAGCCAGTCCTTGACTTCCAGGATCAAAAGGCCGTGTTGGTCCCGAAAAGAACGAAGTCAGGCACCCCGGCCTTGCCCCCCGATTGCAGGCTCATACCAGGCGATGAAATCCGGATCCGGCCTGGCCGCCTCATGGAGGAAACGAAAGGCGACCCTTTCGCCTGCCGTAGCGTTTTCAAGATCTTCGATATTCCCTATTCCTGCTCCTGTTGGAAAACCGGACCGTCCGGGAAGAGATTTCCGGCACCTTTCCCATTTTGACCTTGACCCTTTTCTGCCTGATATTTTATACTGTTAACCAAAAATTATGGTCTTCAACCAAGAGGTGAGACTCTCACTTTATTGCTTAGAGGACTGAAAAATGGATAAGGGGGCGACATGATCCAGGAAAAAGTTATGGCCGAATCCAGGGCCTTTATGTCCAGCAGGGTGATCCTGACGGCGACGGAAATCGATATTTTCACCCTTCTTGAAAGAAAGCCTTCCACGGCCAAAGACTTGGCTGAAAGGCTGGGCCTTGACCTGAAAGCCACCACCAGACTTCTTGACTGCCTGGTCGTCTATGGATTTCTCAAAAAGTTTGAAGGACGCTATCTCAATACGGAAAAGGGGGCCGTTCTCTCCGACGATCATCCCGAGACGGTTCGCCCCATGGTGCTTCATATGGATCATCTCTGGACGACCTGGGGCCAGCTCACCGGGAGGGTCAGGAAGGGCCGGGACTTACAGACCAAACCGGGTCTTAAATTCGACGAAAAGAGGTTGAAGGCCTTTATCGGGGCCATGCACGTAGGGGCAAAAACCCTTTCTTCCGAAATTGCCGAGGCCTATGACTCAAGTCCCTACAATAAACTCCTTGACGTCGGCGGGGCCTCCGGGACCTATAGCGTCGCCTTCTTACGAAAAAACCCGAAAATGAGGGCCGTTATTTTTGATCTGAAGAAGGTCATCCCCATGGCCAAGGAGCGCCTGCAGGAAGAAGGGCTTTTTGACCGGGTCGAATTCGTTGCCGGGGATTTTTATAAGGACGCGCTTCCCACCGGGTGCGACCTGGCCCTCTTATCGGCCATTATTCATCAAAACAGTATCGAGGAAAATGAAACCCTCTTTCTGAAGATTCACCGGGCCCTTGAGCCGGGAGGCGTCATCCTCATCCGTGACCACATCATGGACGAATCGCGGACAAAGCCGCCGGCCGGGGCTGTCTTTGCCCTGAATATGTTGGTGAACACCCGAGGCGGCGACACCTACACGTTTCGCGAAGTAAAGGACGCCCTGGAGAAGGCCGGCTTTAAAGACATAAGACTGCTCAGGACCGGAGAGAGGATGGACTGCCTTGTGGAGGGTCGCAAACCGGCTATGGACTCCATTTGAATGAGGGCCAAATGGAGTAAGATAGGTTAATTCCGAACGAAGATCTCATCAACTATCAAAAGACCTGATGCCCAAGCCGATCATAAACCTTTATACCAGCAACCAACTGGAAATCCTGGCTGAAGAATTAGCCAAGGTTTTAAGCCGGCCCCTGCCCTCACCCCTCCAGCAGGAAATTATTCTCGTCCAGAGCAAGGGGATGGAACGGTGGGTCTCCATGGCGCTGGCCCGGAACAGCGGGATCTGCGCCAACATCCGGTTTCCTTTCCCCAACCACTTTGTTTATGCCCTTTTCCGGGAGGTCATCCCGGACCTTGAGGAAATCTCTCCCTATGCCCCCGAGATCATGACCTGGAAGGTGATGAAGGCCCTGCCTCTTCATTTGAAAAAGAAGGGATTCGAAAGCCTCCGCAATTACTTTTCGGAGGGTGCGGCTGACCTCAAGCTTTTCCAACTCTCCCAACGGGTCGCCGACCTTTTTGATCAGTATCTCTTGTTTCGGCCGGAGATGGTCCTTGGCTGGGAAAAAGGGGAAGGGAGCCACTGGCAGGCCATCCTCTGGCGGGAGGTCGGAAAGGGGATTGAGAAGAAACACTGGGCCGCCCTGAAGACGGCTTTCCTCGAAGAAATCAAGAAGCCGGGATTAAAATTAAAAACCCTTCCGGAACGGATCTCAGTTTTTGGCATCTCGGCCCTTCCTCCATTTCATCTCGAAATTCTGGCCGCCATCTCGAAATGGATAGAGGTTAATCTTTTCCTGATGAATCCCTGCCGGGAATACTGGGGGGACCTCCTGACGCGGCGGGAGACGAGGAAAGTTCAGGAAAAGGCGCGGGGGAAAAGGGCCAGGGATGAAGATCTTCATTTTGATAAAGGAAACACCCTTCTGGCCTCCATGGGCATGCTGGGCCGGGATTTCTTCGAGTTGATTTCGAGCCTTGAAACGGTGCAACAGGACCTCTTTGCCGATCAGGAAGAAAAAAACCTGCTCTCGATAATCCAGGGGGATATTCTCAACCTTCGTGACCGGGGTATGGAAGAAAATGGGCAAAAGGACCTCATTGAAGCGGACGATTCCATCCAGGTCCATTCCTGCCACAGCCCCATGAGAGAAGTGGAGGTTCTGCAAGACCGCCTCCTTTCCCTTTTTGAAGCAGACGCTACGCTTCTTCCCAAAGATATTCTCATCATGACCCCGGACATCGCGATTTACTCTCCCTTTATCCAGGCGGTATTTTCGGTCCCGCCTGATGATCCCCGCTTTATCCCTTTCAGTATCGCTGACCGGGGGGTTCGCCAGGAAAGCCAGTTAGCTGAAATTTTTCTTTCTCTCTTAGACTTCCAGGGGAGCCGATTCGGGGTTTCCAAGGTGATGGCCGTTCTTGAATCCCCGGGTGTGCAAAAGAGGTTCTCCCTTTCAGAAGAGGACCTGGGACTCATCCATCGCTGGGTTCGCGATACCAGGATCCGCTGGGCGGTGGACGAGGAAGGCCGAAAAAAACTGGGCCTTCCCGAATTCCGGGAAAACACCTGGCGGGCCGGACTCGAACGGATGCTCTTAGGCTACGCCATGCCCGTCCAAGGGGAAAAAATGTTCAAGGGGATCCTTCCCTACGATAAGATCGAAGGAGGCGATGCCCAAGCCCTGGGTAATTTTGCTGCTTTTTCCGAATCCCTTTTCGCTTTGGCCGGCGAACTCGATGGGGCCAGGACCTTGATGGAATGGGAGGATCTGCTGACCAGGGTGCTCGACGATTTTTTTCTGGCCGACGAGGATACGGAAAGGGACCTCCTTTTCATCCGGCGGGTTCTGCGCGATCTTGGCCAAAAGCAGGAGCTTTCCGGCTTTGACGAAAAATTGCCCCTGGGGGTAATCAAATCCCATCTGGGGGCCTGCCTGGAGAAAGAAGGTTTCGGATATGGGTTTTTGACCGGAGGGCTTACCTTCTGCGCCATGCTGCCCATGAGAAGCATCCCTTTTCGGGTTATCGGCCTTCTGGGGATGAACGATGATGTTTATCCAAGGCAGGCCAGGGCTCTCGGGTTTGACCTCATGGCCAAAAAACCTAAACCGGGGGACAGGTCGCGCCGTATTGACGATCGATACCTCTTTCTGGAAGCCATCCTCTCGGCCAGGGAAAGACTGCATATCAGTTACGTAGGACAGAGCATCCAGGACAACAGCATCCGGCCTCCCTCTGTCCTGGTGAGCGAGCTTCTCGACACCATCGATGAAGGCTTCAAAATCCAGGGAGAAAAAATTCTGGAGCAAATCGTGATCAGACATCACCTGCAAGCCTTCAGCCCGGAGTATTTCAGGAAAAAGGGAAAGCTGTTCAGCTACTCGCAGGAGAATTTAGAGGCCGCCCTGAAGGCCCTGGTGCCCTTGAAAGAAAGGCGGCCTTTTATTCTTAACGGGCTTCCTGAGCCTTCGGAAGAATGGAAGACCGTTGATATTTCCCAGCTCTGTCGGTTTTTCACCAATCCGGCCAGGTTCCTCCTCACCCAGCGACTGGGTATTGTCCTGGAGGAAGAGGAAGCGTTTTTCGATGAAACAGAACCCTTTGAGATGAAAGGTCTGGAAAAGTACTGGTTTGAACAGGAGCTGGTGGAAAAAGGTTACGAAAAGCAAAGCCTGGAGGACATCTTCCCGGCCGTCAAGGCCAGCGGCCAGCTTCCCCATGGTGTGCCGGGTGAGTGTGTTTACAGGGAAACCTGCCAGGGCATAGATGCGTATCTCGGCCGCCTGTCCACCTACAGGCAAGGGGAGATGCTCGAACCTCTGGAAGTGGACTTGCGCTTTGGAGAATTCCGGCTTGTCGGGCGGGTTGAAAACATTTATGCCGGCGGGCTCCTCCATTTCCGCTACGCGACGGTGAAGCCGGGAGACCGCCTGAGGATCTGGATCCACCATCTCGTCCTGAATCAAGTCAGAGGCCGGGCTTACCCCTGTACCGGCATCCTGGCCTGCAAGGACCTGGATTGCCAATACCCACCAATCAAAAACAGTGAAGCCCTGTTGCAAGACCTTATTGAGGCCTACTGGCAGGGGCTTATGAAACCCATCCATTTTTTTCCACGGTCCTCCTGGGAATTTGTTGATAGCCTGGCCAAAGGGAAAGAACAGGAGCAGGCCCGGCAATCGGCCAGAAATAAATGGAAAGGAAATGATTTCAGCCCGGGGGAAGGGGAAGACCCTTACTTTCAGGTATGCTTCGAAAATGGGGATCCTCTGAATGAAGCATTCGAAGAACTTTCAAAAAAGATATTTGAACCCCTGATAAGGTGCGAAGAGAAGATCAAGAATGGGTAACCGGGGAGAAAGACTTCATGACTTCGATCTCTTGAAAAGCCCTCTCGAAGGGACCAATCTCATCGAGGCCAGCGCGGGGACCGGCAAGACCTATACCATCACCTGCCTTTTTCTGCGCCTGATTTTGGAAAAACGGCTGACGGTTAACGACATCCTCGTTGTAACCTACACCGTGGCTGCTACCGAGGAGTTGCGCGACCGGGTCCGCAGAAAGATCCGGGAAGCCCTGGAGGCCTATTCCCGGGGAGACAGCCCGGACTCGTTCCTTAACGGCCTGGTTAAACAGACCAAGGATAAGAGGGAGGCCATCAGCCTCCTTCGCAACGCCCTGCGCGACTTTGACCAGGCCTCCATTTTTACTATTCACGGTTTCTGCCAGCGGACGCTTCACGAGAGGGCCTTCGAAAGCGGGTCCCTTTTTGATACGGAACTTGAGCCCGATCAGGAAACCGGCCTCATGGAAGAGATCGTCCAGGATTTTTGGCGCTGTCATTTTTACAATGCCCCGGTTGAGTTTGTCAGTTATGCTTTGAGCCAGAAATTCTGGCCCGCCACCTTCCTGGATCTCCTCAAGAAGGGGACTTCTCCCCTTGATCTTAAAATCATCCCCGAAACCAGGTCAGTGGGCACCCTTGATGTGGAACCATTCCACAGGGTCTTTGAAAAAATGAAGAAGTCCTGGCCCGGGGTGCGGGCCGAGGTGGAAGGGAGGCTGAGCGATCCGGCCTTGTACGCAGAGTATGGAAATAACCTTTCCGAAACTATGGGAATGATGGATTCCTGCCTGAAGGGATTGGTTTCTGTCTTTCCCCTGCCCAAAGAGTTCGAAAAGTTCACCACGGCTAGCACTGGAAAAAAAGACGAGAAAAGGAAAGAGCACCCCCAGGCACCCATTTTTCAACTTGTGCGATGAGGTCCGGAAAACAGCAGACCTTCTGCGGGTTGAGATGGACCGCAGGCTTCTGGCCCTCAAGGGAGAGCTTTTTAAAACCCTCCAGAGGGAGATGCCCGAGCGAAAACAAAGGCGGAACATCCAGTCTTTCGATGACCTCTTGAGCCGGCTGCGCCATTCTTTGGAGAAGGCCGGGGGGGATGAACTTTCCGAAGCCATCCGTGGGCGCTATAAGGCCGCTCTCATCGATGAATTTCAGGATACGGACCCGGTTCAATATGCTATTTTTCAGAATGTTTTCGGGAAGGGCGGGGCCATCCTGTTTTTGATCGGCGATCCCAAACAGGCCATCTACAGCTTCCGGGGAGCGGACCTCTTTGCCTATATGAAGGCCGCCGGCCGCGTGAATTCCAGATATACCCTCACCAAAAACTGGCGTTCCGAGCCGGGCTTGATTACCTCGGTCAACACCATCTTTTCCAACGGAAGGAATCCTTTTCTGTACCGCGATATTCCTTTTGAAAAGGCGGTGCCCAAGGAAGGTAAAGATTATGAATCCCTGAAAATCAACGGGAAGACCGAGCCCCCTTTTCATCTCTGGTTTGTCGACTCCAGTAATGCGGCCAAGGAAAGCGTCATCAACAAGGGGATGGCCTATGAATTGATCCCCAAGGCTGTTGCCGGCGAAATATCCCGCCTTATTCTCCTGGGGAGGAAGGGGAAAGCCTTCTTTGGCAGCAGGCCCCTAAACGAAGCCGACATCGCGGTCCTGACGCGGACCAACAATGAAGCCCAATTCATCCAGGAAGCCCTGTCCGAGTTAAAGATACCGAGCGTCCTTTACACCACCGGAAACCTTTTTGACACCCACGAAGCCATGGAGATGAGCCGGGTGCTGGAGGGGATGGCCAACCCCAACCGGGAGCGGGCCATCAGGACGGCCCTGGCTATGGATATGATGGGGGTGGACGGGGAGAAAATCGAGGCCCTCCAGCGCGACGAAGTCGGGTGGGAAGAGTGGCTCTCCCGATTTCGAGAATATTATGAGCTGTGGGAAAAACAGGGCTTTATCCGGATGTTTCGGTATTTCCTCCTGAGAGAGGCGGTGAGATCCCGTCTTCTTTCCCTGCCCAATGGGGAGAGGCGGCTTACCAATGTTCTCCACCTTTCCGAAGTTCTCCACCAGGCGGCCATGGAAGAAAAATTAGGGATCGTCGGGCTCCTGAAGTGGCTTGCCCGCCAGCGCGATCCTGCCTCCCCTCGTCTGGAAGAGCACCAGCTTCGCCTGGAAAGCGATGCCCAGGCCGTGAAGGTAGTGACCATCCACAAGAGCAAGGGGTTGGAGTATTCCATTGTTTTCTGCCCCTTTAACTGGGCCAAGTCAAAGATCAAACCGAATGAAGTCTTTACCTTTCATGATGAAGCCGATGACTGGAGGCTCAACCTGGTTCTTGATCCCGAGAGAAGTCCGAACCGGCCCTCGGCCGAGAGGGAAGAGTTGGCTGAAAACATGCGCCTCCTCTATGTATCGCTGACCAGGGCGAAACACCGCTGTTACCTCGTTTGGGGGCGATTCAAGGATGCGGAGACCTCCTCTTTGGCTTATATCCTCCACCCCCCCGGAGATGGAATAGAAATCAAAAATGTCGTAGAGGAAACCGGAAGCCACTTCAAGGCCATGACGGATGAAGCCATCCAAGCAGGAACTGATGGGCCTGACCGGAAAGTCAAAGGGAACTATTTTGCTGGCGGATATGCCCGGGACTCCAGGAAGGGAGGTGCCCTCGACCGGAAAGGAGATCAAGGATCTGGCCGGCAGGGTATTTTCCGGACCTATTCCCCGTGACTGGAAGGTGGCCAGCTTTTCGAGCCTAACAGCGGGCCGGCGAGAGGGCGAAGACCTTATTCCCCAGTCGGACACGGATCTCCCGGACCATGACCGGAGAATCCTTCCTGAAGAACCGGTGGTTCTGCCGATGGTATTGGAAGAAGAGCCCTGGTCCATTTTTGCCTTCCCCCGGGGGGCCAAGGCAGGAAGCCTTATGCACGATATTTTTGAAAACCTGGACTTCATGGGAAAAGACCCCGGGGTCGAAAAAAAGCTCATTGACGATAAATTGAGAGAATACGGATTTGAAAGGGAGTGGCAAAAGACCCTGTCCCGGATGGCCGCCAGGGTTCTAAGGGTACCCCTTCCTTCTCCTTCAAACAGTTTCACCCTTTCCCAAATCAGCACCCAGGAGAGGTTGAGCGAGCTCGAATTTTATTTCCCGTTGCAGGTGGTAACGCCTAAAAAGCTTAAAAAGATTTTTGCCGATCATGGGGGACCGGAGATCCGGAGCCAATTTCCGGGGCGTCTTGGAGAACTCAATTTTTCCCCGGCCAGAGGATTCATGAAAGGCTTTATCGACCTGGTTTTTCAATACCAGGGGCGGTTCTTCATCGTGGACTGGAAATCGAATTTCCTGGGAGGCCGGGTGGAGGACTACAATCAGGAGAAGATGGCCGGGGAGATGGAGGAACATTTTTATATCCTGCAGTCCAATCTTTATGTATTGGCCATGCATCAATACTTGAAAAGCCGATTGCCGAATTATGGTTACCGGAGGCATTTTGGCGGTATTTTTTACATCTTCCTTCGGGGGGTCGATCCGCAGAAAGGAAAAGAATTTGGGGTCTACCGAGATTTTCCCGAAGAGGAACTGATTGAGGCCTTGTCTAAAAATCTGATAAGCCTGCATGGCCATTAGAACCAGGATGAAACTACGAAACCCGATGGTATGAAGCCGGAAATTCTAAAATCCCTTCTGGGGAAAAATATTTTTACGACGCTGGATGTCCATTTTGCCGGATTGATGACCAGACTTTCGGGCAAAGAGATGGAGGACCTTTTTCTGGCGGCGGCCTTGGCCAGCCATTATCAGGGGGAAGGCAATGTCTGTTTCGACCTTACCGTCATGGCCGGGAAGAGGTTGTCGGATGGGGATCCTGACTCCCCAATCTGCCCGAGTCTCGATCAGTGGAAGGGCCGTCTTGAAAAAGCGGGTCCTGTCGGGAAACCGGGAGATTATAAACCTCTGATCCTTGAGGGAACCAGGCTTTATCTATACCGGTATTGGGAATATGAAAAGAGACTGATTGACATCCTGAAGGAGCGGACCCAAAACGATTATACGGCTGAGGATGATAAATTGCTTGAGAACGGGCTGGCCAGGCTTTTCCCCCATTGTGGTTCCGGAGAAACGGACTGGCAGAAGGTGGCCGCCTTTACCGCCGCTCTAAAAAAATTCTGTGTCATCTCCGGAGGGCCCGGGACAGGCAAGACGTTTACCATCGCCAAGATCCTGGCCCTTCTTTTGGAGTTGAATAAAGGCCGTCCCCTGCGAATCGCCCTGGCCGCACCTACGGGGAAAGCGGCAGCCCGGATGCAGGAAGCCATCAAAACGGCTCGTGAGGGCTTAAATTGCAGTGAAAAAATTAAGACGGCCATACCCGGGGAAGCCTCGACCATTCACCGGCTTCTGAAGACGATCCCGGATTCTCCCTATTTTCGCTATGACGCGAAAAATCCCCTTCCGGCCGATGTGGTGGTCATTGATGAAGCTTCCATGGTGGATCTTGCCCTTTTGTCCAAACTCTCCGAGGCGGTGCCTCGGGATTCCAGGCTGATCCTCCTGGGGGATAAGGACCAATTGGCCTCGGTTGAAGCCGGGGCCGTTCTTGGGGATATCTGCGATACGGGGAATGAACACGGATTTTCTGAGCAGTTTCGCAATACCTACCAGAGAATAACCGGTGAGACCCTTGTTGTCAAAAAAGAAGGGCAGGAGGAACCGGGGATCAGGGATTCCATCGTTCAACTCAGAAAGAGCTACCGGTTCGGGCCGTCGAGCGGGATCGGAGCCGTGAGCCGGGCCGTAAACGAGGGAAACTGTGGGCTGGCTTTAGACTTGATGAAAGATGCCGTGCATCAGGATATCCGGTGGCAGGCCCTTCCGCGGCCGGAGGCCCTTTCCGCCTCGCTCAAGGAGCTGGTGATCAGAGGGTTTGCTGAATATCTGAGGGAAGACAGTCCCCTGGAAGCGCTTCATGTTTTCGGCAACTTCAGGATCCTTTGTGCCCTCCGGGAAGGGCCTTTCGGCGTCCAGGGATTGAATCTCCTGGTGGAACAACTTCTCAGGAAGGAAGGTCTTATCCGAAAGGAAGGCCCGTGGTATTCCGGGCGGCCCGTGATGGTTACGAAGAATGATTATAATCTAAGGCTTTTTAACGGCGACATTGGAATTACTCTGGCAGACCCCGGGGGCAACAACCAGCTCCGAGTTTTCTTCTCATCGCCCGACGGCGGTGTCCGAAAGTTCCCGCCGCTTCGACTCCCGGACCATGAAACGGTTTATGCCATGACCGTTCACAAGAGCCAGGGGTCGGAGTTTAACCAGGTCCTTTTCATCGTCCCGGACGTTTCCGCCCGGGTATTGACGCGAGAGCTGATCTATACCGCCATAACCAGGGCAAAGGAAAAGGTCGAGGTCTGGGGTAAAGAAGAGGTTTTCCACACCGCAGTCTCCCGCCGGATAACCCGCGCCTCCGGCTTGCGCGAGGCCTTGTGGGGGTGATCAAGGGGGCTTATATATCTTCTTCGCTTACCCCTCTTGTCTTCAGGATCTCTCCGAAGCCGAAGATATCCAGTGTAGATTCGCCTCGTTTCAATCGTTCTTTTATGACTTTCTCTTTTTCTTCTCTGGTTTTGGATTTTTCGAGAACCTCTGCCGCCTCCTCAAGTCCGACAACCACGATCCCGTCCCGGTCCCCCAGTATCAAATCACCAGGGTGAATGGTCACATTGTCGAGGTTCAAGGGACGATTAATCCATCCCAAAGAAATTTTTTCAGTCCCCTTAATACAGAGAGCGCGGGAAAATACCGGAAACCCAATGTCAGTCATGGCTTGGGAATCTCTTACGGCGCCGTTAATAACCAACCCGGCAATTCCTCTTGCCTGGGAGGCTACTGCCATAATTTCGCCCCAGGCGCCTGCTTCCGTGAAGCCCTCGGCGTCGGCCACAATTACATCTCCGGCCTTAGCGACATAAATGGCTTGATGGAGTATCAGGTTATCCCCAGGCTTTGCTTTTACGGTTATTGCCGTTCCGCAGACCACCATGTCATTGGAGATCGGTTTAATATGAGACGAAAGAGCCCCTTTCCCTCCCGAGGCTTCGTAAACGGTTGCCGTAGATAGCTTCATGTATTCTCTAACCAGTTCAACTGGAACCCTTTGAAGGGTATGAATAATGTGGGGCATCTATATCGTCCTTCGTTCATAATTCATTTTGGCATCATCCTGGAAATATTTTTTAAAACCTTTATGGACTGCCCAGGCATTCCTTTAAACGACTTATAAACTCCGTCTCCTCCACATAGGGAATCACCAGCCTTTGTTTGGCCCGGGTGATGGCCACATAAAGAAGCCGGATCAACCTCTCCCGGGTTTCGTCGGTGGGGATGATCCGGTCCACCCCCACCAGATAAACCAGGTCGAAGTCCAGTCCCTTGGCGCTGTGGATGCTGATCAGGGAGACCCGGTCGGTGGTGATATCAAAAAGCTCTTTAGCCCTAACATCCTGGGAGACCCAGTTAACCGGTATGCCCGCTGATTCCAGCTTTTTCAGGAGCTGCCTGGGGATCTCCTTGCCCTGGTACTTGAAGCCGTCGTGGCTGTAGAGTTTGTCATCGTAAAGGATGGCGATTTCCGAGCGCCGGCATTCCCCCAGTTTGATCAGGTCAAGAATTTCTTTCAGGATAAAACCCTCCATTTCATCCCTGGTCCTGAACCGGGGAAGTTCGGGGGCCGGGCCGTGCAGGAGGTGGGCATCGGGGAAGAGGGATTCCTGGGGGTCCTTCTTGATATCCATTCCGATAAAACACTGGGAGAAGGCCAGGATTTCTGCCGTATTGCGATAGACCTTTTTCAGGGTACGACTGTTGCCCTTGGCCTCTATTCCCAGGGATTTCCAGGAACCCTCCCGCCGGTAAAGGTCTTGAAAGTCATCCAGGGCAATCACCAGATCGCCTCCCGGCCGCAAGAGCAAAAGAAGTATCCGAAACATGTCGTCCGTAAAATCCTGACCTTCATCGATCAGGACGGCATCAAAGGGAACAATTTCATTCTGGCCACCCTGCAGGGCCTCCAGAGCCAACTGGGCGATGGAGTCATAATAGCCGGGTTCATTTTTATCGTATTCAATCGTCATCCCAAGGATCTCCGAACAGACCTCGAAGAAATGGCGGACCTGGACAGCCTCGCCGCCCACCCCGACTCCTTTTTCCTGAAGCAATCGTTTCAAGTAGCTTACCAGGGCGATGTTGTAGCAGACCAGGAGGATGCGATTGATCTTGGGGTTATACTTCTTAAGAAATGAACAGCGGTTGACCAGTACCAGGGTCTTGCCGCTTCCCGGGGGACCCTTGATGATCTGGTGACCGGCTTTCAGGTACAAGGCGACCCTGGCCTGGTTGTCATCCAGGGCCTGGACCTCCCTCTGAAATTCAGCTTTACAAAACCCTTCCCGCCGGGGAAGGTGAAATTTGAGGACAGGATAAAGGATGGCGTTAAGCCGGTAGATCTCTTTCGGCGAGAGTCCGTGAAAAGGGAAGGGAAATACAGGGGCTATCCGGCCTTGGAATTTTTTCCCGCTCGGGTCGCGGCGGATTTCCCCCTCATTGGCCAGATCGTCCTGGAAAAGGACCCGTTCCGGAGGGATAACCTGGTCCAACCCATGGTCCAGGTAATCCTTGCGGGAGATGTTTGGAAAAACCACCATGCGTCCAATGGGGATTTTTAATTGCCCCTGATGGTCCCCGGGGCCGCTTTGGAATTCAGGGGTTTCCTTGATGAGGTTCATCAGCTCATAGACATAACCCCTGGCCTGCTTGTCGGGATTGGTCCTATTCTCTTCCCGCCCGCCAATCCAGATTTTAAAATTGTGAGAATCGGCCTCCTCGATCTGGTCAATCAGCCAGTCTTTGACTTCCAGGACCAGCAGACCGTGCCGGTTCCCGAAAAGGACGAAATCCGGCTCCCGGCCCTGCTCCCCGATGGCCGGCTCATACCAGCCGATGAAGTCCGGATCCGGCCTGGCCGCCTCTCTGAGAAATCGAAAGACGGCCCTTTCGCCGGGGGTGGCGCTTTCATGAGCTTCAATGTCTTCGGGGTGCATGCGGGTCATAAAATGCCAATTCAACTATTTCAAGATTTCCCGGTCTTCATGAAGTCATTAATCCCTAAAACCTATTTTTTTTCAGACGTTTTTGCCGATGATCGGAAGTGGGCGGATACGTAGACGGGATTGTTCGAAGACCACAATACTACCCTGGTCTAATGCTTCTTCGATGGACTTCAGGTTCCTCTGAAGGAGGGCCACCTGGTTTTCGGGTCGACGTTCCGGTCCGCGCCTAAATAAAATAACCGAAGGCTTGACTTCCTGACGGAGGGCCAACAGTGTGCCGAAGTCGGTATCGGCAGAAACAACAACTCGATTTTCAACAGCAGCCAAAGAGAAAATTTCTTCATCCATAGCCGCCTGCATTCCTAAATCACGGACATGAACGGCATCATACCCTAATCGCCGTAGAGCCTCGGCTACCGCAGGGGAAAGGGCATTATCGACTAAAAATCTCACGAAGCCAGCAAAAGAGGGAGTTCGCGTTCACGGACTGCCTCCGCTGCGAATCGCAAGGCTGCTTTTATATCCTCCGGCTCTAAATCCGGAAAGGCCTGCAGGATTTCATCTTCCTTCATGCCGTCAGCCACCATTCCGACAACGGTAGCTACTGGGATTCGCAGTCCGCGAAGACAAGGCATACCCCCCATTTGCGCCGCATTAACCGTAATTCGTTTGAACCCCATTCTTGACCTCCAGTATTAAACACAAAGGACATCATTTCTATATACTTCAATATATCACACACTCTGAAATAATTCTACCGGGTGAAATCGACCGGGAAAATCCTTAATCACGATTCGATAAACTCAAATCCCCGGCATTTTTCGGCAATGAAAAAATTTTGTGTCCGTCTTTGTCCTGCCTTGTCCCGGTAATCAAGTGACCGCAGGGAACGGGCGGTTGAGAAAAATTTCAAAACTGTGAGAATCGGCCTCCTCAATCTGGTCAATCAGCCAGTCCTTGACTTCCAGGACCTGCAGGCCTGCCGGTTCCCGAAAAGAACGAAATCCGGCTCCCGGCCCTGCTCCCCGATGGCCGGCTCATACCAGGCGATGAAGTCCGGATCCGGCCTGGCCGCCTCTCTGAGAAATCGAAAAACGGTCCTTTCGCCGAGGGTGGCGTTCTCCAAGATCTTCAATGTCCTCGGGGTGCATGCGGGCCTTATCAGCATAATTCCATAACCTCAAGGAGGTCTTAGATTATAATCCCTGAATAAAATTAACAAGGTCCCGGATTACGGACGATTCCGAGAACCCACCAATTCATTCTGATACTCCTTATAAATTCTTATCTTCTTTAAACAAAAAAATGCCTTCTTTTTTGGCTGCCTTGATCATGGAATCGGTAAATCCTTTTTTACTGAAAAGGCAAAAGAATTCCTTTCGGTTTTTACCCCCCCAAGCGACTTTTTGGGCTTTCCGCTTTAGATTTTCATAAATATCGGTTCCCACCAGCTTCTCGGTCCATTTGACTTCCCCAAACAGGATGGAATCAAGCTCCTTATTGATTCCGACCAGATCGATTTCCTCGTTTCGATCCCACCAGCGTCCGACGGCGCTGAACGGGAAAATGCGGCCTGGAGAAAACACCAGCCTTTCCCTGGCCACCTTTTCGTAAATCCTGCCAAGATGCTGGGATAAGCCTTGTTGAATCTTTTTCAAAACTTCTTCAACCCTTCCTAATTCCAGTTCTCCGCGGCTGGTAAATATAAATTTAAACCAGAACTGAAAAAATTCGTCGGTAATATGGTAAAGGCCTTTTTTACTTTTCAAGGGTTTTTCTTCGGTAACGGGAATCTCCCTTTCCACAATCCTGAGATCGGCCAGAACTCCCAGATATTTATTGGCCACGGGCTGGGAAATTCCTGTGGCGTTAACGAGTTCGGAAAGTTTTCTTTTTCCCTGGGCCATGGCCTGAAGCAGGGCGAAATAATATCGAGGTTCCCTCAGTTCCTCCCGGAGAATAAACTCCACTTCATCGTAAAGCATTTCTCCTTTCCTCAGAAGATGTCCTTTAAGATTCTCATTAAAACCTTTTCGGGATTCGAACTGGAGCCAATAAGCCGGAATACCCCCCGCCACAGCAAAATGGGCAATCCGGTCTCCGAAGGATTTCTCTTTCCTGAACCGGCCGGCCGCAGAAAAGGTCATCGGATCAACCCGCCATTGCCCGGTTCTCCTGCCGTACAATGGAGAACGATAACCCAGAACTTCATTTTCCATCATGGCCATGCTGGACCCGAGAAGAACCAGAAAAATATTGCTTTTGGACCAATACTCATCCCAGGCCTTCTGGAAAAGGCTGAGCATTCCCGGGTTGGAGAATACCAGATAAGGAAATTCGTCGATCACCAGGACAAAGCGTTTCCCTTTTTTCTTTATAAAGTCAAACGATTCCTCCCAGCCGGCGAATCCCCGGGTTTCCAGAAGGGGTTCTTTGAAAAAATTCCCCAGGGCGTTGGAAAAGCGGTGTAATTGCTCCTTCTCATTGGTGTTTTCAGCCAGAAAATACACATGGGGTTTGTTTTTGATAAACTGCTTGACCAACTCGGTTTTACCAACCCGACGTTTCCCCCAAAGGACTATAAACTGAGCTTTAGGTTCCTGCCATTTTTCTTCTAAAAAAGCCAACTCCCTTTCCCGGTCGATAAACATCCTGTCCTCCCCTTCTAATATACTCTCAGGTATTATACTCAAGAGTATATAAAAATATTATCCGGGAATCAAATTGTTTTTGGTCTGCCCCCTTATTAGCCGCTAACGGGCCTCCTGTTTTTTAAATGCCCAACCCGGGCTAAACAAAGACCGGTGATTTCCTGTGTGGATCAGCCAGTCCTTGACTTCCAGGACCAGAAGGCCGTGCCGGTTTCCGAAAAGGACGAAATCCGGCTCCCGGCCCTGCTCCCCGATGGCCGGCTCATACCAGCCGATAAAATCCGAATCCGGCCGCGCAGCCTCATGCAGGAATCGAAAGACGGCCCTTTCGCCTCCCGTAGCGCTTTCAAGAGCTTCGATATCCTCAGGGTGCATGCGGGCCACAATAACTCAATTCCACGAACTTGAACGTTTTAGTTTTTATTTCATTCTTTGCACTTTCGGAACGAACGTCCCCTCCATATCCTTGTATTAAATCTATCTTCTTTTCTTGTTGATCTCTTAAGATTTCCTCGTAAAAGACCCCCCCGGATATCGGTTATGGTCTCAATCGATTTTGAATCCGGAAATTTTGCAAGTTGGTCCGAAAGCATTTTATTAGCCGTAGCGACACTTGCATTTTCCACCTGATCAAATATTCCTGGATTAACACCATAAGTCATGTACGGAATAACGGTTCCTACAACATGTAATAGATAGCTCTTGGCTTTGAATTGTTTAGCGATGTCTATTGCGTTTTGTAGTGCCTTGTCCGAATATTCGGAAAAATCTGTGGGTACCAGAATGCCGGATTTCCCCTTGACAGCCCTTAACCATCAGTATACACTTTATTAAAATTAGTATACCAGTCAGGAGATTGGATAAATGTCTAAAGTAACTGTCAAATATCAGATCACCATTCCGCCGGAAGTTCGTAAAGGGTTGGGGATTGTGCCGGGGATGGAGGTGGACATTGCCAAAAGAGGAAACAAGTTTGAACTAATCGTTAACCCTGTTGAAGAGTTAAAGAAGAAGTGGCGCGGGAAATTTAAGGGAGGCCAGTCAACCGACCAATACCTGGAGGAAATTCGAGGCCAGATTTAATGAGAGTTTGCATCGACACGGCCATTTTATTGGATATATTAAAAGACGAATCCCGACATTCTCAGGAAATATTTTACTCGGCCCTGTCCGCCAGAGAAGCGTTGGTGATTCCGGTTGTGGTCTTTGCCGAACTCCTGCCCCAATTTGGAGGAGATAGCAAACAGACCGACTCGTTTCTGAAAGATCATAAAGTTCAGGTTGAACCCCTGGATCTTGAAGACGCCATTGTCGCCGGTAGGCGCTGGATTCGATATCTTAAAGCCAAGACTAAATCCAAATGCCCGGGATGCGGCCATCCCTTAGCCCCAAAGGAACACCTTCTTTCCGATTTTTATATCGGCGGCTTCGCCTTAACGAAATGCCAGGCTATTTTGACCCGGGACCGGGGGATATATAAAAAGTATTTTCCGGAACTAAAGGGATATGGAGATTGTTTGGGATTGCAGTGATTTTTCTTTGTCCCCCTTTCGATGGCGAGCGGTTAAAAGGGAACAACCCTTCTGTTAAGAACATGAAAGCGCTCTTGGGTTTCCGGGCCAAAGGAGAGAAATCATGGAAGGCAATGAAGGATACCATCTTCGAGAGGGATCTGTTCCCTGTAAGACACTTTTCGGGATCAAAAACGACGATATAGCCTCTAAAAATGCCTATTTCTAAAACATTAAAGTTCAATATATAATCAAGAATTTATCGTGGCCTGACCCCGACGAAACCCCCGGCCAAAATAAGCGGTGCGGCTTCCGGGAACCGGGCAATGATCTCTATCGAACGTTGAATTTCATCAATAAAAATGCTGCCAAGTCCAGGGTTTTCAAGATCATAGAAATCAGTTGCTTCGTTAATCTCAATCTCGGCAGTCTCGTGAATAGAAAGAGACGTTTCTTTCCGACGATCTCAAGCATATTTAAATACTTCTTCAGCCGGGAAGGTTTTTCCAATCACCTTGTCTAGTTCCTCATCACGTCGGATCGCTTCATCCACCGATAATCTTTATATTTCATCATCGCTCATCGTTTCTAAACTGGCAATAGCTCCCGGGCCAATCGGTCGCGTGATTCCAGTTTAAACGGAGTATCTGTTCTTTTTAAGTTCTTCAAAGACGACATGTATCAACAGCCAATATCTATTTTTCCATGATATGTCCCTAACGACCTGGCAAAAAAACTTACTGTAAGATCCGCCATCCCTGACTCCAAACCAGCAGGCCATGGCCGATGCTGAGTTCCAAAAGGTGCCGATGTTTGGCATCTCGGTCTGTTAGTCAGGCCGATACAGCCGATAAAATCCGGATCCGGCCTGGCTGCCTTCCGTAGGAAAAGAAAAACCCTCCGCTCGCCTGTGGTGGCGCTCATCAAAATCTTCGATATCCTCTGGGTGCATGCGGGCATAAGAAATTAATCTTGAAATGAAAATTCTTAATAAATCTTCGAATTGAACATATTCGGTTTAAACTATAAGGAAGGTAAAAAATGAAAAAGAACAAGACCCTATTTGATCAAGACCAATCCTTAACTTCATTATCCGCGGAATGTGAGCCTGGTTGACCCTTCTGCAATCTCTTCTTCGGCCATGGCAAGATCTGCTGCCAGGGTCATTCGGTTTTTTAATGAAGTGGGGGAAAACTAAGGTTAACCGCGTCGCTTCAACGTCCTCTCAATCACGGCGCTAAATATCTCCTCCATCGGACCGTACTGGTATTGCATGCCTGCCCGAATTGCCCGGAAGTATTCAAGCTTTGTTCGTCCTTTCAAATGACCCGAAATCCAGGGGAGGCAAGCCGGCCTGCACCGCCATCACGATGGCCAGCATGCGGGCCATGCGGCCATCCTTCCCGGAGGGATGAATGAGCACCATCTCAGTATGAACGACAGCGAGAGCGCGAACCACTTCCGGTTGCGTCGAAAAGAGACAGGGGGTTAAGCGACTCAGGTGTCCTTTTTCAAAACCCTTCACTATAATCGGAATTCTTCCGGCAGAGCAAAAGGGAAGGCTCATTAAGAAAATTGACCTGCCGATACTGCCCTGCCCATTGATAAATCCCGCCAAGCCATATATTGTGCATCCAGAGAAAATATCTGCGGTTTTGAAGAGGTCAAATATAAACAGAAAATATTTTTCAACCCGTTTCTGCTCTCTTGCTTCTGCCTCAACCATCTCACTTTCGGGATAATTCCCTGCAGTTCCGTAAGACCCTCCTACGACCCAGGTTGTACTCGGCTTCATGTCGCCGGAGACGTCATAGCGGCTGGTCTCTGGCATTGAAACTCCCTTTCTCAGAAGATTCTCAATCCCTGGTGTTGTCGGATTCATGTTCAAAGAGGTCAAATGAAGCAGTGTAGGTCATGATGCGCTGTCTTAACCTGCCGGTCCGGATTGGTCTGTTTTCTTCCCGCCCGCCAATCCAGATTTTAAAACTGTGAAATCGGCCTCCTCAATCTGATCGATCAGCCAGTCCTTGACCTCCAAGACCAGCAGGCCGTGCTGGTTCCCGAAAAGAACGAAGTCCGGCTCCCGGCCCTGCTCCCCGATGGCAGGCTCATACCAGCCGATAAAATCCTAATCCGGCCTGGCTACCTCACGAAGAAATCGAAAAACTTTCCGTTCACCCTCAGTGGGGTTCTCTAACTCCTCAATCTCTTCAGGGTGCATTCGGGCCATGTTTTTATTTCATCCAACCCCTTCCCTTGAGCCTTCTTCAGTATAAAAGTGAATGAAATGAACAAGTGCATGGTTATAGACCTGACCTTCTCCCTACTCCAAAGTCAATTCAGAAACAACGTTATATATTCTTTTAGCCGGGGTATAGACTCCAGAGCCTACGACGGGAAAAAATAAAATATAATCTACCCCAAAAAGAAACCTCCTGTTAAGAGAGAAAGTAAGCATCACCAAACTCAAACTCTTAAACAGGAGGTGTTCATGAACGAGGCAGATGATATCAGGCTTAAGGAGTTTCGTCAATTCAAGAAAGAGATTCGGGGATCGGAAGAGTATCTGATCGTAGGGATTGACGTGGCCAAGGAAAAGCATCATGCTTTTTTCGGTACGGCCACGGGAAAAACACTGATAAAAAGACTGATCTTTGACAATACCCTAGAGGGATTTGAGAAGCTATTGATCCAAGTGGAGGGGACCAAAGTTTCTCACGGACTGAGGAAGGTTGTCTTTGGGGTAGAACCCACGGCCAATTATCACAAGCCGTTGGGAGAATATTTAATCCGCTGTGGGGAAATGGTAGTATTGGTTTCCGGGGTGGCCGTCAATCGGAACCGGGAGCTTTTGGATGGGCGTTGGGATAAATATGACGACAAAGATGCGGCCAATATTGCCGACTTAATCTCTCAGGGCAAGTGTCTGTTTTATGAATATCCGGAAATAATACTTCGGGATCTGCGCAGCCTGCTTTCGCTGAAACGGAAATTGAAGAAACAAGAGCATAGTTATCGGGTCCGGATTCGGAATCAACTTTTAGCCCAGTATTTCCCGGAACTGGATCGTTTTAGTGGGCGGCCAGAGATCGAAGCCATTGTCCGCTGGTGTTTGGATCCCTCCCGGATAGCGGGATTTGAGAATGATCAGTTTATGGAGTTGGTATCACCGGGTCGTAAGAGTCAGGCTCTGTATCGACGCCTACAAGCGATCCAGGGACTGGCCGTTGACTCTATCGGTTGTCAGATGGGGGAAGGGGCTGCCTTTGAAGCGAAGGTTATGGTGGAAGGGTTACGCCAAATTCGGAAGGCCATTCAATCTACCGATGATCAGATCAAGGAGATCTGCCGGCAATTCCCTGAATACGAATATCTCCTCACCATTCCGGGGTTTGGCCCGGACGTTTCGGCCAAGGTGATTGGCGCATTAGGGAATCCCTTCCGTTTTCAAAACCGGAGACAAGTGCTCAAGATGGCCGGTTTGGATTTAGGCGCCGAGCGGAGTGGGAAAACCTCCACTACGAAGATTCCGGTTATTTCCAAAAAGGGGAAAGCCGATCTTCGTTATGCCTTATACCAGGCGGCCCTGATCGCCTCTACCCGCAACCCGCATTGGATGGCCTATTACACCGATCAACTGCGAGGACGGCAGAAAGAAGCGGGAATCAAGACCAAAAAAAAGGTCAAGTTGGCAGCTAAACTTTTGATCATTGCTTGGGTGATAATGAAGAAAAAGGAGCCTTTTCTGCCGTCGGCATTTTAGCCAGGCTTAACCAAATTCCTCTTAGTGAGCCCGAGAAACAACGTGGAGGCCGATTACGGACCTCGGGAGGGACATTCAAGGGCCGCTCACTAAACTTTAAAACCTGGATAAGGGATGCTGGATAGCGGCGTTAGTGCCGCATATCGGATACTGATAACGCTGAGGTTTAAAGTTCGATACTGGTGAGCAAGGGGATCCCAATGAATCACGTCTGCCTGTCAGGCGAAGGGGAAAGGTGTGTTCAAAAAAAGGGGACAATTCTATCTCATTAAAATCACCGTTTATTTCAACATGACGTTTTTTCTCTTGACGGGATTATTATAGGATGTCCCCTCCCGTCGTCCCCTCCCAGTCCCCTCCCATCCCCTCCCAGCGTATTAAAACCGGCCGCTCAAAAAATGCCGGATATAACCAGGAAACCGAAGCAAGAAAAAGCTTTCAAAATCAAATGAAATCCGGAAAATCAGATTGACAGCGATTAGCAAAATTGCTAACCTAATATGAATATGAATTTCACCATCGAATATTTCCACGCCCGCGTCAAGGCCGAGATTGAGGGCTGGCCGGATGATCTGCTGGCCGATTTCGCCCGGATGGTGGAATTATTGAGGGACTTTGGTCCCAATATCGGGATGCCTCACTCTCGACCATTAGGAGGAGGTCTGTTTGAATTGAGACCCCGTGGGCGTGGGGGCATCGGGCGGGCCTTTTATTGTTTTGCAATTGGCCGGCGCATTGTCGTTCTCCACGCCCTCCTAAAGAAAACGCAAGAAACCCCGGAGCAAGCCCTGCGGTTAGCCCGGCAAAGGATGAAAGAGGTTCAGAATGGATAAAGTATCCTATCAACCGGTTCCTCATGATCATGAGGCCTTTCTTAAAAAAGCCCTGAAACGGAAGGAATTCCGGAAATCGTACGAGGCCTTGGAAGAGGAATACCGGTTAGCCCGCGAGATGTTGTCCGCCCGGTCCCGTATCGGTTTGACCCAGGAAGAGGTAGCCGGGCTAATGGGGACGACCAAAAGCGCTGTTTCACGGCTGGAAGCCTCGGGAAAGCACGCCCCTTCCCTGTCCACCCTTAAAAAGTATGCCCAGGCGGTCGGTTGCCGTTTGGAAATTAAATTGGTCCCGAAATCCCGTCCGAATAAGAAAACAATCGGTTTAGCCAAGAAACAAGCGACGGCTTAGCGTCTCATAAGGGCCACCGTGGAAACGAACCGCTTAAAGATGATCGATTCAGCCCCATGGGGGGAGGTCTACCCCGTATACTCGGAAGGATAGCTTATCGGGAAAACCCTTGCCGGTAAACGATACAGAGCCTCCCACCTCGACCGTAAAGGTGTGGGTGGACGGCCTCCTCAATCTGATCGATCAGCCAGTCCTTGACCTCCAAGACCAGTAGGCCGTGCCTGCTTCCCGAAAAGAACGAAATCCGGCTCCCGGCCCTGTTCCCCGATGGCAGGCCCATACCAGCCGATAAAATCCGAATCCGGCCTGGCCGTTTCACGGAGAAATCGAAAGACGGTCCTTTCGCCGGGGGTGGCGTTTTCAAGATCATCGATATCTTCGGGGTGCATGCGGGCCATGAAAATTTAATCCCAAGAATTGAAGCTCCCCGCACCAAATGTGTATGGAAAATTTCCCGCACCGTGGTCCAGGGAATTTTCCACGCAAGGTAAAGGGATATTTTTTGTAGTTCGCTCGCCATGCCCGCAACAAGCAACGGGGAATGCGCTCGCTATCCCCTATCAAGAACGTCCATCACTTCCTGCCCAGTTATTGAATTGTCCCCAAGCCGCTGGTTCATGAGCTGACTCATTGCAATCGTGATGGCTAATATCGGTAAACGTCCTTTCGATCCCCAACGGAAAAGACCTCGATCTCTTTACTGGAGTCCTTAACGAGATAGAGTATCCGGTAATTGCCAACCCTGATTCTGGCGCCTTCCCGGCCATGAAGCTTTTTAACGTTTCGGGGATAGGGATTTGTTTTCAAGGCAAGAATTGCTTTTATGACTTTGTCGTGGATCCTTGGGGGAAGGGTTTCTAATTCTTTTTCTGCCGATCTTTTTAGTTTGACTGTATAGGACATTATCTGCTCTTTTTCTTCCGGGCCGATAGATAATCGTCTAAATCTCGCGATGGTTCCTTGCGACGTTGTTCGATGACGACGGTATCAATCAAATCCTCAAGAAATTCTTTGTCGCTCAGCATTTTGCCCACAACAGCCTCTCTGGTCTTCTTCGGTAAAGCACGAAAAGCTGTTATGAAGACCTCGGACGTTGCCTCTATGGTAGTCATGTCGGACACCTCCTTTCCCTTTTAAAATTATGGATTCTCCCTTAAGGAGTCTTCTAACTTTCTTAATTTGGGGGGCTTTCCCCTTATTTCCTTGAGCATATTTAAATCATCGAGACCCTCCAGGCGTTCCAACATTTCTCGATACTCATCGATGTCAAGAATTACGCTGAGGTTTTACCTTCTTTGAAAACAATTCCGGGAGCATTCCGCTTTACCTTACCCTTCATGCTTCAACCTCCATTTCATTTAACGGCTGTCACATTATACAATGATTTAGTATCTGTTGCAAAATCAATCATAAGCCCCCCAACTCGACCGTAAAGGTGTGGGTGGACGACCTCCTCAATCTGATCAATCAGCCAGTCCTTGACCTCTAAAACCAGCAGGCCGAGCTGCTTCCCGAAAAGGACGAAATCAGGCTCCCGGCCTTGCTCCCCGATTGCAGGCTCACAGGCGATGAAATCCGCATCCGGGCGGGCAGTCTCATGCAGGAAACGAAAGACGATCCTCGCCGGGGCTGGCGCTTTCAAGAGCTTCGATATCCTCAGGGTGCATGCGGGATACAATAATTCAATTCCACGAACTTGAACGTTTTAGTTTTTATTTTATTCTTTGCACTTTCGGAACGAACGCCACCTCCATATCCTTGTAAAAACCAATATACCTAATTCAAGAAAGTCTCCTGTTACATATTAAGTTTTTGAATAAAATGATGTCCCCCTCTACGAGGTTTCCCTAATCCAACATCCATCGAAATATTCCTGCTTGATTTTTTCCACCACTTGCTATAAATTTATAACATGAAAGTGGTGGAAAAGGATAAATTAGTCGATGGCATGCTTCATGAAGAACTGGAGCGGTGCCGGAGCATGGTCTCTTCCCTGGAACAGGAACTCTCACACCTGCCTAAGGGGTCTCTACACGTTCGAAAAAAACAATACAAGAAAAAAAAATACCGATATTATTATTTGAAATACCGGGAAGGGGAGAAAAGCGTTAGCCGCCATGTCCCTGATCATCAACTGGAAGTCTTAAATAAAGAATTGGAAAAACGGAGTCATTATCAAAAGGAAATAAAAGCCTATATGGCCCGGATTAAGTATCTTGAAAAAATAGTTGGCCTGTAAAAAAGATAAGTTTTTATGGAAGTGGCCCTTAAAAATAAAACCGTTTTCCCTAAAGACGTAACGGAAATTCTCCGCTCCCTCTCCCTGGCCCATTTCTTCTCCCAGGGTTTGCTGGTCGGGAGTTGGGTAATGCTGCTTTACAAGGAAATTCTTAAGATCCGTTATACGCTGAGGACCTTCGATATAGATTTTGCCCTGGAAACCATCACTCCAACATCCGAAAATTTTGTGGATCTTGAGAAGATAATCACCGACCTTGGTTATATAGTGGTGACCGACTATCAGACGGGTTTAAGAAAGTTCACCAAGGAGGGATTGGAGATCGAATTCCTAATTCACCGGAGAGGCGGCCAGGATGTACCCAAGATAGAAATCAAGCACCTGAATGTCAGCGCCCTTCCGCTTCCTTATATCATTATTCTATTCTCATTCCCGGTGGTCGTTGACTTCGGAGATTATAAAATCCGAATCCCCTCTCCGGAAGCCTTATTCATTCACAAATTGATTATTGCCCAGAAAAGGAAAAACGGGACTAAGAAAGAGAATGACCTTGCCCAGTGCAAAATTTTATCATCCGCGCTTGATTCCGAGAGATTACGCCGGATATTAGACTCCTTAAAGCTCAGCAGGAAAAGCCGAGGATTGATGGCCACTTCCTGCGAGGCCATTAATTTTCCACCACAACGGGTGGGTATTAAATAATATGTGGTGGAAACCAGAGGTTTGGTTTCTTCTTTACCGGCAATCGATCTTAACAGTATGAGGGGCGGCCTCCTCAATCTGATCAATCAGCCAATCCTTGACTTCCAGGACCAGCAGGCCGTGCTGGTTCCCGAAAAAGACGAAATCAGGCTCCCGGCCCTGTTCCCCGATGGCCGGCTCATACCAGCCGATAAAATCCGGATCCGGCCTGGCTGCCTCCCGTAGGAAAAGAAAAACCCTCCGCTCGCCTGTGGTGGCGCCATCAAAATCTTCGATATCCTCTGGGTGCATGCGGGCATATCAATTTAATCTTGGATTCAAAATTTTTAATAAATCTTGCCAATAGAACAAAATTCGTTTAAACTATAAGGAAGGTAAAAAATGAAAAAGAACAAGACCCTATCATTGATCAAGACCAATCCTTATCTTCAAAATCCAGCGGAATGTGATGCCTGGTTGACCCGTTCTGTAATCTCTTCGTCGGCCATCGAGGGTGCCGGATCTGCTGCCAGCCGTGCACTCGGTTTAACAATGCAGGGCGGGAAAACTAAGGTTAACCGCGTCGCTTCAACGTCCTCTCAATCACGGCGCTAAATATCTCCTCCATCGGACCGTACTGGTATTGCATGCCTGCCCGAATTGCCCGGAAGTATTCAAGCTTTTTTCGTCCTTTCAAATGCCCGAAATCCAGGGGAGGCAAGCCGGCCTGCACCGCCATCACGATGGCCAGCATGCGGGCCAGGCGGCCATTTCCTTCCCGGAAGGGATGAATGAGCACCATCTCAGTATGAACGACAGCGAGAGCGCGAACCACTTCCGGTTGCGTCGAAAACAGACAGGGGGTAAAGCGACTCAGGTGTCCTTTTTCAAAATTCTCCATTAAATCGGGAATTCTTCCGGCAGAGGCAAAAGGGAAGGCCCCTTTGGACAAATTGACCTGCCGATACTGCCCTGCCCATTGATAAATCCCGCCAAGCCATATCTTGTGCATCCAGCGGATATCTGCGGCTTTGAAACGATGGTCTAAAGTATAAACAGATAATATTTCTTCCAGCGCCCGTTTCTGCTCTCTTGCTTCTGCCTCATCCATCTCACGTTTGCGGGTAATTCCCAGCAGGTTCCGTAAGACCCTCCTACGGGAGCCAGGTTGATACTGGGCTTCGATGTAGCCGGAGACGTCATAGCGGCTGGTCTCTGTCATAGAAACTCCCTTTTCTCAGAAGATTCTCCAATCGATGGTGTAGTCGGATTCATGTTCAAAGAGGTCAAATGAAGCAGTGTAGGTCATGATGCGCTGTCTTAACCTGCCGGTCAGGATTGATCTTATTCTCTTCGGCCTCGCCCAGGACGCGAGAGAGCGCCTGACTGGTTTTTCATTGCCGGCATTTTTTGGCAATGAAAAAATTTTGTGTCTGTCTTTGTCCTGCCTTGTCCCGGTAATCAAGTGACCGCAGGGAACGGGCTGTTGAGAAAAATTTTAAAACTGTGGGATCGGCCTCCTCAATCTGATCAATCAGCCAGTCCTTGACTTCAAGGACCAGCAGGCCGTGCTGGTTCCCGAAAAGAACGAAATCCGGCTCCCGGCCCTGTTCCCCGATGGCCGGCTCATACCAGCCGATGAAATCCGAATCCGGCCTGGCCGCCTCCCGAAGAAATCGAAAGACGGTCCTTTCGCCTGGGGTGGCGCTTTCAAGAGCTTCGATATCCTCAGGGGTGCATGCGGGCCACAATAATTCAATTCCACGAACCTGAACATTATAGCTTTTATTTTATTCTTTGCACTTTCGGAACGAACGTCCCCTTGATATCCTTGTAAAAACCAATATAACTAATTCAAGAAGTCTCCTGTTTCTTATTGAGTTTTTGAATGAAATGGACAACGTCCCCACGTCCCCGCGATTAAATAATATGTGGTGGAAACCAGAGGTTTGGTTTCTTCTTTACCGGCAATCGATCTTAACAGTATGAGGGGCGGCCTCCTGAATCTGATCGATCAGCCAATCCTTGACCTCCAAGATCAACAGACCATGCTGGTTCCCGAAAAGAACGAAATCAGGCTCCCGGCCCTTTTCCCCGATGGCCGGCCCATACCAGCCGATGAAATCCGAATCCGGGCGGGCCGCCTCCCGAAGAAATCTAAAGACGGTCCTTTCGCCCGGGGTGGCGCAAACGAAGATTTTTCAAAAGATTAAAACTTGTTTAAACCAATTGGATTTTATGGCTATTCCGCTTAGAAGCATCTTTTGGGGGCTAAAAAGAGGGCTCTAAGACACTTTTTAACCCTCATCTTTTATCCTTTTCTTCGAGATTCCAATCCGTTCTCGTGGTCCGACCCCTAATTTCTTGGATCCGGCCTGGCTGCCTCCCGTAGGAAAAGAAAACCCTCCGCTCGCCTGTGGTGGCGCCATCAAAATCTTCGATATCCTCTGGGTGCATGCGGGCATATCAATTTAATCTTGGATTCAAAATTTTTAATAAATCTTGCCAATCGAACAAAATTCGTTTAAACTATAAGGAAGGTAAAAAATGAAAAAGAATAAGACCCTATCATTGATCAAGACCAATCCTTATCTTCAAAATCCAGCGGAATGTGATGCCTGGTTGACCCGTTCTGTAATCTCTTCGTCGGCCATCGAGGGTGCCGGATCTGCTGCCAGCCGTGCACTCGGTTTAACAATGCAGGGCGGAAAAACTAAGGTTAACCGCGTCGCTTCAACGTCCTCTCAATCACGGCGCTAAATATCTCCTCCATCGGACCGTACTGGTATTGCATGCCTGCCCGAATTGCCCGGAAGTATTCAAGCTTTTTTCGTCCTTTCAAATGCCCGAAATCCAGGGGAGGCAAGCCGGCCTGCGCCGCCATCACGATGGCCAGCATGCGGGCCAGGCGGCCATTTCCTTCCCGGAAGGGATGAATGAGCACCATCTCAGTATGAACGACAGCGAGAGCGCGAACCACTTCCGGTTGCGTCGAAAACAGACAGGGGGTAAAGCGACTCAGGTGTCCTTTTTCAAAATTCTCCATTAAATCGGGAATTCTTCCGGCAGAGGCAAAAGGGAAGGCCCCTTTGGACAAATTGACCTGCCGATACTGCCCTGCCCATTGATAAATCCCGCCAAGCCATATCTTGTGCATCCAGCGGATATCTGCGGCTTTGAAACGATGGTCTAAAGTATAAACAGATAATATTTCTTCCAGCGCCCGTTTCTGCTCTCTTGCTTCTGCCTCATCCATCTCACGTTTGCGGGTAATTCCCAGCAGGTTCCGTAAGACCCTCCTACGGGAGCCAGGTTGATACTGGGCTTCGATGTAGCCGGAGACGTCATAGCGGCTGGTCTCTGTCATAGAAACTCCTTTTTCTCAGAAGATTCTCCAATCGATGGTGTAGTCGGATTCATGTTCAAAGAGGTCAAATGAAGCAGTGTAGGTCATGATGCGCTGTCTTAACCTGCCGGTCAGGATTGATCTTATTCTCTTCGGCCTCGCCCAGGACGCGAGAGAGCGCCTGACTGGTTTTTCATTGCCGGCATTTTTTGGCAATGAAAAAATTTTGTGTCTGTCTTTGTCCTGCCTTGTCCCGGTAATCAAGTGACCGCAGGGAACGGGCTGTTGAGAAAAATTTTAAAACTGTGGGATCGGCCTCCTCAATCTGATCAATCAGCCAGTCTTTGACTTCAAGGACCAGCAGGCCGTGCTGGTTCCCGAAAAGGACGAAATCTGGCTCACGGCCCTGTTCCCCGATTGCAGGCTCACAGGCGATGAAATCCGCATCCGGGCGGGCAGCCTCATGCAGGAATCGAAAGACGGTCCTTTCGCCTGCCGTAGCGTTTTCAAGATCTTCGATATCCTCGGGGTGCATGTGAGCCATGTTAATTAATTCTACGAGTTCTATGATTGCCCGAGGTTTCAATTCATCTTGGTGGATCTATTCTAATTTTCAGGGATTACTGGCATTTCTAGTGAATTTATTGAATTGCGAAGGAATTTTATCTCAAAATCGTCCTTTCCAAATTCTACCATTTTTACATTAGGGCCTTCAAAACCTAAAATTAACCTAGTGTACTGTCTCAATAACAGCTTTACAGCGACTAATTTTTTCTAGGATTTGATTCACTTTTTTGGTCCAAACAAAAGGTTTAGGATTTTCGTTGGTAACTTGAATGAACTCTTCAATAGCGGCAACCAGATCTGGCACACTATGAAAAACACCGCGACGAATCCGTTTACGGGTGATCTCCCCGAACCAGCGTTCAATCAGGTTCAACCAGGAAGAGCTGGTCGGGGTAAAATGAAGGTGAAAGCGCGGATGCTTACCCAGCCATTTTTTGACATTGGGATGGTTATGTGTGCCATAGTTGTCCAGGATCAAGTGAAGGTCCATACCCCGAGGAGTCTCTCGATCGATCTTCCGCAGGAATTTCAAGAACTCTACATTTCGATGTCGTGGATAACAGGTGCCGATTACTTTTCCATCCAATACATTAAGGGCCGCGAACAGGCAGGTCGTCCCGTTACGCTTATAATCATGGGTCATGGTCCCACAACGCCCTTTCTTCATGGGCAGTCCGGGTTGCGTCCGGTCCAAAGCCTGTACTTGCGATTTTTCATCCACGCACAAAACCATCGCCTTATCCGGTGGGTTGAGGTAGACCCCGACCACATCCGTGAGTTTCTCCACGAAGCGCTTGTCCTTGGACAGCTTAAAAGTTTTCACGCGATGCGGTTGGAGTCCATGAGCATCCCAAATCCGCGCCACGGTGGAATGACTTACTCTTTGGGCTTTGGCCATCGTTCGCGTCGACCAATGGGTAGCTCCGTTCGGCTTAGTATGCAAGGTGGCTTCCACGATGTCTCGAACCTTTTGACTTTCCAATCGCTGCTTGCTTGGACCGTGTGGTGCATCCTCGGAAAGGCCTTGAGGACCTTGCGTCATAAATCGCTCCCTCCAAAGCAATACGGTGGGCCGGGAGGTACTCAACTTACGGGCAATTCCGCTGTTGGACATACCATCGGCGGCAAGGAGACAAATCCGAGACCGCAAAACCACTCTTTGCGGCGTTGTTTTAGCTCTAGCCCACGACTCCAGGGTCTTTCTCTGTTCCAAATTCATCGACAAAGGATCTGCTGGTTTTCGCATGCATCACAAGATGCCATAAATATTATCAAATGTCAAGATTTTATTGAGACACTACACTAGGTTTAAGTATGGCTTCTCTGGTGGCTATCCCGATATCTCCAATTTGTGGCGATCGTTCAATTAGTTGGGAAATATCAGGAGATAGTACATCGGTTAAGGCCTTAGCCCAATATTGATGATATTTAATCCAGTTGGAAGCACGCAACTTAATCGATTCTGCGGTGGTTCCCCAAATACTGTGTTCCGCTTCTTTGAATACTACTTCATCTTTACCCGAAGCAACGGCGATTTCAAATAGTTTGGCTAGATTCAGTAGGCGTTCTCGCTTTTCCTCCGGGTTCCCCACCGGAAAAGAATTTAATTCCCGTGCATCCATTCCACAATCATAGGACAACCACAATAACAGGCCGAGAAGTCGGGATACATCCTCCTCTGGATCTTTTCCAAGAGCAGTTACAAAGGAATCAAATTGTCTTTGCTTTCGGCCAAACAAAGCAGCTATGGATCCATCCAAAAGCTTTTTTCTGTATTCCAAAGGAACAAGGCTTTGGCTTTCGGTTAATTGTAAGAATCTTCGGTCCTGTGCTCTGACTTCGCGCATTACAGCCAAGACAGCCAGAAGTTTTTCTGCCGGTCTGTGGGTTGGTTCTTTAGGTTTGTCTGTTCTTTCTAAATTTTTTAGCATTCTATTTACAAGGGTCCTTATTTTTCCTTGAATCATTTTAATCAAGTCAAGTCTTGGGACCTCATCAAGAGTTGGGGGGATCTCTTCTTCCCCGCCTATTTGTTCTTCTTCGCTTGGTCCGATCTCCTCGAGTTGTTCGGCCGCAGTTCTTAGGCTCAACCCTAAACGGTAAATTAGGAGATCGATGATATAAGACAAATCATTTCCTCTTAATTCCAGAATCTGTCTCCGATGTTGCTTCGATTTTTTAATCGAAACTTCTAATTTAGGGGGGACATCTGATCCTTCGTCTTTTTCCTCTTTCTTTGTTTTCCCCTCGCCCACGGGTAGAGGCGATTTGACCTCCTCATCAAATATCAGATTGGTTGCTAAACGAATAAGAGTTGGCAGGTCCGGGCTCCCACTTCCTAGCCCGCCGAGGGCCTCCTGAAAAAGGCGCTGTTTCGATGTACGGTTCAAGCGTGCGATAGAGGCCGGGTGATGGACAAAGGCCTGGATCTGATGCCCATCTATTAAATCGATTTCCAGGAAACCGATCTTGGCCGCATCTTCATTCGTCATCTCCAAAAGTAACCCACTATTATCTGAGGTGATATTTTGGGGGGAAAGCAGGTTACTACGGCCATGCTCCCAACAATGGATTTCCTTAACCTTCCCCAGAACCAAACCTGGGTAATGAAGGAGTATTTCTTTTCCCTGTACCTCCGCAGCCAGTACAATTATGGTGGCAGTCTTTTGGTCATCCCCTTTTGTCTGAATGACCCTTTTTGCAATAGTCTCCAGGGTTTCCTTTCCCAATTTAGGCAAATTAGGGATTGATGTAATTCCAAGGGCCTCAGCCGATTTCCGTGCTGAATCTCCTAAGTGAACAATAACAGCTTCGGCGTTTCGTTTTTCAGGCACCTCGTTCCAGGCAGGCTTGCTCGGGTTGGCGCTGCCGTTCACCCAAGCAATATGGCCGTCTTTCCCCTCTATCCAAATCCCTTTGGCATGGAGGTACCCCTTATCTTTTCCTCTCCCCAAAGAGCTGGCATCCACAAAACGAACTCCTGAGGGTAGCTTCTCCTGGCGGCAGAGTACGACGCTATCCGGGTCTACCCCAACCACTGTATCAGCCGCTTGGAGATCACGGGCCATGGTTTTAATAAATTCTCCAGCCCGATCGAAAAAAGGCCCTACCACGATTACCTGTTTGGCTTTCTCGGGCAATGCAGGCCTCACACGGTTCCAGAGGCTATCCCCGGAGGGCTCGGCTCCGATAAACCGAATATCCCCGGATTGATCGTTTTCTTCCAGGAGCCAGGGAGCAAAAGTCGTGGCGACCCTTTGGGCGGCCAGGATAATCGATTGTGGGATACGGTCACCTTGGAATTCAAGCCAGACGTTTAGAAATTTCCATATGGCCCTGGCCAAGGGTGCATCAGGGTCGTCACTTCCTTTGGCTAAATCAATTTGAGTTGTAATTTCCCGATTGTGACCAAATCCGGATAAAGTGACATTATGGCTTCCGACGAAAAGGCGGGTGCTATTCTTTCCGACCAAAAGGGCCACTTTGGGATGGAAAGCCCCTGAGGCATGCATCGGCACCAAGGTATAGGCACGCCCAGCCAGCCTAGGCAGGGCAGTTGGCGCTGTAAGACTGCGAGATAGGTCCCCGCTGTCTAAAAGTAGAATATTATAATGACACCCCGAAGAAACCAGACGTCTTAAAACCACCTCTTCATAAAATGGCAGATAGGCATTATAGGTGGCAATAATTGAGGCTTCGAACTTGGCTCGCTTAGGCCCACTCGATTTTCCTTCGCCCCCTTTGCCGGCGATGCCGCTTAACAGGTCTAGTTCTTCAATCACGGGCTCCTCCCAGTAGTTTATCACCAAGTGAAGTGATTTTAACCCATTTCCCGTTGGGATCCCGATCAATGGCCCCTAAATCCTGGAGTATTTGGATGGCCTGCGAAAATCGAGGGGTTGTATAGGTCGGATCCGGCAAGGCGGCAACAACGATGCCCTGATCGGTAGGCAGGACATGAAAAGTATCCTGGCTTTGGTGTCGAAGCTTGCGAAGAGCTACGCGTAGATGAGCTTCTATCCCCCAATGTCCTGCTATCCAAGCCAGCCAACCTGCCATTGTCATCCCGGGCCAGGTGTTCTCCCCTAATTGTCTGAGGGATTCCAGGTTGATCGGATAAAGGGAAAAGTATTCCGCAGGAAATCCCATCGGTTCATAGGCTGTTTTGTTTCGGTCGTCCCTGGCCAGTAAGCAAAGCAGGATTTGGGCTGATAACGCGAGAAGGTTGCTCCTTATATCTCCCTTTTTATGTTCAGCATAGATTTCCAATGCTCGGCGGGTTTTAGCCATTTCATGGTTATCATTCTGCCAGTCGGCCAAAGGAGGAAGATCGGAAGCTGTCTTTTTCAAGGCCCTATTAAAATCAGGAAAGCCTAAGATTTTAACCGCTTCTGATACCCATCGTGAGGATTCAAACCAATGAACAAAATCTTCGGTTGTTTGCAACACCGGTCGATCTTCTTCAAGACTAATTAATGATAGCCAGAAAATACATTGTGCCGCAACCGAAAGAAGTTCATTCCGCTGGTAAACTGCCCAACCTAAACGAACCAGAATCAGAGGAAGTTGGCAATTCCCAAGCCTGGCCGTCTGGCAGGAACCCAGTGTAAACACACCCACGAAATATGTTTTGATCTAAAAAAGGACCTTTTGCCTCCTGCTTTTTCGGTAATTTTTTGACGAGATCGAGAAATAATCCCAATGTCCTTCGACGTTGTTTTCCCTCATCGCCAAATTCAGAGGTTCTATCAAAAAAAATATCCAGTAAAGTTTCATGTTCTTGGGAGGAATTTAACAGTCTGCAAGGACAAAAGGTATCCAGAGCATCCAGTGGTCAACCGTGACAATATCCCCTTGGATGGTTTCAGTGAATAGCTTCTTATCCAAGACATGATCCGCTGCTTCGGCCAGAGATTTTCCCCTTGTATCCGTGTAAGCCACCGCCTTGCCCATGGAAATCATTAAACCTAAGCTGTCAAATGTCCCGATATAATATTGCTTAAGCCCTCCCAATGGATTTTTGAAGTACCGGTTCGAGTTGTTTTCCTCTTGGATAGTGTATTGGGAAAGCCTGACTTTTTTCCCGGGAGTTAGATCCATAACTACTGATCGAAGGGTATTGGTACCAATCAACCCGGTATCATGTCTAAGAAAATCGTTATCCCCAGTTTTAATGCGATGGCGGATACCGATCATCGTATAGAGGCAGTCGGCACGACGTACCCATTCAATTAAATTAACCTGTGATTTGGCTCCTGGAAGTTGGTTAAAAGCCCAAATCATCCAGGGATAAAAAGAGTAATATCGGGCACGGTCGGTAACATTGGTTATGCCGGGAAGGAGTTGTCCGTAAAGGTTTATACAAGGGGCTTGGACTCCGAGAGGGTCTAAACCTTTTGTATGATATGTTTTCTTTACCCAGGCGGTTGTAGAAGACACCGACCAGCCTCCTATCATTCCTTATATGATTCTTTGAGAATTTTATCCCTTATCTTAGTTGGTTTTCAGGCATCATTTATTCGTCTGTGGGGGCTGGGACCAGGATGAATCCTTCAGAATGATTGCCATAAAGTTGGTAGTTACTTCTGCGGAACTCTTCGGCAGCTACGGCACATAGTGCGGCATCAACAAAATCAATATTGGGGAGACTGCTATCATCGTAGCCTTTGCTCCGCAATACATTTCGGCGTACTCTCGATTTTGGTTTCGCTGAAACCACCCGCCCTGCTAAAGAGCAAACAATAGCATGAGGAAAGGTCTGGAACAATATCGGGTCTTTTTGATTATTATTAAAGAGTTGATAATCATCCTGAAACCATCGGTAAAGCCTCTCGCCGTTTAGAACCCAATTGTAGAACCCTGTCCTGTTTGATAGTGCAGCTTCACGAGTCGGTGTTGCAAAGCAATAGATGCCATGTGCCCGCAATTCCCGCTCCGCAAGACGGGAAGAGCCTGCTTGGCTCCATTTGCAGGGGGCATCCACCGCCACTACAATAGCTTCTTTTTCGACGCACCAATCAAAGATCGCCCCCGGCTCAAGATTTTCTTCCTTTCCTATGAATTTGCCATCCAACAAGGCCACAGGCGTGAAACCCCTTCTCTTCTCCTCCTACATCAATTCCAACTACTGTCTGAATAAGCTGGCGCATGTTACCCCGGCGGTTTGTTCGTCTTCCCCTCAGAAGCGGGCGAGCGAGGCAAAAAGGATAGTGATGGGCGTCATCGGTCAAATTCTTGAGGGGTTAAGAATAAATCAATTTCTTCCTCACAGGAAGACCTTTCTTTTGGTCCGTTTGGCCTAACGGTTCGGTATTTTGAGAGTCTATAGGGTTCACTCTATACAAATTCAACAACCCCCCGATTAAATAATTCACATTTTCATAGTTTAAGATTGATCCCAACCCATATTCAAAATAAAGGATTTGACCCCCTCCATTATCATTGGCTTTGATTCATCATTGAATGGAGCGTTACATCAAGCTCTGACCGAAAACCGTTCACCTTGTCTTCCCTCAGGAGCTGAAAGAACCGGTTGAAGGATTTCGGGGATAGCCAGTTGTGCTGATAACGGGTGTTTATGCCGGATCGATGACCACTTGTTGAGCCGTTTGAAATGGGCCTGAGCATATTCGAACTTCTTCTGGTTCTCTGATGAAGGGTCCGTTATTCCCCATCGTCTTTGATTTCGACGACGTGGACCATGTCGCCCTTCTTGATGAAGAAATTCGGGCTGAACTCGCCGCGCTTGGGGTGTTCGCCCTTTTTCCATGCATACTCGATGACGTAATACCGTTGGGGGCGCTCTTACCCAGGCGTCGAGCAAGCGGCGTTCTGCCGTTCGCACATCTGGCGAATGAATTTGAGCTCGGGCCTGGAATCCGCAATCGCCATGTTGCATGGCGTTTTTAGGTCGTGCGGCGTTGGCGAGGTTACCCGCCCGGCACGGAAGTCGCCGTTCGGGTCTTTGACCTCCCGGTGAATTCAATTTGTTCGTCGGGGATCATTTTGTCCTAGTCCTCGTAGGATGAATGCTATTTTGTCTCCCCCCGGAGCTCCGGGCGCTGCAACTGATGACCGGCCGCTCACGGGTCGAGACAGTTGTCAGTGCTTTCGGCGTCAACTTAGTAGACCACTCGTTTGGCCGTCTTCCTTTTAAGCGGGCCCAGAGCCTGCAGGATCTTCTGCCTGTTTTCCTCTGTGATTCGACCACTTTTGATCTTGGCCCTCTGTGCGGAGGCGGTGACGATCTCCAGGGATCGCTTCCGAGTGAATTTGCTTGCTGTACTGGTTCGTTTTTTCGGGTCCTCTGCGTCCTTGGTTTCGTCTCTATGGTCTGGAGGCGACGGTACATCTCTTCTGTGACCTCCTCGAGCGAGTATGTCTTATGGGCGATCTGGGTTTTGAATTTGGTATGGTCGCCTGTCCCTGCGTGACGTATTCGATGGCCACGTCCTCAACCTCAACCTGGGACGGAAGTCCACGTAACCTTGCTTAGCAGACGGTATTCGCCCTTCTTTGTGAAGTGGGCCGTATCGGTTTCGCGTGTATAGTCCAGGTTGTGTAAGTCGAAATGATAGGGTGGAGTCGTCAAGACTCGAGACCCGAGGCGGCGTTCGATTTCGAGGATCTCGTCCACGAGGTGCTTGATGCGTCCAGCCCAGGCGTCATGATTGAAAACCGTACTACGGGGTCTGCGCCTTGCCAGCCCTCCGGCCGACGTAGTCCGCGGCCGAGTACTTGGGCAATTAGAAGCTTGCTGTTGAATGCCCGTTCCTCGTGTGGAACGATCTGGAACACGTTCTTGACGTCCCATCCGTCGCTGAGCATGGAGACCGACAAGATCCATTCCACTTTGCTTGCCGGACTGTCTACGGTCTTTAGCTTGGCCACATTGGGTTGGTGTTTGGCTGCGACGTTACTGGGAGGACCTTGGCCTCGGCCTGCTCCGGGGTGATGCCCTCGGTCTCCTGCAGGAACGCCATCAGTTCCTCGCCGACCCGCTTACAGGCCTAGATGTCTTTGGTTACAATGATGGTTAACGGCCGGATCCAGCGTCTCTTGAGCTCCTTCTTGCTGGCCTGATGCTGGTTGTAGATGAGCTGCCATTTTTCTTCCGGGTTGTCGGTCTGCGGCATCTCGGCAACGTATTTCACCGTCTTGACGAAACGCTGCTCGATCGCTTGGCTTAGCGAGTAGCGGCTGACCACGTCTGCGAAGTATTCGTTGCCGACATAACAGGTTCCGGACACGCCCAGGACGTAGCGAAAGCCATACTCCGGATTGAGAAGGAACTCTTTCACTTTTGACATTGGTCCCTGTCTCATTCGCCACATGATGCGCCTCATCATTCAGAACTGCCACACGAGCGCCTTTGCCGATCAGGCTGTCGCGGATTGAGGACTTCACGTGCTGCAGGATCGCG
>CAWGEQ010000030.1:0-38047 GCA_963821645.1 uncultured delta proteobacterium | reverse complement strand
TTAGAATATAAACGGAAAATAGGGAGTGTCAAGAAGATTGGCCTCTTTTTCACAAGTCCGATCCTTTAGCACTCCCCTTCTAAAAATACAATTATTTTCATGACTGTCAAAACAGACCAGCTTGAAAGAATATCTACAGGAAGTCATCGAGCAGACGGGTGCGACCCTGGGACATTTGGCCAGGGAGTTCCATTTGGAAGAAAAGGATCTGAAGGAAATCGTTCAATAAGAGAAATTGAAAATTTTCTCAGCGTTTGGTGTCCTGCTGGTTCGGATGAACTGTTCAGTTAAGAACAAGGAAGACTTTGTACTCAAATCTATCTCTTCTGGGACCGTCCCCCACTCCCTTTCCGGGGCCGTCTGCCCCGCCCTTCTTTGCCGGTTCTTGATCCTGACTCAAATGACCCGGGGCGAGGGGGTTGAGGAGGCCTGGCCGGCAAGGTTTTCTGGTAATATTCATCCAGCAGCATGGCTAACAGGGCCAACTCCTCATCCCCCTGCCCCAGACTTTGAGCCAGGGGAAGAAATCGCTTCATCCGCTCGGCCTTCAGGCTGTCGCGAGATCGCAGATCCGCTTCCAGCATCACGGTAACCCTTTGGGAAACGATGGCCTCCACATCGGTATCACCGGGCAGTGGACGTTCTTGAAGATCGATGCCGAATTTCCGCCCGATTTGTTTCAACTTGATTTCTTCCAGGGGAGTGACCAAGGAAAGAGCCACCCCGCTGGCACCGGCCCGGCCGGTGCGTCCGACCCGATGAATATAGATCTCCGGGTCCTCCGGAGGCTCATATTGAATAACATGGGATAATTCCTGGATATCGATGCCCCGGGCCGCCACATCGGTAGCCACCATGAAACGCAACGTCCCTTCTCGAACCCGGTCCATAACCTTTTCCCGCGCCCCCTGGGTCAGGTCGGAACTTAGCTCATCGGCATCGTATCCGAAGCGCTGGAGGACCACGGTGAGATAGTGCACGGAGATTTTCGTGTTGCAGAAGATTATGGCCGAAACCGGGTTTTCGATTTCGATGATCCGGATCAGGCCCCGGTCCTTTTCCATCCCCGGAGTCACGTAGTAGAAATGGTCGGTACCGGCCACATGAACCTGATCCCGGCTCAAGCTGAGGAACCCGGGTTCATAAAGAAACTCCTGGGCCAGCCGGATTACAAAGCCTGGAAAAGTGGCCGAGAGCATGTAGCCGTTGCAACGATGGGAGGGCAGGTAGGTCTGGACCTGCTTCATATCCGGGTAAAACCCCATGGAAAGGAGGCGATCGGCCTCATCAAAGACCAAAACTTCCAGGTGCTTCAACGAAAGGGAGCGTTTGAGAAGGTGATCAAGCACCCGGCCCGGTGTGCCGACCACCAGTTGGACGCCCTGCTGAAAGGCCTCTAATTGCGGCCCGTAACCCACACCGCCATAAACCCCGATGGAACGCACCCCCATCGAACTCCCCAGCATCTCGGCCTCCCTGGCCACCTGCTGAGCCAGCTCGCGGGTGGGAACCAGCACCAGGGCCTGACAGACGGACTTCTCCGGATCGATCCGGTCCAGGATGGGCAGCAGGTAAGCGCCAGTCTTGCCGCTCCCGGTCTGGGATTGGATCATCAAATCCCGTCGGGCTTGAAAATAGGGAATGGCCTTGGCTTGAACCGGCAAAAGACTGCCCCATCCGGCCTTGGCCGCTGCCATCTGCAATCGTTCGGGCAGGGTCTCTAAAGAGACCTCCGGCAGCCTGTCTTCCGGCTCAATCAATGATTCTCCCTGGACATCCGCCGAGTCCGGCCTGGAATCCAAAGGTTTTAATAGGCCCGAATCGTTTGTTTTTATACTTTGTCTAAGATCTTCATCTTTTATCATCTTCTTTAAGGTTCCTTTCCATAAAAAATTGAAAAACAGAAACGAGGCCACCCCGGGTCGGGCCACGGTCAATTGCGGTGGAATGCATTGTTATGCCCGCTCTCTCGATTCGTAGACGGCCTCTATTATCTCTTGCTTGAGTATCCCTTTCTTTAGACCTGGAACGTCGAAGGGGGACCGGCGAGGACGAATAGATTGGGGAACAATGGCATACGTATCCCCTTTACGACGTCGGATAATGACTTCTTCCTTCTTCGATTCTTCAAGAATACTGGCCAATTTCTTCCTGGCCTCAGAGTAAGTATAGACTTTCATGGCCGAAAAAGAAAGGAAAGACTCTGCTATTTTGTGGTAATTCATCCTTGACCCCTCACTGGGATTATTTTATACTCACTTCACCCAACAGGAAATTCTTATCAAACACAGGCTTTCCCAGACCTTTCCTTGAATCTCGAAAAAAATTTTAATGAGTTTCCGACTCCCAAATGGAAAGCCATGGAATGTTGGAAGGAAATCACCATGAAAATAGGTATCGACGCCTTTAAGGCCTCAACCAATGGAGCGAAAAGTATCAGCCTCAAAGTGCTGGGGGCCATCAGCTTTTCCCATTTTTTAAACGATATGCTCCAGTCCCTGATCCCGGCCATTTATCCCTTGTTAAAGGACGCCTTTTTCCTCAACTTCACGCAGATCGGCTTGATCACCTTAACTTATCAGATCACAGCCTCCATGTTGCAGCCAGCGGTCGGGATGTATACGGATCGTCATCCCAAGCCCTATTCATTGTTCATTGGCATGGGGTGCACCCTCACGGGTCTGATCGCCCTGGCCTTGGCACCGAGTTACGGCATACTGCTCATGGCCGCCGCACTCGTCGGTACGGGCTCATCGGTCTTCCATCCCGAATCTTCCCGGGTGGCTCGAATGGCCTCGGGTGGACAATATGGCTTGGCCCAGTCGATCTTCCAGGTTGGCGGCAATGCCGGTACGGCCACAGGCCCTTTACTGGCGGCTTTGATCGTCATCCCGGAAGGCCGGCACAGTATAGCCTGGTTCTCGTTGGTCGCCCTGCTGGCCATGCTGGTATTGTGGCAGGTCGGCGACTGGTATAGGCGGCGGCAGTCGCCGGGAAAGCGGCCGGTCGAGGGGCATGTGCTGGCCCAGTCTGAAATCTCTACCCGTACGGCGGTTATGTCCATACTGATCCTGCTGGTGCTGATTTTTTCGAAATTCTTTTATCTGGCCAGCTTGAATAGCTACTATATTTTTTACTTGATGTACAAATTCCATCTTTCGGTGACCTCGGCCCAGATTCACCTCTTCGTCTTTCTGTTTGGTGTGGCCCTGGGGACTATTCTGGGCGGACCTGTAGGCGATCGCATCGGCCGCAAACGGGTAATCTGGATGTCTATTCTGGGTGTCGCCCCATTTACGATGGTTTTGCCTTATGCCAACCTGGCCTGGACCGGGCCCCTGACCTTTGTCATCGGCCTTATATTGGCGTCTGCTTTTCCGGCGATTTTGGTTTTTGGGCAGGAACTTTTCCCTGGTAGAGTGGGGCTGGTTTCCGGAATGTTTTTCGGACTCGCCTTCGGCATGGCCGGTATCGGTGCGGCAGTTCTGGGAAGGTTGGCCGATGCCCACGGCATCGATTACGTCTATCGAATTTGCGCCTTCCTGCCACTGCTCGGGCTTCTGGCGGCCTTCTTACCAGACCTGGGGAGACCGTCTCGGCAGTTGCGCGGCTAATTGATGCCGGTTCACCTATATTCTAACTGATCCTATAATTTCTTGACAGCCCACTATTTTATTCTCGAAAGCACTTTTTCAGCCACCTTCTGGGCCAGGGCAAGGTCCTGATCGTATCGTGCTTTTTCCAGGGCTCCGCTGTTCTGGAAACTTCCTCGGAGAAAAGAATTGACCACGATAATAATACAATAATGGCCCTTTATTATGGAGAGAGCAAAGCCGTTCCAGAAGGCATCGTCGCCCAGGCCGGGGATCATTTTGGACTTTTTTGCTGTCATGTCGGAGGCCAGGCGGGCGCGCTTCTGTCTGCTGAAATAGTCTTTCGGGGAATCATATATCCCTTCCTGTTTAATGGCCTCCAGGGTCGATACCTTTAGAGTAAGCCCATAAGTCGCACCCTTTTTCCGGAAGGAATACTGGCAACTCATACCCGCGGGCATTGAGGTCTTTTCCGTTTGCCCCTCAGAGACGGCCACCTTGAAAAGGGCTTCAGCCTCGGCTTTGGTAAAAAGATCACAGGGAAGCAGGCCGCTCTTCGGTTGACCGAAAACTATAGATGAAACCAAAGCGATCAAAGGCACCACAAGGCCGCAAATTAATTTCTTGGTCTTCATCATAAAGACTCCTTTCCAAAGAAGCACCAATCAAAAACTCAAACCCTTGGAAGCTATTCGTAGATCTCCTCCAGAAGCTCCAGGATCTTCTCCTGGTTGGGGGTGGTGGGATCGGTGGCCATGTTGACCGCATCCCTGGTGGTATAAAAGGCAATTTTTTTCAAGTCCTCTTGGGGAATGCCCAAGGCCTTCAGGCTGATGGGGATATCCAGCTTTCGATAAAACTCCAACAAGCCTGCTTCCAGGTCATTTGAGCGATTCAGGAGTTGGGCCAGGTCCGTAAACGCATCCCGGCAGGTTTCCTTATTGGCCTTCACAAAGCACAAAAGGCCATAGATGGCCGCCCGGCCATGTGGGATATGATAATGGGCTCCCAGGACATGGGTGACCGCGTGGCCGATCCCCAATCCCTTTAAAAAGGCCAGACCGCCGCAGACAGCCGCCCAGCACAGATCGGTCCGGGCAGCGATATCATTGCCGTCCTTATAGGCCTTAATCAGACTCCGTCCGATCAACTTGACGCCGTAAACCGCCATGGATTCAAAATAGGGATGATAGGGGGTGGCTAAGGAAACGTACCCCTCGATGCAGTGGGCCAGGGCATCCATTCCCGATTCGATGGTCAGCCTCGGGGGCATGGTCTGGCAGAACAGGGGATCGATAACCGCCAACCTGGGAATGAAATGATTGCTCATCAAAATAAATTTCAGGTCCCTTTCCTTATCGGTCAAAACCGCACAGGGATTGACCTCGCTGCCCGTCCCGGAGGTTGTCGGGATGCAGATAATCGGCGGGAAGATCGGCTTGATCTTGGCCCCGCCGCCCACGATACCTTCGTACTCTCTTAAGTCACCGGGGTGGGTCACCCGAAGCCCGATGGTTTTGGCCGTATCCATGGAGCTTCCGCCACCCAGACCCACGATGGCCTCACATCCGTTATCTTTATAAATCTTACCGGCCCGCTCGATCAGCTCAATGGGAGGATCGGGCTCCACCTCGGCAAAGATAACCGTGGATATCCCGCCGACCTCCAGGATCTTTCGAACTTCTTCGGCCCGGCCTAAGGAGAGCATAAAAGGATCGGTCACCAGGAAGACTTTGGATACTTTGAGCTGGCGGATCCGCTGGCCTAAATTTTGGGCCACTCCGGCGCCGAACATCATTTCGGGCAGGGGCGGAATACGAACCTCCCAGACCTTTTCTTTTTCCTCATAAGCGTCCAACCCTTTCCAGATATTTTTCATCTCGGTCTCATCCACATCAAAAACCTGGCCGGTGGGGGTAATGGCCTCCTCCCGCATAAAAGCCGTGGCCTTCGAATCCCATTGACTGAACTCGGCCTTCTCGTTAAAGGCCAGTTGGTCTCGAAGGGTCTGCTTGCCGATCTCCATAATATCCAGGGGAAGCAGATGAAGGTCGTATCGGGCATTCATCAGGTCGGCGAAAAATGGGTAAACCGATTCGCGGCCGCCGGGAACGGCATTCAAACAATAGCCGAAGGCATCGCAGGCCGCGGCCTGGATTTGAGACTTCAGGGAATTCTGGGCCTGTTTATCCTTGTTCTTGGGGATCCGGTAGGTCAGCCCGGCCGTGTGATCCGCCCCCATGGGGCTGGTGAGATAAGTCACTCCGGTTCCCTTGACCGACCGGGGATCATGGGCCGGGATGGCCTGTCCCTTATAGGCCGGCACGCGGCTGATGTTCAAATATCGGGCCGTGGTCACTACGCCGTTACCCAGGGCCTGACCCAGGGGGGTATCCTTTTCAATCTCTTCCAGAAGCCGCTCGGCCCCTTGAAAGTCTCCGAAAGCCATTTTCCCGGCCTCAGCGGCCAGGCCCAGGGCGCTCCCCGTTTCTACGGCATCGACTCCCAGGTCGTCGCACCTGAATTTCAACCGGGCGATGGCATCATTATCGATGATCCCCAGGTTGGTTCCCAGCAATCCGATGGTCTCATACTCATAGGCCGCGCAGAGCCGTTGCCCCTCCTTATCCGGGAAGACGATGGAACACCGGACCACACAGCCGGGCATGCAGCCGTGCATCCTTCCGCCCCGTTCAAAAAGGATCTTCTGGATGCTGTTTCCGCTGACGGTGATGAAATTATCCGGCCGGCCCGAACGATAATTATGGGTCGGCAGGGTTCCGTGGCTGGCCGAATTGGACACGGCAAAAGGGGTGCCGAAGCGGGAATACAGACTGCAACTGACATCGTGTTTAAGGGTGTTGACCCACGATTTGACCCTCTGTCTGAATGCCTCCGTATGGGCCAACTCAACCGGGGCGGCCCCGGTTGGATCGATCACAATCGCCTTGAGACCCTTCGACCCCATGACCGCGCCGAGTCCGCCCCTGGCGGCGTTCCGTGAGGGATCGCCGAAGGTGTCCGTCAAGGAAACCGAGGCCCCTTTATATTTCCGCTCACCGGCGATTCCGGTGGAGATGACCGCAATTTTTTCTCCGTATTTTTTTTGAAGCCGGCTGACCAATTCATAATTCTTCAAGCCCCGGTATTCATCGGCCGGGATCAACAGGGTCTTGTCCTTGGCGATATAGAGACAGAATAATCGATTTTCATCCGCTGCCCCTTCCACGACAACGGCGCGAATCCCAAGCCGGTCCAGAATTTGAGCCGCCGGACCTCCGGAGTTGGCCTCTTTGATTCCCAGGGTCAGGGGGCTTTTGCCGCCGATGGAAACGCGCCCCAATTGAGGCGCCCCGGTGCCGGCCAAAGGTCCCCCCGCTACGATAAAGAGATTCTCTGGACCTAAGGGATCAGCCGTCGGCGAGACCTCTTTATTCATGATCTTGGCCAATAAGGCGCTGCCTCCCAGAAACTCCCAGCCCTCCCTTGGATGTTCAAGGGTTATTTTTTCATGGTTCATGTCTACTCGTAAAATCTTCATAGCCGTTGCCCCTCTTTATTTTATGTGGTAGATTAATGTATAGGATTTGCTATAAAGGTCAAGCCCCTTTTTCCCATTCCTTAGGATTCGGCGGAGAGCGCCAGTATCTCTTTGCTTCCGGTATCCTGAGAAAAATAAAATAGCCTAAGAGAAAACTTTCATGGTCGAAAAATTTAAAGACTGGAGGGCGGAGCGCACCCCCTACCCTCAGAATCTGATTATCGATATTCATTCCTATTGCAATGCCCGCTGCCGTATTTGTCCCTATCCCCAACTTAAAGACAAACTGCCTATGGGTAAGATGGAAGAGGCCCTTTTCCGTCGTTTGATAGACGAATTCGCCGCTGTCAAGGCCGAGCATCCGATTCGCGGTCATGTCATCTTCTGCAACATGGGGGAAATCTTCATCGATCCGGATGCGATCGGGAAGATGGATTATGTCCGGAAGGCCGGTCTCCAGATGGTCCTCCAGACCAATGCCGCCCTGCTCACCCCGGAAAAGACGGATCGCCTGTTGAAAAGCGGCTTTGAGGGACCCATCTATATCAGCTTTCATGGAATCACCAAAGCCGTTTATGAATCGATCATGGGTCTGCCTTATGAAAAGACCCTGTCCAACATCCGCTATTTGACCGGCAAATATTCCAAGGTCATCATCCGGTCTTACGCCTTCCGGTGGCCCTTGGGCGAGGTCCTTAAGGTCAAAAAATATTGGCGGGAACAGGGGGTGCCGGTGGCCATCGGCATACCCAATTCCCGGGCCAATCTGGTTGGGGCCACCGGAGGCCTCTCCCTCAAGTATCCCGGCCCCTGGCTGAAAGGCTGCAAGAAAGGGGAACCCTTAAGGGACATGGTCATTTCTTTTAACGGCCAGGCCGTGCTTTGCTGCGAGGACATGGGCCGCCGGGCCGTGCTGGGGGACGTCAGCGACAAACCGTTGCTCTCGGTCTGGAACGGACCCCAGGCCCAAAAAGTGCTCGATCATTTGTATGGCGGCGGTTGGGGTAAGAAGGACGGCTTCCTCTGCCGGGGCTGCCAGTTCGGCCTCTCCACCCAGTTCCGGCGTCTGATGAAAAACATAGACGATGAGTGGCAGCGCGCCACTCGAACCATCATTTAATTCGAAAATAGATTTTTAACCGCCATTGATTTCTGTAATGGCTTATGTCCACCCCCCACCTCTATCCCCCATCAAGGGGGAGGAAGTTAATTTAGCTCCCTCTCCCCAGGCAGGGTTGGGGTGAGGGGGGATTCAACGATTTTCATATTTTGTGGCGCCCCAAAGGGCGCATGTGGGTTTAACATGCAAATCAATGTAAACGGCGCAAATCACCATTGGTGGGCCCTGGGTACGGTCAGCATCGGCACCTTTATGGCCACCCTGGATGCCAGCATCGTCAATATCAGTCTGCCGACCATCATGGCCGATTTCAAATCCAACCTGGCCGTATCGGAATGGATCATCCTCAGTTATTTGTTGGTTATCATCGGCTTATTGCTTCCTTTCGGCCGGCTGGCCGACATGACCGGCCGAAAAAAAATATACCGCCTGGGTTTCGTGATCTTCAGCCTGGGCTCGGGGCTGTGCGCCCTCTCCGGGAGTCCCGGTCAATTGATCTTTTTCCGGGCACTCCAGGCCGTGGGCTCGGCCATGATCATGGCCAACAGTTTTGCCATCATCACCGCCGTCTTTCCCACCCAGGTTCGGGGCCGGGGCCTGGGCATCATGGGAACCGTCGTGGCCGTGGGGTTCACGGTCGGCCCCAGTCTGGGTGGCTTCCTGGTGAGCACCTTTGGCTGGCGTTCGGTCTTTTATGTCAATGTCCCGGTGGGAGCTATCGGCATCGCCATGGTCACCTATGTCCTTAATGAGCGTCTGGTCTCCCCGACCCTGGGGAAAAAAAGAAGCTTCGATTTCCTCGGCGCGGCCCTGGTCGTCACCGGTCTTTCGGCCCTGCTCTTAGGGCTGACCACCGGTCAGGAGGGAAACTGGGGAAGCAAATCAGTCCTCTTCGAACTGGCCGTTGCCGCCTGTACCCTGGTCTTGGTGCCTCTCTGGGAAGCCCGGACCGCTGAACCGTTGATCGATCTCCATTTATTTAAAAACCGCCTATTCAGTTTCGGAAATCTGGCCGGTTTTTTTTCCTTTTTGGGAATGTCGGCCAATGCCTTCCTGATGCCTTTCTTCCTGCAGTTGGCCCTGGGCTACACCCCCCTTCATGCCGGCCTGTTGATGACGCCCACGTCCCTGGCCATCGCCGTCGTCTCACCATTAAGCGGCTGGCTTTCCGATCGAATAGACACCCGCATTGTCTCCTCTCTGGGCCTGGCCGTCAGCACCATGGCCCTGTTTTGGCTCTCCCTGTTGAAACCTCAGGCCGGTTATCATGATGTGCTCGTCCGGCTCCTTTTGCTCGGTACGGGGCAGGGGTTGTTCCAATCGCCCAACAACAGTTCGGTCATGGGCTCGGTGCCGCGGAACAGCCTGGGCATTACCGGCGGGTTTCTGTCCATGATGCGCAACGTGGGCCAGGTGGTCGGCATCGCCTTGGCCGGTACGATCCTGGCCGGTACCATGGTGACCACATTAGGTCACTCCTCCTTTGAAGCCCTGAACGCCGGCGGCTCTTCGGCCCGAAAGGCACCGGCCTTGGCGGCCTTCATGGTCGGCCTCCATCGGGCCTATCTGGTAGCCGCCTTCATTTGTTTTTTGGGCATGTGGACCTCTTTGGTGCGGGGAAAACCGGAATCCCATAAGGTTCACCTGTAAATATCCCGGCCAGCCCTTTAATGAAGATTTTTTATCTCTTGCAAAGGAAAAAATTTAATCTTATATTTAATCGGTATTAAAAATCAGGTTAAAGGGAGGCAGGGTATTATTTATGTTGGGTATGAATCAAGATTTGCTGGTTATTTTATTAATAGCCGCCTTTATCTTCGGAGGGAAAAAGCTGCCGGAAATAGGTAAAGGTTTAGGGAAGGGAATCCAGGAATTTAAAAATGGCCTTTCCGGTCTGGAGGAAGAGCCCCCGGCCAAACCCAAGGAAATTGAAAAAACCGCCAAAGAACCTAAGGAATAAGGGTAATCCACCCTGATTATCAGGCCTGAAGCCCTTCGATTATCGAGAAAACCTGCCGGTTGTGCAGGTTAAGAAGTGTTGTTGAAAATCCTTGCCCTTTAAATCAAATTTTGATAATAAGAGATTGCCCCCGGATTGATATTTCTCCGGGGGTAGTTTGTTTGAAAGGAACCACCGATATGGACCGGACACCGATTACCAAGGAAGGACTGGAAAAACTCCGGGAAGAATTAGCCCGACTGGAAAGGGTGGAGCGACCCTCGGTCATCAAGGCCATCGCCGAGGCCCGGTCCCACGGCGATCTTTCGGAGAATGCCGAATACCACGCGGCCAAAGAACGGCAGTCCTTTATCGAAGGCCGGATAGGGGAACTTCATTCCAAGCTGGCCACTTCCGAAATCATCGACTGCTCCAATTTACCCGACGACCGGATCGTCTTCGGCACCACCGTCCTTTTAAACGACCTGAAGACCGGAGACGAATTTAAAATCCGTCTGGTCGGCCCCGATGAATCCAATGCCGACAATGGAGACATTTCGGTCCTTTCCCCCTTAGGCCGGGCCTTGATCAGTAAGGAACCCGGAGACGAGATCCAGGTTAAGACCCCCGGCGGAATCCGTCAACTGGAGATCGTCGACATCAACGTCACATAACCTGAAACCTTTCGACATTTTCCCCTGTTTTGGAACTATTCCACTTCCGATCAAATAGGTGATTAGGTGATATTGAAAATTAGGAGCCACATTTCTAATTTTCAACAGTCATTCCTCATTCCGAAATCATTCACCACCTTGTTGAGTTGAAGGGGGCAATCATGAACAAGACGGGCAAGAATAATTCTTTAACCGATGTGGCAGGAATCCTTGTCGGTCATTTTACGGATCTTGAAGCGGCCAGCGGGGTAACCGTTGCCTTATATCCTGAGGGGGCCACGGCCGGGGTTGATGTGCGGGGTTCTGCCCCGGGGACCCGGGAGACGGACCTCTTGCAACCCTGTAACCTGGTGGAAAAGGTCCAGGCCGTTGTGCTCACCGGCGGCTCGGTCTACGGCCTGGCAACCTGTGATGGAGTGGTAAGATGGTTGGCCGAAAGAAGGTGGGGATTCCCCTTGGCAGAGGGCCAGGTGGCCCCGATTGTGCCGGCTGCCGCCTTGTTTGATCTTGGCCGGGGGAAGCATTTTGTCCCTCCTATCAATGCAAACTGGGGGAGAACAGCCTGCCAATCGGCTAAAGACAGCCTATTCGCTCTGGGCTCTGTCGGTGCCGGTACCGGCGCTCTTTCCGGAGGGATAAAGGGTGGTTTGGGTACGGCCAGTGAGATCCTGGATTTTGGAGTGACCGTGGCCGCTCTGGTGGCCGTCAATTCCCTTGGTTCGGTCATCGACTCGATGAATGGTCGTCCCTGGGAGATCCGATTGGAAATGTCGGAAGAATTCGGCGAAATCGGAAAAAGATCGGTCAGGCTGCCAGATACTCCTCTACCCCACCCTGCTTCCAATACGACCATCGGGGTCATCGCCACCGATGCAATCCTCACCAAGGCCCAAGCACAGAAAGTGGCCCAGATGGCCCAGGATGGATTGGCCAGGGCTATACGACCGGCGCACACCATGTTCGATGGAGACACCATCTTCTGCCTCGCCTCCGACCAGGTGGTTCTGCCCGATACTCCCGGTTTTTTCGCCTCACCCAAGGCCCAGGCCTTGAATGAACTCGGACGGGCCGCGGCCGACTGCCTGACTAGGGCCATTATTAGAGGGATCTTCGAGGCCACCAGCCTGGGGACAATGACTGCCTTTAGAGACTTGGAGTTGTTAGGAAGGAGTGGGCAAAAAAGTTTCTAAGAGCACCCAACGCAAGGGAACGATGGTTAAAGGGTTGGCCTGATCCGGTCCGCTTAAAAACCCAAACCTGCGGATCTGCTCGCTCTCCTTCTTCCTGAAATCGTTCAACTGATAATTTTTAAAAACCGAAATAGTACAAACGCAAACCATTGACGGAACCTCCTATTTAATGGCCTACTCCATAGGGGAATCACCCTATTTAATATCGCCAAAATTGTGTATAATGTGCCCCATTGAATGTAGCCTCTAAATTTTTTGAACTCTACTCCTTCCATTAGATCGCCAGATCGATTTTCAGGACCTTTAGATTTTAAATACAGCCTTTTCCCAGAGAAAATACTCTTTCCCCGTTATTTTCCTCCCCCCCCTGTTCTTTTATACTATAAATAATTAGCTGGCCAAGAGCCTAAACCAACGAACTGACTATGAGAGAGAAGGAGATGAAGGTAAACAGAGCAAAGGTTATTGCGCTTGCCATAGCGATTGTTTTTTCGACGATCGGTGCTGCCCACGCAGATGGCGGTACCACACTGACCAGAGAAGCACAGGCGGCTATCACACCCGACAAGGCGATAGAGATGCTCAAACAGGGTAACCAGCGCTTTGTCAGCAATAAAACCCTAAAGCGGGACCTACTCGGTCAGGTCAAGCAGACATCCAAAGGCCAGTTTCCCTTCGCTGCCATTGTGAGTTGTCTCGACTCACGCATTCCGCCGGAAATCATATTCGACCGGGGGATCGGTGATCTTTTCGTGGCGCGCGTAGCAGGCAATTTTGTTAATGACGACATCCTTGGTAGTCTTGAATTCGCAACCAAGCTATCTGGTGCCAAGCTGATCGTGATCATGGGCCATACGGAGTGCGGCGCAATCAAAGGCGCCTGCGACGCAGCGCAACTCGGCTTGCTGACGGCAACTCTGGCCAATATCAATCCGGCCGTAACGGCGGTGCAAGGTGACTACAAACCCAGGAGTTCAAAGAACACAGAATTCGTTCAGGCCGTTGCGGAAATGAATGTCACCCTAACCATGCAGAAGCTTCGTGACAGGAGCGTCGTGTTGCGCGAGATGCTCGACAAAGGTGAGATTGGGATGGTAGGTGCCATGTACGATGTAAGCACCGGCAAAGTTATATTTTACAAGTAACCAGCGATCAGCCAGGTCATCAAGGTGGTTTGATCGACCGGTAGTACAAAACCTGATAAGCAAAAGGCTCGTTCGGATGAATATCGGCAGGAGATTGGCAACGCGGTGAGTGGCCAATTGCCAATGGTCGTATCCCCCTGTGTCTTGATCATGTGATAGGAAACCCCGTCTCTCAAGAGGGATGAAAGGACCCTCAAAAAGAGAGCTAACCAATAAAATCCAGCGGACGGCCTATACAGAGGCCGCCGCTGATCGCGATGCCTTATGTTCGATGCTAAATAATATTAATCTTTCTTTCCACTTCCCCCACAGCGCTGTATTATGAAAGCCTTAGTCGAATTTCTCAAAAATATGTTCAAAATGCCCATGATCTGGTGGCCCTGGATGGCTGGTCTGCCATTGATCAATCTGTCTTCCATCCTCTTTCTGCCGAGGACTGAGGCATGGGTGGTACTGGGAACCGGTCTCCTGGCGGCTACGATTATGACGGTCCTGCATGCCAAATTGGGCTATGTCCGGCTATTGGGCATAGGCCATTTTGTATGGATCCCCATGCTCATATGGCTGGGTTTCAGACTGGAGAACATTCTTGAAGACACGCTTTTTCAGGGCTGGATTTTAACCTTGATGGTTATGGATACAGTGTCTCTGTTGCTCGATATCATCGACCTGATGCGTTACTTGCGCGGAGACCGCTCCCCCCGGTTTTAATAATGGGGCGGGGGTAAAAGAATACGAGACTCATTTCGAGGAAGAAATAATAGAGAGGGGAAAATTGCACCACCAGTCGGATCGACATTAAATCTGGCTCCCGGTGAGCCGCATCGTTATCTTTAAGGGGAATTGCGGTCAAAGCTAAAAAATACACTTTACAGAAATAATCCAGATGTGAAAGGATTTGGCCCAACAATTCACTCCAGCGGATGGCTTACAGCCACCGCTGACCTTAATCGTTACGCTCACTTTCAAACGGTATTCATTTGTTTTCTATTCCATCATTGTTCAACCTTTGTAGATACTCGAATCCGACCCAAATCTTAATTCTACTCACTCTTCTCATATCTCTTGCAAACAGAACCTATCCGAGTTAATCTTGCCCTAATTCAGGAGGTTACATTGAGAAAACTAGTGCCACATTTTTCCTTCTAACGGGTCTTAGGTGATTTGATAGCAGGGCCTTCCTCCCATCTTAAAAAAATTATGTTGGTCCGTCCTAATTTTTCTCCTATGGAAAAAATGGATAATATCTGATTCTGATAAAAATTTATCCACAACTCGGCCTGTCAGCCCAACCCCTGTTACGACCCGAAGAGTTTTTTACGGTTGGTGGATTGTTTTAGGGAGCACAGTTACTCTGGTTTTTTCCTGTGGCATTGGTTTTTACAGCCACGGCGCACTCTTGGATCCATTGAGGGTCCATTATGGCTGGTCCAAGGGAATTATCTCCACTGCACTTACTATGTATTTTGCCATCTCCGGGGTCTTGGGTATGGTGGTGGGGCGGGCCATTGATCGGTTTGGCTCCAAACCTCTTCTCATTCTGGGTTCTATTATTACCGGAATTGGATTCTTTCTTTTGAGCCGCGTAACCCAACTATGGCAATTGTTCGCGGTCTACTTGTTCCTGGCTGTAGGAGGCAGTTGTGCATCTCCGATAACGATTACCACCCTGATCGCCAATTGGTTTGTCTTGAAACGGGGGTTGGCTATGGGATTGACTATGAGCGGATTAAGCCTGGGAGGAATGATCATGGTGCCTCTTACCGTCTATATGACCTCCCATTGGGGTCTCCGGACGGCATTACCCACCCTGGGGGGTATGTTTTGCCTGGTGATCATACCGATCGCCGCATTCCTTATCAAACAACATCCCGCAGATGTGGGCCAATTTCCTGATGGCCGACAGGAGGCTCCCTTTTCCGGAGGCTCATCAGAAAGACGAATCTTCTTCTCTCCCCAGATGCGGGTCTGGACACGGGTTGAAGCAATGCAGACAACTGCCTTCTGGGCTATTGTTATAGGTTTTTTGCTGGCCATGACCGGCCAGCTCGCTTTTCTTGTGCATCAGGTCTCTTTCTTAAGCCTGACCTTGGGTGCAGCGGGGGCGGCCAAGACGGTGAGTGTTACGACCGGGGCCAGTATTATCAGTCGTCTATTTCTTGGATCGACCGCCGACCGTTTTGATAAACGGTTCGTGGCGATTTTTTGTTTTTTACTTCAGGGAATAGCCGTTCTTTTTATGGCCCACTTTCATCAAGTAGCGGTTCTTTATCTTGGGACCTTTGCCTTCGGCCTGACTATGGGTGGAATCGTTATGATGCAGTCTCTTCTGGTCGGCGATTGTTTCGGCATGGTCTCCTTCGGCACGATTATCGGTTTTTCCGGGTTGTTCACCCAACTGGGGGCTTCTTTCGGTCCAACCATCGCCGGTCTCATTTTTGACGCTACCCAGGATTATCGAATCGCCTTCACTATCTTTGGGATGACCAGCCTGTCGGCTATTGTAGCTATTTTCTTCGCCAGACCTCCAAAGGTTCTCCGAGGTGTTCCACTCTACGCCGGGACAAGAAAAACCTCTTAGGGCAGGCCACTTCAACTCTCAGATCTTTTTTGCCACGGCCCCACTCGATCAATTGGCTTGAATAGCGTTAAGTATCATTATTTAACCAGAAATTTTTCCCTTTTAGTCAGACTTTTATTGATATATAAAGGAAATCAAATGGTGGAAATCATGAAAGCCCCAGTAAAAGCTGAAATCGAAGTCCTCCAAAAAGCCCTTACGGAGATCCGATCCCTCTCCAGCACCCTTACCTCAGAAGACCCTAAACAGTTAGAATCAAAGCTTGGAAACCTCGAATCGAAAATCAGTGCCTTGAGATCCTTTGTTTGGGATCATTTAATGAGGGAGGGAACTTGAAAAACAAAGCCACTGAGATCCCGATTTCATACCATACACAGTCTAAGAATAGCCAGGGGAAAGGGGCCGTTCCGTGCGTGGCGACCAGCCGTTGGTTGAAATTTCCCGCGGGATCATCTGGGCACTTCAAGGATGGGGAATAAATTCTGATGAAGGTGATGACTGGCGGAAAGACCGGAAAGAACAAGACGATTTGCCATCTTGTCGTGACCAGAGAAGACCTACTGGACGCGATCAATTCGGTAAGGTGCCCATCCCAAGCGAAATGACGATAGGGTGTACAGGGGGAGCCGAACAGATTCGTCTCCCTACATTCTTCTTGATCCTGTCCTATTCTTTCTTTATACTAATTTCATCAAAAAGAAATTCAAATTAAACAAGCGGTGTGCGCGGAGCCGGGGATGCAAGGCGATTTGTTCGCCAGTCTATTTCGGCGAATGCAATACGGACCGGTTGGCTATTCGCGTTTTGAGGAGGGAGGCCCAAGATGGACTATATTCGCTATATCGAGAAAACCCATGAATATTACCACGGTCTGGGCTACGATAAAACCTATAATTACGCTTATAACGAGGACATCCCCTTCACACGACTGAAGAAGCCGCTCTCGGAATGCCGGGTGACGTTGGTGACCACAGCCTCATTCCTCCTATTGAGTGAGGATGGCCTTCCATTGGAAGAGCCCCGAATGATCGGCACCAATGAGTTGGAGGTATTCACAGCGCCCAGCGACTGGCCCTCTGGCCGCATCCTGTCCACCAGCGAGGATCACGACCGCTACCAGACGGACATGAACGACGTCAACGCCTATTTCCCCACCACGCGGATGCAGGAGTTACTCAGGGAAGGGGTATTCGGGAGCCTAAGCAAAAACTACTACCGGACCCTACCGAATTACAGCCACCAAAAGACAACGGAGGTAGACGGACCGGAAATCCTCCGGCAGTGCAGGGAGGACTACGTGGACGTGGCACTGCTGACGCCCGTCTGACCCATCTGCCATCAGACCGTGAGTCTGGTTGCCCGAGTTCTGGAGGCGGGAGACATCTCCACCGTCACCTACACCAACGCGCGGGATATCGCCGCCAGTGCTGGCAACCCGCGACAGATTTTTCTCAACTATCCCCTGGGCAACCCGGCGGGTCGACCTCATGACCCGGAAAACCAGCGCAACGTCCTGCGAGCTGGTTTGAAGTTGTTGGAAGAGGCCGACAGACCGGGGATCATCGTTGATCTGCCGTATGCGCGATCCGAAAGCGGTGCATGGATGGAAAAATTCATGACCAACGAGCAGCCCTTTATTTCTGAGGATGCTGAGGCGCACCGGCAGGAATTGCTGCGGAAGGCACGGAAGCAGAAGGCCAGGCAATCGCAGTAATCCAGGATAGTGACTAAAGTGATCTAACGCTTAGTCCATATTTGCGAATCGAAGCGCCAAGGAAGAAACCAAGAGGAAACGATATGGGAGAACGGCAAATAACCTTGTATTCGCAACCCTTCTGAGGCCCCTGTACCGCACCGTCCGAGTATCTGACCAGCAAAAGGGTGGAATTCGTGAGAAAAGATCTGATGATCGACGAAGAGGCTCGCGATGAACTGTTCAGCCTGGGCGTTCGCTCTGCACCCGCCCTGGTGGTAGACGGCGAAGTGGTCATCGGGTTTGACAAGGCACGCATCAATGCTTTGTCGAACCTTTGATCCGGGCGGTTAGGCGCCCTTGCATGAGAGCCATCCAGGAGCAGCGGGAAGACAGACGGCTGTTTCCCTGAAAAAGGTCCTTTTATGGTTACCACTGCTATCAATCTCTATCTACCTTTTTCTTGGGAGACAAGTATAGTATAATAAAATAATCCTTCCTCAGGCCTTAGTCAAAGAAATTGGTAGAAAAATTGGTCCCCTGAACCAAGCCTTCGAACTTCAAATCGACTCATCGGATCCCAACTTCCTTAACTCTCTTATCCTACCCTGGCGTTTCTCCTTGACCCGCCATTTGGCTCATTTTATACTCTGTCCATTCTAAAGGATATTCTTATCAAAGACGTAATGGTCAAGGTGAGTTTAAAAAATACTTGAAATTTTACAGGCGAACAGATGAACACTATCGATTTTAAAAGGATAATTGGTGAGTATAAGGAAAAGTGGTCTTTATACAATGATTTTTGCCTGACAATGAAAAACCTGCTGGTTTATTTGTTGGAGGATAGAAATTTTAAATACCAAATTTTCTATCGCATAAAATCCATTGACAGCTTAACAAAGAAAGTAGTTAAAAAAACCGCAGAAGGCACAAAAATTAAAAAATTGAGTCACATCGAAGACCTAGCGGGAATTCGGATCGTTTTTTATTTGGAAAGCGACAAAAAGCGATTCGTCTCCGACTTATTCAAAGAATTTACGCCTCAGAAATTGAAGTTGGAAGAACGTCATAAAGAAAGAGGTTATCGGGCGATCCATGTGAGTGCAAAATTCGGCAGAAAGAGATTGATCTTGGGTGAATACAAAAGATTTAAAGGTCTGAAATGTGAAATCCAATTAACTTCCGTTTTGTATCATGCCTGGTCTGAAATAGAGCATGATATTTTTTATAAGCCGGATTTAAAAATTAAAAAACGGCAACGGGAGACCTTTATGAAGTTGAAAATGGACCTGGAAAAGACCATGACCGACCACATTGAAAAGGCCTCCGATCTATTCGAATCGGTCGCCAAAAGAGTACACGATCTCAGCATCAAGAAAAAGATATCATGAAATATCGAACTCCATTTTTTATAAAGTATACTATTATTTCAATTTTCGTAGATTTTAAGGAGACCTGGCATTTTTAAAGATTTTGATAGTTGCGACTGTTAAAGAAATATTGTCTCTGCACAAAAATTAAAGTTAGACCCGAAAAAAGGAAGAAAAAACTCATGAAATCATCAGGCATTAAAGAATGGAGCAAAGGAATCATCGCAAAGGGTGGCATCATTATATTTTTTATCATGGCTTTTGAGGTTATGATAATGATAAGTCCATTTGCGTTTTTCTTCTATTCCGTATTCAATCCAATTTTTCATTGGTTGGATGCCTACCCAATGACAAGGTGGCTGACAAATTTTTTTCTACCCCACATGATATTACCTCCAACCTTGACTTTAAAAATCATCCGCATTTCAGGCTCAATACTATTCGTTGCTGGTTCCCTTACGTTTATTATTTGTGCCTTACAAGTTTATTTAGGCAAAATTTTTAAGTGGGGAATAGCAGATAAGGGCATTTATCGTTTTGTCCGCCATCCTCAATATACCTCACTTGGCCTATGGGGTATCGGACTGGCGATATTATGGCCACGCTTTATGGTTCTGGCTACTCTTTTAATTATGTTTATCCTGTATTATTTCCTGGCAAAGGATGAAGAGAGACGGATGGTCAAACAATACGGCGATTCTTACAAGGAGTATATGAGCAAAACAGGGATGTTTTTCCCAATGATTAGGGGAAATCGATCAACTTCTCATCCTTCAGTCAACCTATTTAATGCAAAAAATGTTTTCGCCTTGGTATCGTTGATGGCTCTCGTCATTGGGGCTGGTTTTATTTGTCGATATCTAACATTAAATTCACTCCAACTTAAATCAAAAGATAATGTTACCCTTGTATCAATTATGCCAGAAGATAACAAACTTGAATTAGCAATACTGAATGCTATTCAATCTGACAAATTAGACTTTATGAGTAAACAGAAAGATTATCTTGGTTACGAAATGCCGGTGGATTACATCATGCAAGGGATGATCGCCAATACGGGATCAGAACATCATCTATTTAAACAACATCACACAGTTGGTCTTATTGTTGATTGGGTGTTTCATCCCTTTGAACATTTAAGACGGTCACCCTCTGCAGAAATGGCCAAGATGCACAATGTTGATCCATCTATGGCAAGAAGGCATCATTGCCCATTGGGCATTAACAACGAGAACATGAATTGCAATGATTGCGACTATAGGCGTGTGATTTTTGTCGAGGTGGACAATTCAGCAAAGGAACGTCTGTCCGGCAAGGAATTATTTTCCTTCAATACTACAAGGGTTCCCGTTGGTTTTATTGATATAAATACAAAGACCGGAGAGATCATAAACAAGAAGATGGTCGAGCAAAAAACTGCATGGAGTGATGTCCCAACACCTGCAATATAGCGCTGGACAAGGGGCTGCTCTTGGCCGTTATTTACTGATCATAATCCTTTAGAGATGAGGGAGATTCTCCCCTTGCGAAAGACTACCAAAGATGCTATAAAAAATAATCTAATTATCGGATGCGATCCTTATAACTATGTTTTCTTTGATTAGCCTTTCTCCAAAAACTCTCAGATCCGCCAGGATATGGTCCAGCGGTCTGATCCTCCTCTTTTTGATTTCCAGTTTGATCTTACCCTATCATCACCATAACGATTCTGCTTCCCATTCGGATTGTCCGATTTGTATCTCCGTTAATCTGCCCTTTTTAGTCAATAATAACGCCCCCTTTATTCAATCCCTTTTTCAGGGTATTGATTTCAATAGCCCTGAAACGATAATTCCAACCTCAAAACTCTTTATAGAGCCCCAAGTCCCCCGAGCACCTCCTTCTATTTAACGCCCTTCTTCAGTCAAGATTTCTCGTATCATCGACCTTAAATAAAGCAAGGTCTATTCTATTCCTCAAGAATATCTGTTTATGGAGGTGTTCATGAAAAGGATATTTATCCTTATTCTTCTTTTCCCATATGTCCTGACAACACAATCTTATGGCTCGGATATAGAAACAAGACTTAAGGCCTTGGAAGAGATTATTACAAATCAGCAAAAGACCATTGAAAAGCAGCAACAGGAGATCAATGAATTGAAGGAGCAATCCAAAGGGCTTCAGGCTGCCCAGGAGGTCAAGCCCGTGGTAACCCAGGCAACTCCAAAGGATACGGTTGGACCAATTAAAAGCAAAGAATTTGGGATGGCTTATCCAACCAACCAGATTGATAGAAAATACTCCGAAATGCCCAAACCTCTGGAAGTGTATTCCTTTTCCCAGAGCAAATTCGTTCCGGATATTTCCTTTATTTTAGATGGCTCTTATGTGGGACGAAATGTAAATGATGAAACCTTTAAAAATCTCAGGGTCCCGGAATTGATCCCTTCCGGGATATCGAATCCGAATAGGGGCTTTAATCTCAACTTTGGGGAACTGTCCCTTTATTCCCCGGTTGATCCCTATTTTGATTTGTCTGCCACCATCCCTTTTTCCGAGAACGGTGTTTCCGTTGAAGAGGCCTTCTTTACCACCAAAGCTCTGCCATGGGGCGTTCAAGTAAAAGGGGGCAAGTTCAGGTCCTCTTTCGGGAGATTGAATGTTCAACACGAGCATGTTTGGGACTTTGCCGACGCCCCCCTGGTAAACAGGGCATTCTTTGGGGAAGACGGCCTGGATGAAAAAGGGATTCAATTTAATTGGCTGGCCCCCACCCCCTTTTACCTTTTATTCGGGGCCGAGATCCTGCAAGGAGAGAATGAGGGCAGCTTCGGAACCAATTCAATCCGGTTGGAAAAAAATGGCCTCGTCTTTGCCAAGGATGGTGCCCAGCAACCCAACCTTCTGGTATCTTATATCAAGTCTTCTTTTGATATCGGTAGTCTATCCCTTTTGGGAGGTATCTCTTATGCCCAAGGGCAAACCAGGCAGAACCTTTCTAATAATTCAATTCCCACAGATGGCCTATGGAGATGCAAAAATTTACGGTCTGGATTTGACGGCCAAATATTTTATCGATTCCTACCGATATGTATCCTGGCAAAACGAGTTTATGTACCGGCACATGAATTTAAATGTCGGGACAGACCCGGCCCCGGACGATCCCAATCAATCCTTGAGTATCTTTGGTCAGGAACTGAAGCAATCGGGCTTTTATTCCCAATTGGTATATCGATTTGCCCAGCGGTGGCGGATAGGGGCAAGGTATGATCTTTTAAATCAAAACGATGTTTATAATGATGGTGTAAAACAAGGTCTACCCGGCGACCTGGATCGAATTTCGGCCATGCTGGAATTCAAACCCACTGAATTCTCGCTCCTGAGACTTCAACTCAACCAGGACAACGCGCTCTTTAACGGAACCAATCGGGAGCCGGTTACCGGGGTTTTTCTACAATTTGAAATGGCAATCGGGGCTCACGGTGCCCATGCCTATTGATGGAGGACGAAGATGAAAAAATTTATAATTTTCCTTGGCTTTCTATTGGTTTTATCCTTTACCACCTTCTCTTATGGCCAGATAAAAGTGGTGGTCACCTATCCTTACATAGGGGACCTTACACAGAAGATTGGAGGGGATAAGGTGGAGGTTTTTGTTTTGGGCAAAGGAACGGAAGACCCCCATTTTATTGTTCCCAAACCCTCTTTCATTGCCAAACTCAGAGGAGCGGACCTGGTCATTATTAATGGGGCCGGTCTAGAAATCGGGTTTATACCGATCCTCATACAGCAGGCCAATAATCCCAGGATCCAAACCTCAAAGGGATTTTTAGACCTCTCGCAGCACGTCCATCTCATCGAAGTGCCCATCAGTGTTTCCCGGTCTGAGGGAGATATTCATCCCGAAGGGAATCCCCACTTTGTCCTTGACCCCCATAATATTCCTATTCTGGCCGGGGTCATAAAGGCAAAGCTTTGTGATCTGGATGCCAAAAACAGCCAGGAGTATGAAACAAGATTCGCCGAGTTTAAGAGACAATGGGACGGAAAAATGAAGGGATGGGACCGTACGCTTTCCATCCTTAGAGGGAAAAGGGTGGTCGAATATCACAAACTTTTTGAACTATTTCCTGTTCTCTTATCATTTATCATTGTTGGGAACTATCGAGCCGAAACCGGGGATACCACCAACAGCAAGACATATAGAGGAACTTATAGAGGAGGCCAAATCCCAGAAAGTCGATTTTATTCTTCAAGACGTCTATCACGAAAAGAGGAGCGCCCAGTTCGTAGCCGGGAAGACCGGGGCAAAATATGTTCTTTTTCCCCATGACATCGGTGCGGTGCCGGAGGCCAAGGATTTATTTTCCCTCTTTGACGATATAGTCAGGAGGTTGACTCAATAATGGATATCCTTTTTACCGCTTTTCTACTTTCGGTGGTTTTAGTTGGCATCCATTCCTTCTTCGGAATGGAGATATTAAAAAGAGGGATTATCTTTACGGATCTGGCCATCGGTCAAATGGCCGCCCTGGGGGCGGCTGTTTCTTTGTTTTTTCTTGAGGGGGAATTTCTTTACCCGATCTCTCTGCTCTTTGCCTTTTTCGGTGCCTTTGTTATTGCCATTGCCTCAAAGGCCGAAAAACTGTCCGAGGCCTTCATTGGTCTGATCTATGCCTTCGGCATCGCCACCGTATTTCTGATCCTCTCCAAGTCTCCTCAAGGTACGGAAGATTTTCAACGGCTCTTGGCCAACGATTTGCTTTTTGTCTCCCTGAGAGACATTTACCAAACCACCGGGATTTATTTTTTAATCGGGATAGCTCTCTACCTGACCGGAAAATTTTTTAAAAATCGCCTGAAAGACATCAGTTTTTTTTTGCTTTTTGCCATAACGGTAACCAGTTCGGTAAAGTTGGCCGGTGTCTTGGTGGTTTTTTCTCTTTTGGTTGCCCCGGCCCTGGTCTCTTTGATGATGGTCAGCCGGTTCAATCTCTTATTTGCCTGGATCTATGGAACCTTAGTTAATCTGCTCGGTGTATTTATTTCCTATAAATTCGACCTTCCTACAGGTTACACTTTGGTCTCTCTTCATTCAATGATAGCGGCTTTTATATTTCTCCTGAATGGCAGGCCTGCCATAAAAAAAGTTGGGTAGTATATGGTGTGATTTGTTGAGTTCAACTCGTAATCTCCAAGACGAGCACACACCTCAGATAAACATTTCTTGATATTGGAAAAATTTGGAAGAGAGTCTTGATTTTCATGTAAAATCAAGTAGTTTTTCCTGAAATCCGCGGAATTCAGTTTTTAGAAAAGTACCAGAGTACAATCTCGCAAATTTTTTAGGGACCCCTCCAAATTATCGGTCGCACCCCAATAAAAACTTCCTATTTGTTATTCCTAAAATTGAGTATAATGTTATTTTAATACTGTAACAGTAAGGGAACCAATCTCCAATCTCTTTCTGTATATCAGGCAAAATGAGGAGATATACAGATCTTTAGATTAACTTGTTAGCCAGACGATGTGCAGACGGGGCGCTGCCGCCAAAGCTGACATCAAGCTCCATTAGGATCGATTTCAATGACGAGTTGGACGACCGGAGTCTGCGAAACAAACGGAATTAACATCCACTATCTGCGAACCGGAGGGGTCAAACCCCCGTTGGTTCTACTTCACGGATTGACTGGAAACGGAGCCTGCTGGACTCCTTTGGCTCGCTCTTTCGAGGGTGAATACGATGTGGTGATGCCGGACGCCAGGGGGCATGGGAATTCGAGCGCTCCGCTTCATGGGTACAGATACGGGGATCACGCGGGCGACGTTATTGAACTTATCCGAGAGCTCGGACTTGCCGCACCGATTCTGCTTGGACATTCAATGGGGGGAATGACTGCGTCTGTGGTAGCGAATCAATCCTCTATCATTATTCGCGGTGTCATCCTATCTGACCCGACTTTTTTGAGTCCGCAGCGCCAGCGCGAAGTTCACGATAGCGACGTCGCCGAGCAACACTGCAGAGTTCTAAGCCAAGATAAGTGCGAAGTGTTGGCTCAGTTACGGTTGCGACACACGCGTCGTTCGCCCGAGATTGTCGAACTCTTAGCCAACGCGAGGCTGCAGACCCGGATGAGTGCATTTGACGTTCTTACGCCGCCCAACCCTGAGTATCACCAATTGGTGAGTACAATCGATGTCCCGATCCTGCTTGTCATTGGAGATGCCGGCGTTATTTCCCTTGAGACGGCAAGAGAACTGCAGAGTCTTAATTCGCACATTCGAGTTGAACAGATACGAGGCGCTGGCCACGGGATTCAGTATGACCAACCTGAGCGCTTTGAGGCGGTGGTTCGGTCCTTCCTACGCTCAATGGTCGCATCGTCGCCCAACGTTTAACGGCTCATTTCGTTCACAGGCTAACAAGGCGCTCCAACAGACCGCCTTGGCTCCGCTTTGCTGCGGCAAGGCGCCGGCTGAGCTTGGGTGTTAGGTCCAAGGTCCATTATCTCTTAGCTCGTGATAGTGCGCCGGAACTCAATCGCAGCCATCTCCGTGCTGAGCCCACTTGGCTGTCGAGAACAGGAACGGCCCAAGAGGATCTAAAGGAAAATCCAGCAACTCCATGGAAAGGCGACTGCTGATATATTTGAACTGGTGATTGAAATGCCAAGGAATATCTATGTTGTGCTTTACATTTTGGTATTGATAGCCGTTATCGTTAACGTGGATTTATTGTTCTTTGAGAATCGATTCTGGGAACGGCTGATAGTGAATATCGGCATTGTTTCGGTGTTTACAGCCTTCTATTTGAGATTCCTAAAGAACCCGTGAGCTAAGCGCCGCGGCGTCAGTTGGTTGTCTAATACCCACATCGAGTCCGACGGCTTACCCTTCTGCTACGCTCTAGGGCAAACCGCGGCTCATGTGTAACGTTAATAACTTACAAACCGTTATTTTCAACCCGTCCTTCTGCTGAACATTTGTGAAAGTCTTTAATCACGATATAGGTTGAACCTGTTTGAATGGTCAAGAGGAAAAATTGATATCTCTCACTTTATCGCGATTCCCCATTCCCGAATTCCAAAATTGATTAATGTCCTTCTCCCATCCTCACCGTGGCACTCCGGCGGATGACCCAAATCAACGGAACCAGAAAAAGGAAAAAGAGAAAGAGGAGATAAAATACATCATTAAATCCCAACATAGCTGCCTGTTTCTGAAGCTGCCCGTAAAGAGCTTCTAAAGATCCTTTGTGAGCCGTGGTCCCTTCGAACCCCCTTCCCTGCAAAAACCCTTGTATGCTTGGAACTGCCTGTTGCAATTTAAAATCAAAGATGGAAAATCCTTCGCTGAGATGGTGGTGATGGAACTGGGTCCGCCGGGACAACATGGTGGTAATAAAGGCCACGCCGAAACTCCCACCCAGATTCCGTAGGAGGTTAAAGATCGCCGAACCGTTGCCCATTTGCGGTTTAGGAATGCTCGACAGGGTCAGGGTGGACAGGGGAACGAAAAAGAAGCTGATGCCGATCCCCTGGACGACCCTGGGCCAGATGACGGTCCAGAAACCCACATCCAGATTAAATTGGGACATCAGGTATAAGGCGTAGGCGTTGATCAATACCCCTAAGCTCAACAAAAACCGGGAATCCAGCCGACCGATCATCATGCCTACCAAAGGCATCAAAAAAAGAGTGGCCAATCCCCCCGGTCCCAGGACCAGACCGGCCAGGAAAGCGGTATAGCCCATCAAATTCTGCAAAAAGAGGGGCATCAAGACGACACTGCCGAAGAAGGAAAAAAAACCCAAAAACATAATCATGTTTCCGGAGCTGAAAGAACGGTTCTTAAATATGCGCAGATCCACCACCGGATAGGAAATCCATAATTCCACAACGACAAACAATAACAGACAGACCACCGCAATAGCCGACAGAGCGATAATAAATCTGGAATCAAACCAGTCCTCCCGTTCCCCTCGATCCAGGACCAATTGCAGACAGCCCAAGCCCACGGTCAATAATCCCAGCCCCCAGTAGTCGATGCGTGTCTCCTGCCTTTTGATATAATGGGGATCGACGATAAACAGGAGGGCCATCATGACGGCCAATCCTCCTAAAGGTAAATTAATGTAAAAAATCCAGCGCCAGGTCAGGGTATCGGTGATGTATCCGCCCAAAAGGGGCCCGAGAATCGGACCGAAGACCACCCCGACACCGAAGACGGCCATAGCCATACCATGTTCTTTGGGAGGAAAGGTTTCCAGGAGTATGGAAAGGGATAAGGGCTGTAAGGCCCCTCCTGCCAGCCCCTGCAGGATCCGAAAAAAGATGAGGGTCTCCAGGTTGGGAGCCGCTCCGCACATAAAGGAACTGGCGGTAAAAAGTCCCAAGGAAAAAATCAGATATCTTTTCCGTCCGAAGGTCCCGGCCAGCCAGCCGGTGATCGGGATGATGATGGCGTTGGAGACCAGGTAGGAGGTCAACACCCAGGTCACTTCATCCAGGCCGGCACTTAGACTGCCCTGGATATGCCCCAGGGATACATTGGCCACGCTGATATCCAGGATCTCAATGACCGTCGGCAGCATGACCGTCAGGGTCACCAGCCATTTGTTGACGGCTGGTGCCGGGAGTGGGGATGGATTCATCTCCACTCCAAATCCTCAAGACTCCCGGGGGCTTCACGAAATATGAAAATATCAAATGTCGAAGGAAGGCAAAAACAGATTACTTCATGATTCGAAATTCGATGTTCGAAATTCAATATCCCGTATTCCCTCATTAAACTCATTGGCACTTTTCAGGAGTCCCTTATTCATTAATCAGGATTGTTGGCATGACCGACATACCGACCCTGAGCTGGGGGAGGTCCTTTTGGTCCTGATCTAAAACGATCTTGACCGGGATTCTTTGAACGATTTTAACAAAATTCCCGGTGGCATTTTCCGGGGGGAAAAGAGAAAAAGCCGCGCCTGTCCCGGCCATGATACTCTCCACCCGGCCCCGAAGTCTTTCCCCTGAAAAGGTATCCACTTTAATGGAAACCTTCTGACCGGTCTTCACCCGCTCAAGCTGGGTTTCTTTATAATTAGCTACGATCCACAGGTTTTCCAAAGGGACCAGGGCCATGAGGGGCTGTCCGGCTTGAACCTGATTGCCGACTTCCACATTCTTTTTGGTGATGTGCCCCCGGGCCGGGGCCTTGATTTGAATATAGGACAACTGGAGCCGGGCCTGTTCCAGCCGGGCTTCGGCCAAAGACAATTCCGCTTTGGCGGCCTTAGCCATCTGCTCCCTGATCTTTACCGATTGTTTTCCGGTCCGGGCCAGATCAACCTGGGCACTGGCCCTGTGGATCTGTTGCTGAAGGGACTCGATGGACTTTTGAAGGGCCTGCTGCCCGGCCAGGGCGGCATTATAGCGGGCGTCAGCCACCTGGTATTGGGTCAGGGCCTCATCGAATTGCTGTTTTGAAACGGCATGATTCTTAAAAAGACTGTCAAAGCGGTCCCGATCGAGGGCGGCCTTGGTTAAAATTGCCTTAAAACTTTTGGTCTCTTCTTGAGCCCGTCTCAGTTGCTCCTGGGCCTCCAGAAAATTCTTTTGAAAAGTCCCCACTCCGGCTGTGGATTCGTTAACCCGGGCCTGGGTCTGATCCGATTCCAAAGGGACCGCTATTTGGGCCGAAGCAAAGCGGGCCTTGAGCGATTCCAGATTAGCCTGAGCCTGATTATAAGCCACCTGGTAATCGGTAGGATCCAGGGTGGCAATCACCTGTCCGGCATCCACCAACTGATTATCATGGACATCCACTCGAGCAACCGTCCCCGAAACCCGGAAGCTCAAGGAATAAATGGAGCCGGTCACATAGGCATCATCGGTAGAAATGTGCGTTTGGGCATAATGGTACCAGAAAAGGCCGATGATCAGACCGAGCAGACCGATACTGCCCAGGATAAAGCCGGCCTTTTTTAGACGATGATTGTTTTTGGGTTCATCTGCAGGCATACGTTTTCCCTCTAATACGAAAATAGATTTTTAATCACCCTTGATCTGTGTAGGGGCCTATGTGGGGCGGGTTTTAAACCCGCACCTACGGGACATTTAATATTTCGTAGTGCCCCCATAGGGCATGAATGTTTTTTAATAAGGCTTTAATTTCAAACCGAACCGGTTCAAATTTTTATCCTTCAGGTTCCCCCAAAGCCGATGGAGACTTCTTCTCCTTTGACCATAACCGGAATCTTTCTCTCCGGTGAAAACCTTAAAAATTCCTTCCATTTTTCCGGATGGGCCGGGAGATTAAAGTAATGGATCTCTTCCCCTTGCTCCTGATAGGCCTCACAGGCCTTGCGGGTAAAGGGTCAGCCGTCTTTCCCATAGATAATGACCATCGACAAATTGTTTCTCCCTCTCCGCTCGGGCGGGCAAACGGGTAAAGGACTCACCCTTATAAGAAAAACCGGTTTACTATAAAGGCGGGGTCGGGTTCTTGTCAATCTTATCTTTATTCGCTATTTCTGTTTAGGAAACCCGGCAAACCCCGGGTCCAATTGGACCCCGAAGGTGTTCAGGAGCATGGATACCAGGTTGTATTGCCCTACCGTCATGACAAGATCCATCAGTTGCTTTTCTTCGTAACGTTTTGCCAGGGCGGCCCAGGTGACTTCGGTGATAAAGGCATCGCTGTGAAGCTCATCGGCGGCGCGGAGCAGCGTCGCCTCAAATGGTTCCCATCCGGCCGCCTCGGGCCCTTCCGTAATCCGAATAAGTTCTTCAGAACTTAGCCCGGCCTTTTCCCCTATACGGGAATGCTGCCCAAATTCATATTCCGACCCACAAAGCCAGCCGATGCGCAAGATCAGGATTTCACGGTCCCGCACCGGCAATGTCGATCTTCTTAAAATATAAGATGCAAATGTAAGCCAGGCCTCGGCCATCTTGGGATGACGGGCCATGGTCGAAAAAACATTGAGCACCCGCCCCTCCCTCGTGAGATGAGTCAATATTTTCCGTTGTTCTTCAGTCCATTCCGATTGAGCCAGAGGTTTCAGACGAGGTTCTTTTAGATGCACAGGTTCCTCACTATTCCGGTTAATAGTGGTGGCGTTAGATTCTCTTCGACCTTTCCAGCTTCATAGTCACCAAGTTGTCGGGATCAGGACATTGAACCTGAATCGTATGGCCTTCCCACCAGGGGAGATTCCCGCCGAACTGAAAGGTCGATAGGCTTGGGAAAATATCATGGTAGAAGTAGCCGCACAACCCGCCGGGGTTGTGACAACTGATATCAAAGGTATCCCCCACATGATGACCGGCGTTGCATTTTCCCTTGACCCCCGTAATGGTGGCCGCTACTCTTTGTCCAATACCCGGATCTTTGGCCATTGTCTCCTCCTCCTTTTTTTGGTTCCGCCTCGTGTTAAACCTGGAAGCTTTCTTTAATTTACTAACCGCTTTTAAGAAATGGTTCGGCCAATCATAAAGGCAAAATGCCCGCCCTTAGGCCGATTCCTTGCTCTCCCGAAGGAGCCGTTTGTCTTCCACCCGCAGGGTCACCTGCAGGGCATCAAAATACTCCAATAATGGAATGGTATATTTCCTGGAAGTCTGGGTCATGTCCTTGAATTCCGGGGTGGTGATTTCCCCTTTTTCTTTAAGCCATTGGATCAGTCTTTTTTTGAGCCCATCGATAACTTGTTTATGAAAATACAGATCCTCCTTGACCTTGACTAATTTCCCCTCTTTGACCATCAATTCCAGGACCTCTCTCGGTTGTCCTTTGGGAAACTGTTCCACCAATTCTTTAAAATACGGGGGTTGGAGTCCGCTTTTAAGATAGACCTTTTCCAGGCTATCCTGAACGGCCTGCTGGTCCTCCTTTAATAGAACCTTATGACCTGAGAGGCGAACCAGTTCCTTTTCCTGAACCAAGATTTTCTGCTCGCCCAATTGATTTAACAGAAAATTAAAAAGTTTGGTCTCTCGAATCTGGGGCAAACGGGATTTCAATTCTTCTTTAGGCAATCCGGGCTTCAATGGATTGCCCCGGTGATAGCCTTCCAGTTCCTGCGTTGCGGCCTTGCTGAGCTTGGCCAACTCCAGTTGGTGGATGATAATCTTATTTTCCTTATCCCATTGAGTGAGCACCTTCTGGGAGAGGAGTTCCTTGAGCAGATCATCCAGTTTTTTGGGAGGAAGGGGCAGGACCTGACCCAATTTCTGGCGGGATACCCCGTTTGTCCCGGCCAGGAGGACCTGCAAGGCCACCTTTTCCGAATCGGTTCCCGACTTGAGAATCCAGAGCTGTTCGATGACTTCAGGGTTTAAACGTTTGTGTTTAGCCGGTAAGACATTCAGGACCTCGGCCCCGCCGATGGTTTGAACCGGCGAATAACTGCGGATGACAGCCAAATCCCCGGGCAACAAGGCCACCCGGTCGGTTAAACGTAATTGGCAAAAGCCGGTTTCACCGGGTTTGATTTCCTCGCCTTCCAGGAGGAGAAGCCGGCCTAAAATCTCGCTGGTCCCGCTATGAAATCGTATCTGGCTGCGATGCTTCAAGGGTCTTTGAGCGGATTTCAGAAGACGGACTTGAAGATCCAATAAGAAGGTCGAATACAACCCCAGGGCTGAGGCAACCACGTCCCCCCGGTTTACCGTGGCCTTTTCAATCCCCTGCAGATTGATGGCTGTGCGCAGCCCGGCCCGGACCTGTTCGGTATCCTGGTTATGGACCTGAATACCGCGGACCTTGGCCTGGATCTCCTGGGGATAAAGTGTAACCTGATCCCCCACGGACAGGCTGCCGGAGACCGCCGTTCCCGTGATCACCGTCCCAAACCCCCGCATAGTAAAGACCCGGTCCACCGGAAGCCTGAAAATACCGGCCGAAGAACGTTCCTCCACTTCGTTCGAAAGTCTTTCCAGGACCACAATCAGTTCCGGGATCCCCTGACCGGTTGAGGAGGAGACCGGCAGGATCAAGGCCCCTTCCAAAAAGGTCCCCTTTAAAAATTCTTTGATATCCTCCTGGACGAGGTCCAGCCAATCTTCTTCGACCATATCGATTTTGGTCAGGACCACCAGTCCTTTTTTGATCCCTAAGAGGCTGCAGATATCCAAATGTTCCCGAGTTTGGGGCATGACCCCCTCATCGGCGGCTATAATCAAGGCCACCAGGTCGATGGTACTGGCGCCGGCCACCATGTTTTTGATAAACCGCTCATGACCGGGGACATCAATGATCCCTAATCGCTGGCCATTAGGCAGGTCCAGGTAGGCGAAGCCCAATTCAATGGTGATCCCCCGTTCTTTTTCCTCCTTAAGGCGGTCGGTCTCGATCCCCGTCAAGGCCCGCACCAGGCTGGTTTTCCCGTGGTCGATATGTCCCGCCGTACCAAGAATAATCTGTTTCATCTATCAGCTTCCTTCAATTGTTGATAATCTGGATGATAAAAAATTTCAAAACCGGTCATGGGCATTATTGCCCATCTCCCTCCAACCCTGTCAAGCCAAATATTTTAACACCTTTTCTTTACAAAAGCCTGTAGAGTCATTATAATTATTTTATTAATTTCAACGATGTCGGAATTAATTCGGAATTGATAAAATTATTAGGGGCAGAAGCTTTCAGGCGATGGCCCCGGGAATAGGAAGGAGGAACCAACGTGGTAAGCGATTTTTCCCGACTTCACGGTCAAATGAGGCGCCTGATGGATGATATGTTGTATCAAGTCAGCCCCCGTTTTTTGTTGGATCAAAGGATGTGGTCCCCTCAGATGGATATCCTGGAAACACCCGAGTCATTTATGATCCTCGCCGATGTCTCCGGGTTACAAAAGGAAAAAATTCAGATTACTGTAAAAAGGAACCTGGTCCACCTGTCCGGGAAAAGAGAAAGGCCCCCCATGGGCAATGCCGTTCGATATCTTCAAATGGAAATCGAATATGGCTCCTTTGAGCGGACCTTTGAACTACCCGTCCTGGTTGATGAGTCGCGGATCGAGGCCCATTACCGGGATGGACTGCTCACTGTGGTTCTGCCCAAGAAGCGGTCCCTTAAGAAGACTATTCCTATTCAGTCTGAATAAATTTCAGTTAAGATATAAGGAGCAATCCATGGAAAATAATGAAACCCCCATACCCCTACAAACACAGGTTTTGACCATTCCGGAAGAAATCCCCCTTTTACCGGTCACGGATGTGGCCTTGTTTCCAAAGATGGTCATGCCTTTGATGATCTGGGAGAAAAGCTGGGTCCAAGTAGTAGATGAGGCCCTGATGAAGGACCACTTGATCGGATTGATTATGATTAAAGGCAAAGGCCACGAACCCCTGACTTCGGAGGATCTCTATTTAAATGGAACCGTGGGGTCTATTTTGAAGATGGCCAAAGTCCCTGAGGGAGGGGTGCGGTTGATGGTCCAGGGCCTTTCCCGGTTTAAGATCGTCGAATTTACGGCCACTGCCCCTTATTTCAAGGCCCGGATTGAAGTGGTCAAAGACCAATTGGAATCGAATATCGAATTAGATGCCTTGACCAACAGCGTCCGTGGACTCTTCAACAAAGTTCTGGAGTTGTCCCCCTATCTTCCTTCCGAGTTAGGTCTTTTGGCCCAAAATGTGGAAGATCCCGGTTCATTGGCCGACATGATCACCTCCACCTTGAATGTCTCCAAAGAAGACAAACAGGAGATCCTGGAACTCCTGGCCGTCAAACAAAGGCTGCAAAAATTAACGGTTCTCCTGACCAAGGAATTAGAAGTTCTGGAGTTGGGCAAGAAGATTCAGTCGGACGTCAAAGAAGGAATCGATAAGACCCAAAGGGAATATTATCTCCGGGAACAGCTCAAGGCCATTCAAAAGGAACTTGGGGAAAAGGATGAAAAATCCTTGGAGATTGAAGAATATCGGAAAAAAATCGTCGAGCGGAAGTTATCTCCTGCGGCCGCCAAGGAAGCCGAACGGGAACTGAACCGCTTGGCCAGGATGAGTTCTTCCTCCCCGGAATATACGGTCGCTCTCTCTTATCTGGACTGGTTGACCGAACTCCCCTGGGGAGTTCAGACCGAGGACAATTTGGATATTGAAGCGGCCGCCAAGGTCTTGGATGAGGACCATTTTGACCTCGAAAAGGTCAAGAAGAGGATCTTGGAGTACCTGGCGGTTCGCAAGCTCAAACCGGACATGAAAGGTCCTATCCTCTGTTTTGCCGGCCCTCCCGGCACGGGGAAGACCTCTTTGGGCCGTTCTATCGCCCGGGCCCTGGGCCGGAAATTCGTCCGTCTCTCCCTTGGCGGGGTGCGGGATGAGGCCGAGATCCGAGGTCATCGCCGGACCTATGTAGGGGCCCTTCCAGGCAGGATCCTCCAGGGATTGAAGAAGGCCGGCTCCAATAATCCGGTTTTTATCCTGGATGAAATCGATAAGTTGGGAGCAGATTTCCGGGGCGATCCTTCCTCGGCCCTTTTGGAAGTCCTGGACCCGGAGCAGAACTCCACATTTTCGGACCATTACCTGGAAGTGGAATTCGACCTTTCCAAGGTCATGTTCATCACCACCGCTAATATCCTGGATACGATTCCGCCGCCCTTGCGGGACCGCATGGAGGTTTTGGACCTGGTTGGATACATTGAGGAAGAAAAGGTTCAAATCGCCAAGAAGTATCTGATCCCGAAGCAATTAAAGGAACACGGCCTGACGGAAAAGAACCTTGCCATTCATAAAAAGGCCCTCCAGACGATCATCCGCTCCTATACCCGGGAAGCGGGCCTTCGGAACCTGGAACGGGAAATCGCTTCTATCTGCCGGGGGGTGGCCAAAGAGATCGCCGAAGGCAAGATTAAAGAAAAGAAGGTCTCTCCAGAGGACCTGCACCAATACCTGGGACCGATCCATTTCTTTTCAGAGGTTGCTGAAAGGACCCAGGAACCGGGGGTGGCCACGGGATTGGCCTGGACCCAGGCAGGCGGCGATATCCTCTTTATAGAAGCGACCAAAATGCCCGGCAGAAGGACTTTGACCTTAACCGGCCAGTTAGGCGATGTCATGAAGGAATCCGCCGGGGCCGCCCTGAGTTACATCCGTTCCAAGGCCGCTCAATTGGGGGTGGAAGAGGATTTTTACGAAAAATACGACATCCATGTCCATGTCCCGGCCGGAGCCATCCCCAAGGACGGCCCGTCGGCTGGAGTCACTATGATGACGGCTATGACCTCTTTGTTAACCAACAGGCCGGTTCGGGGGGATCTGGCCATGACCGGAGAGATCACCCTCCGGGGCTTGGTTCTGCCAGTTGGGGGAATTAAGGAAAAGGTCCTGGCCGCTAAAAGGGCGGGGATAGGGACTATTATCCTGCCAAAAAAGAATGAAAAAGACTTAGAAGATATCCCAGATCATTTAAAGAAAGGCTTGAAGTTCCATTTCGTAGAACGCATGGATGAGGTCTTTGATTTAGCCCTTTGCAGCAAAGCCGCGGCCTGCAAGAGATGAACATGGGTTGCGAGTTGCGGGTTCCGGGTTGTTAGAGAAAAAATTACCCTTTCTTAACCCGCAACTCGCGACTCGGAACAGAAAATTTCAAATTCCTGTGGTTAGAAGTTAAAGGAAAGACCCTCCAGTGCAAAGATTAGTTGATCTCCATACCCATTCCACGGCCTCCGACGGCAGCTTATCCCCCCAAGACTTGGTCAGGTACGCCAAAAAAAAGAGGGCAGCAGCCATTTCCCTGACCGATCATGACACGGTTGAAGGATTGGAAGAGGCCTTAACCGCCGGACAGGAACAAGATCTTGAGGTCATACCCGGCCTGGAGATTAGCGCCCAGTATAAGGGAGGGACGATGCATATCCTGGGTTACTACATCGATCCCTCCGGCCTTGTCCTGAATCAGGAACTCTCCAGGCTTCAGGAGGCCAGGAAGGAACGGAATCCTAAAATAGTCCAAAAACTTCAAACCCTGGGGATTCCCATTACCTTCGATCAAATTCAGGCCCGGGCTATAGGACAGATTGGCCGTCCTCATATTGCCCAGGTCCTATTCCAACTTGGGGCCGTCTCCTCTCTCAAAGAGGCCTTTCAAAAATATTTGACCAAAGGGGCCTTGGCCTATGTGGAAAAATTTCGGTTTTCTCCCCTGAAGGCCATCTCTACCATCCTGCGGGCCGGCGGAATTCCAATTCTCGCCCATCCCTTTACCTTAAATTGTCCTTCATTAAGGGAACTTAAAGTATTGGTAGATGATTTAAAGGCCAAGGGTCTTTATGGAATGGAAGTTTTTTATCCAGAGCATACGGTCGAACAAACCCGGGACTATTTATCTCTGGTCAGGGAATTGGATCTTCTTTACACGGGGGGTAGCGATTATCACGGAAACAATAGAGAAAAAGCAGACCTGCTTACCGGTAATGGGAATTTAAAAATCCCTTATGAGGTCGTGGAAAACCTGAAGGCCTCCCGCTCCAATTCGGATATGGGACGGCGGATTGCAGGTTGACGGTCATAAAAAATGAAAACCTGGAATAATCCTGTTTTGCCTTCCCCTATCCGAGATCTGAATTTCAACCCGGCCATGTTTCCAACTTTTGAGGACCTCTCCCTTAAGCATCAAACCCTTATCGAAGATTTTCTGAGGAGGTATCCTCCGGAAATATCCGAGATGACCTTCACCAACCTGTTTATCTGGAGACACTATTACCAGTTTCAGGTCTCCTTCCATAAGGGTTTCCTGACCTTTATGGCCCATCCACCGGAAACGTCACCCTTTTTATTACCTCCCCTGGGGAAAGGAGATCTTGCCGCCTGGGCTCTCGACTGCCTGGACTTCTTAAAGGCCCAAGGGTTTCCACCCCGTTTAAGCCGTCTTCCTGAGTCGGCCATCAAGGTGCTCACTTCCTTGCCAAATCTAAAGATCATTTTAGACCGGAACAATAGTGATTATGTTTACCGGACCCAAAACCTGATCCGGCTTTCCGGGAACAAATATCATACCCTGAAAAACCATATCAATCGCCTCAATAAAAAATATGCCTGGGAATACCTTCCTTTAACCCCGGAGTTGATCGTTGAATGCCTGGATCTGCAGGAGGAGTGGTGTCGTTTGAAGCAATGTGTCGAATCTCCAAGTCTCTTAAGTGAAGAGCAGGCCATCATCGAGGCCCTGACACATATCGATCTGTTGAATTATAAGGGCGGCGTGATTCGAATTCAGGGAAAGGTAGAGGCCTTTACCCTCGGGGAACTTTTGAACCCTGAAACCGTGGTCATCCACATTGAAAAAGGCAACCCTGAGCTCTCAGGTCTTTATCCCTTGATCCAACAGCAGTTTTTGGATCAGGAATGGGGCTTGATCCCCTATGTCAACCGAGAGCAGGATTTGGGAATTCAAGGCCTGCGAAAGGCCAAGTCCTCCTACCACCCGGAATTTATGATCAATAAGTACATCATTATTTAACAGTAAATGATCGAATATTCATCTAAAATTATTTTTTTAGGTACAGGCACCGGAGTGCCTTCCGCCGATCGCTCTTCCTCTTCTGTCCTCTTAAGACTTTCCGGGGCCAATTTGTTGATCGACTTAGGGCCGGGTACCTTGAGACAATTAGCCAAGGTCTCTATCACTGTTGCAGAAATAGACTACATCTTTTTGACCCACCTCCATCCGGACCATAGTGCCGACTTGGCGTCTTTTCTTTTCGCGAGCAAATATCCCCCCTATCTGAAAAATCGGGCCCCTTTTCATCTCTTGGCCGGAAGCGATTTCGAGGCCTTTCATAAGGGTCTAAAAAACCTCTACGGCCACTGGATCGAATTGCCTGAAGGTCTATTCAAGTCCATCCTTCTTCCCCAAGATGGACCCTGGGAAAAGAATTTTCCCCTATTTTCTGTTGAAAGCCTGCCCATGACCCATACCTCATCCAGCCTTGGCTATCGGATCACCCTGCCTGACAGAAAGGTACTTGTCTTTTCCGGTGATTCGGATTATTCTGACTCCTTAGTAAAATTAGCCCAAAAAGCCGATCTATTGGTTTTGGAATGTTCCTTCCCTGAGGGAAGAAAGGTAGAAGGACACTTGACCCCTTCCCTGGCCGGAAGGATCGCCCGTGAGGCCGGGGTTAACCAATTGGCCTTAACCCATTTCTACCCCGAGTGTCAGGGAGAGGACTTAATCGGTCCTTGCAGGAGGGAATACGGCGGGCCTGTTAAGTTGGCCGAAG
>CAWGEQ010000029.1:0-33595 GCA_963821645.1 uncultured delta proteobacterium | reverse complement strand
TGGGGCCCACAGGTGTCGATGGCCGCCTTCAGCTTTTCAGCGGCGTAATCCAGGGCCTGGTCCCAACTGACCCTCTTCCATTTTCCTTCCCCCCGGGCACCGTTTCGTATCATGGGGTAGCGGAGTCTCTCCGTATCGCTCAGAAGGGCCGTGCCGGCACTTCCTTTGGCGCATAGGGCCCCTTTCAACTGATGGGGATTCCCCTCGATCCATTTGACCGCCCCGTCCTCAACGGTTACCTTGATCGGGCACCGGACAGTACACATAAAACAAATGCTGTAAATATCCTTGCGCATAAACAAACCTCCTTAGATCACGGGGGCCGGGTCTAAGGTGATCAGTTCGGTCAATTTCGGTCCGATGAATCCGCCGAACAGCATGGCCACCCTAACCGCAATCCCGACCTTCCCGTTGATAACCTTGATCTTGGAATAAGGTTAAATTTCTTGTAGATCCTTATATATAATTTCAGTGATAAGCATAGAATAAATTTTTTTTTGAGGCAATATTTTTCTTGCACCGAACAGGCGGTAGTTATTGAGGACTTCATGGCAGAAACTTGATGAAATTAGCCGAATCATTAAAGAAACGGTTGAAGTAATCGACACGGGAGAGACGCGCCATTTCATCCTTCGTGCCCTGGATTTCTGCCGGGACCGGCACACCGGGGGCATCGGGAAACACTTGCTGGCCAACTGGCCCACCAAGTTTTGAGATGGGAAAAATTGTGAAAATTATAAAAACCTTTTAGACAGGATTTACAGGATTGCCTGGATGATTTTGCCTTTCCGGAAGAAAGGCAAAATAAAATCGTCTTGCAGATGAAGGCCTGGTCTCCGTCGAAAGCGGATTGAGGTTGCTCAAGGTCCTCAGGAACCTGAGCAAAAAACATGTGATCCTGTTAATCCTGTCTGACCAAAAGGTCTTTCTTAAGGCATAAGTTACCGGTCAGGTTTTTTTAAAAGGTTGGTCAAAGCCTCCTTCAGATGCGGGAACTGAAAGGAGTATCCCAGGGAAAGCAGCTTTTTCGGCAGGACCCGCTGTCCTTTCAAAAGCACATTGCCGAATTCACCCATGATGATTTTGAGCATAAAGCCGGGTACGGCCGGCATGAAGGTCGGTTTTCTCAGGACCTCCCCTAAAATTTTGGTCAGTTCCTGATTGCGCACCGGAAAGGGGGAGGTGCAGTTCACCGCTCCGGAAACTTCTTTTTGGCGGACTAAAAAAAGGAGTATGGCACTTAGATCCTGCTGATGAATCCAGGAAAACCACTGCTGGCCGCTGCCCAAGGGGCTTCCCAGCCCCTTTTTAAAAATAGTGACCATCTGATCCAGTGCCCCCCCTTTTTCTCCCAAGACGATGCCGAACCGGCAGAGAATCACCCGGACCCCGGAATCAACGGCTTTTTTGGCCTCGTTTTCCCAATCCCGGGACAGGGTGGCTAAAAAATCATCTCCGGGAGGGGCTTCTTCATCCAGCTCTTCGTCCTGGTGAAATCCGTAGTAACCTACGGCCGAGGCATTCACTAAAACTGTTTCCAGGCTTTTTCGTGGGGAAAGGGCGGCAACGATATTCCGGGTCGTCTGGATACGACTGTCATAAAGAGATTTCTTATAGTCATCGGTCCAGCGATGGAAGATCGAGGCCCCGGCCAGATTGATGACGACTTCATGTGAAGCTACCCTGTCCTGCCAAGGGCCGGGGCGGGTGGGATCGCCTTCCAAGTAAGCCGCCCCTGGGGGTAATGAACGGCCGGGTTTGATCGACCTGGTCAGCAGGGTCACCTGATGTCCTTGGCCGGTTAATTGTCGGGTCAGATGGCCGCCCACAAAACCTGTTCCCCCGGTGATAAAAACCTTCATGGACGAGCACCTCGTCTCGCCTCACCCCGAACAGTGATTACCCATTCCTCCATGGGGATCTCCTTCCCGGAGGCTTTCAGGGCCTTTTTGACGATAAAGGGCAACCCGGAGCAGCAGGGGACTTCCATGACCGCGGTGGTGATGCTTTTGATGCCGGCGGTATTAAAGACATCGGTAAACTTCTGGATATATTCCTGGACGTCGTCGAATTTGGGACAACCCATCATGACCACTTTGCCTTTGAGGAAATCCCGGTGGAAATTGGGATAAGCCAGGGGGGTGCAGTCGGCCACCACCAACAAATCGGCCCCTTTGAGGAAGGGGGCCGTGGGGGGCACCAGTTTGATCTGAACCGGCCAATGGCCGAGGGCCGAGGCCTGTCCTTCCTGAAAACGAGGCACATTGGACTGCTGACAGGGGTCGGGTTGGGCAAAGGTTTTTAGCTGGGTCGAGGGACAACCGCAGGGCAGAGAGGCCGTGGTAGGCAATTCCGTTTTTTCTGCCTTTTTTAAATGCTCTTCCACGGCCGTCTCATCGAAATCCTCGGCCTCCCGTTCTATGATCTTAAGGGCATCATTAGGGACATTCTCCCAGACAAGCCCCTAAACCGTCGCAATATTTCTCAGCCATCAATTGGGCCTTGCCGTCGATGAGCCGGATAGCCCCTTCGGCGCAGGAAGGCACACATTGACCGCAACCATCACAAAGATCGGGGTCGATTTCAATAATCTTTCGTTTAATTTTCATTTTTTTCTCCTCTCAAAAAAACTTCCCGGGCCAAGGTCCTGCCACTTTCGGTCAGAAAGGATTTCTCGATGATCTGCTCCATCCGCTCAGGCTTGGAAGGTTTTTCTTTTTGAGCTTCTTCCAGGTTGACGATCAGGTCGGCATCATAGAGGGCCTTATAGTTGGTTGTTTCCTCGGGTCTGGGATGATGGTGATGGCCGACGATATCGCAGATCTCTTCAATCAATTCCTCCCGGGCGCCCAATTTGACCAGGATCTCCCGGGCGATGGGCGGCCCCAGTTCTTCCTGATAGCGGGCGGCCGTGCTCTGGTATTGTCTCTCCGCCTCGTGGATGCCGATGTCATGCAGATAACCGGCCGGCAGGATAACGGCCAGATTGCCCTTTTCTTCCTTGCCGATCTGTTCGGCATAACGGGCCACCTTGGTGGCATGGCCGATGCGTCGGAAGTCCTTTCCGAAATATTTTTTCATCTCTATGGCCACCCGGTCCTTCAACAGGTCCTCTTTCTGGGCCATCAGCTCCGGGGGCAAATCCCCGAGACATTGTTCGGCATATTGACAATAGGAGGCACAGCCGAAATCCATCTTAGGGTTCAGCAGCCGATACCCGCATTTTTTGCAACGGCGGGTAGTGTCATCTTTGAAGAATTCCATCTCCTGCCCGCACTTGGGACACTCGGTTTCAAAGATGGAGCCCGGTTTCCAGTATCGGCTGTCTTGGCCTGGGCATTTCATGATTCACTCCTTAAAAAAAGGTACAAGGCAAACAGGGTCCACGGTACAAGGTATAAGGTTTAAGGTCCGGGATAAGGATGTTTTGATTTGCCTTAGACCTTGAACCTTGTACCTTGCACCTTATACCGGGGTTTAACCCAAAATCGCCTTCAGGTCCGCTTCCGGCGTGGTGATGGGCATGATGTTGAAATTCTTGACCAGAAAATCAAGGACATTCGGCGTAATGAAGGCCGGCAAGGAAGGCCCCAGGCGAATGTTTTTGATCCCCAGGTAAAACAAGGTCAGAAGAATGGCCACGGCCTTCTGTTCGTACCAGGAAAGGATCATGGATAGAGGCAGTTCGTTCACCCCAACGTTGAAGGCTTTGGCCAGGGCCACGGCGATCTGAACCGCCGAATAGGCGTCATTGCACTGGCCTACATCCAAGAGACGGGGGATCCCGCCGATGTCTCCCAGTTCCTTGTCAAAGAACCGGAACTTGCCGCAGGCCAGGGTGAGGATAACCGTATCCTTCGGCGCCTTTTCCACAAACTCGGTGAAATAATTGCGGCCCGGCTTGGCGCCGTCACAGCCGGCCACCAGGAAAAAGTGACGGATGGCCTTGTTCTTGACCGCCTCGATGACCGTTCCGGCCACGCCCATCACGGTATTCCGGCCAAAACCGACGGTGACCGTTTTCCCGTCCATGTCTTCGGCAAAACCGGGCAGGGCCAGAGCCCTTTCAATGGCCGGGGTAAAGTTTTTATCGGCAATGTGAGTGACCCCAGACCAGCCGACCAGACCGGTGGTGAAAATATTGGCCTGATAGGATTCTTTTGGTTTCTGGATGCAGTTGGTGGTCATGATGATGGCCCCGGGAAATTCAGCGAATTCCTTCCCCTGATTCTGCCAGGCGGTTCCGTAATGTCCGTAGAAATGGCTATATTTTTTAAGTTGGGGATAGGCGTGGAGCGGCAGCATCTCCCCATGGGTATAGACGGTGATTCCCTTTCCTTCGGTCTGCTTCAGGATCAGTTCCATATCCTTCAGGTCATGACCGGAAACCAGGATGGCCTTACCCTTTTTATGGCCCAGGGGAACCTTGGTCGGGACGGGATGGCCATAGGTTTCGGTGTTGGCCGCGTCCAGGATCTCCATGGTCTTCAGGTTGATCTCGCCGGCTTTCATGGTCAGGCCGATCCAGTCGTTCAGGGTCAGGTCCTTGTTCAAGGCGGCCGCCAGTCCCTCATGGATGAAGGCGTAAATGGCCTCGTCTTCCTTGCCGAGAATTCGGGCGTGATCGGCGTAGGCGGCGATTCCTTTAATGCCGAAGGTAACGGTCCAAATCAGGGCATGAATATCTCTATCGGTCGTTGTATCCGCCTGGATACCGACCTTTTCACCCTGGGCCGTCAGTCCTTCCAGACTGCCGGCCAGGTTCAAATTGGCGGGCCCGTCCGGGAAATCGACCTTACCCCCGGCGGCTTTAACTTTGGACTTCATCTGTTCCCTTAAGGCGACGATTTTTTTAAGGATGGGTGGGAACCGTTCGGGGTCAAAATCCACATTGGTCAGGGTCGAGAACATGGCTTCCGAGGTAAAGGAATTAACCTCCGGGTCACTGATACCGGCCTTCCGGCCTTCTACCGCCACCTGGGACAACCCCCTCATGGCGTAAACCACCAGGTCCTGCAGGGCGGCTACCTCGGGCTGTTTGCCGCACACCCCGATCTTGGTACATCCTTCTCCTTTGGCTGTCTGTTCACATTGATAACAAAACATAATTTCTCCTTCCAGTTTTTTTATAAAGTTCTTAAATTTTTTAATCAACCTTCTTGACTTTACAATAACCACACTGGTCGAGACCTGCATTGACTTAAGTCAAGATAAAAATATTTTTTGTTGCTTTGTTTTTAAGGAAGGCGGCCAAAAGATCAGGCTTATTTTTGGATGACAGGGATTATCATTAATCCATTGAACCCTTTTGCAAAATCCCATTCTTTTCAAAATAGGTCAGGCGTCTTGTCTGACAATAGGTGAAAATCTAACGAGTCAGCCCCGCCCGGCGGGGCTGACTATTGAGCTCCCGCACCAAGGTGCGGGGAATCTTCAGGCATGGTAAGGTGTCTATTATTTGAAGTTCGCTCGCTTACCCACGCAGCAAGCTGCGGGAATTCGCTCGCTATCCCTATTAAATGAGAAATTCATATTATCTGGATTTTGAAGAGGCTATATTGTCTCAAAAATAACGTAGAAATCAATAAGTGAAAGCCTGTAAATTATTTCATAAATGACTGTATTTAAGGAGATATGAAGGAGGAGGCAAAAACAGGCGGCTGGTGGACAGGGACATGGGGTTTAAGAAAATTAACCTTTGTCCACCCTCCCCCCTCCCTCCCCCTTCCGAGGGGGAGGGGGAGGGAGGGGGGGAATTTTCATGTTTCGTGGCGCCCTTGGGGGGCATTAAGGTTGATTGGGCAAATAGAGTTCAGGAATCTTAATTCCAATGCCGTTGACCTTGAATCCTGGTTTATCCGGCTTACGAAGAAGCAGGCTGCAGTGCCCCGGACAGCAGGATTCCCCCGTCGACCACGATCTCGGTGCCGGTCGTATAGCTGGAGGCGTCGGAAGCCAGGTATATGGCCGCTCCGGCGATCTCGTCGGGTTCTCCGATACGTCTCATGGGGGTCGTCTGGGCCATGGCCTTTCGCTCCTTTTCGGCCTCTTCCGGGGAAAGGTGGAACCAGTGGGAATTGAGCATCTTGGTGCTGATCGGGCCGGGGGCGATGGTATTGACCCGAATATTAAAAGGGGCCAATTCCGAAGCGAAGGCCTTGGTGATCATGCGGACCCCGGCCTTGGAAATACTGTAAACGCTTACGCCGGGCTCCGGCATAAATCCGTCGACCGAAGCGATGTTGATGATTTTACCACCGCCCTGTTTTTTCATGACCTTAGCTACCGCCTGGCTGGTAAAATAAAGGCCTTTCATGTTCAGGTTCATGATGGTATCCCAGAGCCGCTCATCGGATTCGAGCACGGAACCCATGGCCGGGCTGGCGCCGGCATTATTGACCAGGATGTCGATCCGGCCGAACTTGCTCATCACAATATCGACCATCCTGTTTATTTCTTCCACCTTGCCCAGATGGGACTGGACAGGCAGGGCCTCTCCGCCAAAGGCCTTAATCTCAGCGGCGTTGGCCTCCAGATCGTCAATCTTCCGACTGGTCAGGGCCACCTTCGCACCGGCCTTGGCAAAACCCAGGGCGATGGCCTTGCCGATACCGCGGCTCCCCCCGGTCACAATGGCCGTTTTCCCCTGTAAAGAAAACTTGGATAGCTCAAACATGGTTAACCTCCTTGAATTTTGTGAATCTTAGATATTAAACGATGCCAAGAAATTATCAAGGAGAAAATGGAGATTGAACCTCGTGCTCTTTCCATTTTATAATCCGGCCGACAAAAAAATAAAGCCAAGGATCTGGGGATGACGCTATCCATGAAAAGAGGCTGGATTTAAAAGGCCCCGGCATAAATCATCTCCACGTCTTTTTCGGAAAGATCCCTGGGGTTGGTGATGAACAGCCGGGATTGTTTCAGCCCGCCGGCCACTAATTTCGGGAGGTCCGATTTTGAAACCCCATAAGCGGTGAGATCGTAGGGGATGTTGATGACCTCCAATAGTTTTTTAACCGCTTCCACCGACTTCCTCGCCCCGTCCCAGTTCGACAGTCCGGCCACCGGCTCGCCCATGGCCGAGGCAATTTGGGCATATTTCTGAAAGTCTCCCGAGAGATTGTAGGCCATGACATGGGGGAGCATAACGGCATTGGACCGGCCATGGGACAGATGATACTCCGTTCCAAGGACATAAGCCAGGCCATGAACCGCCCCGAGCCCCCCGCTGGTAAAGGCTGTGCCCGCCAGGTTGGCCGCCAACAACAGGTTATACCGGGCTTCGGCATTACTGCCCTTGGCGTAGGCCTTCGGCAGATTATGAGCGATCAGGGAGATCGCCGCCAGGGAAAAGAGTTCGGCGTAGGGGTTGGTATTGATCGAAACATAGGCCTCTATGGCGTGGACCAGGGCATCCATCCCCGTATCGGCCGTTACCCCGGGAGGCAGGGACAGGGTCAACAGGGGGTCTAAAATGGCCACATCGGCCAAAAGATAATTGCTGTAGACCACCTTTTTGGTATTGTCGGTTTCATCGGTCATCACGAAAACCCGGGTGGCTTCACTGCCTGTTCCGGCCGTAGTGGGGATCAGGATTTTGGGAAGCCCTCGTTTGGGAACCGTGTCGATCCCTACGAATTCCAAGGCCTTTAGGCCGTTGGGGGCCAGTGTCGCCGCACCTTTGGCCACATCCAACGCACTCCCCCCGCCTATCCCGACTACCAGGTCATAATTTTTTTCACGGATCGTCTGTATGCAGGCATCCACGATGCGTACCGGGGGATCGGACTCCACCTGATGGAAAATCTCCACGGTCAGGCCTTGGGATTCCAGCACTTTTAAGGGGCCAGCGATCAGTCCCGATTTGATTACCCCGGGATCGGTGACGATGAGAACCCGGCTTCCGCCCAGGGCCTTGGCCTCCTGGCCCAGGGTATTGATCACATTCTTTCCTAAAATTGTTTTTTGTGGAGATAATAGGGTGGAAATCTTATCCAAGTGCCGGTAAGTTTCGATCATGATGTTCTCCGATTGATGGTGATCCCGACGGAAGCCGGAATCCGGTTATTACGGCCGCTCCGATTAGAGGCCGAGGTATTGTTTTAGGATTTCCTGTTTTTCCCGGAGAACCTGGACGGCGCCGTCCCATTTGATTTGCCCTTTTTCCAGGATATAGGCCCGGTCGGAAAGATTGAGGGTCACCTTGGAATTCTGTTCAGAGAGCAATATGGTCATGCCTTCTTCTTTGAGTGCCCTGATTTGACTTTCCAGTTCCTTAACAATCAACGGGGAAAGGCCTTCGGTAGGTTCATCCAATAGCAACAGTTCCGGATTGCCCATCAAGGTCCTGGCAATGGTCAGCATCTGCTGCTCTCCGCCGGAGAGGGTCCCCCCTAATTGGGTCTGCCTGGTTTTTAAGATGGGAAACATCTGATAAACCCGGTCAACGGTCCATGGCCCCTTTGAATTTTTTTTCATCCCCATCTCCAGGTTTTCCTTAACCGTCAGATCGGGAAAGATGATCCGGTCCTCGGGCACGAATCCGATGCCTTGGTAAGCGATTTCAAAGGGCCTTTTGCCTCTGATCGAATGACCGTTGAAATGAATGGAGCCGGATCGGGGAGCGGTCAAACCCATGATGCTGCGGATCAGGGTCGTTTTGCCCACGCCGTTGCGGCCCAAGACACAAACCACTTCCCCTTTTTCCACTTTTAGGGAGACATCGAAGAGGATATGGCTGATCCCGTAAAAAGTATTGAGGCGTTCAATTTCCAGCAGCATCTATAGGTCCTCGGCCAGATAGATTTTTTGGACCTGAGCATTGGCCCGTATCTCCCGGGGCGTCCCCTCGGCGATAACGGTCCCGTAGTGCATCACCCGGACCTTTTCCGATATGCCGAAGACGATGTTCATGTCGTGTTCGATAAAAAGGAGGGTCAGGTTCCTGGCCCGGACGATCTGTTGGATCAGTTCCATGGTTTTATTGGATTCATCCGGGCTCATCCCGGCCGTGGGTTCATCGAGCAAAATCAATTGGGGATAGGTCCCCAGGGTGATGCCGATTTCCAATAACCGCTGGTCCCCGTGGGCCAGGAGACCGGCCAGCCGATCCTTTTTATCCCCAAGCCCCAAACTATCCAGGATCCCGGCGGTCTCTTTTTGGAAAAAATGATCGGCCTTTTGAAAAATATTGCGTGTTTTTTTCTGCCAGGCCATCAAGGCCACCTGGATGTTGTCAAAAGCGGTCAATCGGGGAAAGATATTGGTCTTTTGAAAAGATCGGCCGATACCGGCATGACAGATTTTATGGGGCGCAAGGGCGGTGATTTCACGGTCCTGGAAAAAGACGGTCCCGGAATCCGGTTTAAGATGGCCGGTCAGGAGGTTAAACAAAGTCGTCTTGCCGGCCCCGTTGGGTCCGATGATGGCGCTGATTTCCCCCTTGTTCAGGACAAAGGAGACCCCGTTGACGGCCATCAAACCCCCGAAGGTTTTTTTCAGTTTTTCAACTCGAAACATGCTATTTGAAACCGTCCCCCCTTCGACGTAAGGCCAGGCGCTCGGCGATAAACCCGGCGATGCCCCCTCGCAGAAACAGCAAAAGGATGATGATGATCATCCCCAGGACCAACGGCCAGTATTGGGTGTAACCGGTGATGACTTTGTCTAAGAATAAATAAACGATCGAGCCGACGATGGGTCCGAAGAAGGTATAAATGCCGCCGAGAAGGCAGACCACCAGCATCTCGGTGGATTTTATCCAATGGGCATAATTGGGGAAAACATTCTTGTTGAATCCGCAAAACAAGGATCCGGCTACCCCCAGAAAGATTCCGGATAGGACAAAGGTGGCTAATTGATAGAGACGAACCGGGATACCGATTGATTCTGTTCGTTGGGGATTTTCTCTCATGGCCTGGAGGGTCTTGCCGAAAGGCGATTTGATGATCATCGACAAAAGGGCAATACAAAGGCTGACCACAATCAAACTGAAATAATAATAATGCGGTATGGATCTTAAAATCTCCGGCAGGGGGATGTCGACGATCCCGTTATCCCCTTTGGTAAAATCATACCATTCAAAAATGATGGTATGGATGATCTGGGCAAAGGCCAGGGTCAGGAGGGCGAAATAAACATGAGTCAGACGAACGCAAAACCAGCCGATGAGAATAGCCGCCAGGGCGGCGACGATTGGACCGGCTATAAAAGCCAGGGCAAAGGGGAGCTTGGTGTAGACCAATATCAGGGCCGTGGCGTAGGCCCCCACGGCATAAAGCCCGGCCGGGCCGAAGGAGACCATACCGGCATAGCCCAGCATCAGGTTGAGCCCGCTGGCGGCCAGGGCCAAGATCAGCATTTCAGTGACTAAGCTAAGCCATCCGACCGGAAGCAAGAGGGGCAAGAGAAAAAAGCAGGCCAGGACGGCCAGGATTATGACCGCCTTCCCGGAAATTCCTATTTTTGGAATTCGAAGAACTCATTCGGCTTTACCCAGAAGCCCCCAGGGGCGGATGATCAGGACGATGATCATTAAAATAAAGCCAAAGGCCACGGCCAGCCTTGGGGCGACCAGAATGCCGAAGGCATTGACCAGTCCAAAAATCAAAGATCCGAGAAAAGCACCGGATAGGCTGCCGAGTCCACCGACGACGATAATAATAAAGCATTCGATCAGGACGATCATATCCATCCCGGGCATGGCCGAAGCGGTGGGGACCACCAGGGTTCCTCCCAGACCGGCCAGCCAGGAGCCCAGCATGAAGACCACCGTATAGACCAGGGGAACATTGGTCCCCAGGGCGTTGGCCATTTCCCGGTTGTAAGTCATGGCCCGGATAATCTTTCCCAATCGGGTGTAGCGGATCAGGGCCCAAAGACCGAGGTAGACCACGGGTCCGCAAAAGATCAGGAAGATATTGTAGCTGGGGAAGGGCATGCCCAGGATGAAAACCGGCCCGTTGAGCGGCCAGGGAGCGGGAACCAGAAGGTATTCCACCCCCCAAGCCAGTTTGCATAAGTCCCCGATGACCAGGACCAGGGCGAAGGTCAGCAGATATTGGTCCAAAGGTTCCCGATCATAAATCCGGCGTAACAGCAACACCTCGACCAGCCCGCCGAAAAGGGCCACTCCCAGGGGGGCCAGGAGGATGGACCACCAAAAAGCCCCGCTTACTTGGGTGATGACCGAACCGACCCAATAACACATGTAGGCCCCCAGCATATACAGGGCCCCGTGGGCCAGGTTGAGGACCCGAAGCGTACCAAAGACCAGGGAAAGGCCGACGGCAATGAGAAAGATGACCATCCCGGTGCTGATGCCGCTTAAGATTTGAATAATGAGCCCTGGGAGTCGTCATGTCTTCTCTGATTTCTTAATGGGAATCACTTGGTTACATTCGTTGCGCAAAGAGGCGAAGGACAGGCATTCAGGCTGGTCCGGAGCCCGCTAGTCCTCCATTGAACCCGGGCCCGGACCAACCTAAAAAGGGCCTGCCTTATTTACTTTTTCTTCCTGGCCGCCTCAACCTCGGCACAACTCAGGTACCCTTTGGCCGGGTCCAGCAACACCGCTTTGGTGATATGGGGCCAAGGCAGGTCGGGCGTCACCGCTACTGACCCCACCCAGAAGGGCCAGAGGGATTGATGATCGCAGGCCCGGATCTGCACCTTCCCGACCACGGTGTTAAGTTCCATCCCTTCCAGGGCATCAATGATTTTTTCCGTGTCCAGCGATTTGGCCTTTTCGATGGCCTGCTTCAGGGCATAGACCGTGGTGTATCCGGTGACCGAGGCCCCGGCATACATCCCGGTGGCCTTATTGAATTTGGGCCAGTAGGCATTGCTCAAAGGGTTATTGATCAGCCAGTAAGGATAGTGGCTCCCCCCTAAAGCCCCCTTGGGATAGATGTCTTTGCCCATTTTGCCCAGGGCTTCCATGTTGCCCCAGTCTTGGCCGCAATGTTTGACCCGGTCAAAATAACCGAAGGCCCAGGCGGCCTTGGTAAAAGAGATAACATCTCCGCCCCAGAGGGAGCAATAGACGAAGTCCGCCCCGGAAGACATGATCTTGGAGATGTAAGGCGTCCAGTCCTGGTTGCCCAGCTTGGGCCAGAGCTCGCCGATGACCTTGGCATCGGGGACCAGTTTGCTGTAGGCCTCCATAAAGTCTTCCTTGCAGCGATGTCCGTATTCATAATCGGGACCGATGATGAAAACCTTTTTACCTCCCCAAGTCTTGGCCGCCGCATACGCCACCGAACGAGTATAAGTCGTGGTATTGGTGCTGATTCTAAAAACATAACGATGACCCTTATCATCGGTGATAGCCGCCGATTGGGAGGTGGTAGCAATAAAAGGAAATTTCGCCTCTTTGCTGTAGGCCGAGACGGCCAAGGCCACGGCACTGCTGACCGTGCCCTGTATCCAATGGACCTTCTGATTAAGGAACAGGTCCTTGGCCTCCCGGATCCCGTTCTCCGGGTTGAGTTTGTCATCTCTGGCTATCACTTCGAGGGGCCGGCCCAAAACCCCCCCCGCCTTGTTGATTTCTTCTACGGCTATCTTGACCGACTCCAGATCGGGAATGCCGTAAACCTGTCCGACCCCGCCGCTTAAGCTGTGGAGGAATCCAAACTTGATCGGCTCGGCGGCATAGTTGGGCCCGACCATAAAAAATCCCCATACGGTTGCCATTAAGGTGAGAATCATCAACTTTTTCATCGGCTGCTCCTTTCCATCTTAAAAGGTTTAAAATTATGAATAATTCGGTTATTGGGGAACGCTGGCTATTATAGTAATCAGCCCTCACCTGTCAAGTTAATTTACCGGCTTCTTTTTGACAAAAAAGCTCAAAAAAATATTTCCTTTATGGGGTTTATTTTCGATTCAAAAAGGTTTCTTGGGTAAGGCCGTTCTTTTTTTAGTGGAAGGGGTTTCTGCGGGCCTTTCCTTCTTTTCCGGTTCCTGACGAATTTGAATATTCCAGATTTTTTCTTCCCCACGGACCTGGATACCGCCGATGATCAGATCGGTCAGGGAATCGGATAATTGGACCAGACTTTCCGGTCCGCCCAGAAGGACCCGCCTTATGACTAAATGCTCAATGGTCCCCAGGATGATGGCTCGAACCAGGTTAAGATTGATGTCGGCCCGGAATTCTCCGGCAGCGATCCCTTCCTTGACAATATGCAGGAGGATTCTGGAGAGTTCTCTCACATCCTCATAGGCCGCCACCTCTAAAAATTTCCGGTTCTGTTTAAGGATCAGCATGGCTACCGCTGCATAGTCGGGATTCGTCTCATAAAACCAGAGATAGTGATAAATAATGGCCCTTAACTTATTGGAAGCCCCCCGGAGAAATTGGAGGATGAACTGCATGCTTTCCTTGGCCCGGCGGGTCGTTTCCCCGGGAATGGAGAAGAGGAGTTCTTCCTTAGAAGGGAAATATTCATAAATGGTGGCTTCCGACACCTTGGCCTCCCGGGCTACATCCGAAATGGTGGACTCCTGGAATCCCTTTCGGGCAAAGACCTTCTCCGCACCCCTGAGGATCTGTTCTTTGCGAAGTTTGGATTTGGGTTGAAGGGCCATGGTTTTTTTCCTTTTGTCTGGGCGGCGAGTTTTTTTAGAGACGATAAGATTTCAAGACTCTTTTTGTAATAGAGCTTGTAATAAGTCAAGAAGAAAATAGAAGCTGTAAAACCGGTAAATGTAAAATTCGAAGGAAAACAAAAATAGTTGACAATCCGTAATTAGTAATAGTAGTAATAAGTTTACAACAGAACGAGACTCCCCAATTAAAAATTAAGTAAACGAACAAGATCCGTGAATCCCTTGCCTTCGGAAGGGATTTTCCTTTCCGTTGGATGGTTCAAGAATTTAGATTCGGAACCGAATTCTCCGCCCTTTCCATTTGGAGTTAAGGATGTATACGTCCAAAGACACCCTTATTCTATATTCTTTCATAAAACCAACCCAAAATTTTGAAAGGAGAAAGGCAATGAAGAAATTTTCTTTTGGATGGAACTTCTTACTTACCGCCGGTCTGATTCTCATGATGTGTTTTTCGGTTTGGGGGGCCGGGACCATCAAGATCGGCGTTATCGGCCCAATGAATTTCATGCAGGGTAAAGGGCATTGGAACGGGGCCCTCATGGCCGCCGATGAGATCAACGCCAAAGGAGGCGTTCAGGTCGGCAAGGAAAAAATGAAAATAGAACTGGTCAAATCCGACTCCAATGAATTTTTGAACGTCACCGATGCCACCAACGCCATGGAGCGTTTGATGACCCAGGACAAAGTGGATTTTGTGGTCGGTGGTTTTCGGACCGAGGCCGTCCTGCCTATGCAGGACATTGCCATGGAATACAAAAAAATCTTTATCGGCTGCGGGGCCGCCCACCCGGAACTCTGTTTGCGGGTGGCCAAGAATTATGACCGCTACAAATATTTCTTCCGGGGCACCCCCTTCAATTCCGGTTTCCTGGTCAGGACCTGTTTCCTCCAAATGGCCTATGTCGGGGAAATTCTAAAGAAGGCCTTTCCGGGATCTCCTGTAAAAGTGGCCGTTGTGGGCGACAAGCTCGTCTGGGTGGACCCTATGGTCGAAGCCGCCAAGGGTGTAATCCCCAAGATGGGTATGGAACTGGTCGGGGTCTGGCGGCCTTCCCAAACGGCTACGGATGTTACCTCGGAACTGTCGGCCATTCAGAAGAGCGGCGCGAACATGATCTTTACCATTTTTTCAGCCTCAGTCGGGATTACCTTTGCTCGGCAGGCCGGGGAACTCAAGATACCGGCCGTCCAGGTGGGGATCAACGTGGAAGGCCAAAAAGACGGCTTCTGGGCGGCTACCAAGGGTATGGGCAATTATGTCCTGACCATGGATACCTATGTCCACGGGGTTGAATACAATGCCCTGACCAAGCCTTTTATGGATACCTACGAAAAACGGTTTAAGGAGATCCCGACTTACACGGCTGACACCTATGCCGCCATTGTCTATAGTCTGGTCCCGTCCATCGAGGCCGTCGGTTCCCTGGATGCCAACAAAATCGTCGCCAACCTGGAAAACCGGGAGTATATGGTCCCCAGTGGAAAAATTAAATACTATAAGGACGCCCAAGGCCATCAAACCCATGACCTGGCCTGGGGGCCGGGATACCTGACCAGTCTGGGTGTCCAGTGGCAGGATGGTAAATTGGTCGGGGTATGGCCGCCTCCGAAATGGAAGCAAGATGCCAACTCCCCCGAGATTACCTATAAGGGCATTCAACCTTATAAGTTACCTCCCTGGATGCATAAATAAGCAGAATGAATCAGACACAAGGTACAAGGCGCAAGGTATAAGGAAAATCTAAAGCCCTGCGCCCTGTGCCTTGAGCAAAAGACTCCCCTTAAGGCAAAAGGGAATTTTTTAAAAATTATTCTGTCAAAAAGACAGCCTTCCTGCCGAGGACTTATGAATATCATCATTGCCGGTCTTATCAGCGGCAGCATGTTGGCCCTGCTGGCCATCGGGTTTTCTCTGATTTTCGGCGTGGCCCGCATCGTCAACATCGCCCATACCGCTTTTTACATGGTCGCCGCCTACTGCATCTATTACTTAGCCAGCCGGATCGGGCTTAATCCTATCCCGGCCATGGCGATCGCCGTGGTGGCGGTTACCTTGTTGGGCCTGCTGGCTTACAAATTCCTGATTGACCCCATACGGGAGCACGAGGCCGCGGTCCTGATTGCCACCATTGCCCTGGCCATGATCTTTCAGGAGGTCATGCTGCTGGTCTTCACCGGGGACTATTTGAGCGTATCATCCCTGATCGAAGGCTATTTCATCATTTCAGGGGTCAAGGTCTTCTATCAACAGTTGCTGACTTTCAGCGTGGCCCTGGTGATTTTGGCCGCCATCTGGTTTTTGCTGATGAAGACCAGGTTGGGTTTGGCCATCCGTTCCATCGCCGAAGACCGGGAGGTGGCCAATCTGATGGGCATGAATGAGAGCCGTTTGGCCATGATCACCCTAGCCATCTCGGTCGGGCTGGCCGGCGTGACCGGGGCGGTCATTGTCCCCTTAACTGTTCTTAATCCCTTTATGTGGATGGAACCCTTGATCATGATGATGGCCGTGGTTGTTCTGGGCGGCCTGGGCAGCATCAAGGGCAGTTTTGTGGCCGCCTATATCCTGGGATTTACCGAAGCCCTGGTTGTTTTTTTGATCCCCAAAGGCGCTTTCTTAAAAGGGTCCGTCGCCCTGTCGATTATGATCCTGGTCCTGCTGATACGGCCGGAAGGCCTTTTTGGTATCGCTTTTGAGGAAGAGAGGTAGGCATGGGTCTTGTCGGATTTTATCTGAAAAAATGGGTGTCCATCATCCGCGGTGAGGTGCTGATCCTCCCCAGTCGGATTATCGTCGCCCTTTTCTTTTTATTTATCCTTGGTCTGCCTCTAATCAGCCAGAACCCCTATCTGATACGCATTATTATCCTGACCAGCATTTTTGCCATCCTGGCCGCCAGTTGGGACCTGCTTTCCGGTTTTACCGGCCAGATGAATTTCGGCCATGCCCTTTTTTTCGGGGTAGGGGCTTATACCTCCGCCCTCTTGAACATTAATATCCATTTTCCTCCCTGGGCCTGTGTGCCTCTGGGGGCCGTGGCCGCAGTCCTGGCCGGTCTTATCATCGGCATCCCCTGCCTCAGGTTGAAACACACCTATCTGGCCCTGACTACTCTGGCCTTTCCCATTATTTTGATGGGAATCATTTTTGCCCTGCCCGATCTAACCGGCGGGGAGTTAGGGATTTCCGGGCTGGAGCGTCTTTCCAACTCACTGCTCGGCAATTATTACATCAACGTGGTGCTCATGCTCATCTTATGCACGGTCATGTGGAAAATCACCGACTCTAATACGGGTATTATTTTTCATGCCATCCGTGAGGATGAGTTGGCGGTAAAGGCCTCGGGGATCAACACCACCCGCTATAAACTAATGGCCTTCTGTCTGAGCGGCTTTTTTGCAGGCATCTCCGGCGGACTCTATGCCCATTATATGAGGATCGCCGGGCCTTCCACCCTGGAAGTCTCCATGTCCTTTACGGTGGTCATCTGGGCGGTCTTCGGGGGGATGGTGACCATCTACGGCCCGGTGGCCGCGGTCTTTATCCTTTTCCCGCTCCTGGAGTTCGTCCGCTTCTGGCCGGAGTATCGCACCATGATCTTTGCCGTGGTCATCCTGCTGATCCTCTTGTACATGCCGGAGGGTTTGATCCCCTGGGTGAGAGATAAGATTGAAAAGGTCTGCCCCCGGTGCAAAATCAGAAATGCGGCCACCCGCAAGACCTGCCGGGTTTGCACGGCGGGCTTGGATTAGGAAATGAAGGATTCAAGGGGTCAAGGATACGAGGAGTCAAGTGAAAGGCCCGGAAGTTAAAACCCTTGAACCTTCGAATCCTGGCCCCCTTATTTTCGAATAAAAAAGGAACGCCTTATGAACCCAAAAGAAATTTATTTGTCCAAGCCCTGGCTTAAATATTACACGGAAGGGGTGCCGACGGAAATCGATATCCCCGATATATCCGTCCCAGAGCTTTTCGACCAGGTGGTGGAAAAATGGGGAAACAAGACCGCCGTGATCTTTTACGGCAAAAAGATCTCTTACCGGGAACTCAAAGATCTGGTCTACCGTCTGGCCACCGCTCTGGCCGATTTAGGGGTAAAAAAAGGAGATACCGTGGCGTTGTATCTCTTAAACAGTCCTCAATACATCATCTCCTATTTCGCCGCCCTTAAGATCGGGGCCAAGGTTACGCCCATCAGTCCGGTCTATACCAGTATTGAAGTCACGCACCAACTCAAGGACAGCGAGGCCAAGACCGTCATCTGCCAGGATATTCTCTATGACAACCTGGAAAAGGCCGGCGTCCAACCGGAGCGGGTGATCTTAACCAGCATCGAAGAATATCTGCCGGCCTTAAAAAAATTGTTCGGCAAAAGCGCCCAAGCCAAGGCCTACGGCGGCAAAAAGCCCCCGACCATTGAATCGATCAAAAAGGCGGGGGTCACCTCCTTCCAGGACCTCCTTAAAAAATATCCGCCTAATCCCCCACAGGTGTCTATCGACCCCCGGACAGACCTAGCGGCCCTGCCCTATACCGGGGGAACTACCGGTCTTCCCAAGGCAGCCATGTTGACCCATCGCAATCTCGTTTCCCTGCAAAGGCAGGCCCTGTCCTTCTGGCCCATCTTTGAAGACGGGAAAGAAACCATCATGGCCTTCTTACCCTTTTTTCATATTTATGGCCAGGTCGTGGTCATGATCGGGGGCTTGGCCCAGGGGTCGACGCTGGTCTTATTTACCACCCCGGACATTGAGGAAATTCTTTCCGCCATGGAGCGCTATCAGGCCTCCGGTTTCTACGGCGTCCCCACCCTTTTTGAATATCTCAAGGAATATGAAAAAACCGACCGGGTCAATTGGAAGCGGCTAAAACTGATCGCCTGCGGGGCCGATACCTTGCACGAATCGACGGTCGAGGCCTGGGAAAAACGGACCGGATCCAAGATCTTTGAAGGTTACGGCATGACCGAAACCACGGCCGTCACGCACAGTACACCCATCCACCGGCCTAAAAGAGGTTCCTTCGGGGTGCCCCTGCCGAATATCGACGCGGCTATCATTGAACACGAAGGGACCGAATTTCTTCCCGTAGGGGAAGTAGGTGAATTAATTTTGTCCGGGCCGAACATCATGCAGGGTTATTGGAAAAGGCCGGACAGTAACCGGGAGTCTATGATGGAAATTGACGGTCGGGTGTGGCTGCGCACCGGGGACCTGGTCAGTATGGATGAAGAAGGGTATTTCCACTTCTTCGACCGCAAGCGGGACCTGATCAAATACAAGGGATATTCGGTCTTCGCCCGGCACGTGGAGGAAGTGCTCTATCAGCATCCCCAGATTAAGGCCGCCGGTGTGATCGGGGTGCCGGACCCTAAGGTGGGTAACTTGATCAAGGCCTATGTGGTTCTGGAAGGCGAAGCCCGGGGAAAGGTATCGGAAGAGGAAATCATAGAATTTTGCAGCCAGAAGCTGGCCCACTATAAGGTGCCCAAGATCGTCGAATTCCGTGGAGAGCTGCCCAAAACCGATGTGGGCAAGGTCTCCCGGCGGGAATTAAGAGAAGAAGGTGAGGAGGCCTGATATGGCCGTACCATTTCTGGAAGTCGAATCGTTGACCAAGAGTTTCGGGGGTCTGTTGGCCGTTGACGATGTTCGGATTCGTATGGAGCAAAAGGAGATCATCGGCCTCATCGGACCCAATGGGGCCGGCAAGAGCACTTTGCTGCGCCTGCTTACCGGGATTTTGAAGCCGGACAAAGGGAGTGTCCGTTTTAAGGGTAAGGAACTGGTGGGCCTCAAAATCTGGGACATCGTCAACCTGGGCGTGGCCTGCACCTTTCAGAATATGAGGCCTTTCCGCCGACTGCCCATCATCGCCAATGTCATGGTCTCCTGTCTCTCTCCCCGGTCGATGGAACGGGGAGAGTGGGTGAAAAAAGTGGAGGCCAAGGCCATGGATGCCCTGGAATTTGCCGGCATTTCGGACATGGCTCTGGAAAAGGCCTCTACCTTGTCCCAGGGGGACCTGAAGCGGCTGGAAGTGGCCCGGGCCGTGGCCACGGACCCGGAATTGCTCCTTTTGGATGAGCCTTTCGGCGGGCTTAGCCCGGCCGAAACCGATCTGATGGCCAAATCCATCAAGAGGCTTCACAAGGGCGGCCGTTTCGGCCGGCTGCACAGCGAAGGACCGGCCATGATCATTGTCGAACACAAATTGCAGCAATTAATGAAGATCGTCGACCACATCATCGTCCTTAATTTCGGGACCCTTCTGGCTGCCGGGACTCCCGAGGAAGTCGTCAACAACCCTCAAGTCATTGAGGCCTATCTTGGTCAAGGAGGAGGGGTGTAACCGTGCTTTTAGAAATCGACCATTTAAACGTTCGTTATGAAAAGGCCGTCCTCATCAATGACCTGAGTATGGGTGTGGATACCGGGGAACTGGTCAGCCTGGTGGGACCCAACGGGGCTGGAAAATCCACCACCCTCAGGGCCATTACCGGCCTGGTGGCCTGGGAAAGAGAGATCAAAAGAAGGTCAACAGCCGGGGAGATAAACTTGGAAGGAACGGTGACCTTCGATGGCCAGCGGATCGATCAGGTACCGGCCCATGAAATCGTTAAGCGGGGGCTTATCCTTTGTCCGGAAAGAAGACGACCGTTCCGGGAAATGACCGTTCTGGAAAACTTGATGGCCGGGGCCTATTTGCAAAAAGACAAGAAAAAAAACCAGGAAACCTTGGAAAGGGTTTATGATCTGTTTCCGGTGCTCAAAGAAAGGTCTCTTCAAATCTCCGGGACCCTTTCCGGCGGGGAACAGCAGATGCTGGCTATCGGTCGGTCCTTTATGTCGGAACCAAAACTCCTGTGTATCGACGAGCCTTCCACGGGTCTGGCCCCCAAGATGCGTGCCGAGGTCTTCGAGAAAATACTTCAAATCAACCGTCTGGGAATAACCATTCTATTGGTTGAACAGGAAGTCAGTTCGGTCTTTAAAATGACCAAACGAAATTACGTCTTATCCTCAGGAAAGATCATCGCCCAAGGTTCGGGCGATCAACTCCTTCAAAATGAAATCATCCGAAAGACCTATCTGGGTCTTTAAAAGCAATTTTCTTTATGAAATTAAATTTCTATTTCTTCCTCTTGACCTTCCGGACGCCATCAAGCCCTCTTGTCGTGGCAAAGAATATGCCTGCCAAGAGAATCATGTTTTAAACCCTGATAGTCTTTCCCCGGTCAATTCATCAGTATTGTGCTCGAGTTCGGCAATAATCTGAGCACCTAATAGAAGAATTAAGGCTATGGCCTCGGTAATGAGCAGGGCTACCACGGCTGTCGCGAAGGAACCATAAATTAAATTGACTATCGACAGTGTCGAGTAATACCAGACCAGAACACGGCGGGTGATCTCCCACAACATGGTCGAGGCTATCCCACCGGTCAAGGCATGACGAAAGGCGATTCGCCCCACGGGCATAATCAGATATATGGAAGTGAGCAGAAGCACCTCACTGATTACCCCCAGTATATAGAGCGCTACCTTGATAGTGACTTTAAGACTCAAACTCCATCCGAAAATGAGGAGTTGCGTCTTTTCAAGTACCTCCAAAGTTTCCGTTATAAATGATACCAGAACAAGACCCAGACCGATGGAAAGGATATACACATAGGGAATAACGGCCGAGGTCAGAAAGTGGCGGCGCTGAATTTTGACGCGGTGCATAAAGATAACCGACATGGCGTTTTCGAGCACGGTAAAGGCCATGGAGCTGAAAAACAACATGGCCAGGAATCCGATAATCCCGAAGGCTTGACGGTGCTGAAGAAATACCTGCACCTGCTCACCAAAAATTGCTCCGTAACCCGGTATCACCATTCCTATATAGATCGTCAGGATATGGAACAATTGTTCCTCTCCTATGACATGCGACAGCGCAATAAGAATGAGGATTGACATTGGCAAGACCGACAAGAGGGTGTAATAGGCAAGGGCGCCGGATAAGAGCAGGCCCTGATTGCGCCTGAAACCGCGCAGTACCCTCCGCAGGAAGTTGAAAAGCCGACCTAGTAACCAGGTTACCTGTTGTTTGTTCATCATGGGATAAAGAAATTGCACCAATAAAAAATCGTTAATTTATTTTCAGAATCACGGCTACAAGAAGGTCTATATTGTCAAGCAGAGATACCCATAGGGCTGATTTTTTTTTGAGAAAGATGGCCGAGTAATTTCAGAAAGGCGCGACTTTCACGATGGCTGCGTCGTCGGCGTCAGCCTCTCTTTCCGCTGCGGGCTCGGACAACATCTTTCTGAGCTCCTCCCCCTGGACGATTTCCTGCTGTGAGAGGAGATGGGCCAAATCGTCAAGAACCTTCCGCCGTTTCGAAAGGATTTCCCGTACCCTTTGATGGGCTTCTTCGATCATCCGGGAGATCTCTTCATCAATCTGGCCGGCTTTTTCTTCACTGTAGGTTTTACTGGGGGCAAAACCTTCCGGGAGGAACATGGGCTGGCGAGGCCGCTCATAGGTCACCAGTCCCAACCGATCGCTCATGCCATATTCGGCGACCATGGACCGGGCGATGTCGGTGGCCCGCTGCAAGTCGTTTTGTGCCCCGGTGGATATTTCTTTGAAAACCAGCTCCTCCGCCACCCGGCCGCCTAATAGAACGGCCAGTCGGTCCAACAGCTCCGGACGGGTCATTAAATAGCGGTCCTCCGTAGGTTGTTGTTGGGTATATCCGAGGGCGGCAATCCCCCGGGGAATGATAGAGATTTTATGCACCGGGTCGGCATGCTCTACCGATTCAGCCACAATGGCATGTCCGGATTCATGAAAGGCCACGATTTCTTTCTCCTGGGGATTCATCACCCGGCTCTTTTTCTGCAGCCCCCCAACGACCCGGTCGATGGCCTCGTCGAGATCCTCCAACCCGACCGTTTCTTTGTTTTTTCGGGCGGCCAACAGGGCGGCCTCATTGATCAGGTTGGCCAGGTCGGCTCCCACAAACCCCGAGGTGCGGCCGGCGACCTTGCGGAGGTCCACATCGGGGTTTAAAAGGACATTCTTGGAATGGATTTTCAGGATGGCTTCCCGGCCGTTGATATCTGGACGGTCTACCAGGACCTGGCGATCAAACCGCCCCGGACGCAACAAGGCCGGGTCCAGGATTTCCGGCCGGTTGGTGGCGGCCATGATGATGACCCCCTTATTCGTTTCGAATCCGTCCATCTCCACCAGAAGCTGGTTGAGCGTTTGCTCTTGTTCGTCATGGCCACCCATGACATTGATTCCCCGGGCCTTTCCTAAAGCGTCCAGTTCATCGATAAAGATGATGCAGGGGGCCTGGGAAGTGGCCTGAGAGAAAAGATCGCGAACGCGGGCGGCTCCGACGCCGACGAACATCTCCACAAACTCGGACCCGCTGATGCTGAAGAAAGGCACTTTGGCCTCGCCGGCCACTGCCCTGGCCAGAAGGGTTTTGCCGGTCCCCGGCGGGCCGACCAAAAGTACCCCTTTGGGAATCCTCCCCCCCAGCTTCTGAAATTTATCCGGAGTGCTCAAAAACTCCACGACTTCCTGAAGTTCTTCTTTGGCCTCATCGATTCCGGCCACATCGGCAAAGGTGACCTTGGTCTCATTCTGGGCAAAAAGTTTGGCTTTGCTCTTGCTGAAAGACATGACCCCCATCCCCGGCCCCATCTTTTTCATGGCGAACCGCCAGATCAGGAAAAAAATACCGATGGGCAGGACCCAGGAGAGAATACCGCTCAGAAATTTACTCTCCACGTATCCGGAGTAACTGACCTTGCGGGCATCCAGATCTTTCACCAGGTCGGGATCATTCACCCGAATCGTGGTGAACTCCTGGTCCGGCTTTTTTTCTTTCCCTTTCAGCGTTCCGCTGATATTTTCCGGACCGATGGTCAGTTTAACCACCTTGCCATCGGCTAAGACTTGTTTGAACTGGCTGTAGGGAATCGTCTCCACCTTTCTGGAAAGAAAATATTGTTGCATCAAAGTAAATAACAGAAAGACGATCAGGAAATACCAGATGCTGAAATGGGCCTTAGGGGGCAAGGCATCCTTCTTTTTTTGGGGATCCTGAGGGCTGAAGAGAGAACGAAATTTGATTTTCAAATTTTCCAGGAGTTCTTTTATTCCATTGGAGGGCATAGTTTCCCTTTCATAATCCTATTCGCAGGCCATTTTCATGACCGAAAATAATCCATAAGCCAAGTTCACTCCAGCGACGAATCCGCGGCCTCTGAAAACCTTCGGGGGGTCAAGTCCGGGTCATTAGCGCCGAGAGCCCTTCTCTGATTGTCTAACCGCTGTTATCTTTTTTCGGTACTGTTGTGCTGAAATAGCGGGGAGTTGCTTCAAAAAGGCCACAACGGACCAGGCATCCTTCTCCTTATATTCATGCGACCAGTAAGGCATTCCGGTCATCTTAATCCCGTTTTGGATGACCCAGAACAGCTCCCGGGCTGACAGTTCTTTAGCCGATTCCCAGAGTTTTGGCGGGCCGGGGTTCAGCCCCTTACCAATTTTACCGGGATAACTGAGCGGCGTGCCATGACACCAGACACAATCATTTTGGTATTTGACGAATCCCGCCTTGATGATTTTCGGATCATTCAAGGTCGAGGGAGGGGAAATGCCTTTAGCCTGATGTTGGACGGATCGGTCACTGATAGTGCTCAGCAACCACTCCGTAAACGCGCTATGAGGGATGGTCGCGGCAACATTATAAAAGCCGGAGTAAGTGAATATTGATCCACCAATGACGACGATCAGAACCAATGCTCCAATTGTGGCAAAAATTTTCATTTCAGACTCCTTTTAGGATTTGTAGGTGGCCGTTGGCCTAATGACACCACCGCGATTTGGCTAAAGCCGGAATTTCAATCACCGCTGCCACAGGATATGATTCGCTTCCAAAGGAACGGCAATGCCGGATAAGTGCGGTATCATTCGCACCGTATAGTCCGTTGCCGGGCGGGTCGCGGGCACTGCCGCGCTGTAAACGTGGCCGCCCTGGGCTCCGGTCAATGACCGCAGCCGTTTCATCTCCTGCCGCAGCGGAGCGTCCCCATTGATGCCATCGGCATAAAGCTCGACTTGCACGGCCGTCGGGTCGAGGTCGTCGAGATAAATTTGAACATTAAAGACGTGCTGTTCCTCGCCGGTTTCCACCTTGACTTCACCGAAGCGCAGGGAGGCCCATTTTTGTTCCAGGGTATGCTGCCAATCGACCACTTGTCGGCCCACGGCGCCTTTATCGGCGGCGCGCTCGAGGTAAGCTGCGGCCGCCGGAAGGTAGTGTTGCTCGGTGTATTCACGCACCGTGCGGTTGGCCGAGAACCGCGGTGTCAACCGGGCCATGCTCTCCCGCATCCGCGCCACCCAAGCGGTAGGGATGCCGTTTTCGTCTCGGGTATAAAACTGGGGGATGACTTCCTGTTCGAGTAAATCGTAGAGGGCCCCGGCCTCGGCGGCATCCCAGGCCGGGTCATCACCATGTTCCTGGCAGTCCCCCAGGGCCCAGCCCACTTCCGGCGTGTAAGCCTCCGCCCACCAGCCGTCCAGCTCCGAAAGATTGAGGCCTCCATTGACGAGCACCTTCATGCCGCTTGTTCCGCAGGCCTCCCAGGGTCGCCTGGGGGTGTTGATCCAGACATCCACCCCCTGCACCAGTTGCCCGGTCAGAAGCATGTCATAGTCACTCAGAAAGATGACCTTTTTGCGCGCTTCGGCCCGCCGGACGAAGTGCGTCCATCCCTGAATCAGGTCCTGCCCGGCCTGGTCCGCAGGATGGGCCTTACCGGCAACGATGAGTTGCACGGGGTGCCGGGGATCGCTGAGGATACGAAGGAGTCTCCCCGGGTCGTGCAGGAGCAGATTGGGTCTCTTGTAGGGGGTAAAGCGGCGGGCAAAGCCCATGGTCAATACGTCACCATCAAAAATATGATTGGCCTCCTCACATTCCTCGAAAGATGCCCCGGCGGCTTCTAATTGTCGGGAGAACCGTTGGCGTACATATTCAATGAGGGACTGACGAGCGGAAGCGCGGCACTCCCAGAGCCTGGAATCGGAAAGACCGCGAATGTCCTCTTCCAGATTTTCCAGGGTCCCCAGCCAGCGGTCTTTTCCGCAGGTTCCGGTCCACAGGGTGTCGGTTTCTTCCGAATCCCAACTGGACATATGGACCCCGTTGGTCACATGTCCGACCGGCACTTCGTCCTCCGGCCAGTGCGGAAAGAGGGGCTGAAAGAGACGTCGGCTCACCTGCCCGTGCAAGCGGCTAACTCCGTTGACCGCCCCGCTCCCCCGTACAGCCAGGTTGGCCATTTTAAAAGGCTCGGAAGCGTCGCGCGGATTCAGGCGTCCCAGGGCCAGCAAATCGTCGATAGAGATACCGAGCTGGTTCTGAGCATACCAACCGAGATATTGTTCGATGAGAACAGGAGCGAAATGATCAAAGCCAACCTCTACCGGCGTGTGGGTGGTAAATAGGTTGCCGGCCCGGGTGACGGCCAGGGCGACCTCGAAGGGTTGCCCGGTCTCTTCCATAAAGGTTCTGGCCCGTTCCAGGACGGCGAAGGCCGCATGGCCTTCATTCAGATGGCAGACCTCGGGTTTAAGGCCGAGGGCGTTCAGCAGCCGCCATCCGCCGATCCCGAGGACCAGTTCTTGATTGATACGTAACTCCGGATCGCCTCCGTACAGCTCGCTGGTAATCCCCCGACGGGCCGGGAAGTTGGCCGCGTCATTGCTGTCCAGCAGATACAGCTTCACCCTGCCGACCTGGACCTGCCAGGCCCGCAGCCAGACCGAGTAACCGGGTAACCTGACCTCCAGCCGCAACCATTCTCCGTTCGGTTCCCGCAAAGGCGTGATCGGTAATTGACCGGGGTCGTTGTATGGAAAAAGGGCCTGCTGGGCCCCGTTTTTATCTATGACCTGATGAAAATAGCCTTGCTGGTAGAGCAGCCCCAGGCCGACCACCGGCACGCCCAGATCACTGGCAGTCTTGAGTTGATCGCCGGCCACATTGCCCAGCCCGCCCGAATAGATGGGAAGGGCTTCACTGAGCATGAACTCCATACTGAAATAAGCGACGCAAGTCAGCGGCGCCTGCGGATGATTTTGTTGAAACCAGGCGGGAGATTCGGTTTCCTGACGTCTGGCCTGCAAGAGATCATCCACCTTTTTGCGGAAAACGGCGTCGGCTAAGGCCCCATTGAGTCGGTCCTGAGAGATCGTTTGCAGGACGACCCAGGGGTTATAGGTGATCTCCCATAAAACGGGGTCAAGCTGCTTCCAGAGTTCATCGGCGGAATGATTCCAATACCAGTGCATATCCAGCGCCAACTCAGCCAGGGAATCGAATCCGTCGATTTCCGCAGGCAGAAGACGGTAGATCGGGTTACTGACCCGTGTTTGTTCGGTCATGATTTCTCCTTTGAATGGCTCTTGGGCAAAATCCCGGCTCCTTTAAGGAGAGGCCGCCAGGGCATCGTTGACGATGGTTTGTGCTTCCTCAAGAATGCGGGCCAGATGATCCGCCCCGAGGAAACTCTCCGCATAGATCTTGTAAATATCTTCGGTCCCTGATGGACGGGCCGCGAACCATCCGCTTGCCGCTATTACTTTCAGCCCGCCGATGGATGCCCCGTTGCCCGGTGCCTGGGTAAGGATGGTCTGAATTTTTTCGCCGGCCAGGTCCGTGAGTCGGACCTGGCCGGATGATAGTTTTTTTAGCTTTTCTTTTTGCTCCGGGGTGGCCGGGGCTTCAACACGGTCGTAAACCGGCTCACCGAATTCACTGGTGAGTTCGTGGTAGATTTCGCCTGGGTCGCGGCCCATCCGGGCCGTGATCTCCGCGGCCAGCAAGGCCGGGACGATCCCGTCCTTGTCCGTCGTCCAGACGCTGCCGTCCAGGCGGACAAACGACGCACCTGCGCTCTCTTCCCCGCCGAAGCCAAGCGAACCGTCGAGCAGACCGGCTACAAACCATTTGAAACCCACCGGCACTTCATAGAGCTTCCGGCCCAGCTTGGCGGTAAGGCGATCGATCATCTGACTGCTCACCACGGTCTTCCCCACCATCGCTTCCGGCCGCCACCTCGGTCGGTGTTGGAAAAGGTAAGAGATGGCTACCGCCAGGTAATGGTTGGGCGGCATCAATCCCGCGTTTCTGGTGACGATGCCGTGTCGGTCATGGTCGGTATCACAGGCGAAGGCGATCTCGAAGCGATCCTTCAAACCGATCAATCTTTGCATGGCATAGGGTGAGGAAGGATCCATGCGGATCTGACCGTCCCAATCGACGGTCATAAAACGAAAGGTCGGATCCACGACCTCGTTGACCACGGTCAGGTTCAGCCCGTAACGCTCGGCAATCGGCCCCCAGTAGTGGACCCCGGCGCCGCCGAGCGGATCCACCCCCAGGCTGATCTTCGCCCGGCGAATAACGTCCAAGTCGATCACATTGCCGAGGTCGTTAACGTAGGCGTTAAGGTAATCGTGACGGTGGGTCGTAGAGGCCCGAAGGGCCTTCTCGAAAGGAATCCTCTTTACCCCCCCCAGACCATTTTCAAGAAATTCGTTGGCCTTGGCCTCGATCCAGTCGGTGATGAACCCCTCCGCCGGACCGCCGTTCGGGGGGTTGTATTTGAAACCACCGTCATGAGGAGGATTATGCGAAGGGGTAACCACGATGCCGTCGGCCAGTCCGGTCTTCCGCCCGCGGTTGTAATGAAGAATCGCCCGGGAAATGACCGGGGTCGGTGTATATTCATCTCCTTCGGAAATCATGACCTCCACCCCGTCGGCCGCCAACACTTCCAAGGCACTCGTAAAGGCCGGCACGGAGAGGGCATGGGTATCCATCCCCAGGAACAGCGGGCCGGTAATCTGCTGTTGCCGGCGATAGAGGCAAATGGCTTGACTGATAGCCAGGATATGCCGTTCATTAAAGGCCTTTTCGAGAGCCGAACCTCGGTGCCCGGAGGTGCCGAAGGCCACCCGTTGCTCCGGCAGCGAAGGATCCGGCGTCTCGGTATAATAGGCCGTGATCAGTCTTGGCACGTCAACCAGCATCGATGGGTCGGCCGGCTTTCCGGCCAAAGGGCTAACGGTCATCAAAATTTTCCTTGACCAGACTAAACCGTATAGTCAAGATACCGACGATGATACCGGCCGCAGCAGCGATTCCCAGGACCTTCCAGGTATCGGTCCGCAAGGTGTCCTTGGCCGCCTGAGCGACCGCCCTGGTCTTGGCGTTTATCGCCCCTTCCTCCTCGGCGAGCCAATCATTGGCGGTTTTGAGCGATCTCTCCGCCTTAGCCCGCACCCTGGTGATCCATTCCCTGGCCTGGTCGGCAGTGGCCTTCTCCAGCAGTTCTTCCGCATCAACCACAACGGTCTTAAGGTCTTCCATCAGTTTTTTCCTGGTGACTGGCTTCTCCTCAGTCGTAGTTCCCGTTACCGGTATTATCCTGCCCATAGGAGGATTCCTTTCGTTGTCAAAAAACGCTGATTATTTTCTTAATCTTTTTATTCTATTCTTTTAAAAATAATTTATAAATAGGGTTAACCATGTATTTCTTAAGGAAAAGACTTTATTTTTGAACGCCGTCATTTTTGCCAAAATTAACTTCCTCCTCCTTGATGGGGGGATCGTGATGGGGGTGGTTACCTGTCAAGACTATTTAAGTCTGTTAATAAAAGACCCAAGGTCCGTTATTTGACAAGTGCTTGCTAAAATGATAACCAATTAGACGAAGAAAATCAAAACGATTCGATCAGCCATTGATCGACCTCCGGCCTTTGAAGGTCGAACGGTTTTAAACCAGTCTCAAATCAATTTTTCTGAAATTGTTTTGGAGGGGTTTTACAAATGAACGTTTCCAATCTCATCAAGCGTCCTGTCCAGGAATCCCCGGGTAAAACGGCCATTATTTTTAAAGATCGTCTCATCTCCTATGCGGAGTTGGATGGCTTGATCAACCGAGCCGCCGAAGGATTATTAGACTTGGGATTGAAAAGGGGAGAGGTCCTGTCACTCTTTCTGCCCAGCCTCCCGGAGCTGATCATTGCCTATTTGGGGGCGGTTCGGGCCGGGGTGACGGTCAATGTGGTCAATGCCATGCTCCGGGAACAGGAAATAGCCTATATCCTGAAAGACTGCCGGTCCCGGGCCCTTCTGACCGATGCCCAAAGGCTTCCGATGATCGAATCCCTCCGGTCTGAGGTTCCCTCGCTGACCGTGATCATTTCTCTTAGAAATCAGGAGGGGAAGGATTATCCCGTTTTTGAATCTTGGCTTGCCGAAGGAAATGGCATTTTGGATACCCCGGAAACCAAAGGGAGCGACCTGTGCCATCTCATGTATACCTCGGGTACTACCGGCCGCCCTAAAGGGGTCATGGCCACCCAGCTCAATGTCTGGCATAATGCCCGACAATTCGGAAAGGTTCACTTTAAACCCGAAGACACCATCATGGTGGTCACTCCTATTTTCCATTGCTGGGGACTGGTCAACGGCACCTTGGGGATGCTCTCTCAGGGAGGAACGGTGATCACCGTGGAGCGCTTTTATCCGGATAAAACCTTGGAGGCCGTCGAACGATTTAAGCCGACCATATTCCAGGGGGTCCCTCCCATGTATAATCTTTTGCTGAAACAACCGGACCTCGGCCAGCGGGATCTCTCCTCGGTAGTCTTTTGTCTTTCGGCGGCCACCAAGATGCCGGAGAATCTGATCCGCCAGGTTGAAGAACGGCTCAAATGGCGCTATGCCGAAGCCTGGGGCCTGACCGAAGTTTCTTGTGTCGGGACCACCGCCCCTTATACCGAGACGCGCATCGGCTCCTGTGGAAAAGGACTGGATGACGCCCAAATCAAGGTGGTCGATCCGGAAGGCAGGCCTTTGACGCCCGGTCAACAAGGAGAATTGTGCGTCCGGGGTACCTGCGTGACCAAGGGCTACCTGAACCAACCCGAGGCGACACAAGAGGTCTTTGATACCGAGGGCTGGTTTCATTCCGGCGACATTGCCCATCTGGATGAAGACGGTTATGCCTATATTGTGGACCGCAAAAAAGACATGATCAATGTGGGCGGAGAAAAGGTCTTTCCCTCGGAGGTGGAGGACATGATGCTGGCTCATCCCAAGATCAAAGACCTGGTTGTCGTCGGTATCCCCGACGAGATCAAAGGAGAGGCCCCCAAGGCCTTTATCCAGCTCAAGGAGAATGAATCAGCCACGGTTGAAGAGATCCGAGATTTCTGCCAGGCCAGGATGGCCCCATATAAGGTGCCCGTGGCCGTGGAATTCATCGATGAAATTCCACGCTCCCCGGCCGGCAAGGCCTTGAGAAGGCTTACTCAGGGATAAGGAATGGAAGAAGGAAACCCACGTGCAACTTTGAGCAATCACACAAGGAGATCACTTATGTCCTATCAACACATTCTCTATGAAGAAAAGGAACGGATCGGTGTCCTCACCCTGAATCGTCCTAATAAAAGAAATGCCCTGGGCAAAGAGGCCGAGATGGAAATGATGGATTGTTTCCGTAAGGCCGCCGATGATAAAAAGGTTCGGGTCATCATCATCAAGGCCAACGGCCCGATCTTTTGTTCCGGTCATGACCGGCTGGAAGTTCTCAACCAACCGATCACCGCTGTGCGCGATCTTTTTCAGACCTGCATCGACATGTATGCCCTGATGCAGGCCATACCCCAGCCGATCATCGCCCAGGTCCATGGCCTCGCCATGGCCGGAGGGTGTCACCTGGTGGCCGGCTGTGACCTGGTGGTGGCGGCCGAGAAAGAGGCCCGGTTCGCCATGACCGGTATCAAGATCGGCTACAATTGCTCCACCCCCACCGTGGCCGTCAGTCGGGCCATCGGCCAGAAACGGACCCTGGAGATGCTTTTCACCGGCAACTTTATCAGCGCCCAGAAGGCCCTGGAGTGGGGATTGGTCAACCGGGTCGTCCCCGATGAAAAGTTGGAGGAAGAGACCTGGAATCTGGCCAGGGAAATCGCCCAATACAGCCTTAAGGTCCTGGGAATTTCCAAACAGCATTTTTACCAACAGATCGAAATGCCCGAACGCCAGGCCTATCATTACGCCAAAGAGTTGATGGCCTCCCAGGCCCTCTGGCCGGACGCCGTGGAGGGCTTTACCGCCTCCATTGAAAAAAGGGCCCCCGTTTGGAAGGAGACTTGATGTATGGTTATCAATGATCATGGACGCCCAAAAGAAAACACCTAAGGAGATACGACCGGCTTCTACCGTTATTCTGGTCCGGGAGCATAAAAGAGAACTCCAGGTTTACCTGCTCAAGCGGAGCACGGGGATGGGTTTTTTCCCGGGAAGTTATGTCTTTCCCGGGGGAGCTTTGGACGCGGACGAATGGAACAACGAATTCTGGCAGCCTCACATCGATTTACCTCACGAGGATCTCCTGAAGCATTTTGGACCGGGGCTGAATACCAAAGATCTCATCGCCTACGGAGTAGCGGCCATACGGGAGACCTTTGAAGAGGCCGGTGTTTTATTAGCAGGGAAAGAGGGCGATTTTAGTGAAACCCTGAAAAGGGTCTGTGACATCCGTTCCACCGAAAACCTAAAGGCAGGATGGTTTGGGAAAATGGTTTCCCACGAAGGCTTGAGGCTTTCCTTTTCTAATCTTTTCCCCTGGTCCCACTGGATTACCCCCGAGGCCATGCCCAGGCGTTTTGACACCCGTTTTTTTATGGCCCTCATGCCGGAAGGTCAGGCCTGTGTCCCCGATGCTCAGGAATCCGTTCATGGGCTTTGGATCAGCCCGGGAAAGGGCCTTCGGGGGAATATGAGGGGGGAGATCCCCCTCAGTCCTCCCACCCTGATCACCCTTCATGAATTGTTACGGTATGGTACGCTGGAAAGCCTCAATAAGGCCCTTCGGTCAAGATCCTGGGGGGAGGCGCTCCTGCCTATCCTGATGAAAATGGATAAAGGTGCCGTTATCGTGGAACCCTGGGACCCTGAATACGGAAAGGAAATTGAAATCGTTTCCGAAGGGTTGAAAGAAAAGGGGGTTCCCGTGGGAGAGCCCTTCTCTCGACTTTGGCTGGACCAGGGCATCTGGCGGCCCCTTAGGGCCTAAACATTGGATCCGGCCTTTATTCCTTTACCGAATACTTTCCGGCCGATTACTTTCTATAGTCATATACCCCTTGCCCGGTTTTGCGCCCAAGCCGTCCGGCCTTGACCAGTTTGACCAGCAGGGGTGCGGGCCGGTATTTGTCCCCTAATTCTCGGTGAAGCGTATTCAGGCAGTCGAGCAGGATGTCCAGACCGAAGGAATCGGCAGCGGCCAAGGGACCTAATGGGAATCCCAGGCCCTTTTTGCAGCAGCGGTCTATATCCTGGGCATCGGCCAAAGAAGTTTCCAGGGCGAAAAAGGCCTCATTGACCATGGGAAGATAGATCCGGTTGATGACAAATCCCGGGGAGTCGGCCACGGTCACCGTTTCTTTCCCGCATTTTTCGAGAAAGGCGATCACCGCCTGGTGGACGCTGTCCGATGTGTCAAGTCCCCGGATGACTTCCACCAGGGGGGTCAGGGCTGCCGGAATCAAGAAATGGGTCCCGAGACAGCGGTCCGGCCTTTGAGTCCCGGCGGCCAGCTCCGAGATGGAAAGGGTTGAGGTATTGCTCGCCAGGATCGTCCGGGAGGGGCATCGACAATCGGCCTCTTGGAAGATCTCCCTTTTTGCCCGGATATCTTCAAAGACCGCTTCGATCACCAGGTCGGCGTCCTCAAAGGCCTCCTCCGGCTTCAGGGTTGTTTGAATGGCGGCCAGGACCCGGTCCCGGCCTTTCGGCTCCATCTTATGTTTTCTGATTTCATTATCTAAGAAGGAGCCGATTAACGCCTTTCCTTTTGTCAATCGGTCTTCGGAGGTCTCCAG